>NZ_JBNYYG010000014.1:0-107675 GCF_050565405.1 Paenibacillus macerans | reverse complement strand
AGATTCGGGCAGTATTGGACTTTACTTTGACGTGCAAGCTCGTCCGTCTCATCATGCCTTATATGTGATTTCTGTTCGTCAGACCGAGGGTTTGCCTCCGGCTTCCTTCAGATTCGGCCTCGCGACCGACACCCTTGCCTTCAGCTAACAGTTCCTACTGCCAAGCCTGTAGCGGACTTTCACCGCCTAGTTATCGCCCATGCCGGGCGCACACGCAAAAAGAGCCCTTGGCCTGAAGGCCAAGGGCTCTTGCTTTAGTCGGCTACCGCTACGCGCCGGTAATCCGCCGATACGTAGATTCGTCGGATACGATATATAGCCGCGCCTCTGCCGGTATCGGCTGGTCCAGCTTACGGTTGATTCCAAGGTCGCCGCGGTCGGAGAGCAAAGTCGCCCCCTGCCTCAGCAACGCCTCGAACGCCTCGCGGTACGTTGTCCACCCGCTTTGCACCGGGATCTCGTAGATATCGTCGCCGTATTGGCGGCTCAGCAACTGGCGGATCACTTCGGAGTTTCCCGCCTGCAGCGCGGACCGCACCGCCAGCCTGGAAATCGCGTCATGGGACAACACGAACTCGTTCACCTGGACGTGGCGGAAGTTCTGGATATGCTTTTCCTGCGTAATTTCTACGGTTGTATGTACGTGCGGCGCCAATCGTTCAATGCTGGAGGCGATCAAGAGCGACTTGCCGTCGATCAGCGAAAACTCTTCGATGCGCGAATCGGCGAAGATGATCGCCGCCTTCGCCCGGTCGATGCCGGCCTTCTGCAAAACGTCGTCCGCAGCCGGATCCCCGCTGACGAAATGCACCTGATGCATATGCTCCAGAGGATGCCGGTCCATTTCATCGATCAGCACGATATGGCTTTTGGGGGAATAACTCAAAATTTCCTCCACCGCCGATTGCGCTTTTTTGCTCCAATTGATCAGAACGATCTGGTTTTCGCCCCGAAAGCTCAAAGCTCCCGCCCCTCTCTGCCGCTGAAGGCTCCCGATGGAATCGATCACTTTGCCGATCACCAGGCTTAGCAGCCCGATTCCGAAAATGTACAAAAACATCGTAAACGCTTTGCCCGGCACGGTCTCGGCGAAATAGTCCCCGTAACCCACCGTGGCCATGGTCGTCATGACCCAATACAAAGCGTTAAACCAGCTCCCGAACGTCGCCGGCTCCAATCCATAAGCGATTGTTGCGCTTATCGTAATAAAAAACAGGATAATGAGTCCTATCGACGTTTTACGCAAACGCATCAACCGAGTCGTTACTCTGAGCAAAAAGTGCACCGGACTGCCCCTTCCCCAGACCAAAATCGTGAATCAAAAGAGGTTTTGAACTACCATTTCAATAAAGGTTCAAAAAGTCGGCTTTTCAGCACCGAGAAGGTTGGATGAGGCTAGGGACTGAGTAGCGCAGCGTAGGTGAGCCTACGTGAGCAACGGAAGGCCCGGCTGAATTCAAGATTCGATGCCGATTCCACTTCTATGCATGATCTTCGTAATGGGAAGACGACTTTTTGAACTACTGCTCAAATGATCAGGCTGCTGACGGCAAACGCCATGCCGATGAACACCAGGCACAGCAAGGTGCCTACCGCGACATTGCCCTGCTTCAGCTGGTCCGAAATATTGAAGCCCGGCGTCACCAGCTCAAAAATCCAATACGCCGCAATCAGGCACACGTACCCGACGGCAAACCACAAAATCATGTGCAGGATGGAGGTATTCGTAAAGGCCGACACCCCAAGAATGATGGCCGTGCCAAGGAACTTACCGCCGAGCGCCAGGGCCACGGCGACGTTCCCCTTCTTCAGTTCCTCCATGTCACGGTACGGCGTCATCCAATTAAAAATGACCATACCCAGCAGCTGCAGCAAAATCATGACAACAACGCTTACCACAATGTTAACCACTACCGTCAATTCGCCCACCCCCGAAATTTCGCAAATGCCAAATCGTAATCGGCAAAGTCATGCACTTCCTCCAGCACGACCGCAGCCGTCTTCTCCTTCTCCAAAGCCGCGTACCGCGCATCGTCGATCGGCTGCTTGATCCGGTTGCCGGTCGGCAGCTCCAGGACGGCGAAGCTTCTCGTCTTGCCTTGGTATTCGGTTTGGTACACGCCGACCAGATCGACGTCGGTCGTGACGGACACCTTCAGCTCGGCCAGGTCCTTCTCGGCCGCCGCTTGGTCCGGATACGACTTCAGCGTCGTCCAGGAGGACAAGCGGACTTCGTTCTTCTGGTTCTCGTCCGTGGTCAGCTCGGCGTCCATGAACTGGAGAATCCAGATTTTGTCGCCCGTGGCGTAGTTGTTGTCGTTCGGCAGCAGATCGTTATCGGGTAAAATCGTCATGTCGCTGCCCACCAGATCGCCTACCGTCCCTTCCACGATCTTGTAATCCCACGGTACGCGGGCGGTCGTTAAGGCCGATTCCGTGCCAGTATCGGTGGAGAAGACGCTCGTTTGCTCGCCGCAAGCGCTCAGCGCCAGCATGGCCAGCACGAGCATCGCCGCAACGATCAACCGCCGGGCCAAACCCTTCTTATGCAAATGCATTTATTTCACTCCCAACGCGATAAAATGACTGGCATTGCCGGTAATCGGACCGCCGGCCCGCCCCAGCATGCCGCATGGCGTCCCGTTCAGGACGAACATGCCGGTCAATAAATGAAGCTCGCCGCAGGCCGTATCGACCCGCGCCAGCTCCGCTCTTTTTTGATAAACGGAAGGGAACAGCACGCTGCTGTCAAAGCCCTCCTGATCCTCCAGCTCAAGCCGGCCTTCTTCGTCGAACAGACGCACCGAACCGCCCTCGCGCCCAAACATCGATTTGGAAACGAAGCTGCCCGAGAAAACCGGCTTGTTGTACGTCGGCAGCACGTAGCTCGCAATGGCTTGGCGCTCTTCTTCATCGAACAGCAACCCCAGCTCGTAAAGCCCCCATACGGCGGCAAGCAGCCCCTTGGACTGCAGCAAAATGCTGTGCGGCCCGTTGAACAGCGTCAGCCGTCCGGTTTCAACCGCGTAGCTCAGCGCTTCGCCGGCATCGTCCACCGCCATCCACTCTTTCGGATAGAGGGCAAACATGCGCTCAATGGTGCGGCCGTCCTTATTTTTTAGCGTTCCTTCATCTACCCAAAGCTCCAGGCAGTCCTCGAAACGGACGTCAAGCCCGCTGTGCCGGCCCAACGCTTCGATCGTCCCCGAATCCTCCAGATGGCGGCCATACTCGACGCAGGCCACGGTATCCGGACGTTCGATCGTCCACGCTTCGGCGACGAGCTCTTTCATCCGCCGGTTGGGCGAATCGTACCCGGCCTGCTCCAGCAGCCAGGGCGTGGCGATCGAAGCCTCGACGTATCCGGTCGGCGTATCCGCGTTCAGCTCCAGCAGCTTGATGGAGCCGTCATTCGCTATGGCGAAATCGAACCGCGCGTAGCGGCTGATCACCCCCGGCTCCGGCAGTGGCAGCTCGTCGAGCATCGTCCACAGGATCGGCGGAATGCCGATCAGCTCATAGAGATCGTGCCGGCGATGGACATAACGCACGGCTTTGTCGAGAATGCGCCACAGCGCTGCGGCCGCCCGCTCCAGCTCTTCGTACGTCGCTTTGGGCATCAGCACCAACTGGTCGATCCAGTATTGTTCGTCCTCGATATCCGCCCAGGCGAAACCGAGCTCGCGCAGCAGTTTAACCCGTTCGATCCGATCGGGATGCGGCCGGCCGACGACTTCGAACACGTTGTCCGTCATCCTCCGAAGAACCCTTTACTGGAGCCGCCGCTGGATTTCGAGCCGGAAACCGAACTTTTGGAGGAGCTGGAGGATGAACTGGACGAGCCCAGTCCGCTTGATTTCCCGCCGATGCCTCCGGCTTTCGATGAAATTGAACGCCGGACGATCGAGCCGGTGGATGAGGTCGACGTCTTCGGACGAACCACGGAACCGGCCATCGTTTTGTTCTGGAACGTATCGCTCGAATACGTCTTCGGCTTGTAAGGTGTCGACGAGCCCGCGTAATATCCGCGATGGTTGTCGTACCAGCGGCTGGACGAGTAGTTGGACCCGCTGTTGAACAACAGATGGTATAGCAGCATGTCGTCCCAGCCGAACCCGGAATGGTAGCCGCCGTAGTTGTTGACGACGGTCGTGCCGCCCGAGCCGCCGGACGCCTCGCCGGTCCCCGCTCCTTCGCCTTCCGCCTGCCCCTCCTCATCTATCGGGAGCGGAATGTTCCAGTCTACGTTTTTGTCGAAATATTGCTTCACTTCTTCCGTCGACCAGGCGACGAGCTTCGGTTCATCCGCCGTCGTGCCGCTGCTTGCGGCCGAAGCCCCGCCGCTCGGAATCAGAAAAGCGTTGGCGAGCAATGCGATCCCCAGCGACGTGGACAAGACGCGGATCGGCTTGCCTTCCGGGGTGAAAAATTTGGAACCGCCCGGTTCTTTCGTTTCTTTGGCGGCCTTCGCGGCAACCGTTTCTTTCGGTGTTGCTTCCTCTTCTCTAGCCAAAACCGATTCCTCCTTACGAAAAAACTTCCTTATTCGTGCGCAATCGGAACGAGCAGCAGCTCCAGCTTCCCCTCGTCTACATTCAGCCGGCCTTCCACCGTTTCAAATTCGCGGGTGCCGACGATCAGATAATTCACATGCTCCAGCGCCGCCACCATGTTCGTGCTCCAAACGCGCTCTTCCAGCTCGCGCAGTTCTCCGTCCGGCAATTTCTCATACAGTTTCACGCTCATGCCATTTTCCAAGCGACTCACCCTTTCCATGTACACACTAAATAATGATACGCACCGGCTCCCCCTTAGTTTCATGTTTCCCTCAGGGAGAAACAGGGAAGAGCGCGGGTCAGGGGAACCCGGGTGGGGACACGTGAAAAACAAACCACGGCAGGGATTCCGCCGGGCTGCGTACGCTGACGTACCGTCTGGCTCAACGATGTACCCTATGTATCCGGGAGAACTCCGGTCGGTCCGGCATGGCGGTGATGCCGCCACACCCGAATCGTTTGGGAAACCCTTCCACCGCCCTTCCCCCAGCTTACGTCCGCCGCTCGCGAAATGCAATGACAAAGTAGGACACCGGCTCACTCTGAGGCAAACTGGACGACCCCTGCGGGCGTGGTCCTAAACTGAAGCTAAGACGAAGAACGTCCCGTACAGCTCTGTTTGGACTGTCATTCATGGGGAGGAACGGAACCGGCATGGTTTCCGAGAGCCCCTTGGTTTCCGGTGCATGGAGCAGATACGGGACGTTTTTTATTAATATGGAAAGGGGGAACTTTCATGAGTTTTGAACAACACTATAGTGCTTTTGGGGAGCACCAACTCGCCCGAAGAACCGGCGAACGCCGGGGCAGGCCAGATTGATAACTAGTTAAATACTTACGTTGGCGGAGTGGGACGTTGGTGAAGCGGAAATGTTGCGAGGACACGAGGACACTGTAAGGACATCGCAGGGGTAGAGTAGAGTGGGAATCCTTAGGCTAAAACAGACCAAGGAGGCGAAGAACCGCCTCCTTGGGAAAAAGTCGGCCGCGGAGGCAGCCGATTAGCCGCGCCGCCGCCGGGAAGCCCACGCCCCGCTACACCAAAAACATCGCCACCACGGTAGTTACGACGAGGCCGATAAACACCGGCTTGAGGTTGCGGCGGGCGAGCTCGAACGGACTCACGCCGCAGATGGCGGCGGCCGGGATGAGCGCCCACGGGATCAGCGTGCCGCCGCCGACCCAGATGGCGGCGACCTGCCCCAGCGCCGTCAGCGTGGCCGTGCCCGTGCCGATGGCGGTGCCGAACAGCTGGGCGATCGAGCCGGCCAGCGAGATGCCCGAGAAGCCGGAGCCGTCCAGGCCGGTGATCGCCCCCGTAACGGCAAGGGTCACGGCGCCGACGATGCCGTTTAGCGGAACGACGTCGGCCAAGGCTACGCCGAGGTCGTTCACGATGCCGTGCGACGTTTCGGGGAGCACCTGCCCGAACAGCTCCGCAAACGCCGCGTCGCCGAGGTAAAAGAAGGCGGCGATCGGGATGACGGGGCCGAACACCTTAAAGCCGAAGACAAGCCCGTCGATCAGGTACGAGGTAACCTTCTCCAGGCCCCGGTTGCGGTGGGCGAGCAATGTTACGGCGATCAGGATGAGCACCGCCGTACCGCCGACCAACGCCGTGGCGTCGCCGCCCTGCAGGTCCAGCAGGAACATCGCCGCCACGTCGGCGGCGAACAGCAGCGGGATCAGGACGGCCAGCCATTTTCTCGCCTGCGGATGAATGGCGGCGCGATCTTCTTTGCCGCCGGCCGACCGTTCATCGGCAAGCACGCCGTCCCCTTTCGAAGCAACAAGACCGTCCCGCCAGGTGCCGTTCCGCTGATCGCGGCGCATCATCCAAAAGGCAGTGACGGTGCTCACCAGCCCCATGACGATGACCAGCGGCACGCTGGCCGACATCACGCTGCCGACCGGCAGCCCCGCCGCATCGGCCGTCAATTTCGGCGCGCCCTGGATGATGTAATCGCCGGACAAGGCGATGCCGTGCCCGAACAGGTTCATCGCCACCGCCGCGCCCAGCGCGGGCAGCCCCACCCGGATCGCAACAGGCAGCAGTACCGCGCCGATCAAGGCCACGGCAGGCGAAGGCCAGAAGAAAAACGAAGTGACCATCATGATGAGGCCGATTCCCCAATACGCCATCGCCGGCGTACGCAAGAAGCGCGTCAGAGGGGCTACCATCGTCTCGTTGATGCCCGTACGGATCAGCACGCGGCTCATCGCCACGATGATCGAAATGATCATGATCGTCCCCATCAGCTCTTTCGTGGCATAAATAAACGAGTTAAAAATCCCCGATACCGAACCGCTCAGCGTTTCCGTCGCCAACAGCCCGAGCGTAAATATGCCCGCCACGCAGATCATCGTCGTATCGCGCCGCTTGATCAGCAGCGCCATAATGAACACGATGAAGGCCAGGTACACATAATGAATCACCGACAACTCTATCCCTATCATGGAGTCACGCCCCTTTTCCCGCATAATGTGCTATATGCTATGCAGGTGCCCAAGCAAGGGTTCGGCCCATGTCGAGGCAAAGAGATTGCCGGTGTCAAAATATGCAATATTTTCTAATTGTGATTGTCTATACTAATTTATAGTCGCGAATTTTTTTATAGAGGGTGCCGCGGGATATGCCCAGCAGCTTGGCCGCATGGCTTTTGTTGCCGGACGCCCGCTCCAGCGCTTCCTTCATCAGCTCGATTTCTTCCTCGGGACTGATTCTGGGACGCAGCATATGGGCCAGCCGATCCGGCCGATCCTCGTTCGCCAACCCGCCACCCTGGCCGCCGTACGAAACCGGCAGCAGATCGGCGCTTTCCGCTGCGGCAAACTCCAGCTGGGCTTGCCGCCGCTGCAGCGGCTCCGGCAAATGCTCCAGCGCGATCTGGTCGTTGTCGCTCAGGATGACGCAGCGCTCCACGACGGCCCGCAACTCGGTAACGTTCCCCGGCCAATCGTAATTCATGAACGCCAGCATCACCTCCGGCGAAACTGCCGGAATCGGCTTCTGGTATTGCAGCGAAAAGAGCCGCAGATACATTTGCAGCAGCGTGGCCAAATCCTCCCTGCGCTCGCGGAGCGGCGGCACCTTAAGCGATACGACGTTCAAAGCGTAATACAGGTCCGCCCGGAACTTCCCCTCCTGCACCAGACGCTCCAAATCCTGGCTCGTCGCCGCAAAAATCCGCGTGGACACCGGCGTCGCGTCCGCTGCCCCGATACGCGTAAGCACGCGCCGCTTCATATATTGGACGAGCTTTTCTTGCATATCCAGCGACAGGCCTTCGATTTCGTTCAAGAACAAGGAGCCCCCGTCCGCCGCTTCCAACCGGCCGGCCTGCCCGGACGGCTTCCCGGAAAAAGCGCCGCCGTGGTAACCAAACAGTTCCGCCTCGGCCAAGCCCACCGGAATCGCCCCGCAGCTCAACGACAGGAACGGGCCCTCCGCACGAAGGCCGGCCTGGTGAATCACCTTGGCCAACTGCTCCTTGCCGGCCCCGGTTTCGCCAATCAGCAGGACGGCGGAGTCGGTTTCGGCGATCTTTTTGGCGATCTTGATTACCTTGCCCATGCTCTCCCCGCGCCCGCTCAGCAGCGCAAACGGATCCCGATCGTTCATCCTGTGGGTCAACAGGCGCGATTCGGCCATGGTCAACTCGTCGTTCAGCTTCACGAGATGCGTGATGTCCTGCTCGGTCGCGACCCCGCCGATGATACGGCCCCCGTCCGCCTCCACGATCGGCGACGCGTTGATCAGCACATGCGTGTCGGGACGCGGACGATGATAAGCTCCGCGCATCCGCCGCCCTTCGTCCAAAATCTTCAGCACCACCAGCGCATCCGGATCGAAATGCTCGCCGATCGTCCGGCCGACGATATCCGCTTTGGCGATGCCGTACACTTCCTCGGCGATGGCGTTCCAGCCGATCACCGTCCCGTTCTGGTCCACGACGGTAACGGCGTCGCTCACCGTTTCCAGCAGCGTCTCGAAATAAGCCGAAGCCCGCTGCTCCCGCTCCGCGGCAAAACGCAGCAAATCGGTCAGCGGCAAATAGCCGACAGGTTCCCGTTCATCGTCCACCACCACCGCCGGGCGGCCGACCCTGCCGGTCAACTTCAGCGCAAGCCCGTTGACCGCATGCGACAACAATTCTCCCTCTCGAAAGATAGCCGCTGCGGCAAAGGCAGTGCCGTTTTCCGCCAAAATCTGTCCGATCGAACCTTCCCCCGCCAACCGCCCAAGCAAATCGGCCTCATCGGGTGTAAACAAATAGTAAGTCTCGTTCCAGACGACAACGGCCGTCTTGCTTCCGCGAAGCGCCGCGGTCAAAGCCCCCGCTCCATCCTCCGGCTTCAAGCGAAGCATATCGCTCCGGAACGCCGCTCGTTCATGATTGAACATAAACTACCTCGCACATGGAATGAATTTTACTTGTAAATCTAACATGAAACCTGCCCTGGTTCAATATTCCGGTCTCAAAAGCAGATCGAAGCCCAGCAAAAACTGTTCACTATTGAACACTTTTCGATGTTTAAAATGTATTTTGTTTATTTTTCATTATCTATTGTTCAAATAATTAAAATATTGTATATTTTGTGTACAAATAAGTTTTGGAAAAGGATGGATGGATCCATGGACGCGTTAATCAAAACGCTGTTTCAGACCTTCGCCAAAAGCCAATCCGCTAACAAGATGGCGCGCAAATACGGTTTGCGCTTCGGCGCCAGCCGGTTCGTGGCCGGGGAAACGATCGAAGGCGCGATCGATGCCGTCCGGTCGCTGAATGCCTCGGGCCGGGAAGCGACGCTGGACCACCTGGGCGAGTTCGTAGCGACGGAGGCCGAAGCCAGCCTGTCCGCCATGATGTGCCTCAAGACGCTGGATGCCATCGCAAGCTCCGGCGTAAAGGCCAATCTTTCGCTGAAGCTCACTTCGCTTGGCCTCGGGATCAGCGAGGAGGTATGCCTGAGCAACCTGACGGCCATATTGAACCGGGCGCGCATGTACGGCTTGTTCGTCCGCATCGATATGGAGGATTTTGCCCAATGCGAAAAAACGATCGCGATCTACAAGCGGCTGCGCGAGCAAATCGACAACGTCGGCATCGTTATCCAAGCCTACCTTTACCGCTCCATTCACGACCTCGAGGAATTGAAGGATCTGAAGCCCAACCTGCGGCTCGTCAAAGGCGCCTACAAGGAATCGCCCAAAGTTGCCATCCCGGCCAAGCCGGATGTCGACGACAACTACAAACGCCTCATTGCCACTCACCTCAAAAACGGCGGCTACGCTGCCATTGCCACCCACGACTCCGGCATCATCGACTACGCCAAGCAAATCATCCATGAACTGAACATTCCAAACGAACGCTTTGAATTTCAAATGCTGTACGGCATCCGCGAGGATTTGCAGCTTCAGCTCGTCCGCGAGGGCTACAAGGTTCGCGTTTACGTCCCTTTCGGCAGCGACTGGTTCGGCTACTTCATGCGCCGGCTTGCCGAACGTCCGGCCAATGTCTGGTTTGTTGTAAAGAACTTTTTCAAATAATCCCATGATAAAGGAGCGCTTCCCTATGAACACGACGGCAAAAACGGAGGCATTTCGCAACGAACCGTTTACCGATTTCCGGCAGGAGCCGGCCCGGCTGGCGATGGAGGAGGCAATCGTCAAAGTTAAATCCGAGCTGGGGCGCGAGTATCCGCTGCATATCGGCAGCGAGAAGATTTTTACGGAGGCGAAGATCCGTTCCATCAACCCGGGGCAACTTGACGAAACGATCGGTTATGTCAGCAAAGCGGACCGGGATCTGGCTGAAAAAGCGATGCAAACCGCGCTCGAGACCTTTGAATCGTGGAAAAAAATACCCCCCCGCGAACGCGCGCATTATTTGCTGAAGGCCGCCGAGCTAATGGCTGCACGCAAGCATGAATTCTCCGCCATGATGGTGCTTGAAGCCGGCAAAAACTACGCCGAAGCGGACGCCGATACGGCGGAAGCGATCGACTTCCTCAATTTTTACGCGCGGGAAATGATCCGCTTGAGCGACATCAACGAGTCGATGCCTTTGACCAGGGTCGCCGGGGAAGACAACCGCCTGACCTACATCCCGCTGGGGGTCGGCGTCATCATTCCGCCGTGGAATTTCCCGCTGGCGATCTGCGTCGGCATGACCTCGGCGGCCATCGTCGCCGGTAATACCGCGCTGCTGAAGCCCGCTTCCAACACGCCGGTGATTGCCTACAAGTTCGCTGCCTTAATGGAAGAAGTCGGCCTGCCGGCCGGCGTGCTGAACTTTGTCCCGGGCAGCGGCGCGGAGGTCGGCGACTACCTGACCACGCATCCGAAAACCCGGTTCGTCAGCTTCACCGGCTCGAAGGAAGTGGGCCTGCGCATCAGCAAGCTGGCGGCCGACGCGGTCCCCGGGCAAATCTGGATCAAACGGCTCGTCGCCGAGATGGGCGGCAAAGACGGGATCGTGGTGGACGAAACCGCGGACCTGGACGCGGCGGCACAGGCAATCGTGGCTTCGGCGTTCGGCTTCCAGGGGCAAAAATGCTCCGCCGGTTCGCGCGCAATTATCGTGGAATCGGTATATGACCAGGTCGCAGAGAAAGTCGTACGGCTGACGCAGGAGCTCGAGATCGGCCTTCCCGAACAAAACAAGCCGGTCGGACCGGTCATCGACGAGGGTTCTTTCGGCAAAATCCTGGATTACATCGAGATCGGCAAACAAGAGGGGCAACTGCTCGCCGGGGGACATCAGGCCGAGGGCAACGGGTATTACCTCGAGCCGACCGTGTTCGGCGGCGTCGACGGCAAAGCCCGCATCATGCAGGAGGAAATCTTCGGGCCGGTGCTGGCCCTCGGCAAAGCGAAGGATTGGCGGGAAGCGATCGCGCTGTACAACGACACCGAGTTTGGACTGACGGGCTCCTTTTTCTCCCGGGACGAAGACCGGATCTGCGAAGCGCTGGATACAATGCACTGCGGCAATCTGTATATCAACCGCAAATGCACCGGCGCATTGGTCGGGGCTCATCCGTTCGGCGGCTTCAACATGTCCGGTACCGACTCGAAGGCCGGGGGCTGCGATTACCTGCTGCTGTTCACCCAAGCCAAGCTGACCTCCCGCAAGCTTTAAGCGCAAAATAGTTAGGGTATTCAGCACCGAAGCTTAGCTTCCGATGTGCGTTTTTGCAACACGCTTGAGGTCGGATGAAGCCAGGGACATTGACACTCGGTAGCGCGGCTGCGTAACGGACCGTAAAGACCTTACTTGCCCATTTCCCGGCTATTTCCCGATGTAACGGACTCCAGAGACCTTATTGGGCTCTCATGGCGGCTATTTCGCCGCTTTTGATCGAAATAAGGTCTCCTCGGTCCGTTAGAATCGGAGACTACCCTAAAGCGGACCAATAGCGTTTCTGGTGTCCGTTAGCTTGCTGGAGCTAGGGACTCCCTGTAGCGAGCGTAGTGCGGCTGCGTAACGGACCGTAAAGACCTTACTTGCCCATTTCCCGGCTATTTCCCGATGTAACGGACTCCAGAGACCTTATTGGGCTCTCATGGCGGCTATTTCGCCGCTTTTGACCGAAATAAGGTCTCCTCGGTCCGTTAGAATCGGAGACTACCCTAAAGCGGGCCAATAGCGTTTCTGGTGTCCGTTAGCTCGCCGGAAGCTGTGCAGGAAACCGGCTTCGGAAACCTTCGCTTGGCCCGGCAAGATTCATGATTCGACGTCGAGTCCTCTTCCAGAATAGCATCGTGATCGAAAGATGACTTGTTGAACTACCTCTAAAAAATGCCCCCGCACGGGACGGAAGAAGGGAACCCCATGATCATGAACGGGAAACGAAAACTTTCGGAGAACACGGATGTCTTTACCAGTACCCAGCAGGTGATCCGCACGGCGCTCGAGACGATGAACGAGCCGCCGGCGATGTTCGATCTGCTGAAGGAGCCGCTGCGGATGCTGACCGTGCGCATTCCGGTGAAAATGGACGACGGCTCGGTCAAAGTGTTTACCGGGCACCGCGCCCAGCATAACGACGCGATCGGGCCGACTAAAGGCGGCGTGCGCTTTCACCCCGACGTCACGGCCGAGGAAGTGAAGGCCCTGTCGATGTGGATGAGCATCAAATGCGGCATCGTCTCGCTGCCTTACGGCGGCGGCAAAGGCGGCATCGCCTGCGATCCGCGGACCATGTCGATGCGGGAGCTCGAGGGCCTCAGCCGCGGATACGTCCGCGCGATCAGCCAAATCGTCGGCCCGACCAAGGATATCCCGGCGCCCGACGTATACACGAACTCGCAGGTGATGGCCTGGATGATGGACGAGTACAGCCGGATCCGCGAGTTTGATTCGCCGAGCTTCATCACCGGCAAGCCGCTGGTGCTCGGCGGCTCCTACGGCCGGGAGTCGTCGACGGCGCTCGGCGTCACGATCGTGCTCAAGGAAGCCGCCAAAATGGCCGGCATGCGTGTGGAGGGCGCGCGCGTCATCATCCAGGGCTTCGGCAACGCCGGCAGCTTCCTGGCGAAGTTCCTGCACGACGCCGGGGCCGTGATCGTCGGGATTTCCGACGCCCGTGGCGCCCTGTACAATCCCGGCGGGCTCGATATCCTCGAGCTGCTGGACCGGCGCGATTCGTTCGGCACGGTGACGCACCTGTACCCGAATCGCATCACGAACCCGGAGTTGCTCGAGCAGGACTGCGATATCCTGGTGCCGGCGGCGATCGAAAACCAGATCACCGAACAAAATGCGGCGGACATCAAGGCCAAACTGATCGTGGAAGCGGCCAACGGCCCGACGACCTACGCCGCCACGGAAATCTTGTCCCGTCGCGGCATATTGATCGTGCCGGACGTGCTGGCAAGCGCCGGCGGCGTGGTCGTATCCTATTTCGAATGGGTACAAAACAACCAGGGTTATTACTGGCCGCTGGAGGAAGTCAACGCGAAGCTGGAACAGCTGTTGGTCTCCGCTTTCCAGAAAGTATACCAGACCGCGGCGACGCGTCAGGTGAATATGCGGCTGGCGGCGTATATCGTCGGTTTGAAACGGATGACCGAAGCGGTCAAATGGCGGGGGTGGATTTAACGATGGCACGCACGCTGATTATTATCCGTCTGGAGCTGGACCATAAGCAGGCCAGCTTCGGCGACGTCGCCGCGGCCGTGAGCGGAGCGGGCGGCGACATTACGTCCATCGACGTCATCTCATCGGCCAAGGGCTCATCGGTCCGCGACATCACCGTCGACACGGGCGACCAGGACGAGGCCGCGTTCGTTAAAGCGCTACGGAAGCTTCACGGCATCCGCCTGATCAACGTCTCCGACCGTACGTTCCTGATGCACCTCGGCGGCAAGATCGCCATCGAGCCGACGATGCCGATCCGCAATCGCGACGATCTGTCGCAGGTGTACACGCCGGGAGTCGCCAAAATCTGCACGGCCATCCATGAAAGCCGGAGCAAAGCATTTTCGCTGACGATCAAACGGAACACCGTCGCAGTGATTACCGACGGCACCGCCGTGCTGGGGCTCGGCGACATCGGCCCGTATGCGGCGGCCCCGGTGATGGAGGGCAAAGCGATGCTGTTCAAGCAGTTGGCCGGCGTGGACGCCTTTCCGCTATGCCTGGATACGAGCGACACCGAGGAAATCATCCGCACCGTCAAAGCGGTCAGCCCGATCTTCGGCGGCATCAACCTGGAGGATATCAGCTCGCCGCGCTGCTTCGAAATCGAACGGCGGCTGGTCGAGGAGCTGGATATCCCGGTGTTCCACGACGATCAGCACGGTACGGCCGTCGTTGTCATCGCCGGGTTGATCAACGCGCTGAAGGTCGTCGGCAAATCGATGTCCGAGGTACGGATCGTAGTGAGCGGCGTCGGCGCCGCCGGCGTTTCCATCTGCAAAATGCTGCTCGCCGCCGGGGTGACCAAGCTGGCCCCGGTGGACAAGGAGGGGGCGATCGTCTATGGCGGGGAATACGAGCACCCCATGTGGCGGTGGCTGGCGGAGCAGCCGCAGGTGGAAAGGCAGTCTGGCCGGCTGCAGGACGTTCTGCCCGGCGCCGACGTGTTCATCGGCGTATCAGCCGGCGGCCTTCTGACCGGCGAGCATCTTCGCACGATGAGCGAGCGGCCGATCGCGTTTGCGCTGGCCAATCCGGAACCGGAGATCGACCCCGAACAAGGGCTGGACCATGCGGCCGTCTTCGCCACGGGACGAAGCGATTACCCGAACCAGATCAACAACGTGCTTGCGTTCCCGGGCTTGTTTCGCGGGGCGCTCGACTGCCGCGCCGGACGGATCAACGAAGCGATGAAGCTGGCCGCTGCAGGGGCGATCGCTTCCGCCGTCACGGATGAAGAACGGAACGAGCAGTATATTATTCCGAGCATTTTTAACGACCAGGTCGTCCCGCTGGTGCGTAAGGCCGTGATCGAGGCAGCGATCCGTACCGGCGTGGCCCGGCGCATCCCGCCGGATTTCCGGTGAAGTAGGCTATATACGATACTGATATTCCCCTTTACCAAGGCTGCCCGGGTTGAACCGAGGCGGCCTCTTTTTGCTCGCCTTACGCATAACTTGACAGAAATATAACCAGAAGGCAATATATAAACATGAATACCGATCAATTATTCGAGGTCCTTGCGGAACCTCATCGAAGAAAAATGCTGGACTTGATGCTCCGGCAGGAACGGACCGTCGGGGAATTGGTTCAGCTGCTGCCGTTAAGCCAGCCCGGCGTCTCGAAGCATCTGCGGGTGTTGCGCGAAGCCGGACTCGTGACCCTGCGCAAAGAGGCGAAGCTGCATTGGTACCGCCTGAATCCGTCGCCTCTACGGGACATCGACGACTGGTTCGAGCCGTATCGGCAGTTTTGGTCGAACAAGCTCGACGACCTGGAGAAACATCTGGACGAAGAGGAGTAATAAAGCATCCTAATTCCCGCGATAAGGAGGACAAGCATGTTAGCAGTCATACAATCCCACCCGGACGGAGGTTATACAGCCCGTTTCGAGCGCTTTCTCAAGCACCCCGTCGAAAAGGTCTGGGCCTCGTTGACGGAGAACGACAAGTTAAAGAAATGGTTTCCCGAACTGCGGATCGACGACCTGCGCGAAGGCGGATTCGTCAAATTCGACATGCAGGACGGTACCTTCGAGGAGATGGAGATTCTCGAGCTCAAGCCGTACTCCGTCCTGGAGTATACCTGGGGCGAGGACCAGGTGCGGTTCGAGCTATACCCCGAATCGGACGGCTGCAGGCTGATCCTGATCGAAAGGATTCATCATGTTACGGACCATACGTCCAAGGATCTCTCCGGCTGGCATGTTTGCCTTGAGGTCATCAAGGCATTATTGGACGAGCGCAGCCTGGAATCGCGCCACGCCGAGTGGGAGAAATGGTACGAGGAATATGTCAGGCTGATGAAAGATTTTTAGAGGCTGTTATCCGAATGGATTGGGGCTCTTCCGCCGAGGCGGAAGAGCTTTTTTCGCGCCCCAAAAACAGGATGCTTTCTTTAAAAATGTGATTGCATAAATTTAAACTATTATATAGTAACTATAGCTGAAAACTTGATTTTAAACCGTCCAATTCAAAAGATTAGGAGGTCTTGATTTGAACAAAAAGCTGTACGCCAAAGTGTTGACCGCCGCCGCCCTGTTGAGCGCCGTCGCGCTGCCCGCTCAAGCGGCAACCACCTTTACCGACATTGAAGGTTCCTATGCGAGGGATGCCATCCTGGAGCTTGTCAACGCCGGAATCCTCAACGGAAAGGGAAACGGGGAATTCGATCCGACCGGCAAAATCGAACGCCAGGATTTCGCCATCATCCTTGCCCGGGCGTTAGGCCTGGATTTAGGTCAAGTCCCGGCATCCGCGACGTTCGCGGGCGTGCCCACCGAACATTATGCCTAGCGGCGGAAAACCTCAAAAACGATAGAGGGGCCGATACGCCTCCATCACAGGGAACACCGACGCCGCCCACAGAACCGGACAAGCCGGCGACCACGACTCCGGTATCTACGCCTTCCACCCCGAGTTTACCTTGACCTTCAATGAGGATTTGCCGAACGGGACTTTCCCTACGAGCCCCACGCTCGACTATTCCCCTACCGGCGTTTTTACGGACGAAGTTACGAAGCATATAGACTCCATAGGATACACTGTAACCATCGCGAACAGCAAGCAGTTGGTAATCGAATTAAAGCCGGGGACCGTCGCGGCGTCTGACATCAAGAATCCCGGAAGATTCCGCATCGTTTCGCTTAACGGCACGGATTACGCCAACCTTCCTCTCGACTTGAACGGGGGAATTTTCATCAGTGTTCCCTAAGCGCTTTCCGAAGGGGCCGTCCCAATAGTAAGTGCGTTTACTCAAGTAGGGCTTACCTAATCACTGTCGAGCCCACTTGGATGATAAACTTATGCGAAAATGTATTGTACGATAAATCGTACAAGTGCTAATCGTTTTATGGAAAATCGAATGAATTTGTACGGTTTATCCTACAAAAGAGGACGGCAAGGCAAGGCAATGAGGGAGTCTCCACGGGTATCCACGGCACCAAAACATCCAAAAATATGATATAACAATATTGTTATGTTTAAATTTGCACGCCAGGATGTGAACCTGTGAGCATAGAAAAGAAACCGGGCAAAATTGCGCAGCGGCTTATTTTGTCCGTGGTGCGCGCGATCATCCGATGCCGCTCCCGGATCGAAATCGAGCGCAACGATACGATGGGTTTGAAGCCGCCTTATCTGATTCTGGCGAATCATGTGACCAACTGGGACCCGCTGTACCTCAATTGTTACGTGGACGAGCCGATCAGCTTCGTCACCGGGGCATCCTTGTTTCGTAATCCGTTGCTTGCCAAAGTACTGCATTATACCGGGGCCATCCCAAAAACGAAATACAAAAACGATACGCGAACGATCCGCGGCATGATGAAGGCCAAAAAGCACGGACGCGTCATCGGTCTGTTTCCCGAAGGAAACCGCAATTGGGACGGAACGACGGAGCCTTTGATTTTTTCCACGGCCAAACTGGTGAAAATGCTGGATATCCCGGTGGTTATCGCCACGATTTCCGGCGGCCATCTCTCGTCTCCGAGGTGGGCGGACAGCCACCGCAGAGGGATGATCCGATTGTCCCTCGTCAAAAAATGGGACGCCGGCGCGTTCGCCGACATATCGCCTGAAACCATCCATCGCATGCTCACTGATGCGCTCGCGCACGATGAAATGGAATGGCAAGCCCGGACCGGAGCGGCCTATATTGGAAAAGCACCTGCGCACTATCTCGAGCGCCTGCTGTTTATCTGTCCGCACTGCGAGCAGCCGGGTCAGCTTCGCTCCGAACAGGACCTGTTCGGCTGCAAGAGCTGCGGCTATACCGTGCGCTACACGCCGCAAGGTAACTTCGCGCCGTTCACCCATCCGCTAAAGTTTGCGACCACGCGCGATTGGAACCGATGGCAGCTTGGGAAATTGGAGCGAGCCGTACGGGAACCGGAACAATTGCCGCAGTGGGAGCCGGTCATGCAAGACCATGTCCATATGTACATATCGGAGGCCGATCAGCCCTTTCGGAGGATCGCTTCCGGGAATTTGCGCTGGAGGGCGCAGCAGGCATCGATTCTCTCCTTTCAAGGGGAGGCGGGACAAGCCTACTCATTTCCTTTGTCCCGGCTCGAGGGCCTAAACGTGCAGCTTCATCACAAATTCGAATTTTACGCGGAGGATAAGCTGTACCGGTTCCTCTTCTATCAGCCGCGGACGTCGGCCTACAAATGGCTGAAATTTATCACGGCGCTGGAGCAGCGCGCATCACGGCAAACCTGGGAGGCTTAGGCACTTGGATAATTCATGGTCCATCGTTATCGATTTTATGCTCCTTTCCCTGCTCATGGTCGTTTCGGCCATTTTGAAAGCGCGGATTCCCCTGCTGCGAAAAATCATCGTCCCCACCTCGATGGTCGCCGGGATTCTCGGCCTGCTCATCGGGCCGGAATGGCTCGGATGGCTGCGGTTTGACGTCGACCGGCTGGGCAATCTCGTGTATCACCTCATGGCCATCGGCTTTATCGCATTGTCATTGAAGGAACGCGAAGTCAGCAACAGCCCGGCGATCATGAAATCGGGGATGCTGATCGTTTCCACCTATCTCATTCAGGGGGTGGTTGGTTTCGGATTGTTCCTCATCCTGACGGAGATGTTCTATCCGGACATGTTCCCCGGCATCGGCCTGCTCCTGCCGCTAGGGTATGGGCAGGGGCCGGGACAAGCCTATTCGATCGGCAGCCGTTGGGAGGCGCTCGGACTGGAAGGCGGCGCTAACCTGGGCCTGACGATCGCCGGTTTCGGCTTCATATGGGCCGTCATCCCCGGCATCATTCTGATGAACTATTTGATTCGCCGGCCCAAGTTCAAGCAAGCAGCGGCAAGCCCCCGCAAAGAGCGGCATGAAGTGACGGAAAAGTCCGAGGAAGGCGAGATTCCGCTTAGCGATGCGATCGATAAACTGACCTACCAAATCGCCCTGATCGGCTTCATTTACCTGGTTACCTATTTGACCATCCGCGGATTGGAAGCCGTGCTGACGCCGCTGGGCACGTACGGCGAAACGCTGGCCCAACTGCTGATCGGCTTTCATTTTCTCATCGGCAGCTTGTACGCGATGCTGTTCCGCTGGATCCTCAACCGTTGGAAGCAAGCTGGCTTCCAACTGGAGCATTCGCCCAACAATTATCTGCTCCAGCGCATCTCCGGGTTCTCCTTCGATTATATGATCGCCGCTTCCATCGCCGCGATTTCGGTCTATGCGCTGAAGCAGTATCTGGCTCCGGTGCTGATCTTGACCACGATGGGCGGGCTGGTTACGATCTGGTTCATGCTGTGGCTCGTGCCGCGCGTGCTTCCGGAGGACAAACTGCCGAACATTCTCGGCTTTTACGGTATGCTGACCGGGACGATTTCCACCGGGCTGGCGCTGGTGAAAGCCGTGGACCCCAAGTTCCAGTCCAACACGACGGATAATCTGGTCATGGGCAGCGCCACCGCGATTATGTTCGGCTTCCCGTTGCTGTTGATCTTAAACATCCCCATCGTCGGTTACTTGCAAAATAGGCCGGTGTTGTACCTCTACACCTTTGCCGCCCTGTTGCTGTATTTCGCCGTATTGTTGGGTGTGCTGCTGTACCGATCCCGGAAGGCGGCGGCGTAACCCGGCCAACGAAAATCCCAAGCCTCATCAAGAGACATGGGATTTTATTGCGCCGTTATTTGGCCGACTTGCGAATTTTCGCTTTGCGGAAACCTTGGTAAGCGTCGAGCACCGCGCCTAACAGGTAGGCGAACAACGCCAACCATAGGATCCAATAGGAGCCGAAGCCGACATCCGCCAGACCGGTCTGGCCAAAAATCTCCTCCATTTTCATCCGAAACCCGTCGGAGAGCAGCTCGGTGTTGCGGATCATGGCGGCGAATAACACCAGCGAGACGGTGTGGATCGCCACGTTCAGAAACGCCATGAAGACGGTCCATTGCGCAGCAATCCATTTGTAGACGGCCAGAGCGACATCCATCGCCAGAATCAGCACGATAAACGGCCAATAGGAGAGCAGTACTTCCTGGTTAAAAACCGGAGCCGTCATCTCGAACCCGATTCGGCCGTTCTCATACACGCCGATCAACCGGTCCGCGTTAAAATACACGCACCCCCAAATCGCCGTCCACAGCAGGCTGAGAAATACTTCGCTTTTCTTGATCGCTTTTTCCTTGGGAATGTAGCGAACATCTTTTAAATCGTCCGGTGTCCAGACCTTGAATTTGCTGTTCAGCGGCAACTCCTTGCCGGTTCCGGTCCGCTCCAGAATGGCAAAAACCAACGTTATCCAGAACGCGGTTTGAATCCCGGCTCCAAGCACCGCCGAAATGGCCTTGCCTAATAAGATCGACACGGCATTAAACGGCGCAATCTCGCTGGAGTACGTGATGATTTGGTTGGCGATCAGCGAAAGGAGCGCAATGACGATCACGATCGGCAGGACCATCTTCATGACCTGCACGTAGGCGTCATAGAAGCGCGGCCCGATCAGATGCGCCGGTTGATCCCGATACTCCGCGGCCAGCACGGCCGGGTCGCCCAGTTTGGCCAACGACTCCTTCACTTCGGCTTCCCCGTAGTCGTCCGGCAGCATATCCTCGATCGTGGAGCGCAGCTCCAACGCGATATCCCCCCGGATCCGCTCCGGCAGCCGGCGGGTCACTTCCAAAAAATAAAGTTCAATCAGATTCGACGGATTCATCGTCCTTCTCCCCCTTTAACAAGGTATACAGCTCTTGGGAGGTCTTCTCCCACTCCAGCTTCAGCTGCGCAAAAATCTCCACTCCGAACTCGCTTAACACATAATAGCGGCGTGGCCGGCTTTCCGACGTGTCCCAACTGCTCGTCACTAGTTCCTGCTTCTCCAGCCGGCGCAGCAGCGGATACAGCGTGCTTTGATCAATGGCGATTCCGGACTGCTCCAAACGCTGGACTAGCGAATAACCGTACTGCGGCGTCCGCAATTGGCTGAGGACCGCTAACGTCAACGTGCCCCGGCGCAGCTCCGTGATTAATGAATTCAGTAAGGCGTTCATCCTTTCACCTCAATGTCTCATACTGTTTTTCATATACTGTGTATCGTACACCATGATTTATACTATGCATCATACACTATTGTAATTCCAATAGCAATAGGCGAAATCAAACAAAAAAAGTTCTGCCTCCACTGGAGACAGAACTTGCTTTAACCCTGCTTATTGCGTGTTCCCTATTCGTTCAAAACGGTGGTGGCCCGGTTCTGAATCAGGCCCGCCGCTTCCTCCGCAGACTTCTGCCCGCTGAAGTAGGCCAGGGATTCCTCGCCCACGATGGCAATCACTTTCCCGTCGAGCGCCGAGTATTGGTCCACCGTGTCCAGAAGCTGCGCGAACCGGGTAAATTCCTCGTCCGCCGCTTGGACGGATTTGCCGTCAGGCAGCTTGTAGGTTCCCGCTTGAACTTGCTCCTTGATCTCGTCCAACTTCTGTCCGTTCACTGATTTGAGCAGCGAGAATCCGCCCCGCTCCGGCAGAGACTGTCCTTCCTCGGACAAAAGAAAACTCATCAGCTTCCAGGCCTCCTCTTGAACGGGCGTTTTCGCCCGAATGGCGAATCGGGAGGCCGGGACAATCCGCATCGTTCCGGATTGCTCCGCGCTGTGCGGTTTTTGCAGCAACTGCGGGTGGTCGAAGTACATATGCGTCACGTTGATCACGTCGGCCGGCTCGCGCAAAACGGCGGAATAAAACAATTGCTTGCCACGCTCCACCGAGTCTGCGGTCATCACGCCGTCATCGTACATTTTTTTCACCTGCTTCAGCAAGGCCACGAATTCCGGGGAATCGAACTTCGCTTTTTTGGCTGCCTGATCCACGTACATATCATAGCCGTCAACCGCCATTTCCTGCATTAGCATGTCCGGCGGGTATTCCGCCATGGCATACACGCCGTCCTGCCCTTGCGTCAAGTCTCGCGCAATGCCGGCAAAATCCTGCCACGTCCAGGTTTTCTCCTGGATGCCGGCATCCTTCAGGGCTTCTCCGTCCCCAATGAACGCCCTTAGGGAAAATCCGGACGGAATCGTATAGGTACCGCCGTTTTGCTTCAGCGCCTCCAAAACATTCATGTACATATCGTCTTGTTTCAACGTATCGTCCCGACTTAGCCAATCATCCATGTTCAGCAGAAGGTCCTTCCCGGCGTATTCCTCCACGGGCAACCCCTCCATCTCGAGGACATCCGCCCCTTTTCCGGATAATAACGCCGTATTGATCGATTTCTGATATTCCTCCCACTCTCCGGCCTTCGGTTCCTCTCCGGCCTGTTTATAGGCTTGAATCTGCAAATCGATGTCCGGATATTTGGCCTCGAACTTGTTCTCCAGCGCCTCATAAAAAGGAGCGGATTGTCGAATGGACAACGTGAGGACGGTTTTCCCGCCATCCGTGACCTTTTTCTCCCGATTTGCCTCTGCTCCGGCGCCGCAAGCGCTTAAGGCCACTGCCAGAATGGCCGCCAATATTGTTGTCATTCCCAACCGTTTGATCATGAGTTATATCTCCTTATCCCCGTATCTCTGTTTGATTATTATTGCAAACGAACCCGGTTCCCGTCCTGCAGCGGCTCGCTGCTTTCCAGAATGATCAGATCCCCTTCGTACAGGCGATCCGCCGGTATCATCGTCTCCCTTTCGTTTACCGCGCTTGCTTCGATCGGAACCTTGCGGGCCACGAATACATTGCCTAAGGCCCCTCGCTGCTGTTCGACCTTGTAAATAAACCTCGCGTTACCTTCGCGATGAACCGCTTCGTTCGGAACAATCCACCCCTTCTCGGGCGCAGTTCGCTCCAGCTTGACCGAAACCAGCTCCCCCCCTTTCAGGCCGGGATCGGCGACATGAATGCGCAGCAGCTTCTGCGGCACCGCCGCCCGCGCACCGGCGCCATCCTCCGGCAAGCCCGCGATCCGCGAGCCCGCATCGGCAATCTCGTCGATCGAGCCCTTCACCGAAAGGGACGGCCGTCCCCCTGCCGCCGCTTCCATCTCGATCGGTTGCCCGGCCGCGAGCCCGAGGCGTCCGACCAGATCCCCGTCGGCCGCAAGATCCAGCCGGTATCCCGCCCCGCGGTTCGAGACCACCGCGTCCGGCTGTCCGGCGGAAGCTAACCCCTCGACCGCATTCACTTCTTTGACGATCCCGTCAAACGGGGCGACGAGCTCTTTTTGCCGGTTCAGCCGTTCGCGCAGCTCTTCGATTTTTCGCCGCTGCATGGCGAGATCCAGCTTGCGCGTCTCCAGCTCGCGTTTCGCCTCGCGGAGGCCGGACTCGTCTCCGTCGACCGTCGAACTGATAAATTGATCCTGCACCGTTTGCAGGGCGATGGTTTGCTTCTCCAGCTGCGTGATCTCGTCCTCCAGCTCCCGCTCGGCGGAGGCGCTGTCGTACACGATGAGCTTTTGCCCTTTCTTCACCGCCTCCCCTTCCTTCACAAGGACTTGCCGGACTTTCCAGCCGGCCGGGTTCGGCAGCTCCGCCTGATTGGCCGGCTGCAATACGCCGCTTCCCTCCAGCTTGTAGGTCAGCCCTCCGCTGGCCGCCGGTTCCGTCCTTACCTTCGGCAAGGTCACGGTTTGCAGCGTATTGCTGAATAGCGTGAAGAACAGCAGCAACCCGATCAGCAGCATCAACAAGGTGAATATCCATCTTTTTCGCTTGCGATCCGCTTGCTCTTTCGATAACTCCATAAGCTTCGCTTTCTCCTCCTACCCTTTGATCCCGGACAATTGAACGCCCTCGATGAAATACGTCTCCGCGTACAGGAACAGCAGTACCATCGGGGACATGTACAGCATGGATGCGGCAAAGGCCGTTCCCCATTCGCCGCTTAGCCTCGACAGGAATACCGATAAAGGCTGCTTGAACGGGTCGTCCAGAAAGATGAGCGGCTGCTCGACCATATTCCAATAATCGACGAACAGCAAAATGACCAGCGCGGCCAACCCCGACTTGACCATCGGAAGGATAATCGTCAGGAAGATCCTCAGGTGGCTGGCCCCGTCCATTTTGGCGGCTTCGATGTACGCGTAGGGGATATGCAGCATGAACTGGCGCAGCATGAACACGCCGAACGCGGCGAAGATGCCCGGCAGGATCACGGCCTCCGTGCTGTTCAGCAGGCCCAACTTATCCGCCATGATATAGTTAGGGACCAACGTGACCTGAAAGGGCATCAACATCGTCATCAGATAGACCAGAAAAAGCGCGTCTCGGCCGCGGAAATTCAGCTTCGCGAACGCATAGGCGGCCAGCGCCGCGACCGCCGTCTGTCCGGCGATGATCGGCACGACCAGGCCCACCGAATTCCAGAACATCAGTAAATAATTCGGGGTATACACCAGCAGTTTGCCGTATTGCGCCAGGGTCACGCGGTCAGGCAGCCCTTTCAGATTGACGAACGTATCGGCGCTTGTCGAAGTCACCTCCGTCCGCTTTCCGATCGCTCCGTAATTGATGTTCAATTCCTGTTCGGCCATCAATGAATTGGTGAACGTAATGATGATCGGGAACAGCAGCAGCAATCCGATCATTCCCATCAATACCGTTAACAAGCCTTTTTGCATCGTTTGATAAAGTCGCAAACCCGCACCTCCTTACTCCATGAACTGCCGGTACCGGCGCTCCAGCCCGAACAGTCCGAGGACGATCGCCAGAATGCCGCAAACCAACAAGGCCGCCGCGGCTGTCAGCTTCTGAATGTCCAGCGACACGAACATGTTGTTCATGTAGTGCTGCAGCATGTAGATGCTGTCGTGCGGATAATCGCCGGCCATCAAATACGTCTCCCGAAACACTTTGAAAGAATTGATGATCGACATGATGACTACGAAGAACGTCGTCGTGGTCAAGTAAACCAGCGTAATCCCGAAAAATTGTCGAAAGCGCCCGGCTCCTTCGATTTGCGCGGTTTCGTAATAATCTTTCGGAATTTGCTGCAGGCCCGCCAGGAACAAAATGACGTTGTAGCCGACGTTTTTCCATAGATAAACCGCAATGACCACATTCCGGGCCGCTTCCGTCTTCATCCAGTCCACCCGGCCATGGCCGAATCGGCTCAGCGCGTAGTTCAAAGCCCCGTTCCAATCAAAGATCATCTGCCAGATGAGGATGACCGAGGCGACAGGCACCACCAGCGGTAAGACATACGAGGTCCGCAGCCACTTCCGCAAGTAGATTTGCCGGTTCAGCATTAACGCCAGTCCCAGGGACAACGCCAGCATCAACGGAACGCTCACCGCGCTGAAATAAAAGGTGTTGTACGCCGCCTTTCGGAAGGAGTCACTCGCCAGCAGCTCCCGGTAATTCGCCAAACCTACGAACTTTCCGCCGGACGTGCCGCTCAGGAACGAATACATCACCCCCATGGCAAACGGGATCAGATAAAACACGGCAAAACCCGCCGCGCTCGGCGCAAGAAACAGCCATGCCACTGCGGCGTCCCGGCGCATCCACCGGACCCGCGCCCGCCAGGCCCTGCCAAGCGAAGCACGCAAAAAAACCCACTTCTTCATCTTCCAGTCCTCCTGCCGTTCATGCTCTTTAGCTTAGGGCAGACTGTTAAAATAAGAAGTGGGGTAATTCTAAACTTTTTCTTAAAGTCATCTTTTTATCACGAAGCAGGTTTCTTGCACAGCTTTCCGGCAAGCTTACGAACACCAGAAACGCTATTGGCCCGCTTTAGGGTAGTTTCCGATTCTTAACGGACCAAGGACACCTTATTTCGGTCAAAAGCGGCGAATTGGCCACCCTGAGAGCCCAATAAGGTCGCTGGAGTCATTACAGCGGGAAATATCCGGGAAATGGACAAATAAGGTCTTTACGGTCCGTTACGCAGCCGCGCTACCGGGCGTCCCTAGCTCCATCCGACCTCAAGCGTTTTGCAAAAACGCACATCGGAAGCCTAAGCTTCGGTCCTGAACACCCGACGTTTTGAACACGCAATTAAATCATTAATTTCGGCAAACGCACCTCGAACTCCGTGCGGATGAGATCGCTTTGCACGGTAATGGCGCCTTCATGCTGCTCTACGATGTTCTTGGCGATAAACAAACCCAGTCCGGTGCTCCCTTCCTGATGGGTTCGCGCCCGGTCCCCGGTAAAGAACATATCGAATACATGGGGAAGCTCGTTCGGGGGGATGGAATCGCCGTAATTGACGACTTGAACGACGACTTGCCCCTCCTCCAGGCGGCCGCGAATATCGATATATTCGCCGTCTTTCCCGTAACGGACGGCGTTCGACAGGAGGTTCTCGAACACGCGGGCGAGCAGGTCCCCGTCCCCGGTAATCATCAACTGCGGCTCCACTTCAAGGCGGGCGGTCAGCCGGTTTTTGTCGAATACGGGATACATCTCTTCGGTTAATTGGATCAGCAGCTCGCTTAGGTCAAGCGGCCGGCGGTGGATATTCAGCTTGCCGTAGTTCATCCGCGTAATTTCGAACAGCTCGTCGATCAGCTTCTCCAGCCGCTGCGATTTCGTGTAAGCGATCGTCGTGTAATGCTTCATTTGCTCGGCGGTCAGATCCTTGCCCTGCAGGATGAAGTCCAAATATCCGATGACGGAGGTTAGCGGGGTTCGCAAATCATGGGCCAGGTTAAGCACCAGCTGTTCCTTGCTGTTCTCGGCAAAATCGCCCCGTTCCACCGCCTGCTGCAGCTTCTCGCTGGCCAGGTTGATGTCCCGGGCAATGTCCCCGATTTCATCATTGGACGCGATATTGACCCGATGGGAGAAGTCGCCTCCGGCCAATTGGTTGATTCCCCGGGAAATCTCCCGGAAATAGGCGACATACTGCCGGGTAAGCAGATAGAAGTAGAGAAACGAGAGCGGGATGAAGATGGCCAGGAACACGTTGATGTCGCCAATTGCTTTGATGGTTTGACGGACCTCGTACAGCGGATCCTCGTAGTATAACGTGTGGTAATACCTCCGTAACGCCAGGTAGATCAGGAACGTCGTACCGGCGGACAGCACCATACTCAGCCCGAACAGCTTGATCATTTGGAAGCGGAAGCTTCGGAATTTTATTTTAGCCGTTGATTTAGCCATTGAACGTATAACCTACTCCCCAGACGGTTTTGATCAGCTTGTTCTTGTGCCGGTCTTCCCCCAGCTTCTTGCGCAGGGTTCGGATATGCACCATGACCGTATTCCCGCCTTCATAATACGCCTCGCCCCAGACCTGCCGAAAAATATGCTCCGAGCTGAATACCTTCTTCGGATGGCCGGCCAGCAGCACCAAAATGTCGAACTCCTTGGGCGTAAGCTCCACCGGTTCGCCGTACAGGAACACGGTTCGCTGCTCGGGATGAATCACGAGCCCCCCGACCTCCAGCGCGGACGCATCCGCCGGAGCCGCCACCGACGGGTTCAGCTGGATGAAGCGCCGCAACTGGGCGTTCACCCGGGCCACGAGCTCCATGGGGTTAAACGGTTTGGTCATATAATCGTCGGCGCCGCGAACCAGACCGGTGATTTTATCGAGGTCGGTCGCCTTGGCGCTGAGAAAAATAATCGGCAGATGATATTGCTCGCGGATTTGCCGGGTCACCTCGTACCCGTCGATCTTGGGCATCATGATATCCAGAATCGCCAAATCCACGGACTGCGTTTGGATCGCCTCGAGAGCCTCTTGCCCATCCGCGGCTTTGAGGCAGCGGTAGCCCTCTTTAGCCAGGTGCAGCTCGATCAGGTCGGCGATCTCCGCCTCGTCGTCCGCAATTAGAATGGTGATTGGTTTCATTTCGTTCTCCCCTTTTAAAGGACAAGCATAACCGAGTCCGGCTTACGATTTCAAATGCTCGTTCAGCGGGCTTTCCTCCAGCACGTCATAATGCCCGTACACGTTGCAGATATGCTGCTCGCCCCAGGCGCAAAGGGCATCCAGAATGCCGCGCAGGCCGTCTCCGTATTCGCTCAGTTCATACTCTACCCGAGGCGGAACCTCTTGGTATACGATTCGGCGGATAACGCCGTCCGCCTCCAGCTCCCGCAGCTGTTGGGTCAGCATTTTTTGCGTAATATCGGGCATCAGCCGCTTCAATTCGCTGGTCCGCTTGCGGCCATGCGACAGGTGGCACAAAATCACGCACTTCCATTTGCCCCCGATGACCTCCAGCGTTGCTTCCACGCCGATATTGTATTTCTTTGGCTTCATCATAAATCCTCCCCATTCTTTACGGGCACTAAAAAGTATCTATATCACTTTTTGGTTCCTATATCACTTCAAAGTGCGTACTTCCTATTTACATCCTTATCTCCCATAATAGCATTTGTCGCCCGAACCTGCAGCATACACGATCGGGTCGGCACGATACAACTTATTACCATTTAAGGGGGGGCACCATGTCTCTGGACAAAAAAAGAAGTACGCTCGCTTTGCTGGCCTTGGCGGTCAGCGCCTTTGCGATCGGGACCACCGAATTCATCAGCGTCGGCCTGCTGCCGCTCATCGCCGATGACCTGCGCATCTCCGTGACGACAGCCGGACTGACTGTCTCTCTATATGCTTTGGGCGTCATGTTCGGCGCGCCGATTCTGACCTCCGCCACCTCGCGGATGTCGCGCAAAACGCTGCTCTTGTGGATCATGGTCGTGTTCATGATCGGCAACGCGCTGGCGGCCGCAGCGACCGGCATCGCCGTCCTGCTCGCGGCCCGCGTCATTTCCGCGTTGGCGCACGGCGTGTTCATGTCCATCGGCTCGACGATCGCCGCCGACCTCGTGCCGGAAAATCGCCGGGCCAGCGCCATCTCGATCATGTTCACCGGGCTGACCGTCGCAACGGTCACGGGGGTGCCGCTGGGCACCTTGATCGGCCAGCAGCTCGGCTGGCGCGTCGCTTTTCTTGCGATCGTCGCCGTCGGACTCGCCGCCTTTGTCGCAAACCGCCTGCTCATCCCTTCCGATTTGCGGAAAGGCACGCGCGCCGCGATTCGTGATCAAGTCAAACTCGTGACGAACGGCCGCTTGCTGCTGCTATTTTTGATTACGGCGCTGGGATACGGAGGCACGTTTGTCGTCTTCACCTATCTATCGCCGATCCTGCTGGAGCTTACCGGCTTCAAGGAAGGCAGCGTCGCGGTCATTTTGCTCGTCTACGGCATCGCGATCGCCATCGGCAACATGGCGGGCGGCAAGCTGTCCAACCGCCAGCCGCTGCGGGCGTTGTTTTATATGTTTGCCGTCCAGGCGCTGATTCTGCTCGCCTTGCTGTTTACGGCACCACATAAAACCGCGGGACTCATTACCATTGTCCTCATGGGACTGCTCGCTTTCATGAACGTGCCGGGGCTGCAAGTGTATGTCGTCATGCTGGCGGAACTCTTCGTCCCGTCCGCGGTCGACGTCGCTTCCGCGATCAACATCGCGGCCTTTAACGCCGGGATCGCCATCGGCTCCTATCTGGGCGGCGTGATCACCGATTCCATCGGCTTGATTCACACTTCATGGATCGGGGCGCTGATGGTTGCCGCCGCCGTGCTGCTGACGGGGTGGAGCCGCGCTTTGGAAAGCCGCGACCGGAAGGCGACCGAGGTTATCCAGGATTCGCAACCCTCGCAACCTGCAGTCCAACTCCAACAAAATCAACGGGAGGTTCATTGCATATGATTACGAATTTACAAGATACCGTCACGCTGCGAAACGGCGTACGAATGCCCGGTCTGGGCCTGGGCGTGTTTAAAGTCGAGGAGGGGCCGGAGCTCGTGCACGCGGTCAAATACGCCATCACCCACGGCTACCGCAGCATCGACACCGCCGCCATTTACGATAATGAAGCCGGCGTGGGCCAAGGCATTCGCGAAGGCTTGAAGGAGGCCGGCATTTCCCGGGACGAACTGTTCGTCACCTCGAAGGTGTGGAACGCCGATCTCGGATACGAGCCGACGCTGGCCGCCTATGAAACGAGCCTGCGCAAGCTCGGTCTCGATTACCTCGATCTGTACCTGATCCACTGGCCGGTGGCCGGCAAATACAAAGACGCCTGGAGAGCGCTCGAGACGTTATACGCCTCCGGCAAAGTCAAAGCGATCGGCGTCAGCAACTTCCAGGCGCACCATCTCGAGGATCTGATGCAAGAGGCGAAGGTCGTCCCGATGGTCAATCAAGTGGAGTATCATCCGCGCTTAACCCAGCAAGAAGTGCAAGCCTTCTGTCGCGAGCACGGCATTCAAATGGAGGCCTGGTCGCCGCTGATGCAGGGACAGCTGCTGGATCATCCCTTGCTCCGGGAGCTTGCCCGCAAACACGGAAAATCGGTCGCGCAAATCATCCTTCGCTGGGATGTGCAAAACGGCGTGGTCACGATTCCGAAGTCGACCAAGGAACACCGCATCGCCGAGAACGCCGCCGTTTTCGATTTCAAGCTGACGGCGGAGGAAATGGAGCAAATCAGCGCGCTAAACGAGAACCTTCGGGTCGGCCCGGACCCGGATAACTTCGATTTCTGACGGCTGGCGCAAGCCCTATCCGCATCATGCAAAAAAGAGCAGAAACCGGATCCTCTGGATCCCGGTCCTGCTCTTTTTCAGCTTAACGTGCCGATTTCGATGCGCCGATGTTTCGACTCATAGGTGACGTTCCGGTAACCCCCGTCTTCTTTGACCGCAAATTCGGCAATCGCGTAAACCTCGTAAATCCCCGGCCTGTCGATCTTGCAGCGGTAGAATTCGTTAATGTCCGTTTCGCCCGGAAACTTGCGGACCACCGCGCTGTCTTCCATCACTATCGTATTGATGCGGTAGCCCGTGCTGTCCACGATCATGTAATGAAATACCCGCGGCCTGCTTTGCAGTTCATAATCGGTATGCGTCACATTATGCAAACTGCCGATCAACGTAAATTCCTCGTCAAGTCCGGCACGCACAGGAGCCGAAAGCTCCGCTACAAACGGCTCCAGGTCTTTCTCGGCCTCCGCTGCCGCCCTAGAATCATATCTGGACACGGCCTGCTCGACCGGATCAAACGGATGGCATCCCGCCAACAGAAGGAAGGCGAGCCCTCCAAGGATGATTTTCTTCAAAACGACCACCTCTATGTGAAAGACGCAATTCGTCCGGTTTTGTTACGGTTTCGGGACAAATTAGCGGTTTGCTTCCCACCAGCGCAAGTAGGATGTAGCATCGATCGCGGTCCACGGCGACGTCTGATAGATGCCGAAGTGCAAATGCGGCAAGAACAGGCCCGAGGTTCCTTCCGGACCGTAGCCGGTACTGCCGACATAGCCGATAAGCTGGCCTTTTTTGACCTTGCTGCCCTTGCCGATCCCGTCCGCGTACCGCGAAAGATGCGCGTAATAGAAAGCGGTAGAGCCGTCCACGCGCACGGTTAGCCGCCAGCCGCCAAGCTCGCTCCAACCGTAATTGATCACTTCCCCGTCCATCGCGCTGTATACTTTGGTTCCTTCATTGGCAAAAATATCGATACCTTCATGCGAGCGTTGCGCCGTACCGCCGGAAGTCCAATCCCGGCCTTCCCCGTAATTGTTGGTCATCGGTTCGTACGTGCCCTTCGCTAGCGGGAAGAAGCCATCGGCGAACCGGGCCGGTCTGTTCACCGCCGTATTCCCCGTTTGAGCCCCGACAGGCAACTGGATCTGCAATCCGGCCCAGATATTGTTCGGATTCGATAATTGCGGATTCGCTTTCAGGAGTGCATCGAGCGAAATCTGGAATTTCACGCTGATCAGCCACATCGTCTCCCCGTTCTGCACGGTGTACGTAGTAGCCCCCGGAACCTGCAGGACCTGTCCCGGATAAATCCAATCGCCGGTTAGCTGATTCATCGTCTTTAGCTGCGTCGTGCTGATTTGGTGCGCGGTCGCGATCTTCCACAGGGAGTCCCCCGTCTTCACGGTGTACGGCGCGGCCTGGGAAACGTTCCCAAACAACATCGTACCCGCCATCGCGCCGGCGATGCCTAGCGCCCACTTCTTATGCCTCATGATGTCAACCCCTATGCTGATGTAATGGTTGGACTTCTTCCATCGTACAGGAAATGATTCAAGAGGATAAGAGGTGGATTTTGGGAAGTCTATGCAGAGGATGTCACTCGGCATCGGGGAGATATGGTTCTTCGTATCCTACATATTGGGAGGTTGTTCTATGGATTTCGACTGGATTTGGAAATCGACAGTGCTGGCGTTGTCCGGCATGGTACTTTTACGGGTTGCCGGGAGAAAATCGATCTCCCAAATGACCGTGGCGACGACCGTCATCATGATCTCGATCGGTACGACGATCGTACAGCCGATCGCTAATCACGAAATGGGAAAGGCCGTGGGTTCGGCAGCCATCTTCATCGTTTGGTTGATTTTCCTCGAGTATCTTCAGCTCAAATGGGACTGGTTTGAACGCATCATGAGCGGACGTGCGGTCACGGTAATTGAAGACGGCCAGATCATTACGCAAAATCTGCGCAGGATCCGTCTGACCGTCGATCATTTAGAGGTCCGTTTGCGGCAGCTCGGCATTTCCAACATCGGCGACGTGAAGACCGCCACATTGGAAACCAACGGCCATATAGGATATGAGCTGATGGAACATGCGAGGCCCGTCACCGTCGGGGACCTGGAGCGTTTGCTGGGACTAAGACCGGGGGAGGATCTGCAGCAATCCGTCCTCTTTCAGGAGGTGCGGCAAAATCGCCACCCTACCCCGATCGACCCCAAATTGCAATAATAAAATATCCCATAATAAAACTAAAAGCCAACCGTCACAGGCCTATACCGTTTTGCGGTTCACCAGCAAGTAGATGAAATATGGCGCGCCGATCAGCGCCGTGATAATGCCGGCCGGGATTTCCACCGGCGGAATCACGATCCGGCCAAGCATATCGGCGACGGTGACGAGCAAAGCGCCCAGCAGCGCCGATACGGGCATAAACAGGCGGCTGTCCGCCCCGCCGACGATCAACCGCGCCGCGTGCGGCACGACCAGGCCAACGAACCCGATCGTTCCGGCGATCGCCACGGAGCTGGCCGCCAGGCCTACCGCCACGCCGATCAGCAGCAACCGCGTGGCCTGAATGCGCAAGCCGAGACCGCTGACGGTCTCTTCGTTGAGCAGCAGCAAATTGATCCGGCGATAGCTAAGCAATGCGATGATCGTGCCCACGACCGTCCACGGCCAGAGCATGTCGGCATGCTGCCACGATCTGGCGTACAGGCTCCCTTTGAGCCAAACCAATGCCTGCGACGAATCGAGCGCGAATTTGACGATCAGAAACGTGATCAGGGCCTGCAGTCCCGCCGAGATCGCAACCCCGGACAAGGCCAGCCGTTCCGGCCGGATCCCCCCGGACTGATACGAGATCAGGTATACGAGCAGCCCTGCCGCAATCGCCCCGGCAAAAGCCGCCAGCGGCAGCAGAATCGGCGGAGCGCTCGGGAACAGCAGCAGCACAATGACCGCGGCAAGCCCTCCTCCGGCAGACACCCCGACGATATCGGGGGCGGCCAGCGGGTTGCGCGTGACGCTTTGCAGCACCGAGCCCGACAACGCCATGTTAACGCCGACGAGGACCGCGATGATCAGCCGCGGCAGCCGGTATTTGTACACGACGCCATCCCCCTGCAGCAGCCCTTGGACGATTTCGGACACCGGCGTCGGCACGGCACCGAGGCGCAAGCTTAACAAGGCTGCCGCCACCAATAAGACGAAGCCGATCGACATCGCCAGCGCGAAGCGGCTCATGTTGGACAGCCTCATTTCGCCACCCCCTGCTTTCTTCTCAGCAGATAGAGGAAGAACGGCGTGCCCAGAAGGGCCGTGATAATCCCGACCGGAACATCCGCCGGATACGTGATCCACTGGGCGGCGAAATCGGCCGCCACCAGGAGGTTGGCCCCCAGCAGCGCGGAAAACGGCAGCAGCATCCGGTAATCGTGGCCTACCAGCCGGCGGGCCATATGCGGCACCATCAACCCGACAAAGCCGATCGGTCCGGCGACGGCGACCGCGCTGCCGGCCAGCAGCACGACCAGCACCGCCAGGACGCGGCGCAGGCGCAGCGTGTTCATCCCGAGCCCCTGCGCCGCGTCTTCCCCAAGCGCAAGCACATTCATCGGCTGGGCGAGCGCAAATGCGCCGGCGACGGCAACCAGCACCGGAATCAGGACGATCCGGATATCGCTCCAGTTGGCTCCCGAGAGCTTGCCGGCCATCCAATACAAGATTTCCGACAGCTTCGTTTCATGCAGCAAAATGACGCCCGTCGTCAACGCGCCAAGAAACAGGCTGACCGCGGCCCCCGCCAAAACGACCCGGTAAGCCGAATAGACGCCGCGAAAGGCCAGCAGATAAATGACGCTGCCCCCGGCCGCCGCCCCCAGAAACGCAGCCAGCAGAATCACGATGGTTGCATTCTGATCCCCAAAGAGCAAAAGGGAGATCACCACGAGGCAGGACGCACCCTGGTTGACGCCAAGCACTTCGGGATCGGACAACGGGTTGCGCGTCATGCCTTGCAGCAATCCGCCGGCTACCGCCAGCCCGGCCCCGAGCAGCACCGCCAGCAGCACGCGTGGCGCGCGTACCTGCCACACGGTATAATCCATGACATCCTTGGGATCGATGACGAAGATGTCCGCCAGATTGTCCCAGGACAGCCCCTTCACGCGAAAAACCACCGAAATGGCGCTAATCGCGAGCAGCAGCAATAAAAACCAGCCGAATATAATAACAGAAGAAACAAACGGGGAATGGCCCCGTTTGTTTCCCGTTTGCGCCTTATGCAAATAGGTTCACTCCTTGCTATTTGGAAGACTGCCCGGTCAGCAGTGGAATCGCCTCGTCGAGGATTTTGTTCGCTGCGGTCGGCCCGCGGCCGCGCGACCAGAGATTGCGGTCCACGCTGATCATGTGGTTATCCTGCACCGCCTTCAAGCTGCCAAACAACGGATTGTCTTTATACTTGTCGACATCGTCGCCATACATGAAGATGAAGTCCGGATTGATTTCGCTCAGGCGCTCAAGCGTCATTTTCGCGCCTTCCGCCTTGCCCTCCAGCTCCGCCTTCTCCCCTTCGAACGCATAATTCGCGCCGATATCCGTCAGCAGTGAGCCGATGAACGAGCCTTTCAACCATACCGTGAATTCATCGTCGAACGCTCCGATCACCAGCACGGAAGGCTGATTCCCGATTTGCCGCTTCGCTTCGCCGATCCGATCCTCGAGGTTCTTCCGAACCTGCTCCGCTTCGGCCTCTTTGCCAAGCGCCTTGGCGATCGTATCCACGTTGTCGAGGATCTCCTGATAGCTGTTGTCGTCCAGGGCAATCGTCGGGGCAATCGCCTGCAGCTCGGTTTTAATCATGTTCTGGCGGTCCTGGCTGGCCAGAATCAAATCGGGCCCCACGGACTCGATCACTTCCAGGTTAGGCGCTTTACGCTCGCCGACATCGGCCACCTCGCCGGAGATTTGGTCCTGCAAATATTCCGGGATTTTCGTCTCGCCGACCCCGGCGTTCCCGGCGGGCGTCACGCCCAGGGCCACCAGCGTATCGATAAACGAGAAGTCCAGCGTAACGACCTTTTGCGGCGTTGCCCCCAGTTCGGTTTCCCCCCAGGCATGGATGATTTTTACCGGTCCCGTTGCGGCGTTGCCGGAATTCGCCGGCTGATCGGCATCGGCATTCCCGACCGGGCTATTCGCATTCGCGCCGTTCGTCGCTTGCGCCGCCTCCGTTGCCGCATTCTCCTTGGCCTCCCCGCATCCGGCCAAAAGCCCGGCCGTCAGCAGCGTCGCCGCCAGCAGTGTAATCCCTTTGGTTCTGAGCATTATATATTCCCCTTCATTGGTGAATTTTTTATTTGATATTGAGAATCATTTTCAGATATATATTATCAAAATTTTATGTATTGTCTACTATTTTTTTACATGACCGGGGTCGGTATTATGATCGATTTATGAACCGGGGATAACGCGCGCCGATTCGGTAACATACTAGAACCAACTTTAGCCAAATGGCATCAAGTGAAAGGGGCCGGAACAATGGCGCAAAAACGAATGAATCTGCTGATGTTCAGCGGGGAATACGATAAGGCGATGGCCGGGCTGATCCTGGCGAACAGCGCCAGGGAAATCGACGTGGAGGTGACGATGTTCTTCGCTTTCTGGGGCTTGTTCCTCGTACGCGATCCCGACAAAATGACCCTGGAGGACAAGACGCTGTACGAGAAGCTGATGACCTGGATGACGCCGAAAGGACCGGACGAGCTCCCGTTGTCCAAAATGAACTTCAGCGGCCTCGGCAAACGGATGTTGACGGAAATGATCGAGGACAACGAGGCTCCACAGCTGGTCCACTTCTTGAAAGGCGCACGCAAGAAAAACATTAAGTTTTACGGCTGCAAGCTGTCCGTGGACATCATGGGCTTCAAGCCGGAGGAATTCATCCCCGAGCTGGAAATCATCGAGGCCAAAACCTATCTTCGCGACGCGCTCGAGTCCGATATTCAGCTGTTTATCTAAAGGCTTGGTAGCTGATCCCGGGCGTTGCCGCCAATGAACGAAGTTCCTCTATTCCTACTTGGTATGCGGCCAGCTTCCCCTGCTCGTCCCCGTTGTGATGATTTTGCGAATTTCCTCGCCGTGCATGAACTCCGATAGGCGAATGTACGTAACCTATAAGCGATCTACAAAAGCGAACGTTAGCGAAAGCAAGGGGGAGACAGGGCATGATGGAGGCCAATGCCGGCAATTCGGCCGGGAACGATGCCGGAAACGCAATACGGGGAAGCGGAGGAACGGGGCGGCCTATCGCCAATGAGGACGAAGAGGAGGCATTCAGGCTCTACCGGGAAAATACGATCGGTTATTTCCACCGGTTCGTTACGCCGTACGGAACGCAAACGTTGCTCTACGCCGATTGGGCGGCCAGCGGCCGCCTGTACCGGCCGATCGAAACGAAGCTGGCCGAGGATTTCGGCCCGATGGCGGGCAATCCCCACACCGCCGCCAGCTTGACAGGCACCGCCATGACCGCCGCCTATGAGGAGGCAAAGCGAATCATCAAGCGCCACGTCCACGCCGGCCCGCAGGATATGCTGCTGTTTGCGGGGACGGGCATGACGGGCGCGGTGAACAAGCTGCAGCGGCTGCTCGGGTTGAAGGTGTCGCCCCGATGGCGGACGGCTTACCGGGCCGGGATGGCCGAGCGGGACCGCCCGGTCATTTTTGTGACGCATATGGAGCACCACTCCAACCACATCTCCTGGGCGGAAACCAATGGTGAAGTCGTCTGTATTCCGCCGGGGGCGGACGGCCGCGCCGATCCCGGTCAGCTGGAACGGCTGCTCGTTCGGTATCGCGACCGCGCAGTAAAGATCGGCGCGTTTACCGCTTGCTCCAACGTAACGGGCTTTGCGACGCCGATTCGCCGTTTATCCCGGATCATGCATGAGCATGGCGGCATCTGCGTGGCCGATTACTCCGCCAGCGCGCCGTATGCGCCGATCGACATGCATCCGCCGGGGGCACCTGGGGAGAAGCTCGACGCCATCCTCTTCTCCCCGCACAAGTTCCTCGGCGGCCCCGGCACGGGCGGGGTGCTGGTGATGGACGCCAGTCTGTGCGCGGGTCCGTCCCCGGATCGCCCGGGAGGCGGCACGGTAACCTGGACCAGCCCATGGGGCGAAGTCCAGTACCTGCCCGATGCCGAAGCCCGGGAGGACGGCGGAACGCCAGGGGTGATGCAGGCGGTCCGCACCGCATTATGCCTGCGGTTGAAAGAGCAGATGGGCATCGACCGCCTGCTGCGCCGAGAACGCGAGCTGACGGACCTGTTGCTGGGGGAACTCGAAGCCGTTCCGGGGCTGCACGTCCTGGGCGGACGCAGCCGTGAACGGCTGGGCATCGTCTCTTTTGCCCTGGAATCGGTCCATTACAATCTCATGGTGAAGCTGCTGAACGACCGATTCGGCATCCAGGCGCGCGGCGGCTGTTCCTGTGCGGGGACGTACGGCCACTATCTGCTGGGCATCAACCGCGCTTCGTCCCGGGACATTGCCAGGAGCATCGCGGAAGGCGACCTTTCGCAGAAGCCCGGCTGGGTGCGGATTTCCCTGCACCCAATGATGACGGCGGCCGAGGTAGCGTATATCGGAGCCGCCGTCCGGGCCATAACGGACAACGCCCAAGCCTGGGCGAGGGATTATGCCTACGATCCCCGGACCAACGAGTGGTCCCACCTTCGGGAAGAACCCCCGGTTAGCTTAAGCGAATGGTTTCGCTTGCCGGATCCCAGCGCCAAGGGCTTGCAGCGCCTTGAAGATGAAGTCCGCCGAACCATTCGTCCCTGGGCTTTACCTCATTGATCCATGTACACTATGAAGTGCGGCTTCGCGGGAAAAAGGTTACTTCGGGTGCGGGAAGTTAATTCGACGGTTCAGCGGGTACGGCGGCCGGGTCCGGACCAGCCGGGCTTTCCCGGCGTTCGGCTTTACTTCCGGCGCGGCGCGAACCGTTCCGGTTCGCCAGGTACACCCCGCCGAGGATGAACACCAGTCCGGCCAGCAAACGCCAGCTGACCGGTTCGTTCAGCAGCGTAAAGCCCCAGACGATGGCGCTGGCCGGAACCAAATAGGTAACCGTGGTGGCGAATTGCGGGGTGCCTTGCTGCACCATAAAGTAAAACAAAATGTACGCGATGCCGGACCCGAACACGCCAAGGCCGATGACCGCGCCCAACGTCGCCGGGGAAGCGAGCGGCGCCAGGGAGATCCGTTCGGAGGCCAGCGCCATGATGCCGCTGCCGATCATCGCGCTGATCAGCGTGCCGAAGGTAATTTGGTACATCGACAGCCCGCCCGACAAACGCTTGGACAAGTGCGAGCCCACGGCGTAACACAAGGTCGCCGTAAGCATGCACGCAAAGCCGATCAGATCGACCGACGCCAGCGAGGTCGGGCTCACGCCGACCAGAACGAGCAGCCCGACGAACGCGATGCCCATGCCCACCCACTGCATCCGCCCGGTCGCCGCACGGAAAAATAAGGCGCCGACTACCAGCGTCCACAGCGGGGTGGCGGCGTTCATGACCGACGCCATGCTGCTCGTCAGCCGCGTCTCGCTGAAGCCGATCAGCGCCCAGGGAATCGCCGTGTTAATGAGCGCCATGATCGCCATCGCCGGCCAGGGAATTTGCCTGAATCCGAACGGCTTGCGCAGGACGAGCATCACGCCCGTGATCGTCGCCAGCCCGAGGGCGGAACGCAGGAACGCGACCGTCCACGGTCCGAAGTCCGGCAGCAAAATTTTGATGAAGAAAAACGAGCCTCCCCAAATCAAACTAAGCAAGATCAATGCGAAATACAGCGAACGAGCCACTCTTATCCCTTCTTTCTCTGATCGTCCGGGTATAATATGTATAGTAACTCAAGCCGGAACGATAACGATTGTATCACAGTTTTGCTTCGATTCTCATCGAAGTATCCCTTCAAAAAATGAGGAGAAAAAATGAGGAGGTTGTTATGAAAGTCGGAGAAGCGCGAAAGGCAGCCGCCAAGTGGGTCCTGCAGCTGGCTAGCCGGGAGGACGCCTTCCTGGGGGCCTATTTCAGCGGCTCAACGGTCGGACTGCCGGAGCATGCGGAACTGCCGGCAAGTTCCGACATCGACCTGATGGTCGTGACCGCCCAAACGATACCTCCCATGAAACCGGGCAAATTCCGCTTCGAGCAGGCGCTGCTTGAAGTCACCTACCTGTCCTGGACCCAGCTTGCTTCCGCCGAAAGCGTATTGGCGGACTACCATCTGGCCGGAGGCTTCCGGACGGATACGATCATCGCCGATTCGACGGGCCGGCTGCGCAGGCTGCAGTCGGAGGTCGGCCGCCGCTTCGCCGAAAAGCCTTGGGTCCTGCGCCGCTGCGGGCACGCCTTGGCACGGATCGAAGGCGGGCTTCGCGGCATCGATCCCGCCGCCCCGTGGCACGATCAGGTCACGGGCTGGCTGTTTCCGACCGGGGTGACCACGCACGTCCTGCTGACGGCCGCCCTGCGCAACCCGACGGTGCGGCTCCGCTATCTCGCCACCCGCGAGGTGCTCGAAGCGTATGGGCACAGCGAAATTTACGCCGAGCTGCTGCATCTCCTGGGGTGCGCGCAGCTCACCGCCCGGCAGGCGGAGACGCATCTGGACGCGCTGGCCCGAACCTTCGACGCGGCTGCGGAGCAGGCCAGGACGCCGTTTTTCTTCAGCAGCGACATCACTGCCGGGGCGCGCCCGGTCGCGATCGACGGCAGCCGCGAGCTGATTCGGACCGGCCGCCGACAAGAGGCCGTCTTTTGGATCGTCGCCACGTTCGCGCGCTGCCACAAGATCTTGGCCGCGGACGCCCCGGATCTGGGACGCCGGTTCGCCCCGGACTTTCACGGCGTCCTGGCCGACCTTGGCATCCGGGAACCGGCGGACCTGTTCAGCCGCGCGGACGAGGTGCTGCGCTTTCTGCCTCGCCTCAAGGCGACGGCGGAGGCAATCATCGAGGCGAACCCGGGCGTCAAACCCGGCTCGGCTTGATCGCCAAAAGCCCCCAATCACGATGTCACGCTGGAATTGGGGGCTGCACGATCTGGCGTTGCCTATGCGGTTGCTTTCCTGATTAGTCGAGACGAAGCTCGCCGTCGTAGGAGGTGATGATCTTGTACAGATCCGGCCGGCGGTCGCGGAAAATCCCCCACTCGATGCGCTGGGTCTCCAACTGGTCGAGGTCGAATTCGGCCACGAGCACGGTCTCCTCCGTGCGGTCGGCTTCGGCGATTTTGTTGCCCTGCGGCCCGGCGATGAAGGACGAGCCGTAAAACGTGATGCTCGACTCTTCGTCGGTTTCCGTGCCTACCCGGTTGGAGGCGATCACCGGCACGAGATTCGAAGCGGCATGCCCCAGCATGCACATTTGCCAGTGATCCTTGGAGTCGATCGAACCGTCCTGCGGCTCCGAGCCGATGGCCGTCGGGTAGAACAGCAGTTCCGCGCCCATCAGCGCCATGCAGCGGGCCGCTTCCGGGTACCACTGGTCCCAGCACACGCCGACGCCGATTTTGGCGTAACGCGTCTTCCACACTTTAAATCCGGTGTCGCCCGGATTAAAGTAGAACTTCTCCTCATATCCCGGCCCGTCCGGGATATGGCTTTTGCGGTAACGTCCCAGCACCTCGCCGTTTGCGTCGATCACGGCCAGGGAGTTGTAGCGGGCGTTGTTCTTTTTTTCGTAGAAGCTGATCGGAAGTACCACTTCCAGCTCCTTGGCGACCTGCTGGAAATGCTTGATAGCCGCATTCTCCTCCAGCTCGGTGGCGTATACATAGTAGTCGGACTTTTCCTTTTGGCAGAAATAAGGGGTTTCGAACAGCTCCTGCAGCAAAATGATCTGCGCTCCCTGCTGCGCCGCCTGTCTGACCAGCGCATCCGCCTTGGCGATATTCTCTTCTTTATTGGACGAGCAGCTCATTTGCGTCGCCGCCACTTTCACGTTTCTCATCTCGTTGATCGATCCCCTTTCGCTAAATTTACCGGCGTCCCAACGCCATTTGCTGCGTCGTGCAGTGCACGTTGCCGCCTTCGCCGATGATCGCCATGCCGTCTACCGTCCGAATTTTGCGATCCGGGAACGTTTCGCTCAGCACCTTCGCGGCCTGCCGGTCGGTTTCCGCCGCAGCCCCGCCGAACACCGGCAAAATGATGCCGCCGTTCACGAAATAAAAGTTCAAATAACTCAGCGTCAAACGGCTGTCTTCGTAGAACGCCTGCGGTGGCTGCGGGATCGGGACGATCTCCAGCTTTCGGCCCCGGGCGTCGACCGCCGCGCTTAAAATCGCTATATTTTCCTGCGTGATCGCATAGTTGTCGTCGCTCGGATCGTCGCACACCTGGAGGATCACCTTGCCCGGCGCCGCAAAGCAAGCCACGTTGTCGACATGGCCGTCCGTCTCGTCGCCGCTGAGCCCGCGCTTCAGCCAGATGATTTGGTCGACGTTCACGAAGTTCTTCACGGCCGATTCGATCTCTTCGCGGCTTAGCCGCGGATTGCGGTTCACGTTCAGCAGGCACTCCTCGGTCGTCAGCAGCGTGCCTTCGCCGTCGGTATGGATGGAACCGCCCTCCAGCACCAGCGGCGCATCGAATTGCTTCACGCCCATCGCTTGGAGGATTTGCGGCGCAACCGCATCGTCCAGATCCCATGGCGAATATTTCCCGCCCCAGGCGTTGAAGCCCCAGTTGACGCCCGCCAACTCGCCTTCGCCGTTCACGAGGAACGTCGGGCCGTTGTCCCGCAGCCACGCGTCGTTGTGCTCAATCGGCAAAAAGGAAATGCGGTCCTGGTTCGGGCTTTGCCCGAAACGGCCCTGTACCTTCTCCAGATCGTCCGGATTCACGACCACCGTGATCGGTTCGAACTCGGCGATCGCCGTAATGAATTCGGCGTAGCCGTCGCATACCTCGGCGTACCGCTCGGGATAAACCATCGACTCCCGCACCGGCCAGGAAATGAAAGTTCGTTCATGCGGCGCCCACTCGGCCGGCATCGTATAGTTCAAGTCTCTAGGATACATCGTTTCCCCCACACCCAAATTTATAATTTCAAACGAATTGAAAGGTTCAAAACCGAAATCGGCAAGAGAATGGCGTTAGTTATGGTCATAACGGACTGTAGAGGCGTTATTTTGCTATTTCCCAAGTATTTCCCACCGTAACGGACTCCAGAGACTTTACTGGGCTCAAATGGCGGCCAATTTGAAGCCTTTGGCCCAAATAACGGCTCTGAGATCCGTAAGAATCGAACATTCCCCGTTTCGGAGCTATTAAGGTCTCTGGAGTCCGTTAGGGCCCCAGCGTTAGTTCAATCGGCCGGGCGGACGTCTCGCGGCGAGCGCCCTGACGGCAGGCAGCCTCAGCCCTCGTCCAAACTTGCGCCCAGGCTCCTGAAACGTACGTTAATCGCCCTCAAGCGCCCGATTTTTATTTTGAGCCCGTTTTACCATGATATCATATAACAAAATATGCCCGCCCACAATGGAAGTCTTGACCGTTTCCCGGTCGGGCGCGAACCAAAAATCAATGCCTGATTTTCGGCGGCGGCGCCTTCGCGCCAACGTTATAATAAGGACACGAACTTGAAACCGAGGAGGACCCTGTACGCATGATCCCCGCCGAACGAAAAGAAGAATTCTATCAAGCTTTGCTGGAAAAAAGAACGGAATATGAAGGCGTGTTCTACGTCGGGGTAAAAACGACCGGCGTCTTCTGCCGCCCGACCTGTCCGGCACGCAACCCGAAGCTCGAAAACTGCGAGTTTTACGAGACCGCCAAGGAGGCGCTGCCGGCCGCTGTCCCATCCGAACCACGTCTCCGACCTGGTTCGGCAACTGGTGGAGGCCGTGGAAGCCAACCCGGAGAAACGCTGGAAGGACGAGGACTTTCGGCAGTTGTCCGTCGATGCGTCGACGGCCCGCCGCCAATTCAAGAAGCGCTTCGGCATGACCTTCGTGGAATACGCTTGCTCCCGCCGCATGGGCCTGGCATTGAAGAACATCCGCTCCGGGCTGCCGGTGATCGATGCCCAGCTTTCCACCGGGTATGAGTCAAGCAGCGGATTCCGGGACGCGTTCTCCCGGATTATGGGGGCCGCGCCGACCCGCCTGGCGGAGGGCAAAATCCTGCGGGCCTCGTGGATCGATACCCCGCTCGGCCCCATGATCGCCATCGCCGACGAGGCCGCCCTCTACCTGTTGGAGTTTATCGACCGCCGCGGCCTGGAGCGCGAGGTAGAGCGGCTGCGGAACCGGACGAAGGCCGCGGTCATTCCCGGCGTCACCGAGCCGATCCGCTCCATCGAGCGGGAATTGGCTTTGTATTTCGACGGGCGGCTGACCTCGTTCGCCACACCTCTGCGCTTGCTCGGCACGCCGTTTCAGCAGCAGGTGTGGGCGCAATTGCAACAAATCCCGCCCGGAGAAACGCGCTCTTACGCCGACCTGGCGCTTGCGGTGGGCAATCCGGCGGCTTACCGGGCCGTCGCCCAAGCCAATGGAGCCAACCAGCTCGCCCTCGTCATCCCCTGCCATCGCGTCATTAACGCGAACGGCGAGCTTGGTGGTTACGGCGGAGGGCTGTCGCGCAAAATCTGGCTGTTGAACCATGAGAAACGAATAGGAGGATTCATCGATGCTGTTGAACCAGAAGCCAATTGAACAAGCTCGCGCCCTTGCGAAGCTGCATGTGCCCGGCGAACCGCTGGTGCTGTTTAACGTTTGGGATGCCGGAAGCGCTTTGGCACTGCGGGAGGCCGGGTCACAGGCGATCGCCACAGGAAGCTGGTCGGTTGCCGCGGCCCATGGTTACGATGACGGCGAGAACCTCCCGTTTGAGTTGGCGCTTGCCAACCTGGAGCGAATCGCAAGAGCCGTGCCAGACCTCCCGGTAACGATCGATATGGAGAGCGGCTACGGGCCCGCTGCCGGCGACGTGCGCGAACATGTCCGACAAGTCATTGAAAGCGGAGCCGTCGGCATCAATATCGAGGACCGGCGGATCGGGGGAGAAGGGCTGTATGCCGCCGGGGAGCAAAGCCTGCGGATCGCGGCGGCCCGCGAAGCCGCAAAGGAAACGGGAGTGCCTGTGTTCATCAATGCGCGGTGCGACGTGTTCTTTCAGGCGGATTCCACGAGGCATGGGGTTGCCCATGTCGATGAGGCGATACGCCGCGCCCATGCCTATGCCGAAGCCGGGGCAAGCGGGTTCTTCGCCCCGGGCCTGAGCGATCCGGGCCTTATCGAGGCCTTGTGCCAATCGTCCCCGCTTCCGGTCAACCTCATGGTTGGCGGGGCAAACTCGGCTTCGCCTCGTCAGCTAGCCGAGTTGGGCGTCGCACGCATCAGTTATGGACCTCATCCTTACCTCCAGGTGATGTCCGCCTTGAAAGAAGCCGGCCGCAAAGCGCTGCGGATGGAGGAGAGTTAAGCGGCCGAAGCCCCCATCGCGCCATGCTTCCGGTGCTGTGCCGGGAGCGGCGATTTAACCTCGCCGCTCCCCTTTTATACGATCTGATGATTTTTGAAGGCACGATAGGCCAGCGGCGCAAGCAGGATGCTTACTACGGCGGCAAATAACGGCATAATCACAAACGGATGAAGAACCAACCCCAACAATTCATACTGGATCGGGCTGGTCACGGGGCCAAAATCCATCATGTACGTCGGCAGAAGATGGACAAGATTGGATAGCCATATGGGATCGTACGATACCTGGATGAACAAGGGTACGACAAGCAACAGGCTGATCAGAACGATGACGCCGAACGGAGACTTCAGTTTTGCGGACAGGAGCATAGTAATCGCCGCAGTCAGCAAGCAGGCAAAGAAGATGCAAATCGACAGCAGCAGCGCCGTCTGCCCCATCGTCAACGGATAGGGCGACATGGGGTAATAAAGCTGCAGCGGAGCGTTCCCGCCGTCAAAGCCGAAGGTGAACATCGACAGGAAATAACTCATCGCGGTCAGGATCAGGGATATCGCGGCAGCCAACGAAAAGCCCGTAACCAATTTGGCTTTAATCAGCCTGCGTTTCCCGTGCTTCGAGGCGAGAATGAGCTGATCGGCTCCGGTGACGTACTCGGCCGAAAACAGCGGAGCGATGCAAATCGCCAGCACGAACGCGGCCAACAGGCCTTCAGAGTACATAAGGGTAAAGAAACGCGTGTAGCCGTCGGTATAAGAAAAAGCAAACGGCGTTTTTACCCGGGCATCCAGCGCAAGCACCGCCTCTTTGCCTCGATCGCTCATATGCGTCTGTTCTACGGCCAGCGTCTGTTTATCCCGGCGCAGGGTGTAGAAATCGTCAGCCTGCTTCTTCGTCAGGACCTGAAAATCCTCCATATTGAACCGCCGTGAGGCGGTGTTGTAAATCGCGCGGCTGATAGAGTAAATCCCGCTGTACTTCCGCGCCAACGTCTGATATTCTTCGGTCCCTTGATACAGGTTGGCTTCCGGGATCTGCGCATAAGCATGGGCCGCTTCCAGGATCAATCCCGCGTCGATCTCCCTGCCGGCAAGCGACCGGGCGTAAGTCCGGTCCTTGACCATGCCTTCATAATGGGACTCGAACAGCTTGCCTTCGATGTAATAGTTGCCGAGCAGCGTCCCCCAACAACTGATCAAGGATAAGATAACCGCCAGCAGCAAGGTAATAAGCACGCTTTTTTTGCGCAATATTTTGTGATATTCAAAACCAACCAGGCTCCAAAAGCCGTTCATCGTTCGCTCACCTCGCTGAAATAATAGAGATAAAGATCCTCCAGCGCGGCTTGTACGGGGACCGCCGAATCGCCGGGCTTCTCCTCGCACACCAGACGCAGGAACACGTCCGCTCCCTCTTGCCGCAGATTAACGACAAGATGCTTTTCGCACAAAATATCCGCCGACGCTTGCGGAACGGTGCATTCCCACACTTTGCCCTGTATGGTTCGGATAATCTCCTCCAAGGTCCCTTGATGGATGAGCTGGCCGTCTTTCATCACCAGGATGAGGTCCGCAATGTGTTCCACGTCCGAGACGATATGGGTGGACAACAGGACGATACGGTCCGCGCCAAGCCGGGAAATCAAATTGCGGAAGCGCACCCGTTCTTTGGGATCGAGACCGGCCGTCGGTTCGTCCAAAATCAAAATCTTCGGGTCGTTCAGCATCGCCTGCGCGATCCCGAGCCGTTGTTTCATGCCTCCGGAAAAGGTTTTGATCTTCTTGGCTGCCTCCTTCTCCAGCGAAACCAGCTCCAGCAATTCCCGCGACTTCTCAACGGCGCGCGGCTTGGGCAACCCCTTCAGCGTGGCGATGTAGAGCATGAAATCCAACGCCGAAAATTCGGGATAATAGCCGAAATCCTGCGGCAAATATCCCAACGCGTCGCGGTAGTCCTCGCGGCTTACGTCGATGCCTTCATAAGCGATAGTACCGGACGTCGGGGCCAGCACCCCGCACATCATGCGCATCAGCGTCGTCTTGCCGGCGCCGTTGGCGCCCAGCAGGCCGTACACGCCGGGACGAAGCGTAAGGGAAATCCGGTCGCAGGCGATTTTCGGGCCGTAATGCTTGGTCACTCGGTCAAGAATAAGTCCCATGTTCTTTCCTCCGTTCGTTTATGCAAATAGCGCAACTGAATGCCGATCAACAGGCTGCTTGCGGCAAACAGGAGCAGCCAGTAGCCCAGAAACGCGTTGGAATAAAGAAACCGCAGCGCGCTGCCGACAACGACGTTCGTCATGCTGACGAGGCAGGCCGCCGCGGCGCAGCCGTACAGGCTTTCCCGTCCGCGCACCCGGTTCACGATCAACAGGCAAAAGCCGCAGGTCATAAGATAGGGAACGAGCAGGTAGGCCGCAGCCTGCAGCAAGCCATAGGACGACCTCTGGCTAATCAGAGTCAGGAGCAACGCCAAAACGAGGAAGTTTCCTCCGCCTAAAATAGCTGCCCGCGCCATGACGATCTGCGGCAGGCTGAACCGGCAGCTTAATTCCAGCTCCGCCATGCGATAACCCATGGAGCGCGAAAGCTCCGTAGCCGTCAGCAAAGCCAGGAACGGCAGGATAGCGGAAAGAGTCCAGAGCCGGCCCGCTTCCGCATGCCAATGGCCGTCCAGCGGCGAAGATAAGGCAATGGCCCAGCCCACCGCCGCAATCAGGGCGGAAAGCGCCCAGACCCGTTTGCGGATATAGCGGAACTGGCTGAGAAAGAAATCCGAATAGGAGATTTTGGGATAACGCAGCGTTTTCAGGAATCGCTCTTTATCCGCGGGTTCCGGCGCTGCAAACGCGGCTTGCAAGACGTCTTTCCATCGTTTAGTCAAAAGCATCCTCCCCTTTGAGCATGGCCTTCAGAGCGGCCAGCGCAGAACTTGTCTTGCGGTAGACCGCGAAGCGGGAAAGACCCGTAACCGCCGCGATTTCACCGACGGTAAGCTCGTTGGCGTATCGCAAAAGCAGCAACTCCCGTTCCTGCTCCGGCAGCGTTTTTAAGGCTTGCCGGACGACGATTTTGAGTTCCAGCCGTTCCAGCGAATCCGTGTCGGGCAGCTCTCCGACCAGTTCTTCCGGCTGTTTCTTGCGGAAAGCATCCGTGCACAGATTTCGCGCGATGGTGTAAAGATAGGCCAGCTGCTTCCCGCGTTCGACGTATGAACTTTGCGCAAAGTACTTGAGGCAGGTTTCCTGGGTCAGGTCTTCCGCCAAAGAGGCATTGCCGACCTTGTAGTAGCAGTAGCGATAGATTTTGTCGTAAAGTTCTTCGATGTCGACCGACACTTGAAAACCTCCCCTCACATTGCTTAACGGACGACGACGAGGAAATGTGCGGCGGAAAACAGGAATGTTCATGGTTTGTTCTCAATTGCACGATGGGCAAAAAAAGCCCAGCCTAGGACCGTACGGTCTTTGGCCGGGCTTCTGTTTAAGATATCAGGTAGATAGCTGCTTCAAGTCAAGCGATAGCTGACGAACGCCAATTGCCGGCTGTCCGGCGACCACGAGTTGACGTTGATCGTCCCCTGCCCGCCGAACAGCTTGGCAAGCGTGCGGGAATCGCCGCCCGCACTGGACATCGTGCGGATTTCCACGTGTTTGTTCGCCGGATGGTCGCCCGGGGCCACATCGCCCTTCCGATACGAGAGATAAGCCACCGTCCGCCCGTCGGGCGATACATGCGGAAACCAGTTGTTACTCTCGTCGAAGGTCATCTGCACCGGTTCGCTGCCGTCCGCGTTCATGCGCCACACCTGCATCAGCCCCGTTCTCACGGAGTTGAACCAAATATGCAGCCCGTCCGGGGAGTACTCCGGGCCGTCATCCAGCCCGGGGGTATCCGTCAGCCTCGTTTCCACGCCGCCGGCCGCGGGAAGGGTATAAAGGTCGTACTGACCGCTCCGTTCCGCGCAATAGGCCAGCGTGCCGCCGTCCGGCGACCAGCCGTGAAGATAGCTGGGTCCAAGCGGAGTCACCAGCGTCGGTTGGCCTCCGTTCAGCGGAAAAGTATAAATCCGCGACAGGCCGTCCTCCTGCGTATGGTGGCTGACCGCCAGCCGCGCGTTGTCCGGAGACAACACATGGTCGTTGTTGCACCGGTCGGCAAAGCCGGAGTCGATCCGCGTGCTCGTCCGCGAAGCGAGGTCAAACGAAAACAAATGGCCTCCGCTGTTATAGATCAGCCGCCAGCCGTCGCGCGTCCAGTTGGGCGCTTCGATCAGATGGTCGAATTCCGCCAAAACCGTGCGTTTCCCCGTTTCCGCCTCGATGATCTCCAGCGTGCTGACCACGCCCTGGCCTGCGGGGCTGCGGGTTTCTTCTTGGATATCCATGGTTATGCGCTCCTTTTGATTATTCCGTCATGACGGCAATCGCCTGCTCCAGTCCGAATACCATTTGTTCCAGCGCCATGCTGGGCGCGCCGGGATGATTCGACGCCTGCCCGGGCAGATAAGGGATGTGGACGAACCCTCCTTGCACCGGCTTGCCGCTGACGGCGATGTGATGCATCAGTCCGTAAAACAGATGGTTGCACACGAACGTGCCGGCCGTCAGGGATACCGAGGCCGGGATGCCGCTGGCCCGGAGCCGGGACACCATCGATTTGACGGGCAGCGTGGACCAATAAGCCGCCGGCCCCTCCGGCACGACCGGCGTGTCGACCGGCTTGTTCCCCTCATTGTCGGCGATGTTCGCATCGTTGACGTTAACGGCGATGCGCTCGAACGTGATCTCGGCACGGCCGCCGGCCTGCCCGAGACAAATAACGGCGTCCGGCGCCGTCTCCTCCACCGCGCTCACCAAGCGGCTGATCGATTTGCCGAACACCGTCGGCAGCTCCAGCCCCTCGATCGCGTACCGGCCGACGGATCGGCCCTGCAGCCGGCGCACGACCTCGATCGCCGGGTTCATGCGCTCGCCGTCAAAAGGCTCGAAGCCGGTAAGCAGCATTTTTTTCACCGCACGCCCTCCTCCCTCTTGAATTCAATCGCTGCATTACGGTATACTGCTGTAACAAACCTATATTGGGAATCATGCCTATGAAGAGCATCCAACTCGGAGGCGTTTTCGTCAAGGGGAACAGCGCGCCAAACGCGCAAAAATCTCCTCCTAAGCTAACCGGGTCCGCCCGTTACCGCGGAACTAAAGGGGATCGAACCGGATCAAAGCCGGTTTGGTCAATTTGGGTGGCACCGCGAGCATACAGCGCTCCTCGTCCCAATCGGACGAAGGGCGCTTTTTGTATTTCAATCGCAAAGGAGCGGATTGCCATGTTGGACATCAAATGGATTCGGGAGCATGCCGGGCAGGTTCAATCGGTAGCGGAGGACAAAGGAATCGAGGTTTCGATCGCCGGGCTTCTCCGTTGGGACGACCAACGCCGGGTTTTGCTGCAGGAAACGGAACGTTTGCGGAGGGAGCGCAACAGGCTGACGGAACGGATTCAGGCGCACCTTCGGGAGCGGGAGACGGGCCAGGCCGAACCTCTTAAGGAAGAGGTCAAGCAGATCAATCGCCGTCTTAACGGGCTTGAAGCAGAACGACAAGAGGCGGAGCGCGAGTACCTAAGGCTGATGCAGCTCGTGCCGAATATCGTCTCGCCGGATACGCCCAAAGGCTTGTCGGACCGCGACAACGTTGAAATGAAACGGGTCGGCGAGCCTCGGGATATCGGCTTTGAGCCGAAGGATCACGTCGCGCTCGGCCAGCTGCACGGGATGATCGACATCCCCCGCGGCGTCCGAACGGCCGGCAGCCGCAACTATTACCTCGCCGGGGCCGGGGTTCGGCTGCACCGGGCGGTGCAGCAGCTGGCCGTGGACCTGCTCGCGGCCAAAGGGTTTGCGCTGCTGGAGGTTCCGCTCATGGTTCGCTCGGAGGCGCTGCTGAATACCGGCTTTTTCCCGCTGGGACAGGATCAGACCTACCGGATGGCCGAGGAGGATCGCTGGTTGGCCGGTACCTCGGAGGTGCCGCTCGTCGCCTATTACCAGCACGAAATCGTCGACGTCGCAAGCCCGCTCAAGCTGGCCGCGGCCTCGCTCTGTTTCCGCAGCGAGGTCGGTTCGGCCGGCAAAGACGTGCATGGCTTATACCGCGTGCACCAATTTTCGAAAGTGGAGCAGGTCGTGTTGTGCGAAAACAATCCGGAGCTGTCGGAACGGCTGTTCCAGGAAATCACGAATAACGCCGAGGAAATTTTGCGGCTGCTGGAACTCCCCTACCGCGTGATGGCGGTTTGCACCGGCGACATGTCGCAAAAAACGTATAAGCAATGCGACATCGAGACGTGGATGCCCAGCCGGCAGGCTTACGGGGAGACCCATTCGTCGTCGCAGCTGCTGGATTTTCAGGCCCGGCGCTCGAATATCCGTTTCAAGGACCGGCACGGCAATCTGCAGTATTGTTACACGCTGAACAATACCGCGGTAGCCTCGCCGCGCATCCTGATTCCCCTGCTGGAGAACCATCAGGAGGAGGACGGCAGCATCCGCATTCCTCAGGCGCTGCGCCCGTATATGAACGGGCTGGAACGGCTCTCGCCGGGCGGAAGGTAACATTTTCCACACAACTATTCCGCCCCGGTTTCGTCCAACTATATAAATCCATCCAGAAAATAGGTGATTTATTGTGATGAAACCCGTTTTAACGAAACGGAAATGCGCCATCGCCTGGCTGTTGGCGGCTTCCCTCGTATTATCCGCCCCGCTGCAGGCCGGAATTGCGGAAGCTGCCGGGAACGCGGGTACTTCCGCTTCGACCGTGACCGACGTCGGCGGAGGAGGCGTAGCGATCGAGTTGGACGGACAGCGGCTGCAGCCGGAGACGCCGCCGGTGCTGGAGAACGGCAGCGTCCTCGTGCCGATGCGCAGCGTGTTCGAGGCGCTGGGCGCCAAGCTGGCTTGGGACGGTGCGAGTAAAACCGTCACGGCGACCAAAGGCGACGCGACGCTGGTGTATCGGATCGGCGACAAGGTGGCGCAGCTGAACGGCCGGACGATGGCGCTCGCGATGCCCGGACGAATCTCGGACGGCGCGACGCTCGTCCCGCTGCGGTTCGTGAGCGAAGCGCTGGGCAGCGAGGTGATCTGGGACGGCGCCGGACGAACGGTACGGATTACTTCGGCGTACGACTATGAGACCACCGTAGAATGGGGCGTCAACCTGCGGAGCGAGCCGGATGCGGATAGCGAAGCCGCCCGCAATGAATTACTCCCGGCCGGCAGCAAGCTGCACGTCGTGCGCGAGGCGGGCGCCTTCTGGCTGGAGGTGCGCACCCCGGACGGGATAAGCGGCTACGTTTCGGCCAAGCCGAAATACACCGACTATTCCAGCGATTCCCTCGCCGGCAAACAGGCGGACGAGCTGATCGCCTACGGCAAAACGTTCGAGGGAACGCCTTACGAATTCGGAGCTTCCCCGGATCAGACCCAAACGTTCGACTGCTCTTCTTTCGTGAAACGCGTATTTGAGGATACGCTTTCGATCGGGCTGCCGCGCGTTTCCTACGATCAAGCCAAGGAAGGCAAGGAGGTCGGCCTGGACGAGCTGCGCAAAGGCGATCTGCTGTTCTTCGGCGCGCGCGGGTTGGATATCGGCCACGTCGGCATCTATATCGGCGATAATCAAATTTTGCACACCTATTCCAAAGAGCAAGGCGTGCATATCGAGAAGTTTGACGGCCAGTGGCGGGATCGTTTCGTCACCGCGCGCCGGGTGCTGTAGAGCCGGCGGCGCGACAGGCCGGCCGGCAAATCCCGGAACGCCAAAGCCCGCGGAGGGGGGAATTCCCCTGCCCGCGGGCTTTTTTCATAGGGCAATGGTCAGGATCGGCTCAAATTCGCCAAACAGGTAACATGCTTGCCATTTTCTGCCGAAATATAAAGTATAGAGAATATTTCGGTAAGGAGGTGAATCCGTGCGGCGGACAGGCGAAAGATGGGATCACGGCCTGCTTGCGCGCATGGAGAACCATGTGGAAATGGCTGAAATCATCAAAAGCATCCCCTGCCCCACCAGCACCCGCCCCTAACGCTGCCGACTCGGCTGTGCCCGAAGACGCAGCCCACCGGCCCAAGGTGATCATCATCACCGGCACGAGCGGATCCGGGCGCAAGAGCGTGGCTACGCAGCTAAGCGCCGACCTGGGCATCCCCTATGTGCGGCCCTATACGACGCGCGCGATTCGCCCGGGGGAACAGAACGGTGCACATTATCATTTCGTCTCCGACGCGGAATTTCAAGCCATGGCGGACCGGCAGGAATTTTGCCAAAGCGCCCGCTTAGAGCGGGGGAGCTACGGCATCGCCGAGCGCGAGCTGGCGGAAGCGCTGGAACAGCGAGGTGCGGCCCTCATGGTCGTCAATTGGCAAGGCGTGCAGGCGTTTCGCAATCGATACGGGCCGCAGGCGATCCGGGTATTCCTCTACGTCACCAAGGAGGACATCCGGCTGCGGGAAGAGCGGGAAGGCGCGCCTCCCGAGGTAGTCGAAGAGTATTTGCGTAACTATTCCGAGCAGGTCGTCCACAAGAAAGAATCGGATTATTTGCTGCAAAACATCGATCCGGCCGCCACATTGGCGAAGATCAAGGTGTTTTTGCAGGATAGAATCTAGCGGCAAGCGGGTTGCCCCAGTCTTCGTTGACCGGAGCAGCCCGTTTTTTCGTTAAAAGGGAGCCTTGGGCGGTTTGCGCTTGACGGACTGCTTTTTTATTTATATAGTTATATACATGACTATATAACCATATAACTTATAAGGAGATATGGAGGTGATTTCCCGTTGAGTCCGTCTTTCGATGACAAGAAGCCGATTTTTCTGCAAATCAAAGAGCTTGTCGAAGACCAGATCGTCAACGATCAGTTGAAGGAGCACGAGCAGATTCCCTCGACGACGCAGCTCGTGCAGTTCTATAAAATCAACCATCTGACGATCGCCAAAGGCATCAATCTGCTGGTTGACGCCGGAATTCTGTACAAGAAAAGGGGGGTCGGCATGTTCGTAGCCGAGCAAGCGAAGGAACAGCTGCTGGAGCAGCGCAAGGAGCGGTTTCTCGACGAATACGTTCTGCCGATGCTACGGGAGGCCGCAAAGCTGGGGATCGCCGAGAACGACATGTACCTGCTGATGAAACAAGCAAAGGATGGGATTGAAAATGAGCCTTGAAGTAACGCTGGAACAGGCAAGCGTAACCTATGGACGCCATAACGCGCTAACGGACATCACGCTGGAGCTGGAGCCCGGGAAGATCTACGGGCTGCTGGGAAGGAATGGCGCAGGCAAAACCACCCTGCTGTCGTTGCTGGCCTCCTACATGGAGCCTACCGGGGGCAAGGTGCGCATCGGCGGCCGCAACCCGTTCGAGGATGCCGGGACGATGGCCCAGGTCACCTTCGTTTACGAAACCAACTACAGCGAGGAGAGCGAAAAAGTGAAAGGCATGCTGGAGGCAGCCGAGCGGTACCGGCCCGGCTTCGACCGGGCTTACGCCGATGAACTGGCCCGGATGTTCGGGTTGCCCCTCGACGTGCCGATGAAGAAGCTGTCCAGCGGGATGCAGTCGGCCCTGAACGCCGTCATCGGGCTGGCGAACCGCACGCCGGTGACGATCTTCGACGAGGCTTACCGCGGGATGGATGCGCCGACCCGGGAGATTTTTTACAAACAAGTGCTGGAGGACCATGCCAATCACCCGCGAACGATCATCCTGTCCACCCACCTGGTCTCGGAGATGGATTATTTGTTCGAAGATGTGGTCATTTTGCACAAGGGGCGGGTGCTGCTCCATGAACCGATCGACGAACTGCTGGAACGCGGCGCGTCCATTACCGGAGCTGCTGCCGACGTCGATGAATTCGTTCGCGGCATGAAGCCGTTGAACGTTCAGCAACTAGGGGGAACCAAGGCGGCAATGGTGTATGGGGAAATCAGCGGAGCCCGGCGCCGTCTCGCCGAACAAAAAGGCTTGGATATCGGCCCGGTCTCGCTGCAGGATTTGTTTATCCATTTAACCGGGGAGGAGGGTTCCCATGAAACTCAATCCTAATCCTGCCGCCAAACCCGTGACAAACGCCAAACGCGCGTTCATGATCGCCAGGGACATGTCCTGGCTCCAGCTCATTTGGTCCGCCTGGTTTATCAGCTTCGTGATTCTGTTTTACGCATTAATAGAAATAGACGCGCAAAATTTCCTGCCGTTCGCTTATCAGCCGTCCAAGGTGTTTATGCTGGTCATCGGCATCCTCTCGGTATCCGGCTTCCTGACCTTTTTCGTCAAGCAGGGGGTCACGCGCAAAGCGTACTTCTACGGTTCGTCCCTCGCGGCGGCGGCAGTAGCTTTGGTTCTTATGGGGTTTGTCGGGGTGCTCGGCAGCTTGCAGCAGCTCCTCTTCCCCGTTGCGCAAACGCGAAACTTCCTCGGGGAGAACTTCTCCTGGCCGTTAACCGTCCTCGTCTACAGCTTGAATATTCTGGTGTATTACGTGGCCGGTTATCTCATCGGCGCCGGGTTTTACCGGTTCGGCAAGATCGGCGGGATGTTGTATATCGTTCTGGCTCTTGCGGTCATTCTCATCTCCGATGTGATGTGGGAGTTCGAGCTCAAAGAGACAATTCAACGGGTGGTGTATCTTGGTGATATTTTGGACTTCCCTGTTTGGGGGTCATTGACCGGAACGCTCCTGCTGGTTGGCGTTACCTTATGGATCATACGGGCCACGACGAAACGGGTTCGGATCAAATTAAAATAACCCCCGGGAGTTTCGCATGCCCGAAAAAACATTGGAAATGGCGGTGCAAGGGAGTTTCCCTGCATCGCCATTTTCGTTTTCGGTTACGTCCTCGGTTGCCGCTCTCTTCAGCGGATGATGGGCAAGTCCCGGGTGATTGACTCTAACGCTGATGATAAGCGCTATTATGGCGAATCCTACGATATAAAAATTCTAACGACGCTGCGACACTCTATTCCTGTAAAAATCCTGATTTCGGTAACAAAAAAGAGATATAAGCTCTGTGGTAAGCACCGTGCTCAGCCGTTGTCCGGGTCCGTCAGATCGGCAAAGACCTGCAGGGTGTTTCCCAGCGACTGCAGCAGGTTGCCGATCGAGTTCAGGCGGTTCGTCTCCGTGTTGCCCTGCTGCAAGGTCAAATCCGCCTGCACGCCGTTGGCAATGGCCTGCAAGGCATTGCCGACGATGATCAGCTTCTCTCCGTCCTCCTGCACCGCCCTGCGGGTGGATAACGTCTTCGACTGGCCGATCGCCGTAAGGTTGGTCCCTACCGCCTGGAGCCAGGCATATGCCGCCAGCCGCCGGTTGAGGAGCGTCGGCCCGTTGCCGCCGGACCCGCCGGAGGACGATCCGCGAGACCGTCCGGCATTGGATCCGCCCGCCGATCTCGCGGACGAAGCGGACCCCGAACGGCCTGATGACCGAGCCGCCGTATTCGCCGGCACGAAAGCCGGCTTCTTGCCGGATCTGACGGACGCCGCTTTGGCCGCTTGCTTGACATATGCGCGGGCCGGGAGCCCGGATGGTTGTGAAACCAGCGGGCGCAGCGGCTTCCCGGTCTTTCCGGATAAGCCCGCTTTGGCGGTTTTTACGGTTTTCGCGGAGGCGGCTCCCGATCCGGTTCTGGACCTGGATGGCTTGGCTGACATCATGCTCCCCTTCTTTCCCGATCGATTCCACGCGAACGTTGCTACATTATACGAAGGGAAGTGGCGATGCGAATTAGGCCTGCAGCTTATTTTTTCCGGACAGCCGCGTACTTTGTGCGGTATTTCGGGTCTTCTTCCGCATCGGTCAGCGTTAGGGCCGGCATCGTTTTGTTCAAACCTGATGTTCCATGTCCAATGAAAAAGTATCCTTCAACCCCGCCTGCCCCTTCGCTGTGATCCTGACCGCCCGGTTGTGCGGCAGGCGCTCCACCCAACCAAGCTCGATCAACCTCTCCAACAGGGCGTTGCCGAGCGATCCGGCCAGATGGTGGCGCCGTTCGCTCCAATCCAGGCATTTGTGGGAGAACGAGCGGCGTTTGCGGAGAACCTGCAGCAGATCGATGCCGAAACGTTCGAAAAAGGCCGTACCCTTCTCCGTCACCTCGAATCTCGCGGTTCCCTCCCGAAGCATGCCATCCCGCACCAGGCAATGGGTGAGCCGAACCCCCAGGGTTCCCGCCAAATGGTCGTAGCAGGTTCTGGCGTAGCGCAGCGCCTGGTCTTCGTTCGCCTGCCGGAGCGATTTGATCGCCGCCGGCGGCGCGATCGACAGCAGGGACTCCATCACTTGGGCGACCTCCGGATTTCCGATGCCGTAATAGCGGTGCCGGCCTTGTTTCTCGACGACGACCAGGCCGGCTTCGGTCAGCTTGGCCAGGTGAAAGCTGGCCGTCTGCGGTTGAATTCCCGCCATTTGCGCCAATTCCCCGGCCGCATGGTACCTTCCGTCCAGCATGACGGTCAGGATCGCCGAACGGCTGGAATCCCCGATCAGCGAGGCGACAATGGCCGCTTGGTTATTTGCCGTTACTGGTTTCAAGCCGGATCATCCTCCTTTTGGCGCATGTAATCCATACTTCGATGATAGTGGTAATGTCCCCATTATACAATGAGGAGGAATCGAATTGAATCAGGGAGGAAACGAAGATGAACCTGGACCCTCAAACAGAGACCGCGGAGACCAAGCTCATTCAGCCGCAAATTTTATATTATGGAACGCCCGTCGTGCTGCTCACCACGCAAAATGAGGACGGGAGCTCCAATATCAGCCCGATCTCTTCCTCATGGGCATTGGGAGACATCCTGGTGCTTGGCGTCGGCGTGAACGGGAAAGCCTTCGAAAATCTGGAGCGCCGCCCGGAATGCGTCGCCAATCTGCCCGATCCGTCGTTGTGGGAGCAGGTAGAGCGGCTGGCTCCGACGACAGGAAAATCGCCTGTGCCGGAGAGCAAGCAAGCGATGGGCTTCAGGCACGAACAAGACAAATATACGGTCAGCGGCTTAACGCCGGCGGCTTCCCACCAGGTACGGCCTGTGCGCATCCGGGAGTGCCCGCTGCAAATCGAGGCCGTCGTGGAAGCGGTTCGCGTGCCGGAATATTCGCCGTTCTTTGCCATTATCGAAGCCCGGGCGGTTGCCGTCCATGTCCACCGGGACATGATCCTTGGCGATCATCACATCGACCCGGGCAAATGGAGCCCGTTGATCTACAACTTCCGGCATTATTTCGGTCTTGGCGAGCCGCTGGGAAAAACGTTTCGGGCGGAGGTGTGATGGCTTGATGGACTGTCCTCAGCGGACAGCCTTGTTTAGAACGGTATGGCCCTAGATTTGTGAAATTTAGGCTTCCTCCCCGCCTTCGGCCTCCCAGCGGGCAATTTCCTCCCGGACCCGCGGGGCCACTTCGGTGCCGAGCAGTTCGATCGCCCGCATGACGTCCTCGTGCGGCATCGTGCCCAGCGGGCAATGCAGCATGAACCGGGTAATGCCGACATGCTTGCGCAGATAGATGATCTTGTTCGCAACGGTCTCCGGATCGCCTACGTACAACGCGCCCTCCAGGCTGCGGGCCGCATCGTAGCTGGAGCGGCCGTAATGGCCCCAGCCCCGCTCCCGGCCGATCACGTTCATGACCGCCTGCGTGGACGGGAAAAACTTCTCGACCGCCACCTCCTCCCGCTCGGCGACGAACCCGTGCGAATGCGAAGCGACGGTCAATTTCGAGACGTCGTGCCCGGCTTGGGCGGCGGCCCGTTTATACATCTTCACCAGCGGCGCGAACTGGACGGGTCTGCCGCCGATGATCGCCAGCACCAGCGGCAGGCCAAGCACGCCGGCGCGAATCACCGATTCGGTATTGCCGCCGCTTCCGATCCAAACCGGCAACGGCTGTTGCACCGGACGCGGGTATACGCCCAAATTGCGGATCGCCGGTCGGTGCTTGCCCTGCCAGGTCACTTTCTCCGACTCGCGCAGCTTCAGCAGCAGATCCAGCTTCTCGTCGAACAGCTCGTCGTAATCGTTCAAATCGTATCCGAACAGCGGGAAGGACTCGATGAAGGAACCGCGTCCGGCCATAATCTCCGCACGTCCGTTCGAAATGCCGTCCAAGGTGGCGAAGTCCTGAAACACCCGCACCGGGTCGTCGGAGGACAGCACGGTCACCGCGCTGGTAAGGCGGATGCGCGAGGTCTGCGGCGCAGCCGCCGCCAACACGAGTGCAGGGGACGATGCGGCATAATCTTGCCGGTGATGTTCCCCTACGCCAAACACATCCAGCCCTACCCGGTCGGCCAGGACGATTTCCTCCACCACCTCGCGCAAACGCTGCGCATGGCTGATCAATTCACCGGTGACCACATCCGGCGTTGTTTCCACAAACGTGCTGATGCCGATTTCCATCTATGTTTCCTCCCGCTTCATTTTATTAACTATATTTTTGTATTTTACTATACTTTTCTCATAATGGCAAAAGAAAAGCGCCCAGTCCATAAACTGCGCGCTTCCGCAAAATCGTATTCCCGGAAGATATTCGGCCGGCCGCTATCAGCAGATTTGCGGGGAATAAGGTCGCCACAGTCCGTTACCATTTTAGAACCTCTTATTTCGTGCATATGCACAAATGAGATATACTTCTCGCTAGAGGACAATTGGCTGCGGCCAGATTCTTTTTTTCAAAAGGAGGCCCCCGCATGTTTCAGCTTTCCGAGAAGCAGGCCCAGGAAATCGTGGATAAGATGATGATGGATATTCCCTACAACATTAACATTATGAACGACCAAGGCATTATTGTCGGGAGTGGCAAAAAAGAAAGGGTCGGCACTGTTCACCAAGGAGCCGTGAAGGCATTGGCTACGGGGAAAATGGTAGAGGTGCGGGAGGACAAGCGCTTTGAGAAAAAAGGCACCAACGAGCCGATCGTCATCGACGGCAGGCGCGTCGGCGTCATAGGGATCAGCGGCAATCCGGACGAGGTCCGGCCTTTTTGCAATATCGTAAGAACAACCGTATCACTGCTGATCGAGCAGAAAACCGCGATGGAGAATCAGGCCCATGAGGCGAGCCGTAAAAAGGCTTTCCTGGAAATGCTGCTGGGCCATCAGGGCGCCTATTCCCAGAAAATCAAAAAAGAAGCGGCAGCCTATAAGATCGATCTGCTGCTAAAAACCTTGGTGCTGTACATTAAAAACTTAAAGCTGGATGACGGACTGTCCAAGCTGCTGCTGCCGTACCCTTCTTTTATTATGGAAGAGGACAGCCATCTTATTTTGGTGCAAAATCAGGCCGATACGGATATGCTCATCAAACGGTTGATGAAGAAGAGTCAACCCGGTGCCTTGATTTCCATCGGCAAATGGGAAGCCCATATCGCGGAGAGCTACCGGCAGGCCAAATCGGCCATGAATATCAGCCTTGCCCTGAAGCTTCCTGCAAAAGCCATTTCCTTCGAAGAAGTCGAATTCCTCGTCAAAATGAGCCATGCGGATCTGACAGGCAATATCAATGTCGTCGGCAAGCTGGAGGATACCGTGGACCTGATGGAAACGTTAACTAGCTTCATTAACAACAACTGCAGCGTCACCTTCACGGCCGCCGATTTAAATATTCACCGCAACACGCTCCAATACCGCCTGAAGCGGATTCAATCCCTGACCGGAAAAGACCCGCGAAATCTGCTGCAGCTCTTCGAGCTTACGCATGGTTTGCTGTCTTTGTACAAGTAACGAATGGCGGCTCTGAACCAAATGGTTCGAGGCCGCCCGTCTTGGTCTACTCGCTCAATTTGAGCACCCTGGCGATATTTTCGCAGGTGCGTGTTACGTTTTGCGGCCCTTCGGCCAGCAGTTGCTCCAATTCGCCTGCGCCGGGGACGATCCCGAATACCGCGTCAATTCCTTCCTCGTACAGCGCCTCAATCCCATCGCCAATATAACCCGCTACGGCAATGACTTTTTTGCCGGATTCTTTCGCGGCCTTGGCCACCCCGTAGGGGGTCTTGCCGAATTTCGTTTGAAAGTCAATGCCGCCCTCGCCGGTAAACACGACGTCCGCTTCAGCGATCTTTTGCTTCAAGCCGGTATGTTCAATCACGATTTCGATCCCCTTCCGAAGCACGGCTTGCGTGAAGATGAGCAGGCCTGCGCCCAAGCCGCCGGCAGCGCCTGCCCCGGGAATATCGCGCACGTCTTTATCCAGCTGCCGCTTGACGATTTCCGCGTAATGGGCCAGTCCGGCGTCCAACTGCCGCACCATTTCCGGGGTAGCGCCTTTCTGCGGGCCGAAGACGCGAGACGCGCCATGCTCGCCGCAAAGCGGATTGGTTACATCGCAGGCCACGATCATGCTCACCTGTTGGAGCCGGGGATCCAGCGCGGAAATATCGATCCGCTCCAGCCGGTCCAAATATCCCCCTCCGCGGGGAAGAGCATGACCGGCTGCATCGAGGAATCCGGTGCCCAGCGCCTCGGCCATCCCCGTGCCGCCGTCATTCGTCGCGCTCCCGCCAATGCCGATGATCAACTTCTTTATCCCCTTATCCAGACATTCGCGGATCAATTCTCCAGTGCCGTACGTGGTCGTAATTAGCGGGTTCTTGTTTCCCTTGGTCACATGATGAATTCCGCTGGCCGAAGCCATTTCGATCGCTGCAGTTACTCCGTCCCCAAGAATGCCGTACTGTGCCGTAACCGGCTCTCCCAGCGGTCCCTTCACCACCTTGGAATAAATTTGCCCTCCGGAGGCATCCACCAGAGATTGTACCGTTCCCTCTCCGCCGTCCGCCATCGGAACATGAATATAGTTCGCCGCCGGGAACACTTTGCGCAGACCTTTTTCCATCGCCACGCACACTTCCATGGCCGTCATGCTTTCTTTGAATGAATCCGGCGCCAGCACGAATGTTTTCGTTTTCATTTTCTCACCCCTATATGATCTTGGAAAGAAACCGGATTTCCTAGAAGAAAAACCCGTAGATTAACGTTGCCGCGATGGTCATCGTCCCACCGACGATGGCTTCGTAAGGAATGAGGCCCATCCGCTGTTTGATCGTCATTTTCATGGCTCCCGCCGTCACGTGGAAGTAGTTGCCCAATTGTTGAACACGCTTTCAGTATAAAGTTTGTCCCTCCAAAAAAATATTGATAAAGGGACGAAATGTATTGTGCAAATGCACTGTGACGTTTGTAACAATCATCAGAAAAAAAAGGATGCCCGTCTATTCAGACGGACACCCGTTTATAGATAAACAACCTTATTCCGCTACAGCCTTTGCAGCCGCCTCCAACGCGCCGATGACTTTATCGCACCAGGCGTCAAACTCCGGATCCTCCGTTTGATACTCCGGATGAGCCAATATATGTTCCACCGTCCGTTGGATGCCCTGATCCACCCGCGTGGTCGCCACAAAATCCGGTACCAGGCGCTTCAGCTTTGAATTGTCGAAAACGACCGTGTTTGCTTTGTCGCCCAGCAACCCGCCGCGCAAATCATTGGGACTGCAGGCCGCCAGAAATTCCGAAGCGACATGCACCGCGCGTAGCTTCACCCCTAAGGCGTCCGCGATGACCTCGTAAATCTGGTTCCAGGTTACGCTTTCGTCCGAGGTGATGTGAATCGACTCGCCGATGGCATGGATGTTACCCATCAGTCCGATCAAGCCTTTGGCGAAATCGCGGTTATGCGTCAACGTCCAAAGCGACGTGCCGTCCCCGTGAATAATGACCGGCTTGTTCTCCAGCATGCGCTTCGCCACCTGCCAGGAGCCCTTGTCGCCATGAACGCCCAGCGGAATGGACCGTTCGTCATAGGTATGGCTTGGCCTTACGATCGTGACCGGAAAGCCCCGCTCGCGGTACTGCTTCATTAAATAATCCTCGCAGGCGATTTTGTTGCGGGAATACGCCCAGTAAGGGTTGGATAACGGCGTCCCCTCGGTAATCCGGTAATCCGACAAGGGGGTTTGATACGCCGAGGCCGAGCTGATAAAGATGAACTGCTTGGTTCTCCCCTGAAACAAGCGATAATCCCGCTCCAGCTGGGCCGGTTCAAAGGCGATGAAGTCCGCCACCACGTCAAAGGCATGGCCTTCCAGGAGACTCGCCACTTCGGCTTCGTTGTTGATATCGGCCTGGATGAACCGTACGCCGGACGGCAATCCCTCATTCCGTCTTCCCCGATTCAAGAGGTATAGCTCGCATCCGCTTTCCGCCAATTGTTCGGTAATGGCGGAACTGATCGTTCCCGTACCCCCGATAAATAGCGCTTTCATAGAATCTCCTCCCAGGTCGTCTTTTGCCGTTTCCCCTACATGTTATCATTTTCCGGAGAGCAGTCAATAAAACGATATTAATTCTTTCCTATACGAAGACACGATTTTCCGGTAAACTAGGTCAGTGTAAAAAACCGGGCAGGATGATCCTGCAATTTTAACTTGGAGGCTTCTAGACTAACATGCACAACGCACCTCATTCCAACGTCAAAATCGTCACGGCCGACCCCAGCGCTATCGGCTTGTTTGGCCTTGCTATCGTGACCCTCGTCGCTTCTTCGCAGAAGCTCGGCTTAACCGAAGGCCTGAGTCTTGTCATCCCGTGGGCCATCTTCCTTGGCGCTTGCGCGCAGCTGTTCGCCGCAATCCAAGACGCAAAGCATAACAACACCTTCGGGATGACCGCCTTCGGCGCCTATGCCTTCTTCTGGCTGGCGACCGCCGGTTCCTGGCTCATCAAGCTGGGCGTGTTCGGCAACGTCCTGGCCGATGCGGCGGACGGCAAACAGCTTGGCTTTGCTTTTGCCGGGTATCTGATCTTCACCCTGTTCATGACGATTGGGGCAACGGAAACCCATAAAGTATTGTTTTTTATTTTCGTGCTGATCGATCTGTTGTTTCTGGGCTTAACGCTGGACGCCTTCGAAATCGTTCCGGCTTTCTTCCACAATCTGGCGGCTTTCGCCGAGATGGGCATTGCCCTCCTCTCGTTATACGGAGCCGGAGCAGCGGTATTGAACACGCATTTGGGACGCGTCTTTTTGCCGGTCGGCCAACCTTTCGGCATCTTCAAATCCCGGGCCTGACCCGATTCCCGTCCCGAAGCGCGTTCTCCATTATATGAAAAGAATGTGATGAATATTGAAGCAGGTTCTGGCACGTCAGAAAACTAACGCCTTTCTGGAAAAGCATCTGTCCGGCGAGACGATGGATTACCGGCAAATCATCGCCTTGTTTTTGCCGATCTTGATCGACCAGGCTTTTATCATCGGCCTCAATCTGGTCAACACCGCCATGATCAGTTCGTCCGGCGTGGCGGCGGTCAGCGCGGTAAACATCGTCGACTCGCTCAACATCTTCCTGATCAACGTATTCGTGGCCGTGGCCACCGGCGGTACGGTGGTGGTCGCCCAGTACAAAGGCAGCGGCAATGACCGAAACGTCTCCCGCGCTTCCGCGGCGACGGTGACCTCGGTGTCCTTGCTGTCCCTGGGGATCGCCCTGCTCCTGATCGGCTTTCACAATCCGATCCTGAGCTTGTTGTTCGGCGCCGCCTCCGCCGATGTTCTGGACAGCGCCCGCGTGTACCTGATCGGCAGCAGCATTTCCTATGCCGGCCTGGCGGTGGTCCAGGCGGTGTGCGCCGCCTTGCGGGGGATCGGCAAAACCCGGGCTTCGCTGGCTCTATCGCTCATCATGAACCTGCTTTACGTGCTGCTGAATATCGTATTGATTACGCTAATGGATATGGGCGTGCTCGGCATGACCCTGGCGATCAATATTGCCCGCTATGCCGGTGCGGCCTGCGCCCTGTACTATCTGTTCAAAATGGAGGCTTCGCTGCATCTGCATCTTCGCGACCTGTTCCATTTCCCGCTGGAGATGCTGCGCAAAATCCTGTTCATCGGGCTCCCCTTTGCGGCGGAGCAGATGTTCTTTAACGGGGGCAAGCTGCTGACCCAGGTGTTCATCGTCAGCCTGGGCACCTACGCGATCGCCACCAATGCCATCGGCGGCGCGCTGGCGGGGGTGTTCCAAATTCCGGCCAGCGCCTTGTCGCTGACGATCGTCACGGTCGTCGGCCAATGCATCGGACGCGGCAACATCCCCGACGCCAGGAAGTTCATCAAATCCTTCCTCTGGCTCGGTTCGGGTTCGCTGGCTTTGATCAGCCTGATCCTGCTGCCGTTCTTCAAGCTGCTCGTCGGCATTTTCGAACCGCCGTCCGAGATCGTCGGCGACATCTTCCTCGTGCTGCTGGTGAGCGCGATCGCCCAGATTCCCCTCTGGCCGGTCAGCTTCATCCTGCCGTCCGCGCTGCGGGCCGCGGGGGATTCGCGTTTCACCTCCGTGACTTCGATGTTGACGATGTGGCTGTTCCGGGTGATCTTCGGATACGTCCTGGGCATCACGTTCGGCCTGGGCATCCTCGGAGTTTGGCTGGCGATGTGCTGCGAATGGGGCGTGCGCGGCGCGATCTTCCTCTGGCGTTTCCGCGGGAAGAAGTGGTTTGCGCATAAGCTGATTTAAGCGGCAGGACTCCATGAATCGAAAGGGACCCGAACCCGGGTCCCTTTTTCCATGAAGTGCCATGGTTCCCGAGGCCGCCATCTCTTCAATCGCCCTTCCCAAAAACCGATGATAATACTATTCGACCCAAATCGACATCCGATCACCTTAGAATCAACTTGTTTAGGAGATGTTCCTTTGCTCGATATCGCGCCATTTCATAACGAACGCCATAAAAGCCACGAACACCGCCTCCATCGTCTATTGCAGAGCTGCGGGCACAACTCGCATACCCATTTGTATTACCTGGGCGATAAAACATGGTTTTGGGACATGGAACACGAAGCGTGCCTCGCGTACCGCCGCGCCGGTAACCGCTGCATCGTGCTGGGAGACCCCCTGGGCCAACCCGAGGCCATCCCCCGGGTGATCGCCCAGTTTACGGACAGCTGCCGGGTCAACGGGCATATACCGGTCTTTTACCAAGCCAAGGCGTCCCTACTGCCGCTGTATAGACAGTTCGGTTTCGACTGCCTGAAAATCGGGGAGGAGGCCCAGGTGCATCTGCCCGAATTCCATCTATCCGGCAAGGCCTGGTTGAAGCTGCGCAACCGGATGAGCAAATTGCAGCGGACCGGCTTCTCCTTCGATGTCTTGCTGCCCCCGTACGAGGACCGCTTGCTGGACCGGCTTCAAGCCGTTTCCGAGGAATGGCTGGGCCAGCGGAAGGAGAAAAGCTTCTCCGTAGGGGCTTTCTCCCGCGACTACGTCAACCGCTTCCCCGTAGCCGTGCTTTTGGGTCCGGACGGAGAGTGCGAGGCGTTCGCTTCCTTAGGCGGCGACCTCCCCATGTCTCCGACGGTACGGCAAAAACCCGCCGTCGCCCGCCAAATGACGGTTGACCTGATGCGTTATACGAAGGCTTGCCCGCACGGGGCCATGGATGTCTTATTCGCCTCCCTGTTCCTGTGGGCCAAGGAACGCCAATACGATTACTGCAGTTTGGGAGTGGCCCCGTTGGCCAACGCACTCGACCTTCCGATGGCGAAGTGGATCTATAAATACGGAAACCGGATCTATAATTTCAAGGGACTTTATGATTACAAGAACAAATTCGCTCCCGTCTGGCGCGATGTCTATCTGGTTTACCCGCCGTCGGCCATGCCGCTTACGCTGGCTCTCCTGATCCGGATGATCCATACGCCTATCACCTGCAAAGAGGACCCGCAGCAGCACTCGCCTCATTCACCTGATATTCTCTGAGCGTCCGATTCCGTACCTCCGAGGAAACAAGCCGGGAACGAACGAAAGAGCTGCCCCGAAAGACGCCGAAGCGACTTGAGACAGCTCTGCCGGATCTTTCGTTATGGCTGCACGTCTGCCGGGGGCTCTTGCATCCCGCGGTCGCCTTGCGGTCTCATGCCGCCCCGGCCGCCGCCTCCGCCGCCCGGACCGCGATTGGCATTGCCGGTCGTAACTCCCGATTCGTTCAGCCAGGTCGTGATGCTGTCGGTAATATCAAACGCAACGGCCTTCGTGCCTCCCGCGTACTTCCCGTCCGCATACATGCCGTCCCGTTGGCTGCCGGTCGAGCTTCCCCCGGTATACAAGGCATAGGAGCCTTGTTTCAGATCCGGCGAACTGAGGATGACGGTCTGGTAGTTTTTCGCCGGCGCGAAGGTCATGATCTCGTTGCCTTCGCTATCTTCCAGGTGAACCAACGTTCCCGCCTGCTGCGTTTCGGGGAAGGTCATCGCCACCGAGTACTGGCTCGAGGCGTCGGATGGAGCCTGCGCCATCCCCGAGCTTCCCGCCGCCGCCAAAATGCCGCCGGTCAGCTCGAAGCTGCCGTCGTAATCCAGCGTCCCGTTGCCGCTCGAGGTCGGACCGCTCACCAGGACCGTGCCGCCGCTCATCGCGATCGAACCGTTGGCATCCAAACCGTCGCCTACGGCATTCACGTATACATATCCGCCGCTGATCGCCAGCAGGTTGCTTGCCGATTCGCTGAACGCGTCTTGTGCTTCGCTGCCGCCCATCGCGGCGGCGTCATTGCCTCCCGAGACGTTTACGCCGTCGTCCGAAGCGCTCAGTCGGATTTCGCCTCCCGACACCGTAATGTCGCCGCCTTCGAGGCCTTCGTAGCTCTTCGTGATGTCGATGCTGCCGCCCGCGATCGCTAGCGCTGCATCGGCATGGATGCCGTCGTCCCCGGAGGCGATGCCGAACTTGCCGTCCAGGACGCTGACGTTAGCGTTGCCGTGAACGGCATCGTCCGCGGAGTCCAGCGTAAAGCTGCCGTTGTTGACGATGATATCTCCGCTTCCTTTCAAGCCTTTCTTGCTCTGCGATTCCGTTTCGGCGGCCGCGGTCGTCGTCGCGGATGTTTCGGTCGTCTCAGCCGCCGCTTGCCCGGCGTCCGCGGGATTCATGGCGCCTGGCTTGCCCCATTGGCCGCCCTGGCCGTTATCCCGCGTTTTCGCTTCGCCGTTCTCGTTCCCGCCGCCCGTGACGATGTTGAACGTGCCGCCATCGACGACCAGCATCGTCTCGGCCTGGATGCCGTCTGCGTCCGCCGTAATGTTAAACGCACCGCCGGCGATCGCTACAAAACCTTTCTCCGCATCGATATCGTTGGTCGATTTGATTCCGTCGCCGCCGGCCTTCACGGTGATATCCCCGCTTTGTACGGCCACCATGTCCTTGCCCAGGATGCCGTCGTCCACGGCCTCGACTTCCACCGTGCCGCCGACGATTTTCAGGTCATCCTTGCCGTTGATGCCATTGTTGTAATTGCCGGTGACCGACAGCTTGCCGGTGCCGTTGATCGTCAGGTCGGCTTTGCTGAAGATGGCCGCATTCGGCTCATCCGCGGTTGCATCCGGGAAAACGTAGGTTTTGCCGTCCGACACGACATTCTCCGTGCCTTCCCCCAGCGTAATGATCGCGTTGCCCGCCGCTTTGACGTAAATCGGGGCGCTGTCGTTATCGTGCAGCTCCACGCCGTTCAATACCAGTTGCACATCGTCTTCGTCCGCAGCTTCGACCACGATTTGCCCGTCGCTCAGCTTGCCGCTGAGGACATAGGTTCCCGCGGCCGTAATTTTCACCGTGCTGCCCGAGACTTCGGCCCCGGAACCGCTCACTGTCGCGCTTGTTCCGTTCAGCGTGATGGACGTCGAAGTCTCCGCGATCCAATCCGTCTTCGTGTCGAGCTCTTTGAACGTTACGAGGTCGGCGACGGTTGCCCCTTCCAGTTGCGCGTTTGCCGTGGAAGCCGTCAGTTCCGCCGCGGCTGTCGCCCCTTTCGCCTGATTCTCCGTAGCCGAAGCCGCTCCGCAGGCCGACAACATCGAGGCGCATAACAGCACGATCCCCCATTTGCTTTCCATGCTCCATGAACTAAGTTGATTCATCTTTCATCCATCCTTTCAGGTCGTGATTAATAGTCCGAGGTCGTAGGGCTCATCGTCAGCGAGAGGTCCAGATTGCCGTTGCGGCAGCGGATATCGTCGAGGAACTCTTTCTGATTGGTCAAGTGATCGATCGTGATGGCGTAGACCAGCTCGTACAAGCTGCCCAGCTCGGTGGTGCGGATTTTTTTCAACTCGTAGCCGACCTTGTATTTCCTGAACACCTCGTTGAACGCTTCCTCATATCCGAGACTCTCGGGGATCGTCACTTTCAGCGTTTTCTGCTGCGTTTTCCGTTCGCCGAAACGGAACCGGTTCAGCAGCACCATCAGCAGGCAAAGGATCAGGGTGAACAAAACGGCATACCCGAAGGAGCCCACCCCGCAAGCCAGACCGGCCGCCATCGTAAACAGCACATAGGAGATATCCTTCGGATCGCCGGGCGCGCTGCGGAAACGGATGATCGAGAACGCCCCCGCCAGGCTGAAGGCTCTGGCTACGTTGCTGCCGATCAAAAGAATGATGATGGCCACGATCGAGGGCAGCAGCACCATCGTCAGCGTAAAGTTTTGCGAATACCCCTGGGGGTTCGTCTTCATGTAGGTCAGGCTGATGATGCCGCCCAGCGCGATCGAGACCAGGATGGTCACGACGGCGCTCGTGAAGCTTAGATCGGCGGCCGTCAAACCGGCATTCAAGATGGAATCAAGCATAAAGGGCACTCTCCTTTTCGGTATCGCGGGATTTCAGCATTTTTTTGTACTCGTTGCCGTATTTGGAGAAGCTGGTCCGGAACATCCGGTGCTCCGAGAGCATTTTGGCCAGCCAAACCGGGACGGTCTTCTCGGCCTTCACTTCCATCAGCCAAATCCCTTCCTCGACGAGCGGTTCGCCGTAGTCGCCTAGTTCGAGCTTAAGGTCAAACCGCCGGCTTCTCATATTCGTGTCGAAGGTAATCCGCAAATCGCGGTTGTTTTTGCAGAACAAAGCCTTCCGGTCATAAGCCAGGTATACCTTCGGTTCCAATTCGTACCGCTGCAGGAAATAGGCAATTTCATGCAGGACCTGCTTGTTCATATCATTCCGGTATTCCGGTTCGTTTCCGGTCCTGACGAACTCATAGGCTTCCTGCAGCCGAAGCGCCGTTCTGCGCTTGTTGACCAGCCCGAACACCTTCTTTTTGATCTCCAGGTATACCTTTGCATCCGGGTCCGGAACGCCGTAAGCTCTCAGGCGGAGCTTCTCTTTATATTTGGGCTTGGCCAAGCTGTTGCGGATCAGGCTGTCATGCTTCGTGTCAAAATAAAGATTGCTGATGGCGTAAAACTCGTGCTGCTTGTTGTAATCGTCCGGTTCCATATAGTTAAGCAAATCATTATAGAATCGGCGGTAAGCCGCATCGTCGAATACATACTTGTTCTCGTACCGGTTGAATACCTCGATCGCCATGCGTTTCATTCCTTTCTGCTTTACGTGTGCCGCGGGTTGTCTCCGCTTGCCATGGTTGTATCTTAATCCCCGAACCTTTAATGAATCTTAATAAGGGGTCTCAAAAAGCCGGCTTTTGAAGATATAAGAAAGAATAGACGTCTCAAGCATCAGCTTCCTTATATCGCAAGAAAAACTGCCTCTAATCGCGGTCTGTCTTCCCGGAATGTACGTCGATAGATGTTTTTCTTATCACGAAGTAGTTTCACGGAGTCTAATCGGCATCGAATCTTGAATTCACCCGGGACTAGCCCATGCCTCCGAAGTATGTTTCCTGCGGATACATTTCAGTTGCTCACGTAGGATCCAGCAAGCTAACGGACACCAGGAACGCTATTGGCCCGCTTTAGGATAGTTTCCGATTCTAACGGACCGAGGAGACCTTATTTCGGGCAAAAGCGGCGAAATAGCCGCCCTGAGCGCCTGATAAGGTCTCTGGAGTCCGTTACAGCGGGAAATAGCCGGGAAATGGGCAAATAAGGTCTTTACGGTCCGTTACGCAGCCGCTCTACCGGGAGTCCCGCGCAGCCGCGCTACAGGGAGTCCCTGGCATCATCCGACCTCAAGCGTTTTGCAAAAACGCACATCGGAAGCCTAAGCTTCGGTAGCTAAAAAACCGACTTTTTGAACTTTCTTTGAAACGGCGGTTCAATTCACTCCATGTCCCGGTTAAGGTTGACTAAAGGTAATCCTGCTATAATGGCTTCATTAGAAGGATCAAAAAATCAAGCGGAGGATGGCAAACCACCATGAGAATACTAATCGCGGAAGACGAGGTCCATTTGGCCGAGGCGCTAACGCAAATTTTGAAGAAACATCATTATTCCGTGGACGTGGTTCACGACGGACGGTCGGGGCTGGATTACGCCTTGAGCGGGATTTACGATTTGCTGCTGCTTGACGTGATGATGCCGGAAATGGACGGATTTTGCGTGCTGAAAACGCTGCGGGCCGAAGGGGTTTCCACGCCCGTGATCCTGTTGACCGCCAAAGGGGAAATCGAAGATAAGGTGACCGGGCTCGACTACGGGGCCGACGACTATATCGCCAAGCCGTTTTCGACGGAAGAGCTGATGGCCCGCATCCGGGCCGCGTTAAGGCGCAAAGGCGAGGTCGTTCCGGAGGATGCGTTGAAATTCGGGGACATCGAACTCAATACGACGAACCTGAAGCTCTCCTCCCAAGGGAAGGAAATCAAATTGAACCTGAAGGAAAGCGAGTTGCTGGAGCTTCTGGTGTCCCGCAAGCAAGCCATCACGTCCAAGGAACAGATCATCGAAAAGCTGTGGGGATTCGATTCCGAGGTGGAGCACAACAATGTGGAGGTCTATATTTCCTTTGTGCGCAAAAAACTGACGTTCCTGAATTCCGCGGTTCGCATAAGCACGATCCGGAACGTCGGTTATGTATTAGAGGTGACGCCGTAATGTTTACCCAGCTGAGGAACCGGTTTCTGGTCGTGAACCTGATCACCATCTCCGTCATGATGCTCGTGGCCTTCGCCACGATTTACATCATTACTTACCGGGACGTCCAAACCGATATCGACATGGATTTGCACAAAATCATGGACTCTTATCAGAAATCCCCCGGCAAAAACGGGCCGTGGGCCGGAGGGGGACCCGACCCAACGTTTCCGCCGGACGATGGCCGCACGGAAGCCGACGGAGGATTGGCGGACAGCGGCGGCATGGCGAACGGCGGCCCGGTCGGCGGCTTGCCGTACGCCGACGGGCCTTTTGATCCCGGAGAGGCGCCGCCGGAAAGATCGGTCTCTTTCATGCTGCAAACCGACGCGGATTTCAACATGACCGCCTGGAAGTCCAAGTTCGACATGGATGAGGAATTTTACGAGCAGGCCTTGCAGAAAGCGGTGGCCGAGGATCGCGAGACCGGGCAATTCAGCCTGGACGGGAGCCGCTGGATCTATACCGTACGGCCGGCGAACGACGGCTACATGTTGGTCTTCCTGGACGTGACGGCCAGGAAAGAAATCCTGACCAACTTGATCTACACCTTCTCCGCGGTAGGGTTCCTGATGCTGGTCGCGTTGTTTTTCGCCAGCCGGTTCTTCGCCAACCGGGCGATCGCTCCGGTCAAGGAAGCTTTCAACAAACAGAAGCAGTTCATCGCCGATGCCTCGCACGAATTGAAAACTCCGCTGGCCATCATTAACACCAACGCGGATGTACTGCTGGCCAACCCGGAGGATACGATCCGGCAGCAGGCGAAATGGCTGCATTACATCAAATCGGAAACGGAACGGATGTCCAAGCTGACCCGCGACCTGTTATATTTGACCGAAATGGACGACGCCCGAGCGGCCGTGATGTTTGCCAAGTTTAATCTGAGCGAGGCCGTAGAAAGCGTCTTGTTGACGATGGAGGCGGTCATCTTCGAAAAGCAGCTGTCGCTGGAATACGACATCGAGCCCCGGCTCACGGTGAACGGCAGCCCGGAACAAATCAAGCAGGTGGTCATGATTTTGCTCGACAATGCGGTCAAATACGCCAACCCGCAAGGGACGATCACTCTGTCGCTGAAAAAGCAGCATAACGAGGCGGTACTGGCAGTCGCCAACACCGGCGAAGGCATCCCGCCCGAGCACCTGCCGCGGATCTTCGACCGATTCTACCGGACGGACGCTTCGCGAGCGCGCAAGCAAGGCGGCTACGGTCTCGGGCTGGCCATCGCCAAATCGATCGTGGAGCAGCATCGAGGCAAGATCTATGCCAAAAGCACGGTTCGCGAGTCCGCCACGTTTTATGTGCATCTCTCCTGAAAAAAAAGAAGGTGTCCTAAAAGTCATGAAATGACTGGGGACACCCTCTTTTTGCGAGTATATTCTATTCGATGTAACCTTTTTCCTTCATGGCCTCATACGCGTCTTTTTCATTTTCATCTTTGACTTGATATTCCAGCGTTCCTTCTACGATTTTGGCGCAGCGTCCGCCAAACGGCTTGAGGGACTCTTTGACTTCTTTGATCTCGGCGGTTCCCTTCAATGGATAACTGACTTTCATTTCGCAATCCACCTCCTAAGGTACAATTAGCAAAATTGGAGGCTTGCTAGATATGACAATTGTCACAATAGCCGCCGTTGTCATTCACGTCCGCCGCATATAAGCGCGTACGGTGATCGGGGCAAAAATGGCCACGATGACGGCGGCGCCAACCAGCGAGTAGGTGAGATCCATTCCCGCGGTTCCGTAATTGACCAGGTCGCGGACAGCGCTGACTAAATGCGAAACCGGATTGACGTTTGCAAACCACCGCAGCCAGTTCGGCATCGTGTCGACCGGCACGAACGCGTTGGACAGGAACGTCAGCGGAAACAGCACCAGCATCGAGATCCCCTGTACGCTGGAAGCCGTGCGCGCGATGACGCCGAAGAAAGCGAAAATCCAGCTGATCGCCCAGGAGCAGGCAATCACGAGAACTCCGGCAAGCGCCACATATCCGATGCCGCCCTCCGGCCGATAGCCCATCAGATAGCCCATCAGAAAGGTCAGCACGGTAGCGATCGTATACCGGATCGTATCGGCAAGCAGAGCACCCGCCAGCGGGGCGATCCGGGATATCGGCAGCGACTTGAAGCGGTCGAACACCCCCTTCTCCATGTCTTCGCGAAGCTGTACACCGGTGACGATGGAGGTCGAGATGACGGTCTGCACCAGAATGCCGGGAATGATCACCGGCAGGTAGCTTTTTACGTCGCCGGAAATGGCCCCGCCAAAAATATAAGTAAACATCAAGGTGAAAATGATCGGCTGGAACGTAACGTCAAACAATTGCTCGGGGGTCCGCCGGATCTTCAGTAGCCCCCGATAAGCCATCGTTAGCGAATTGCGTACCGACTGGCCGAAGCCGGCCCGATTTTTTAAGGCGCGCTCGGCGCCGGGATGAATTGCTGCCGTATTCATGCTCTTACCGCCTCCACCTGTCTTGTTCCATCTGCTTCGAACGATTCTGCTTCCTTGACGCCATGGCCCGTAATGGTCAAAAATACTTCGTCGAGCGTCGGCTTCTGCACGCTCATCTCGGCAAGCGGAATCCCAGCCTCACGGAGCGCGATCAACAGATCGGTGACCCGGTCGGCTTCGGCCATCGGTGCGGTGATCTTTCCCGCTTCGGCCGAGATATTGGACCGAACCTGAAGCACCCGTTCGATGATACGCCGGACAGACTCGATATCCTGCGGGTTTTTGGCCCGCAGTTGCAGCGACGAGGTGCCTACGGATGTTTTCAGTTCGTCCACGGTGCCTTCGGCGACGACATGGCCGCGGTCGATCACCGCGATCCGGTCGGCCAACTGATCGGCCTCATCGAGGTACTGCGTCGTCAGCAGCACAGTCGAGCCCATTTGAACCAAGCGGCGGATCGTCTCCCACATTTGCGTCCGCGTGCGCGGATCCAGCCCCGTCGTCGGCTCATCCAGGAAAATTAGCGGCGGCTGCGCAATGAGGCTCGCGGCCAAATCCAGCCGGCGCCGCATCCCGCCGGAAAAATTTTTCAGCGGCCGTTTTGCGGCTTCCGACAAGCCGAATTCCTCCAACAACTCCGCCGCCTTGCGCTTCGCTTCGGGACGTCCGAGCCCCAGCAGCCGGGAGAATATCAGCAAATTTTCCGTCGCGCTGAGCGACTCGTCGACCGATGCATACTGGCCGGTCACGCCGATCAATTGCCGTACAATTTGCGGCTCCTTCACCACATCGTGCCCGAAAATGCGCGCCGAACCGGCGTCGGGCCGCAGCAAGGTGGCCAGCATGCGGATCGTGGTCGTCTTCCCCGCCCCGTTCGGTCCAAGTACGCCATAGATCGAGCCGGTACCTACCTTCAGATCGACACCATCCACCGCGCGATGGCTTCCGTAAGTTTTCACGAGGCCCTGCGCCTCGATCGCCCAATCGCCGTTGCCCGGTGCCTTTTTCGTTATTTGTGCCATATGGAATTCCTCCTAACATTGATAGTGCAAGTTTACTGCTTACCCGCCTCCCGCAACACCTGCGGCGGATGGAAATCGGCATCCGTCCGGAGGCCGAGCTTCATTCAAAAACTCGATCAAATAAAACGGCGGTGCAGGAATAACTTCCTCGCACCGCCGTTTTATTTATAAGAAGGGGATTATAGTCCTTTATAGAGACATAACAGAAGAACAAGGAATTATAAACACTTGGAAAAAGATTGTCAAAAACCCCCGTGCTTTAGAATAAGGCGCAGGGGTTCGTGTATGATGAGCCGGCAATTAACGCAACGTCTTCAAAGCGCCGCTCCAAGCGTTCACTTGGTCCAGCATGCCGTTCAGGTTGGTCAGGTGCAGATCGGCCGGTTTAAAGACGCTGTAGTTCTCAAAGTCGGTGAACAGCGAAAGAGCTACATGCACGCGCACGTCGGCTACGGACAATTCGCCCAGGATGCCGCGCAGATGCTCGGCGGCGCGAGCGCCGCCTACGGAACCGTAGCTGACGATCCCTGCCGCTTTATCGTTCCAAGCTTCGCGGGCATAGTCGAGCGCGTTCTTCAAAGCGGCGGAAATGCTGTGATTGTATTCTTGCACGATGAACACGAAGCCATCCAGGCCGGCCAGCTTGGCGTTCCAAGCGGTTGCTTGCTCAGTCGCGTCCGCTTCGCCCAGCAGCGGCAGCTTAAAGTCCGCGATATCGACGATTTCATAGTTGGCGTCGCCGCGGGCATCGGCATGTTTCTTCACCCATTCTCCCACTTGCGGACTTACGCGGCCATCACGAGTACTTCCCAAAATAATCCCGATATTCAATTTCGACACCGTATTTTCCTCCTCGATTGTGGTAGTTCTGCTACCAAATAATTTTCCCCAAAAACCCATTAGTCACACCACCAAGCATAAATCGCGAACTTCTTCAATATCCTTAATTTGGATTATTCGAATATGAGATAATGATAGCCTAGTCAGTTCCTTTTGTCAAGCAACTAACAAAAAGTTTGTAAAAAGGAAGCCTGTTCCGGGCTGCCGACGGGTATCGCCGTCTCGGGACCGGCGATCGCGTCGAACGCGTCTCGGGAGCAAGCGATCTTCCTCGACGCTCCCGAGGAAGCCTACGCCGATTAATAGGCGCATCCGCAAATCCACGCGCACAAAAAAACCGCCGGTTCGGCGGTTTTTCTTTATGCGGCGCCGTCCCCGGCACGGAACGCGGTTTGCGGCCTGAACGGAATGGCGTAGATTCTGTATAACATGTATCCCAGGCAAGCTCCCGACGCATTGAGCAGCAAATCGTCTACGTCAAATTGGCCGATCGCGAACAGCAGCTGCGCGCATTCCAGACCCATGCTGACGGCCAGCGCATAAATAAACGTCTCGATGCCGGAGATCCCTTCTTTTTGAAACATGATGCCCAGCAAAACGCCGAACGGCAGGAAGATCGCTACATTTCCCACCAGGTTGATCAGTTCGTGGCCGGTCATCATTTCGAACGAACGCGCGATCTCCTTCATGGGGACGAGATTCCCCTCCTGCAATCTCCAGTAGACCATCCCGGGGTTATGCAAGCTGTATTGCAATTGTCTCCATAGAAAGCCAAGCCCTACGTCGTGAAACTTGAACAGGATGATTTTGACCAATAGCCATAGATACAAGGCAAACAGCACCCGGACGCTTGCGTAATTCAGCCAACTTTTCGTTTTCATTCGTTTCCCTCGCCTTCTGATGTCTAGTTTTGCAGCCTGACTACTCGCGCACGGTCACGATAATGCCGCCCATATTGTCGCCGGAGACCTCGTATTTGCCTTGCGCCGGAACCTGAATCGTCTGGTTCTTGGACACCGGATAATAGAACACCTTGTAACTTTGACCCTGAACCGTCGTGCTCACCTTCTGCCGCTCCTTCAGGTAATCCAGGTACTCCTCCAGCACCAATCCGTTCTCGTGAATGATCGCGCTGTGCGGCAGGCCGACGTAACGGAAATGCCAAGGCTCGAACTGAATGCCGGTAATCGCCGTTTTGTCGTCGGGATAACGCAGGATGAACCCGTATTTCCAGGCGTTGTCCTTCAGCCACCGGCCTTCGGGGGCCTGGTTCATTTCGGCCTGGGACGAACCGATATCCAGCGACAAGCCGAGGTTGTGCTCGCTGAATCCCGCCGGCAAAGCCAGCTTGGAGCCCATCTCGCGGTACAATTCATCTTGCTTCTGTTCATCCCGGTACCCGCTGCTGATCAGGAATTGATTGATCCCTTCCTCTCCGGCAGCCTTGACCATGGATGTGAATTTGTCGGTCAGCCGGGGGGACAGCAAAATTTTGTTGTCGAGCACGCCGAAACCGTCGATCAGCTCGGGATTCTTGACCAGGCTCACCGCCTCGTCTTCGGGATGCAGCCCTTCCGGCACGGGATAGTCTTTATTCACCAGCAGCAAATCGCCCTGATAGATCATATCGGGGGTTACCTTTATCGAAAACCCGTCCCCGGCCGACTCCCGGTCATCCCGAGAGGCCGAACCGGACTGGTTTGGTGCTGCGGCATTCCCGGCGGACGGCGGCATTTCGTTCTTGATGTCCGACATGTCCCCGAAATCGGCCATGCTCGTCTTGAATTTCGTGAACCCGTATCCGAGCAGAACCAGGATAACCAGGCATACAAACCATTTCTTCATTGCGCGCTTCCTCCTAACCTTTCTTCCTTTTTAGCATAAGGGGAACTATTTAAGAAGAAATGGGGATAAAAATAAAGTTTTTCTTAAAATTCTGCCGTCGGTGTTTCTCTGGGGAACAATTTCTCCACCGCTTCGATGGGGGCAAGAAGCGCTAACTACAAAATATGGAACATCGCCTGCCTGTCACTCCTATTATGCAATCTATATTAATAACGTATTTGCGGGTACGGTATTGGCATAAAATTGGCTTCCACCGGATAAACCGGGGAAGCCGGGTAACGATTAAACCGCGCTTCCTATGGCGACACCCCATCCCATAGCAGCAATGCCGCGTCATGCGCGAATTTCTCCAGCTCCAGCCCCTTGGGGCAAGCAGCCAGGACAGGATGATCTCGTTAAGCACGGTTTGTGTATAGAGGGTTAGCGATTGCGGATCAGTATCGCGGCGCAGCCAATGCTGCTCTTGATAAACCTTCCCCTCCCAGGATATCCTCGTAGCCGATCTGGTCGGCCGGCGGCCGCGAAGCAAGCTCCCTGGCCGCTTGGGAGATTTTTTCATAATTACTCAATGCGGTTATCCCCTCTAGAATCAAGAAATGCATATTAACATACTATTGCGTACGCAATCATATCAGTTGAGGCGGATCCCGTGACCGATCCAGTGAGGCTCCACGGTGCACGATGAGGTCTACCGTTCGTCCAACGCTTGCTCCGCCAGGATAAATCCGCCGACAATGCCGGCGTTGTCGGCCAGCTGCGGATGGACCAGATATTTATCGACCGGCGGAATTTCCACATAACTTGCGATGAGCTCCGGCAAAAAGGCTTTGACTTTCGGCAGCAGCGCCGGACTTTTCATCACCCCTCCACCCAGCACGATGATATCGGGACGAAGCGTCATCGTATAATTGTACAAAGCTTGCGCCAAATAATCGGCCAGATAATCCCACACCTCATGGTCGGGATCGATCTCGCCGCCCTTTTGGCGAAGTCTGGCTTCGATCGAAGGGCCTGCGGCCATCCCCTCCAGGCAATCCCTGTGGTAAGGGCAGGCTCCCCCGAAGAAATCCAGAGGATGGCGGCGAATCCGGATATGCCCCATCTCCGGATGGCTGAATCCCTCCAATATCCGGCCCCGAATGACAGCGCCGCCGCCGATACCGGTACCCACGGTCAAATACAGCACGCTGTCCAGACCTTTACCGGCGCCAACGGCCGCCTCGCTTAACGCCGCAATATTGACGTCCGTAGACCAGCCGGCCGGAAGGCCGTATCTCCTTTGGACGCTGCCGAGCAAATCGAATTTTCCCCAGAACGGCTTGGGCGTATTCCCAATATAGCCGTAAGTCCGGGAGCCGGGGGTCACGTCGATGGGGCCGAAGGAGCCAATCCCGATCGCTTTCAGATCAAACCGGTCAAAGAAGGCAAACGCTCTTCGCAGCGTCTCCTCCGGCGCGGTCGTCGGAAAAGAGATTCTCTCGACGACCTCGTAATCGTCGTTCCCGACGGCACAGACAAATTTGGTCCCCCCTGCTTCTATGGCCCCAAAATACAAGCAAGCCACCCCTTTCCTGAAAATATCCCTTATGGATTGAACGTTTGATTTGCTTTAATCGTTAATCATTTGCGCCAGGCCCTGCTTGGAGTCAATGTTCTTCTCCATAGCGTCCGCCTGCTTCTCCCAATCGCCGAACTTGCCGTAAGCCGAATAAATCGTCGAGCCGGTAGGCAGCTCGGGGTGCTCGTTCTCGCCGTTCGTTCCCCAGTTGACCCAGCCGGAATCGTTCCGCTGAACGATCTGATAGCGCGATACCACCTCGCTCGTGTACCACACCATGGCATAGCTGGTCTCGTCGTTAATCTCCGCGGTTTTATTGGCGCTCATCGGGAAAATGGTTTGCTCGGGAGCGTCGTTCACATCCACCGTTTTCCGGAATAAGACGTTCTCGTTCCGCTCGCCCCGATGCACCTGCCGATGCGATTCGGGAATGATCTCGGCGATATGCTCCCTGATTTCATCCGGCGTAAGAATCCCGTCCCGGATACAAAAGATTCGCCAGAAATAATCCCAGGATACCTCGTTGATATTGTCCCCGATGCTCTCCCTATATTGTTTCAGCTTGGCATTGCCCAGCTTGTCGGCGTCCGCAAGCAGCCGATGAACCCCCTCGGACAAAATATTGGCGTACAAATCGCCTTCCCGGTAATACGTTCTCCCGTAGGAAGCAAAGGAGGTGAACACCCGGTTGCCTTGCCCGCTCTCGAATTCGTCCCCGACGGTAATTTTGTTGACGACCGGAATGCCGTCCACCGTGGTGGAAAAATCGTCGACCTCGTATTTTCTCCGGAACCAGGGCGAATTGTAGAAAAACTCCCAGGTCACGGAAAACTTCTTCCCTTTCAGATTTTCATCCAGGCCGTCGGGCACTTGTCCATTCATGCGGTACCGGCAGTAGACCGGGCCTTCGGCCTCAATGACGTACTCCACCTTCGTATGCTCCGGCGGGTTGATCAGCCCGTTCTTCGGGGTGAAGAAGGGGCCGTAAAATCCCCCGATCGCATTGGAATAGTTCTTGATTAAATTTTTCCGCTCTTCCTTGGCTTCAAAATACCGGATACCCCATTTGCCATAAGAGGTGCCATCGGCGGTACCGGAGCACAGCTCCAGAATATAGTAGCCGGTATCCAGTCTACGGAAGCCGTCCGCCTGCACGACTTCGAGCTGCCTAATGCCCTGAAACTCATCGGACCGGGCCAAGGATTCGTCCCCGGCGTACAGCCAGTACGAGGCAACCAGGCGATCCATGCTGACGATGTAGACGATCGACGCTTCCCGGACAAATTCCCCGTCAAGCATCACATCGACGAGTTGAAAGGGGACCTTACGGTCCTGATCGTCGCGCAGCTCAAGGCTGCCCGGGTGAACCCGGTAATCGGAGAAATTCAGCTTGGTGATGACCGGTTCATTTGTCCGCGGTAGATGGTCCGGATTGTTCAGCATAATTTGAAATTTATATTTGAATGCTTGTTCTCGCGTATCCAAGGTAATAACCTCTCTTCATTCTAAGTTGGGCTAAGCGCTGCTGATTAGCTGCGGGTTATTTCAATTTTAAAGAGAACGGGAGTTTTTTGCCCTTCTGGGCATCGATCAGGACGGCGATCAGAATGATCAGGCCTTTGACCAGCAGCTGCCAAAATGAGCTGACGCCCATCAAATTCAGGCCGTTGCTCACTACGCCGATGATCATGACGCCGAAGATCGTTCCGCTGATGCGGCCCCGGCCGCCGGCCATGGATACCCCGCCCAGCACGCAGGCTGCGATGGCATCCATTTCGTAGCCCTGGCCTACCGAAGGCTGGCCCGAGTACATTCTCGCCGAGAGCACGATACCGGCCAGCGCGGAGAGCAGGCCGGCCAGCGTATACACCGCAATCTCCACCTTCTTGATCCGCACGCCCGAGAGACGGGCCGCTTCCCGATTGCCCCCGATCGCATAGATGTTGGTTCCGAATTTCGTTTTGTTCAACAGCACAATAAAGATCACGATCAGGATGATCATATATAGAACCGGCAGAGGCAGAAATCCGAACAGCTTGCCCGTCCCCAATTGGGTATAGGCATCGTTGGTAATGCGGGCCGACCGACCGCCGCTGTAGATATAAGCTATCCCTTGGGCAATGTTCATGGTCGCTAAGGTCACGATAAAAGCGGGCAATTTAAATTGAGTGATGATGACCCCATTAAAAAATCCGAGCAGCGTGCCTATCGACATGCCCAGCACAATCGCCACAGGCATTGGGATGCCGTTATTCACCATAAAACCGACGGTCAAGGTTCCGGAGACGGCTACAATGGCGCCCACGGAGAGGTCGATGCCGCCGAGAATCATGACCAGCGTCATGCCGAGTGCAAGAAAGACGTTATTGGATACCTGGCGCAGCACGGTAATCAAATTATCCGTCGTCAGGAAGACCGGCGACACAATAGATAAAATCACGCATAAAATCAATAATACGAATATAATGCCTATATTATTTCTGAGCATCGCTGTTACAGCGCTATTTTTTGTTCTCATCGGTTTCTTATCCTCCTGTCGCATAGCGCATAATGTTCTCCTGGGATAGCTCCTCCCGGCTTAGTTGCGCCGCTAGCTTGCCGCTCCGCATAACGCATACTGAGTCGCACATATTGATAATTTCCGGGAGATCGGAGGAGACCATAATAATCGCCAGCCCCTCACCTGCCAACCGGTTGATGATCGAATAGATCTCCGATTTGGCGCCGACGTCGACCCCGCGGGTAGGCTCATCAAGAATCAGAAGCTGCGGCTTGGTTGCCAACCATTTGGCAATGACCACCTTTTGCTGGTTGCCACCCGATAAACTGGACACCTCGATGTCCGGCGAGGCGGTCTTAATGTTCAGGTCGTTTACGTATTGGCCGATCTGCCGGCTTCGCTTTTTCTCGCTGACCAGAAACCGGTTGCTCATCAATTGATCCAGATTGGTTAACGTGATATTAAAGCCGACCGAGTTATCGAGGACCAGTCCCTGGTCCTTACGGTCTTCAGGCACCATGGCGATCCCCTTGTCGATGGCCTGGCGACAATTTTTGAAGCTTACCTCTTCGTCGTTCAGATAAATCCGTCCCCGGTTATGCCTGTATGCTCCGAAAATCGTCTGCATCAGCTCGCTTCTGCCCGCCCCCACCAGGCCGGAAAAACCGAGAATCTCGCCTTTGCGCACCCGGAAGGAAATGTCTTCGAATACTTTATCTCTGGACAATCCCTCCACCTTCAGCACTTCCTCATCCTGTACGGAATAGGTGCGGGTATAGAAGCTTTCCAGCTCCCGGCCGACCATCATCGCAACCAAGTCCTCCGTGTTGGTCTCGGAGGTCCGCTTCGTTCCGACATAGCTGCCGTCCCGAATAACCGTGATGCGGTCTGCCATTTTGAACAACTCCTCCAGCCGGTGCGAGATATAAATAATGCCGACGTTTTGCTGCCGCAGCTTCTTCATCGTGACAAACAGGCGGCTTACCTCCTCATCGGACAGCGAGGAAGTCGGTTCATCCATCACCAGAATCTTCACATTGAAAGAAATCGCCTTTACGATTTCAATAAGCTGCTGCTGGGCAACCGTCAATTCGCCCACCAGTGTAGTGACATCTATGCTCAGCCCGAGCTGCTCGATCATGCGTTTGGCCTGGTCCCGCATCATCTTCTCGTCCTTGAACCCCCATTTATTGACCGGCTCGCGGCCCAGGAAAATATTTTCGGCCACGCTCAGATATGGCACAAGGACGATTTCCTGATGAATAATGCCGATCCCGTAAGCCCGAGCGCTTTGGACGCTATCGATATTAGCGGCCTCGCCGCCGATAAAGATCTGCCCCCGGTCCGGTTTATGGATTCCGCCCAGGATTTTGATCAACGTCGATTTGCCGGCGCCGTTTTCTCCCAACAAGGCGTGAATCTCGCCGGCTTTCAGTTCGAAGTCGATCCCTTTTAACGCGTGGGTTCCCCCGAAGCTTTTGGCGATTCCATGCATCTCTAGCAGATTGTCTGCCAAGGTTGTTCACCTCCGTAGCGTATTATCTTAAAAAAAATTTAGAATGCAAGGAACGCTTGCATTCTAAATAAGGCGCTTATTGCCACTTGCCGGCGGTTTCTTTCGCCATTTCCTTCGTGACGATATGAGAAGGCAACAGAACTTCCTTGCTTACCGCTTCGCCTTCCAAATGATCGACCGCCATACTGAAGGAAGTCTCGGCGATTTGAATCGGCACCTGAGCCGAGACCGCCGTGAACGAGCCGTCAAGCAAGGCCTCCTTGCCGTCCGGGGAAGCGTCGATGGAATACACGCCGATGTCGGTTCTGCCGCTGGCCTTAATCGCCGCCGCCACACCCAAAGCGGATGGGTCGTTGATCGCAAAGAAAGCGTCGATATCGGCATTCGCCTGGATGATGTCTTCGGCAATCGGCATCGAGGCATCCAAGGCGGCCTTGCCGTCCTGCTGGGCCACAATCTCAAATTTTGAAACTTGGGAGCCAAGGCCTTCCATGAAGCCTTTTACCCGCTGAACACAGCTTTCATTGGAAGGAAAATCCAAAATCGCGATTTTCGCACCATCCGGATAATCATTAACCATTTGTTGGCCCATCAGTTTACCAGCCATGAAGGCGTCGGTGGCGACGATGCTCTTCACCAGGTCTCTATCTTCTTTAATGACGGCTGTATCGACGTTGAATACCGGGATATTGCGGTCACTCATCGCTTCTAGGCCCTGGCGGATTCCCGCGGAGTCGACCGGGATGACGAACACGGCATCAAAGCCCTGGTTGGCGGCGTCCGACATTTGATTGATCTGTTTGTTCAAATCATAATCCGGGTCCAGCATCGTATATTTGTAGCCTTTTTCCTTGGCCAATCGTTCGTAGGTTTCGTTCATGGCCGTTTGGAACGTGTTATTCTGGGTATTCGTTAAAAATGCAAAGCTGTAAGTCTCGTCGCCGCCCTTATCTCCGTTCCCTGCCGGATTCGCTGCTTCCGTGCCTTTTCCGTTGCTGCAGGCCGCAAGCGCCAATACGGTAAGCGCTATCAAAGCAAGCTTAAAAAAATGTTTGTTCACAATAAACCAGCCCCCCAAGGTGAATTTGTGCTGAAAGAACGTCCACGGTTTGTTCACTGTGTGCACAGTTTGCACTGCACAATAAACCGTTTCCAATTTCTTTACGTAAAATGTATCATATGGCCAGTGTTGTGTCAAACATTTTATTTGTTATTTAACTAAACTTAATATTTTTTTTATTATTTACGTAATTTTTTTCAAAATTAGTTCTTCGATTTCCGTAGGAGCTGGCTCTAAAATAATATTTTTCCAGGCTTTCAGCAGATTTTTCGATTCCACGACATAGGGCTGTACCCCGATATACTTATGCCGGTCGCGTCCCAGCAGCGCCTTGGCGGTCGCCAAACCTACCGCAATACCTTGCTCGTAAGGTCTTTGCGAGGACAGGCCTTTAACCATCTCTTCTTTGGCCAAATACGTGGCGATCTCGGTGTCCAAATCGAAGGTAAAGATGGCCACATCCTCCCGCTTCAGCTCCTTAAGCGCCTTGATCGCCTCCAGCGCCGGGCCGTCCCATGAGATATAGAGCCCTTGGATTTCCGGATGGTCCCTAATCATTTTCTTGCATACTTCATACGTTTTCTCGATCTGGTAAAAATATTGCTCGTCGACGATTTCAATATTGCGAAAATTGCTGCGGATCGTGTCGTTCGCCACGGCATCCCTTAAATGCGTCCCGTAAAACGGGGCGCCGTGCCCGATGAACCCGATCTTTACGTTCTGTTCGTTTTTAAAATAATTGCCAAGCAGGAGCGCCGTATTTTGGCCGTTCTCCCGTTCATTGACCGAGACGCAGCAGGAGTATTGGTCTTTAGTCATGCCCTCCGGCACATTGCTCATAAAAATCAGCTTCGTTTCCGCCGAGATGCTCTGGAACTTCTTCGCGGTCAGCTCATCGTCGACCGGAATAGCGATAATCGCGTCCGGCTTTTGCATCCGCAAGCCTTCCAACTGCGTAACCTGTAGATTGGGGTCGAAATTGGCATTACTAATGGAAATAATGGATATGCCGTACTTGTCCAAAATATGGCGGATTCCGTTTTCGTACAACCTCGTCCAGGCCGTGCCGCCGTAATGAAAGGAAATGCCGACTTTATAGGAGCCGCCGGTCAGTTTTTCGGCCTCTTCCTTGGACAGCGTCAATCCCTCGGGCGAAACCGGCTTCTCGCCAAACGGCCCCTTGCCGATCACCTGGGTCGACTTCTGAATGGAAAACTCCATCTGAACCTTGATTTCCCGGGCTTCCCCCGGACCGGGATCGAGCTTGTTCAGCAGCAACGAGACCGCTTGCAAAGCCATCTCCTTCGTATCCTGCTTCAGCATGGTCAACGGCGGATTGATAATTTCCGACCATTCCTCGTCGCCAAAGCCAATGACCGAAACGTCGGCCGGCCACTCCAGCCCCAGCTTGTTCAAAACCTTGAGCAGATTGAGTGTGATCCGGTTGCCGCTGGCCACAAAGGTCGGATTTTTGTGGTTGACCCGGACTTCCCTGATTCCTTTTTCGAAATCCTCCAGCCGGTTCTGATCGACTTCGATCAGAAGGTCGTTGCGGAAAGGGATTTTATAAGAGCTCAACGCTTCACGGTAACCCTCCAGTCGATCCTCAATGCTGGAAAAGTCGCCTTTCTCGATGATCAGGGCAATTTCCTCATGTCCGGATTTCAATAGATGAACGCATCCTCTGTATATGCCTTCCTTGCTGTCCGACAGCACTTTGTCGACACCCTTGAGATTCACCTTGCGGTCCAGGAACAAAAAGGGGATTTGCTGCTGCACCAGCTTCTGGAACGGCTTCGCCTCGGTGCTGGCCGGTACGATAATGAGCCCCGCGATCCGCTTGTTGTTCAGGATATTGGTAATAATATTCTTCTCCTGAGTAATATCGTCATGGTGGAGATACACCGTCAGGTTATAGCCTTGCTCCGTCAAACAGGACGAAATGGCGGAAGCCAATTGCGAATACAGCGTCCCCCACAAGCCCGGTAAAATTAAAGCGATCTCCGATTTCTTGCCGATTTTGAATTTACCGTCGGTGATCGCAGTTTTTTTGTCGTAGCCCAATCGCTTGATGACGGCTTCCACTCTCTCTACCAGTTCCGGACTAACATAACGGGTCTTATTAATGACATGGGATACCGTAGCTATCGAGACATCGGCTTCTTTGGCTATCTCTTTAATTGTTGCCAATTTTTACACCTCACCTGGAATTTACGTAAATTTTTAAAAAAATTGTAGCATTTTACGCCTGTCCGGTCAATTAAATCCGGAAAACTCGCTAATTCCTTACTGAAAAGAGGGAGGATGGAGATTTTTTACGTATATGTATAGAAGCGCGACGGCCGTCATCCGCGAATGCTTCAAACGCCTGCCGAAGTAGTGCCATTTTTTTCCTTATATGTTCGCCTGCATTCTTCAAATGGCCAACTCGTACAGTTTTCCCCCAACCCAAGGGCCGTCCGCTATGCTACGTTATTTCAGCAGGTGCCGCGCATGCGCTCATTTCTTGTAGAAAAGAACGCCCTGGCTTAGAATAGGGATAAATTCCACCGGGAAGAGGCGAAGTCATGGAGGGCAATCTGTTAATGATCGAAGACGACCCCGCCATCAGCACGATGGTCAAGGATTACTTGGCTAAAGAGGGCTATGGCATCACCGTGGTCCATGACGGCGAGCACGCGCTTCGGCAATTCGCGTCGGAGAGCTACGATTTAGTGTTGCTGGATCTGATGCTGCCTAAACGAAGCGGGCTGGAGATTTTGGAGCATATTCGCAAAGAGAGCAGCGTCCCGATCCTGATCCTGTCCGCCAAGGACAGCGAGGTTGACAAAGCGCTGGGGCTGCGGATCGGTGCCGACGATTACATCGCCAAACCTTTCTCGCTGATGGAGCTGGCGGCGCGCGTACAGGCCTCCATCCGCCGGGCCACGTTATACTCGAATCGGGGCGGGGCCGGTCAGGAACCCGCCTCGCAGCTGCTGTCCATCGGCGAAATGACGGTCGACCCCGATAATTTTACAGTGACCAAACGGGACAAGGAGATTTTGCTGACGCCGAAGGAATTTCAGATCCTGAAGCTGTTCCTTCAGCATCCGACCCGGGTATATACGAAGGCGATGCTCTACCAGCAAATTTGGAATGAGGAATATTATAACGACGACAACGTCATTAACGTACATATGAGACGGCTGCGCGAGAAGATTGAGGACGATCCGTCCAATCCCCGTTATATCCGTACGCTGTGGGGCATCGGTTATCGGCTGGGGGAACGGTAAATGCCCGGGTTCGGGTGGTTGCTGTTGGTCCCTATCGCCGTCCTGGCGATGCTGTACATACATGAACGCAGGACAAACCGCGCTCTTCGCAGGGAGTTGGCTTATATCAACAAGAAGCTCGAGCCTCTGACCGATATCCGTCATCCCCTGTCGCGGGAACGCATCCTTACCCATACGCCCCTTCCCGAGCTGCGGGAGCTGCTGCAGGCGATCAATGCCCTGCTTGACCGAGCCGGCCAATCGGCTGCGGACTACGCCGGTACGGAACGGGCGATGCGCATGATGTTATCGAATGTCTCGCATGATTTGAAGACGCCGCTCACCGTCATTATGGGCTATGCCGAGATGCTCTCGCAGCAGGCCGACCTGCCGGCGGAGGAACGCCGGCGCATGCTTGGGGAAATTCATAAGAAGACCGTTCAGGTGCATGAGCTGATTAACACCTTTTTCGATTTGGCGAGGCTCGAAGCGGATGATTTGGACCTCCCCCTGTCGGTGATCGATGCGGGGGAACTAAGCCGGCAGCGTATCCTGGCTTATTTCGACCTTCTCTCCGAGCGAGGCTTCCAGGTCGACATCGGCCTGCCCGAGCACCCGGCGTGGGTGTATGCCAACGAAGAAGCTTTAACCCGCATCCTGGACAACCTGCTGTCCAACGCGATGCGTTACGGGGCGGAAGGCCGCTATCTGGGCTTGTCGCTCCAGCTGTCGGAGAAGGACGTGCACCTCCGGGTGACCGATCGGGGCCGCGGCATTTCGCGTACGGAACAAACCCGGGTGTTCGAGCGGATGTATACTATGGAGGACTCGCGCAACCGGAATATGCAGGGCAGCGGGCTGGGCCTGACCATCGCCAAGCGGCTCACGGAACGATTGGGGGGCACCCTCGGGCTGGAGAGCACGCCGGGCATCCGCACCTGCTTTACCGTCACCCTCCCCCGCTCGGAACGGCCTTGATGCGAAGGCGCGGTCCAAAGTAAGAAATAAGTAAGATCTCCGACATAGAAAAGAGAGTTTCCCCCGTTACGATAAGTGTAGATGAAAACAAGGGGAGTGACACCATGAAAGAAATCGTAAGGACGCGCCAGCTTACCAAAAACTACGGAGCGGCGGAAGTGGTGGCCGGCGTGAATATGAGCGTACGGCGCGGCGAAATTTACGGGTTTCTCGGGCCTAACGGGGCCGGGAAATCGACAGTTATGAAGATGCTGCTGGGGCTGGCCATGCCAACCGGCGGCGAAATCGAGCTGTTCGGGGAAAAGCTGACGCCGGGTGCCACGGAGCACCTGAAGCGCATCGGACATTTGATCGAAACGCCTGTGTTTTACGAGAAGCTGACGGCTGAGCAAAATCTGGAGCTGCATGCCGAGTATATGGGTTATTACAAGAAGGGCGCGATCCGCGAGGCGCTGGAGATGGTGCAGCTGGCAGGCACCCATGACAAGCCGGTCAAACAGTTCTCCCTGGGAATGAAGCAGCGGCTGGGGATCGCGCGGGCCATCTCGACCCGGCCGGAGCTGCTGCTGCTGGACGAACCGATCAACGGCCTCGATCCGGAAGGCATCCAGGCCATGCGCCAATTATTTCGCCGGCTGCGCGACGAATGGGGGGTCGCGCTGCTGATCTCCAGCCATTTGCTCTCGGAAGTCGAGCAAGTGGCCGACACGATCGGCGTGATCGACGGCGGACGATTGCTCCGCGAAGTCTCAATGGAAAGCGTGCATGCCTCCACCACCGAATACGTGGAAATCGCGACTTCGGACGTCCGCAAGGCGGCCTTTGTCCTGGCGGACGTGCTGCGAGTGGAGAACTTCAAGCAAATGGGCGACAACCTCATCCGCATCTATGAAACGAAGTTATCCCAAGAGGCGCTGGCCAAAGGGCTTATCGCCAACGACGTGCCGATTCAATCGATCAACCGCAGGCATCATAGCCTGGAGGAATATTTCTTCGATATGCTCAAAGGAGGCGAGTCGCATGCTGCATCTCATTAGGCTGGAATTGAAGAAGGGCCGTTTCTCCGGTTACGTATGGGGGGCGCTGACGGCATATCTGATCATGGCCGCCCTGATGGCGACGATGTATTTCGTCGATGCGATCGAGGACAATATCTTCCACGGTTATGCGGAGATGTTCACCCTCATCGATACGCTCGTGCGCGTCGTATTTATCGTCTACGCCGCGGTCCTGATCTCGAAGCTGATCATCGGCGAGTTCAAGGACAAGACGATCGCCCTGCTGTTTGCCTATCCGGTCAACCGCAAACGGCTGATCTTCGCCAAGCTGTCGATGGTCTTCGCCTGGACCTTGGCGAACGTGATCCTCGCCAACCTATTCGTCGACGCCGTCTTCCTGGCGTTGAATTCCGCGGTCGGTTACGTGACCGAACCCCTGGAAGCGGAGCTGCTGGCCCGCCATGGCCTCAACGTGCTGCTGCAGGCCCTCGGAGCCGCCGGCATGAGCCTGCTGCCGCTGGCTTTCGGGCTGCGCAAGAAATCGGTGTCCACCACGATCGTCTCCTCGATTCTCATTGTGGCGCTGGTGTGCTCCAACAACTTCGGCGTCAGCCTGAGTTCGATCATCGCGATCCCGCTATCGTTGTCGGCGCTGGGCATCCTCCTCACCTACCTCAGCTTCCGGAACATCGATCGGGTCGATGTGGGCTAACGATAAAGTAAGCATTTCTTGCGATATTAGGTACCTGCCGCTCGGGTTTTAAGAATAAGGGCCTTTTGTGCAGGAGTGTTGCATTAAACCTGACAAGATACTCGATGTGCATAAAAACGAGTCAAAACCAAAATCTCGTGTCTTGTTGTCTCTTCACGCTCCTTTGCACGATTATCCCCTTTGTTAAGGGAGCTAGGAGCAGGGGGTAGGGTTAGGGATTAAGATAAGATCTGCGCCAAATATGTTCTTCCTCCGAGTTTGTCCCTTTCATTGCTCCATGATCTGATCAAACGGGATAATCGTGCAAAGCGTCCGGACAGCCAGTCATCCGAATCTATGAAAAGGCACCTTCTTCAAGGTGCCTTTTCCGTCAGGCTTTTTTCTTTTTCCAAGGCTTCCATACGGAAATGATCACGATAAAAACGGTGACCGCGACCTGAAACCAGACGAAAGCTAGCCTTACCGCGTGGTTTTGCAGAAACGCCGGATCGCTCAAGGCCAGCGCCCCCTCCGTCTCCAGCAACTCCATATTGGCCACCATCAGCTTATCCACCACAAAGATACCGATGACCGTCTGCACGAGATACAACGCGAATTACACGCCGACCCACCGATGCTTGAAAAATCCCCAGTTCGTAAAAAATCCGTAGACGAACCCTACGACCAGCGTGCCGACGGCGCCATACCGGACGACATGATCGCTGATGAGAATCAGGCTTTTGTAGGTTAAATAGGATGGCTCGTATTTCGTAAAATCGATCCGCAAATTCAGCACCGTCGAACTGAGAATGCTTATGACGGAGCCGTGCGGTTTGGATGAAATACAGGGGCAACATGTAAAATTTTGAAGCCAACGGCTTTGAAAGAAGACTAGTCCTGCCGGACGCCCCATAGATATGATGAATGGGAAAGACACTTCGGAAAGGATGAACGTCCATGAAACGATCCGGCATCTTAAGCGACGGCATGGTACTGCAAAGACGGGCCAAAGTGACCATTGGGGGGCATACCGATGCTTCCCGGACGGTGCAGGTTTCGTTCCGCGGGATAACTTATTCGGGCAAGGCCGATGCCGATGGAGCCTGGAAAGTGATTCTGGAGGATTTGGCACCGGGCGGGCCCGATGAGATGATCCTTGCGTCCGGGGAAGAGGAACTCGTGATCCGCGATATTCTGGTCGGCGATGTATGGGTGCTCGCCGGCCAGTCCAATATGGAGCTGCCGGTCCGGCGGACGCTGGATTTGCTGGCGGAGGAGGTCCGCCGCGTCAACCTGCCGATGATCCGCCAGTTCGCGGTGCCGCAGGCCTACGATTTTCATGCGCCGCAAACGGACCTGGCCGGCGGCCGATGGGTCCCGGCCACTCCGGAGGAGGTGCTGGGCTTTAGCGCGGCGGGGTTCTTTTTTGCCAAGGAGATCCATGAGCGTTACGGGGTACCGGTCGGCTTGATTCAGACGGCGGTAGGCGGCACCCCCATCGAGGCCTGGATGACGGAGCGGACGTTGCGGGACATCGGCGGATACGAGGCCGCGCTGGAACAATGCAAGGACGACGAATATGTAATCGCTACCAATCAAAGGGACGAGGAGCGGAATCGGCGTTGGCAGGCCCGCTTAAACGAAGCGGACGCCGGACTAAGGGAAGGCTGGCATCGGGCAGCGTGGGAGACGACCGGCTGGAACGACTTCGCGCTTCCGGGCTCTTGGGAAGGCAGCGAGCTGGAGGCCGTTCGAGGCGCCGTCTGGTTCCGCAGGGAGATCGACGTCCCGGCGGCGATGGCCGCAGGCGAAGCGCAGCTGCAGCTCGGCACGATCGTGGATGCGGACGACGCCTACGTCAACGGGGTTCTCGTCGGGAATACGGGGTATATGTACCCGCCGAGACGCTACACCGTGCCTCAAGGCGTGTTGAAGCCAGGGAGAAATACCCTCGCCGTCCGGGTGATCACGACGCATAACACCGGGGCGTTCGTCCGGGACATGCCCTATAAGCTGAAGGCCGGCGGGCAAGAGCTGGACCTGCGCGGCATATGGAAGTACCGGGTGGGCGCGGCGACGGAAGCGCTGGACGCGCAAACCTTCTTCCACTACATGCCGGCGGGCAATTACAACGGCATGATTTCCCCCTTGCGGCAGGTTCCGATCACCGGTGTTTTATGGTATCAGGGCGAGTCCAACACGGGCCGTCCCGCCGGGTACGCCAATTTGTTCCGGGCGATGGTCAAGGACTGGCGCGATACCTGGGACATCGGCGATTTCCCGGTGATTGCGGTGCAGTTGGCCAATTTCGGACCGGAGGACGAGCGTAAGACGAACTGGGCGGAGCTCCGGGAGGAGCAGCGTAAGGGACTGGGCGTCCCCAACACCGCCATGGCCGTCGCCATCGATATCGGCGAACACAACGACCTGCATCCGCAGGACAAACAAACGCTCGGACAGCGGCTGGCCTTGTGCGCCCGCCGGCTCGCCTACGGCGAGGAGGAGCTGGTCTGCAGCGGCCCGCTGTTCGCGTGGCTGGAACGCCTGGAAGAGGCGCTCCGCCTGCATTTCGACCACGCCGGCAGCGGGCTGGCCACGCGCGGCGGGGAGCCGCTTCGGGGATTTGCCGTCTGCGGGGAGGACGGCGCATTCCTCCAGGCCGATGCCGCCATTGACGGGGATACCGTCGTCGTGAAGCACGGGCAAATCAAGCGGCCGGTCCAGGTCCGCTATGCCTGGAGCAACAACCCCGCCGGCGCGAATTTGTACAATCGGGAAGGGCTGCCGGCCGCGCCGTTCAGCACGGAGGCGTAAGCCCGGGCCGGGCCGACGCAAAGAAAGCGCAAGCCGCGAGGGAATCCCCTCCCGCTTGCGCTTTCTGTCTGCTTGAGCTCCGGACGTCCGCTTACCCTTCCACCGGCAGCTTCACCAGCACGCGGTATTCCCGGCCCGGCTGCACGTTCCGCAGAATGCCGCCCTCCACCGGCTCGCCGTCCACGTAAACCTCCGTGCGGTTCACGCCGGCCTCCCGCTTCATCTCGACCTCCAGCTTGGCCCCCCGGAAATCCCGGGATACCGCGGCCTCGCGCCAATCGGCCGGCAGCTGCGGGTTGATGCGGATGCCGTCCTTCGTGCCCTGCACGCCGAACAACCCGTCGATCAGGCAGCGATATACCCACGGCACCGTTCCCGTGTTGAACAAGTGGCTGGAGCGCCCCGCCGTGCGCGGGAATTGCCGGTACGCCCCGCGGTAATAGTTCGGGATGAACACGGGCAATTGGCCCCGCTGCACGATATCGTCCCGGTCGGGGCCGGGCAGCATTTTGCGCAGCAGCCGGAACGCGTCGTCCCGCTCGCCTACCGCATACAGCGCGTAGATATAGAAGGCCGCGGCGTGATTGTAAACCGCGCCGTTCTCCGCCGAGCCCGGATGCTTCTGGGTTACCCGGCCGACGTCCTCCCGCATCGCCGTGTACGAAGGGGCGAGCTTCTCCACGCCGTACGGCGTTTCCAACTGCTCGCGGACCGCCCGCATCAGCTTCTCCCGTTTCTCCGCATCGGCCGCGCCGCTCAGCAGCGACCAGCCCTGCGGGTTGATGAAAATCCGTCCTTCCTTGTCGGTGCTGATCCCGAACGCCACGTTATCGTCGGTGATGCCCCGGGCATACCACTCGCCGTCCCATAAATAACGGTTGACGACTTCGTTGGTTTCCTCGGCGGCGGCGCGGTACTCCCGCGCCTGCTCCGGCCGGCCGCTGCCCTCGCAAACGTCCGCCCATACCCGGAACGCGTAGGCCGTGGCGATCGTCAGCCAACCGGACACACCTTTGCCTTTGTAGCCGACCATGTTCATCGGATCGCACCAGTCGCCTTGGTTGATGTAGTTGAGTCCCCGTTCGTCGCGATCGTTCATCAGCCAGCGCATCGCCCGGTCGACGTGGGCGTGCACCGGCTCGGCTTCCCCGCCGTCGGCGTATGGAACCCGCTCCTCCAGAATCGCGTAATCGCCCGTTTCGTCCAGATACGTGCTCAGGCAGATCGGCAGCCAGACGCAGTGATCGGTGTGCGGCACCTGGTTGATGTACTTCAGCTCGGCGTCCGGATGCAGGACGATGCCGTCCGGCATGGACCCGTTCGCTTTTTGCTGGCTGGCCGCGGTCAGGAACGCCTCCCGCGCCACCTGCGGTTTAATGAAGCTCATCCCCATGTGGTCCTGCAAATAGTTGCGGGTTTGCGCGTCGGTGGTCAGTCGGTTCGTCTGGCCGTGATAATAGATTTGCCGCGGGAGCCATTGATTGACGAAGTTGTCCAAATCCTTGTCCGGTGTGCTGATCCGAAGGCAGCCGCGGCCTTCCCGGATGTATTGGTCGTATTCGCGTTCGGCCGCTGCGAAGCCGTCCTCGCCGTTCGCGTTCCGGCGCAGGAAGTAGTCCTCGCGGATCTGCGCGATCTCCCGTTCGTCCCGGGCCGGGCCGAATACAAAGCGATACTCCCGCTCCTCGCCCGGGGCCAGCGTCAAGCGGTACTGCATCGCCGCGACCGGCGTCTCGTACCGCGCATCCCCCTTGGACAACTCGTCCTGTCCGAACGCCGACGGCATCGCGATGCCGCCTTCCCCCTCGAACGCCTCCTGGTTCACTTCCCAGGAGGCCGGCGGATGCTCGGCGATCAGGAAGGTTTTGTCGCGAAAATGTTTGATTTTATCGTAATCCTGATATTTCTGGTAAGGCGTGATCGAGGAGCAGACGATGGACTGCAGGTCCTCGCGGTATTCGCCCGACTGGTTCATCCAGGACATGTAGCCGACCGTAAAATAAGGATATACGCTCAGTTTTCTGGCGGTTTGCGAGGTATTCGCGACCTTCACGCGCCAGAGCTCCAGCGGATCTTCTTTGGGCAACCGCAAGCTCATTTCCACCAAAACGCCTTGATGCTCCACTTTCCAGACGATGCTGCTCTTTCCTTGCGCAAAAGCGTAGCTGTCGGCCTGCACCCGGACAGGTTCGTACGGCGCAGAGAACACCCGGCCGTTCTCCTCGTCCTTCACGAATACGAAGCGGCCCGGATGGTGCGCATAATACGGTTGTTCCGGCTGCATGAACGTCTTCGCTTCCAGGTTCGGCGCATGCGAATATTTCGCCGGTTCCGGCTGCATGAACTGGGCCACCGCATAGCCGCGGCAGTTCATGTGAATCATCATCGTTTCGTTCCACAGGAATCCCGAAGCCTTGGGCAGGATCGTGGGACTCAGCAGCTCGTAGAATTCCTGATCCTCCGTTGCTCTGAACATGGTCATACCTCTTTTCCGAATAATCTTGTCTACTTGTCTACAAGTCCATTATACAACGGGAATCAAAATCTTGGAGGCGTTTACTTCAATTTCGCGCACAAAAAAGAGCCGAATTTCGCGGACGCGAAATCGACTCTCGATGCCACCCGGCGTCGTCGAGCTTCTTAGATGAACAAGAACGGGATGAGGAACAATAAAGCGATCGCCGCCCAGTCCAGCCCCAGGCCATAATCGTAACCGTAGCCGTATCCCGGACCCGGGTAACCCGGGCCATAACCGAACGCCTTGGTCTTGGCTTGCGCTTTAGTTTTCGACTTCATGTGCTGCAGTTGCTTTTTCGCTTTGGCGGGTTGGGTGGAGAGAACGTTCGCGTCCGAGGCGTATCCCCCGTTCAGCTCGACGCCTTTGTCGCTGACGCCCGTAATCGTACCTACATAATATCTGCCGTCCTGAAGTACGGCGCATACCGTTTTGCCGATGTGCGGCTTGCAGGATTCTTCACAAACCGGATAGATCTGTTGCAATGGATTCGTGCCTCCCCTCTCGAATGCTCACATTCATCCTATTCGGGCGGGCGCTTATCGGATAAGGGCAAGTGTCCCGCCATTGAAAAAATAAAGCCGGCGCGTTCAGGCCATGTCCGAATCCGCCCCCTCGGGGTGAAAGCCTATCTTAAGCGCGCCGGGGGCGCTGCGGCATATTCTGCTGTTGAGAGGTGTGCATCAGGCTCATGAAGGAGGCTTATGGAGGGAATGAACTATCATGAAATCATCGCCGCCGTCGGGGAGGGCTCGGCGCATCCCGGGGGATTTGCGGCGACTGCGGAATTCGTCGAACACATCGGCATTCAGCCGGGGCTGCGCATCCTGGAGGTCGGGTGCGGGACGGGAAGGACGGCCTGCCTGCTGGCGCAAAAGGGGGCTCGCGTCACGGCCATGGACCAAAGCTCCGTCATGCTGGAAAAGGCGGCCCGGCGGGCGCAACTGCAGCAGCTCCAGATCGACTGGATCCAGGGGGACGTCGCCGCGATTCCGCTCATGTCCGACGCCTATGACGTCGTCTTCGCCGAATCGGTGACGATCTTTGCCGCCGATCCGGTCAAGGCGTACCGCGAATATCACCGCGTGCTGCGCAAAGGCGGGCAGGTGTGGGATCGCGAGCTGTACCGGACGCGCGACCATCCCGCGCTGGAGCAGGAGATGCGCGCGCTGTACGGCAACGCGTTTCTGCCCGGCGCAGAGGAATGGCTGCGGATGCTGCAGGCCGCCGGCTGCAGGCATGGCAGGCTGTGGGAGCCGGCGGCCGAGGAAACCGGAGAGGCGGCGGGCGGCGGACACGCCGAAGCTGCCTCCGCTGACGCCAATGCCAGTGCCGAGACAACGCCGTTTGCCTGGAACAATGGCTGGGACCCCTACCGGTTCATCGACCTGGAGGCGCTGCAGAACCCGGCCGTCGCGGCTTTTTTCGGAGAAAACGAAGCCTTCCTGCAGCGGTACCGCGAGCATCTAGCCTACGGCGTGTTTATCGCGGAGAAATGACCTGCGTAGCTATGGCAACAAATAAGGGCCTTATTGGCCCTATTTGTGCCCTTTCGCCCTCCACTTCCCGCTATCCGAGGGTGACTTGGTTCCGGCCCTTGTTTTTGGATGCATATAAGGCCGCGTCCACCGATTCGATGATTTGTTCTTTGATCATATCGGACGTTCTGGTGGTGATCCCCGCCGAAAATGTCACATGCACGAACTCGCTATCCACGTCCCCCTCCATAACCGGTATCGAGGTCGCTTCTATCGTTTCCAGCAATCTTTCCCCAATATTCTTGGCTTCCCACGAATCGGTTTCGGCCATCAGAATGGCGAATTCTTCTCCGCCCCACCGGGCCACCAAATCCGTATCCCTAACATGCTGCTTTAATTGGTTAGCTACAGTGGTCAGAACAAGATCCCCGAAAGGATGGCCGTAGGTATCATTAATCTGTTTAAAATGGTCCAGATCGATCAGCATTAAAGAAAGGGGGTGACCGTACCGGTTGGATCTGGCGATTTCCTCATCGAGCCGTTTCTCAAAATGTCTCCGGTTGGATAGCTCCGTCAAGTCGTCCGTCACGGATAGTTCATAGAGCTTCTTCTCCGCGATTTTCCTATCAGTGATGTCATTCATCACGACGATAAGCCCGCTGGCCAGACCATCGTCGTCAACCGGATAAGTGTCCGTCAAAAAAGTGGAAGTGAGGTGTCTGTCCGTGAGTTCCATTTCAAGCTGATTGATTTTTTTGCGCTGGGCAAGCAGTTGAAAGACATGATCCAAATCTTTGTTGATATCGCGGGAGGCGACTTCCCAAAAAAAATAATCCACGACTTCATACTGTTTCATGTTCAGCGCTCGGCACATCGCCGGATTGCACAGGTCAATCCTGCCATTGCGATCAATGCCGATGATCAAGGCGCGCGAATTTTCCACCAAAATGTTCTGTTTGTTTAAGAGCAGTGATCTTACTTTTAAGGCGCGATCCATAACAAGTATGATCAGGACGCATATTCCGACCTGCAGCAAGCCCGAGAAAACCGCGTCCATCTTAATCTTATCCACATTAACAAGCACGTTTATGGCGCTGGCGAGCACGCAGGTCATCAAAACGATGATCGATTCCTTTAAGGAAAAGAAAAATAATGCCAATACGATCGGAACCATAAAAATCTCGATGCTAAAAACATTGGCCGAATTTATCGTTCTCAATAGATCCCACGCGTAGCTCAGAATCAAAACGATGCTAAGCATCAGATAGAGCGTAAATTTTCGTTTTCTGGGGAACGATTTCATCCATACAGGCGAGGCGACAAAATAGGTAAGAACAATCATGATGACGCATAAGAGCAACTGAATCGAATAGGGAATATCCGCAAAGAATCTACTTTCAATGAAGAGGAAGCTCGCATATAGCAAAAGAACGGCGATGTTCTTCAAGACGATATTGACTTTGTAACGAATACTTTCCACGTCTCCTTTGATAATGGGCAGGTAAATTTCAGCTTGTAGTTAAAACATGACCGTTCATGTCGATGATTGTAATATCCTAGCAGAGTTGCGTCAATAAATTTTTACAGGGCTTTCCCGGCCCTCCAACCTAGCAAAGCCCCTTTCCTAAATGGAAAGAGGCTTTCAAAAACCAGGCTCGTATTCGCTCAGCTTCCCCTCATAGACCAATCGCAGGCGGTCGCACTGGCGGAAATCGTCCGGCGTCACCAGCGCGGGCAGCTTGTTCCACAGCTTGATCCCCGACCGCTCGAGGATTTCCGCGACGAACTGCGAGCAGAAATACGAGTTGCTGAACTCTACCGGCTCTTTGAGCGCGATGCCGATGATGCCGAGGATGTTGTACAAATATTTTTGCCGCTTGCGGATGAACAGCTGGAGCACGCGCTCCATTTTCTCCACCTCGCGCAGAGTAACCTTCAGCTCGTAAATGACGCAGGTTGTATTCGGATATTTGCTGAACGTGCCGGTTTGGATATCCTCTTTCACGAAGCCGCCGTTGAGCGGGTTATTCGGGTTTTTCCGCCCGAAGCTGTACAGCTCCGAAAGCTCCCGGTCGAAGGAAATCGAGGCATGATTGTAAGGCGCTCCCGTGTAGCCCTTGATCATTTTGGTGAAAAGCGTCCCCGTATTCGTAAGCAAAATAAACACCGAGCGATCCGCTGACATCGACGAAATTTCCCCTTATCATTTGTGGACTATTCCTCCATAATAACATATGATTCCTTTGGCGGAATCTACCTCCTGTGGAAGTTGGGATTGGCATGATAAACAACCTGCAATGGACGATGATCGTGATTTTCGTGGCCTTGACGGCTATTCATTCCATTTATTTCGTACTGGACCGGAGGCATCCCGGCAAGGAGTACTCGGCTTTTCGCCAGCGCCTGCGGACCTGGTGGGGCATGTGGCTGATTCTTTGCCTGGCCACCCTGTTTAATCCGGTCGTGTCGCTGCTGGCGGTGATGCTGCTGTCTTTTTTCGCGCTGAAAGAGTATTTCTCCATGATCCGTTCGCGCAAATCCGAGCGGCGGCTGTACCTGTGGGCCTACCTGTCGATTCCGGCGCAGTTTTACTGGATATTTATCGAGTGGTACGGCATGTTTATCGTCTTTATTCCGGTGTACGTGTTCCTGTTCCTGCCGCTTCCCCGCATGATCAACAAAGGAACGGCCGGATTTCTGCGCAGCGTCAGCCGGGTCCAGTGGGGATTGATGCTGATGGTGTTCGGTCTCAGCCATCTCGCCTATTTCCCGTTCGCCACGCCGCAGCACGGTGCGGGATTGGTGCTGTTTCTGGTCGTGCTGACGCAGCTGAATGATATCGTGCACTATCTGGCCTCGTATTATATCGGCAAGCGAAAAGTGGCGCCGACCGCCAATCCGCTTTTGACGTGGGAAGGCTTTGTCGCCGCGTTTCTGGTTACGTCCGGGACAGCTTATCTGCTCGCCCCCTTCCTTACGCCGCTTGGCTCGTCGTTTGGCCTGTTCGCCGGTACGCTGATCGCCCTAGGCGGCTTCATCGGCGGCCTGACCGTCTCTGTGCTGAAGCGGGATTTGCTCATCGGCGATGACGACAAGGCCCAGGCCCTGCAAAAAAGCTATTTGAGCCTGGTCGACAGCTTGGCCTATACGTCGCCGGTCTTTTTTCACGTGACGCGGTATTTCTTTGACTTCATGTAGAAAGCCGGCACCCTTACATGATTACCGGTATTATCCTGATCGTACCCGCGCTGCCAAAATGAATAGAAGGAGCCGATACCTGTGATTCAATCGCAGGTATCGGCTCAGACCTTTTACTTTCTTTTATCCGTCGCTTTTTTTATGGTCTTGTTAACTTCTTGGTGGGCAGATTCTTGAATGATGTCAGCAAAAGTTTTTGAATCTTTGACTAGATCGTCGCAGAAAGCCGCTACGTCACTGCCCGTCACTTCGAGCACGCCTTTCCCCAAGGCCGCGCCCTCTTCAAACAGATCGACGATCCCCGAGAGCAAACCCGTCCCGTCGGTTAGCTCGACAGGGCCGACCTTAAAGAGATATTTTTGAATCTCTTTATAAACAATCTGATAATCTTGCGGGAGCGCTTTGACACGCGCCACGTGCGCCCGCCACTCTTTTTTGCCTTTGATGATATCTTGTATGCTCATGTGGATCCTCCTATCTGCCTAATTTTTTAGCGATATTATGGTTGAGTTGCTCGCGCCACTTGTCGCGAAAAGACTTTGCCCCTTCTTCGCCGGCCAGCGCTGAACAAAATCCTGGGATATCGTCACCCAAAACCTCTTGGACACTCTGACCGTCCGCCGCCGTTTCTTCAAGCAGGCCAAGCACACTGTCAAGAATGGGCATGAGGTTGCGACCGGTGAAATCGGAATGCGGCATTAGATTGACGATAATTTCCCCCCATGCCGCTTGATAATCGGCCGGCAGCTTTTGGACTCGCGATTCAAAATTTTTAAATTCTTTCGTCATGTCGCTGCCTGTGATTTTTTCCCAAAAATTCATGATCTCTTCTCCTTTAACTCATTAATTTTTGAGGATACGAACTCCCATTTTTCCCAGAACTTCCGTAGTTCCTTGCGCCCCGCGTCGTTGAGCACGAAAAACTTGCGCGGCGGCCCCATATCGGATGGCTTTTTCTCTATGTCCACGAGTTTACTCTTCTCAAGCCGCACCAAAATGGTGTAGACCGTTCCTTCCACGACATCCGTGAAGCCGAGAGCATTCAACCGCCGCGTGATTTCGTAGCCGTAGGTTTCTCCGCGGTTTATAATTTCAAGGATACAGCCTTCAAGCACGCCTTTGAGCATTTCCGTCAGGTTTTCCAGCACAATCACTCCTTGCTATTCTGTAAGACAGATATTCTGTATTACTTACTACAGCTATAAAGTAACACGTAATAGTTGGTTTGTCAATAGGGTTTGTGCTATCTCCCCCATGGTTACAATGATTACCATGCGTCTTCCTTTTGTTTTGGATTTTAAGGAGGTAGGGGGATATGACCTACAAAATTTCCGCGTACCAGTTATTTACGATTACCTTCATTTTTCAATTGGGGACAACCATCATCTTCGGGTTTGGCGGCTTGGCCGGCCGGGACGCGTGGATCGGCGATCTGAGTTCATTGGGGCTTGGCCTATGCGTGATTGGAATATATATCGCCTTAATGCGCATGAATCCGGGCCTAACTCTGGTCGAATGGTTTCCGGCCCAATTGGGGCGCTGGATCGGGACGCCCATCGCCTTTTTGTACCCGCTTATGTATTTGTATCTTACAGGGCGAATCATAGCGGACATCCGAGATATGGTTTCAACCACCATTTTGCCCGGAACGCCGCTGATCGTTATAACGGCGTTGTTCACCATAATCATCGCGTATTGCGTCTATGGCGGGATTGAGATTGCCGCACGGCTGGGAGAACTGATCTTCCCCATTGTCATCCTGATGTTCGTGACGGAGACAATTCTGCTCATGGGTTCGGGCGTTCTGCATTTCCATCATATCTTACCTGTTTTGGAAAAGGGGTGGGGACCCATCTGGAAGGTCGTTTATCCGGGCGGAATCACCCAGACGTTTGGGGAAACGATCACGCTCGCCATGTTCTGGCCGGATGTCAAAAACCAGGGGAAGATCACGAAAATCACGCTGCTCGCCACTCTGCTGTCCGGGATCATCATCACCAGCTTTGACTTCTTGGCTGTTTTGGTATACGGCGACTTGTTTTCGCGTTTCCTCTATCCGCTTTACACCTTGCTGAGCGTGATCAGCGTAGGCAATTTCATCGAAAACCTGCAGATGTTCGGGGTTCTCTATTTTTTTGCGACGGCTTTGTTAAAAAGCGTGATCAACCTGCTCACCGCGCTCCAAGGCATTCAGCAACTGACGAAGATGAAGGATTACCGCGCGCTCATCATCCCGGCGGCCGCTGTCTCCTTATTCCTGGGTATGACGATGTCGAGAAACATCGCTGAGCATATTTATCTCCATCATTTTAAAATCCTGGTTCCTTATATTTGGATGCCGATGACTATCGTCTTACCAGCCATCCTGCTCATTGTGACTTGGATCCGGACAAAGCTGCGAAAAAAATGATCTGTTCATTTTTGGATGCTGTCCTCCTTTAAATGCAGCGAGGATCCCGTTACGCCGATCCGCCGGATGGTCAAATTCGCTTTGACGGAAACCTCGGCTTTCTGAAACTCCCGGTTCCAATTGTTCATAAGGGATTTCCAGCGGGACGGATGCTTTCGGTGGATCGTTTCGCCAAACTCGAAAACATCGGAGCCAAACTTTTGTTGCACCTTGGTAATGGTCCCCAGGGCGCTCTCCTCGACTTGTTTTTCCAACGCTTCTTTGACCAAGGCGATATGATGCGGTTGAGTGAGGTCCAGACTCGTGTTGTTCTCGCGAATCATGCCCTGACCGGTTAGCGTGACTTGGAATTTGATTTTGTCGTCTTGAAATATTGGCCGGACCTTGCTGTCCAACTTGTTCATATCTAAGCTGATGTTGCCTTTATCCTCCGGAATGTTGGCCGTAACGATCAGCTTTCTTAGATCCCCTTTGACCCATCGCAGCATTCTGCCCTCGCGCGTATTAATAAATCCGAGCAATTTCAGATCATTGTCAAAAATCCCGGTCCCATCAATACGAAAGCCTTTCTTGCTGGCGGAACCCTCCTCCTCTTCGCCTTCTTGACTCCCCGATTCAAAACCTATCGAAATAACCGGCAAAGCCGGGCAGTTTCCTTTACTGGTTGCGGAAATCATCAGGTTGATGAAACCCATTTCCTTGAGCGTTCCGATCTGATCATATTCTTTTAAAGCCCCAAGGCCGGGAATGTCCTCCAGCGGATAAGAAACCTTCAGAAACTCTTGGGCGGTGCCTCCCTTCATGATAAAAACGTCGCTACGCAGCTTGAGGGCCGGATCACGGCTGTACGTATCCAGCACCTCTTTGAGCCCTTTTCTGGCGAGCGGCTCCCCAATCACGATGACTCGCCGGTGGGCGCGAAACACTTGCCGCGAAAGCTTGGTTTGCATTTGCTGCACCGCATCCAGCGTATCCTTTCCTATGCCGCTCGCGACGAAATAAGGCTTTCCCTGGTCGCCGCCACCGCCACCACCGCCGCTGGTTCCCCGCGCACTGCCGATATAAAAGGGGACAATCACCTGTGCGCTGACCAGAATTCTCTCATCCTTCGCCGCGTCCAAGCCCCATGCAAGCTCGAGGGCAAGATCGTTGACCTCCGAACTGTCCCAGCATCCCGTCATCAACAACAGCGGCAAAATGACGAACGCGAACAAACTGCCTTTTCGTATCCGGTTCATCTTTCTGTCCTCCCTCGTCTCGGACCTGGTTGCTGGCCTTCCGGTACACGCTGTTTGTTTGCCCCAGTGGAAAGCACGGGACGCCGATGCATGCTCCATCGGGGTGCGCGTATCCATACATCCTTCATGTTCTCGGGAAATTGCGGCGATATCGGGGTCATGTAGGGAACTCCAAAAGAACGAAGACCCAAGAGATGGATGACAATGAGAAACATGCCCGCGATGACGCCGTATAAGCCCAAAATCCCCGCCAAAATCAAAATAGGGAACCGAAGCATCCGGTACGCCGCCCCGAGATTGTACCGCGGGATCGCAAACGAAGCGATGCCCGTCGTGGCCACGATAATCACGACGGTGGCCGAGACAATGCCGGCCTGCACGGCGGCTTGTCCAATGACAAGCGCCCCTACGATGCTGACCGCCGAACCGACCGGCTTCGGCAAACGAATGCCCGCTTCGCGTAGACCTTCAAACATAAACTCCATGAGCAAAGCCTCGACAACCGTCGGAAACGGGACGCCTTCCCTGGCGGCCGCAATGCTGATGAGCAAGTTCGTAGGGACTAGCTGCTGATGAAATGTCGATAGCGAGACGTAGATCGAAGGAAGAAACAGGGAAATATTCAATAAGGCGAAGCGAATGAAGCGAACGAAAGTCGTATACATGGATCTTTCGTAATAATCCTCCACCGCCTGGAATCCGGACCAAAAAGTCATCGGGGCAATCAGCGCGAACGGGGTATTGTCAACGAGAATGGCGACTTTGCCTTCAAGCAAACTGGAGCAGACGACGTCGGGCCGCTCCGTGTTTTGAATTTGAGGAAACGGGGACCACGGGACATCTTCAATGAATTCTTCGATGTACCCCGATTCCAGAATCCCGTCAATTTGGATGCGGCGGATTCTCCGGCGGACTTCCTCCAGTACCTCATTAGAGACGATGCCTTCTATATAAGCAATGACGATATCCGTTTGGGAGAACTCGCCCAGGGTAAGCGGCTCCATTTTGAGCTTATCGCTGCGAATGCGTCTGCGGATCAGGCTGGTGTTGATGCGTAAGGTTTCCGTAAATCCATCCCGCGGTCCGCGGACGGACAGTTCGGCGGCCGGTTCTTCGACACCTCGCTTTTCGAATCCTTTCAGACCGGCGAGCAAAGCCTTGTTCTCTCCATCCGTTAGAATGGCGATATTGCCCCGCAAGATGCCTTCAACGATTTCGCTGACCTGATGAACCTTCTTTACCTGAGCAATGGCGACGAGCTGTTCTTCAATGACGTTTCCCAACAAATCGGCGTTCTTCGCCCCTTCCGGCATGCCTTCGAACATCAACGGCTTTAAGACAACCTGGTCCAGCATATTGGCGTTTACCAATCCATCGATGTAAATCAAAAGCATGCGGGTCCGCCCACGAACTGTAACCGGACGGAACACGATATCGGAACAGTTGGCAAAAATTTGTTGAAACACCTGTTCGTTCACGGAGACAGCGGCGGCGAGTGCATCCGCTGGATCGTTGCCGGCCGGTGCGCCGGCCTTCGTTATCGGGCCCTTTTTTTTGAAGGATTTCAACCGCTTAAGGATATTCATTCCTCCGCTCCTTACTCGTGATGTTTATATTATTCCGGTTCGATAGCGGATCATGCAAAATAATGGTATCCCTGTGACTAGCGGCCACCGATTTCGTTACAACCCTTGCGAAAAAAGAAAAAGGGGCCTTCCCCGAGGTGCAACACCTCGGAAAAGCCCCTTCCCTTCGCTTGTCATCGCTTATGCCCACCATGCTTCTTTAGGGTATGTCAGGTCCCCGATATACACCGGCTCGCCGATTTTCGGCGTGACAACGGGTACGCCCTGTTTCGCGGCTTCGGCTATCGCGCGCCGGACCGGATCGTTCCAATCATGCAGCGACAGCGTAAACGCGCCCCAATGGATCGGGAACATCAAGCCCCCTCGGGCGTCCAAATGGGCCTCTACCGTCTGTTCCGGCAGCATATGGATGTCCATCCAACGAGGATCGTATTGGCCGCACTCCATCAAGGCCAGATCGAACGGGCCGTATTTCTCGCCGATTTGCCGGAAATGCGGGCCATATCCGCTGTCTCCGCTGAAAAACACCTTGCGCTCCGGCGATGCAATTACCCACGAGCACCACAGGGTGCCGTCCCGGTTCGCGAGCCCCCGGCCCGAGAAATGGCGGGCCGGCGTACAGGCGAGCTGCAAACCGCTCCACTCGAGTTCCTCCCACCAGTCGTGTTCGCTGATCCGTTCAGGGGGTACGCCCCACCGCTCCAGATGACTGCCCACGCCTAAAGGCACGATAAAACGCGCCGTTTTGTCCTTGAGTTTCCTGATCGTCCCGTAATCCAAATGGTCGTAATGGTCGTGGGACAGGATCACCGCGTCGACTGCCGGCAAATCCTCCACGCCGAACGGTAGCTGCGGGTTGTACCGTTTCCCGCCGAAAGGAGGGACCGGCGTGGGCAACGGGCCGAGCATCGGATCCAGCAGGAGGCGTCTCCCTCCGATATGCAGCAGCAGCGCCGAGTGGCCTAGCCAAACGGCCATATCCCGGTCGAGGCTCTCCAGCGCCTGCCGGTCCAGCTTCACGACCGGAAGCGGCCGGTCGGGCCTCACCCGCGGATTGCCGCGCATATAATCCTTCAGCAGCGAGAACATATTGGCCGACGAAGGCTGAAAAGACCGGGTGGCCTCGGGATAAGCAAACTTCTTCCCGTTCCAGTTGGGAGATTGGGCGTAACGCCGGAGCTGCTCCGTCGAAGGTTTCCCGCCGAAAGCCGGGTACAGCCGGATAAACAAGAGGATGCCAGCAATGAGTATGATCACGATACATAGAAAAACAAGCATATGCGATACCGCCTTTTTTTGCGCCTAGTTATCTATCATTTCATGCTGAGTATACTGCATTCCGGGGAAAGATGCCAAATGGGGCTGAGGGGCGCGGGAGGAACGCGGGAATAAGAAAAACCTCGCCGCTGGCGAGGTCCTTTGTCGCGCAAACCTTTCTCCGATTATTGTATTTCATACAACAATGTAAGGCTAAAACGGCTTGAAAATCCCAGAATGTTGTATTTCGTACAACAAACCGGGGCTAATTGGGCCTGCTGCCATTAGCGTTGCATTAACATCCGGGGCTCTGCTTCCCCAACCCAGGATGCCGAAAGGATCAGGCGAGAAATATATACGAAAAATC
>NZ_JBNYYG010000013.1:0-110121 GCF_050565405.1 Paenibacillus macerans | reverse complement strand
TTAGAGAGGCGTGGGAATCGCTGAAGAGTACGTATGTAGCCTTGGGCGTGAAGCATCTGCAGGCGTATCTGAACGAGTACACCGTTCGCCTCCGGCTGCGCCTACCCGGAACGGAAGAAACGATGCGGCAGGCGTTGCTGCGCATGTGTGTGGGGATTCCGGCGATCCCTTACCGCCGGCTGATCGCGCACCAACCGAATCAGCCGCTTGCGGTTTCGGCCTGATCGAGGCGCTTGAAAGGTGGGGGTTAGCTTAATGCAGATCAACTTGATTGGTGGGTTAGCATGAGCGGTGTGACGTTGCACAGACGGAAGGGTTTAGGCTGTAGAGAAATCACGGTCTTTTCGTTTCCCTCGTGTCCTTGTCCTTCATCTCCCGACCGGTCTGTTTCACTTCGCCTAAATTTGCTTCCTTCTCCTAACCCTGCTTCTTTGCCCTAAGCCCGTCTAATTATTTCGAATCTATCTGATTCTCCACAAAAGTACGTTCTTCTCCCGAGCTTGTTTGTTTCTCTACTACATACCCCCTGATCAAACGGGATAATCGTGCAAAGCGACCGGACAGCGGGTGGTGATCTGCCGCCGCTTCTTTTGTTCTCTGGGCCGGCGTAGTAGAATGGGAAAAAACACCGGATAAGGAGTTGAAGGGATGGAAGCATTGCAGCTGAACGGTTTTACCGGATACCGCTTTCTGTCGGGCGTGGAGCTTTCTCCAAATGGCAAATATGCCGCGTATTGCGTAAAAATCAGCAATAAGGAGCACAAGGGGTACCTTTCCGACCTATGGATCAGCGAAGTGTCCGGGGGCGTTGCGCGCCAGTATACGGGGATGGGCGACGTGGGCTCCGTCAGGTGGCTGGACGATGACACGCTGTTTATTCAAGCGAACCGGGAGCATCATGAGCAAGAGCCTCATCCGCTTGAGCCTCAAACTCACTTCTATACCCTTCGACTGGATGGCGGCGAGGCGCTGAAGGCCTTTACGATCCCGCTCCAGGTGAGCGAGATGCTGCCGCTGCAAGGCGCCCTTTGGGCGGTCCGCGCCAAATATGATCACGTGCACCGCACGTTCTCGGGATTGGCCGGCGAAGAGAAGGAGAACGCGCGCAAAGCTTACGATGCCGAGCAGGATTATACCGTCCTGGACGAAATTCCATTCTGGCATAACGGAGAGGGAGTCTCCAACAAAAAGCGCAGCCGCCTCTATTTGTATGATGCCGCCGCCGAGAGCTTGACCCCAGTGACCGGCGAGCTGTTCGACGTATCTTTTATGAGGAGCAACAAGGAGCAAACGCAGCTCTTGTACGCCGGAACGGAGTTTTCGGACAGGATGGAGCTGACCGAATCGCTCTGGACCTATGACGTTGGCGCCGTCCGGGCCGAAGAACGGATTCCGGCCGGAACCTACCAGTTCCGCTCGGCCGACTTCCTGGGAGAGGACATCATATTTGCCGCCTCGGAGCGCCGGAAATATTCGATCAACGAAAACCCGACGTTTTCCCGAATCGATTCGCAAGGACGAATCACCCGGTTTGCCGACCCCGATCTGTCGCTCGGAAACACGGTGGCCACGGACTGCCGCTTGGGCGAAGGCAGAAGCTTAAAGGTGGAGGAGCACGACGTCTATAGTCTTGTTACCGACCGTTTTTGTTCCCGGCTCTGCAAAATTTCGTATGATGGCCAAACCGAATTCCTCAGCCGAGCTGAAGGATCCATGGATGCCTTTGCGAAGAACGGGGACGTCTTCGTGTTCGTGGGGATGCGGGAGCAGCGGCTGCAAGAGTTGTACCGGCTGGATCTATCCTCCGGGGAGGAAACGCGGCTTAGCGGGTTTAACGACCAAGCGTTTCAGGGCAAATACGTTGCCGTGCCGCAGCCGCTGAGCTTTGTTAACCAGGACGGCGTGGAGATCGACGGGTGGATGCTGCTGCCGAAGGATTACGACGCAAGCCGCCGCTACCCGGCCATTCTGAACATCCACGGCGGGCCGAAAACCGTTTACGGTACCGTGTTTTTCCATGAAATGCAGCTGTGGGCGAATGAAGGGTATTTCGTGCTGTACAGCAACCCGCGGGGCGGAGACGGGCGGGGGGACGATTTCGCCGATATTCGCGGCCGTTACGGGACGATCGATTACGACGATCTGATGGTGTTTACCGATCGGGCGCTGGCGGCTTATCCCGCGATCGACGCGAAACGGCTTGGCGTAACCGGCGGCAGCTACGGCGGTTTTATGACGAACTGGATCATCGGGCATACGGATCGTTTTGCCGCCGCCGTATCGCAGCGCTCCATCTCCAACTGGATTTCGATGTGCTGCACGACCGATATCGGGTATTATTTCGCCACCGACCAAACGGCTTCGACGCCTTGGGACGGAGTGGAGCGCATGTGGGAGCAATCCCCGCTGAAGTATGCCGACCGGGTCACAACGCCGACGCTGTTCCTTCACTCCGATGAGGATTTCCGCTGTTGGTACGCCGAGGCGCTGCAAATGTTCACCGCTTTGAAAATGCATGGCGTAGACTCGCGGGTATGCCTGTTCAAAGGCGAAAACCACGAGTTGTCCCGTTCAGGCAAACCGGAGCACCGGATCCGCCGGCTGACGGAAATCTCGGCATGGTTCAAGCGTTTCTTGCACCCTGCGGAGTGAAAAGGGTGACGGGCTTCCGGCCGGCTTGGAGGATTTTGCATGGAAGAAACCGGCCGAGGGTGGTAAAGTAAACGGAGCATGGCCAAGCAGCTATTTTCACGCCAGAAGGAGCCCGACATCATGGATTTATCCGTACTTATCGCGTTAGGCGCCGTCGTTATTTTGGCCGCCGGATTTATACAAGGTCTTACGAGTTTTGGCTTTGCGCTTATCGCTACGCCGATTCTGGCCCAAATCATCCCGCTGCAACAGGCCGTCCCCATCGTCGTGATTTTAAGCCTGTGCACCAATATCATAGTGTTCACGGGCTGCTATAAGCACGCCGACATCCGAAAAATCTGGATCCTGATCCTCTCCAGCCTGCTGGCCGCTCCGCTGGGGACGTACTTGCTGCTGATCATGGACGGGGATATCTTAAAGCTGGCGACGGGAACAGTCATTATCGTCGTAGCTGCGCTGCTGCTGTCGGGCAAGTCGTTTCCGGTCAAGCGGGACAAGCTGGCCTATTTGCCTGTGGGCGCGCTCAGCGGGCTGCTTAACGGGAGCATCTCCATGAGCGGGCCGCCGGTTGCCTTGTTTTTATCGAACCAAGGGGTGGACAAGGAGACATTCCGGGCAAATATTACGGTGTACGGCATTTTCCTCAATATCGTGACGATCTTGACTTATCTTTACAGCGGATTGCTGACCCGGGAAGCGCTCGTCTATACGTCATGGTTCGTTCCCGGCATGCTGATCGGCGTGTTTATCGGCATCCGTGTGCTGAAGCAGCTGAACGAGAAGCTGTTTAAACGAATCGCCCTGTGGCTGATCATCGCGTCCGGACTGTGGACGATCCTTGGCGTGTTGGCGGGGTAGGTTTGCTGACTGAAGACAACAGGATCACGGCGGCCAGAGAGGGACGGCGGATTATTGGCTTTGCTCACGGCGGGGCAAGCCTTTTATTAAAAAAGGAGCTTCGAATCGAAAACGAGGCAAAGAGGGAAATTGCCGTCGGTTGGAATCCCGTGCGAAAGGAGGGTTGATGGAGTGGAGAACTTAAGCATCCAATCGCTGGTCTGGCTGTTTATCGTCGCTTTCGTGATCCACGACATGGAGGAAATCATTTGGGTGGGGCCTTGGGCGAAGCAAAACCGGCATAAGGTGGCGGCATCGGTTCCGGCGGGCCTGAAGCGCTCGTTAACGAAGATGCTCGACATCACCAGCAGCCAGTTTGCCGTGGCCGTGTTGCTGGAATTCGTCGTGTTCATTCCGTTTACGCTGATGGCTGCGGAGCAAGGGAAGTTCTTTGTTTTTTTATCCTTTAATACGTTGTTCTTTTTGCATGTGTTCACGCACGTGGGCCAGTCGCTGTATCTGAAAATGTACACGCCGGGCGTGGTGACCGCCGTACTGGTCGTGCTGCCGTATACGCTGCTTCTGTATGTGCGCCTGCTGTCGGAGGGCCTAATCACGTGGGGCGAGATTTTGCTAAGCGTTCCCGTAGGGCTGCTGGTAGTCCCGCTCGTGCTGATCGGCCATGAGTTGGGCAAACGATGGGTGAAATCCCCGTAACTTAAAAAGCGATTCCAAGGAATTCCTGCGAAAGTGCAGTTTTTCGTGTTCGGTACGCCAAGCGCTGCCAACCCAAACACCCCCGTACATATTTCCGCTAAACGCAACCTCGCCATGCCGGCGAGGTTTTTTTTGTCCCTGCGACGCGAATAAAACTAGTTTACACAATCCGCCGTCTTCCGTTTACCAACTTTACCTAAAAAGACGTGAAAGTAAACATAGGGGAAATATCCCATTTACAAAACTAGTTTAACATTTGGAATGGAAGCGGAGGAAACGCGAATGACAAATATGAGCGATGTGGCGAAAGTGGCAGGCGTGTCCAAAAGCACGGTGTCGAACGTGTTCAGCGGCAAACGGGCGATCAGCGAAGCGGTGCGGAAGAAGGTATTGATCTCGGCCGAGCAGTTGAACTACCGGCCGAATTATTTTGCCCGCAGCATGGTCACCAAGGAAACGCGGATCATCGGCGTGGTGATGGACAGCGAGAAAGTCAAATTCAGCCAGTACAACATTTCGTTCTTCAACGGGGTGTTGAAGGAATGCAACCGGCAGGGTTACCGGTTGTTGATCGACACGCTGCCGAACGAATACCGGAAGCAGGTCACGCAAATGACCTCGGAGCCGGTGGACGGCGAGATTATCCTCGATCCGATGGCGGTCGATCCCCGGATTCAGGAGAGGTTCGCCAGCCAGCGGGTAATGACGATCATCGGCAAGCCGCCGACTAGGTACGAAGCGAAGCTGTCTTATGTGAACAACGACAACATCCTGGCTGCAAAAACGGCCACCGATTATTTGCTGTCGTTAGGCCACCGGAACATTCTTTTGGTGAATGCGGTGAAGAAGCACACGGTCAGCCAGGACCGGAAAACCGGCTATCTTCAAGCTTACGCCAACATCGGCCTGACTCCCGATGAGCATTACGCGGTGTTCCGCGACGAATCGGTCAGCTCGGTCGAATATGGCTACAGCACGGCTAAGAGGTTTTTGCAGAAACACCCGGAAATTACCGCGGTGATCGCCGATACCGATCAGATCGCCCTAGGTGTATACCGTGCCGCGGCTGAGCTTGACCTCGACGTTCCCGGCAACCTGTCGGTGATCGCTTTCAACAACAACACGGTGTACCCGAACGAATTCAACCCGCCCCTGACCTGCATCGAGCTGAACGGGGAGATTCTCGGTCAGGAGGCGACCAAGCTGCTGATCGAGCAGCTGCAGGCCAAGGAAACGCTGGTCAAGCAAGTGATCATCCAAAGCAAGCTGGTGGAGCGGGCTTCCTGCGGACCGGTCCCGAGCGGATCGCGCTAAGCGGGCTTCGGTAGAAGTTGACGGTTTTCCCGTCTGATCCGGTCACTAAGCCAAAGGGTCAGCGTGAAAATAGATTAAGTTTGATCATGAGAGTGGAGGGAGATTTTGTTGCGGCAAAAGATATCTGTCATGGGGATGACGTTGGTGCTGACCGCTGCTTTGTTATCCGGCTGCTTCGGCAGCGGAGCGCAAAACAGCGCCGGTGAAACGGACAAGCAGCCGGAGAACGCGGCGGCGCAAACCACGAGCACGACGGTCGTGTCGGCTGGTGCGGCCGGACTGAACGAAGCGCCGATGTTGGCGGAGCTGGTCAAGGCCGGCACGCTAAAACCGGTGGAGGAACGCATGCCGGAGAAGGAAGACATTATGATCGAACCGGTCGTCGAGAAAGTCGGAAAATACGGCGGCGAGTGGCATTATCCCTGGAACGGTCCGGACGACAAATGGGGCATCGGCATGGTGACCGAAGAAGCCATGTTCCGGTTCAATCAGGAGGGCACCGGCGTCGAGCCGAACGTAGCGAAAGGCTACGATGTCAATGAGGATGCGACGGAATATACCATCTACCTCCGCAAAGGGATGAAATGGTCGGACGGGGTGCCGTTTACGGCGGACGACGTGCTTTTTTACTGGGAGCATATGCTGATTCCCGAAACCTTCGGCAAAGCGCTGTACGACTGCTACTACTCGGTGGATCCGGTAACGGGCGAGAAAGCGCGCGCGGAAGTGACCAAAGTGGACGACTACACGGTCAAAGTGAAGTTTAAACACTCCAACGTCATGTTCCTGGAGCGTTTGGCCATCGACAACAAGTGGTTTTTTGCGCCGGCCCATTACTACAAGACGATTCTTCCGGAATTCATTGGCGAGGAAGCCGCGTTGGCCAAAGCGAAGGAATACGGCTTCGAGGATTTGGAGAACTTCGGCGTTTGGACGGGCTACTATTACTGGCTGTACCCGCAGCGCCCGACGCTGCGCCCTTGGGTAGCGTCCAACGATATGAACAGCGATCGCTTCATCATGGAGCGCAACCCTTACTATTTCAAAACGGACGAGGCAGGCAACCAATTGCCTTACATGGACCGTATCGTCTTGACCAAAATGCAGGACAAGAGCCATAAGCTGCTGGAAATGATGGCCGGCAACGTGGAAGCGTCGACGTTTGACTTTACTGATTTCACGGTATTGAAGGAAAACGAGCAGAAAGGCAGCTACCGCGTCATTCCGTGGACGACGCCAAGCTGGTCGAGCACCGGCGTGCAGTTGAACCAAACGACGGAGGATCCGAAACTGCGGAAGCTGTTCCAGGATATCCGGTTCCGCGAGGCCCTGTCGCTAGCGGTGGATCGCAAGGAAGTGTCGGAAATCATCACGAACGGTCTCGGCGAGCCAAGCCAGGCTTCGGTACCGGCCGGGCTTCCCAACGAACAAGAGGGCTGGTCGCGGCAATGGGTCGAATACGATACGAACCGCGCCTCCGGGCTGCTGGATGAAATCGGCCTGAAATGGGACGCGCAGAAGAAATTCCGCACCTTCGGGGACGGGTCCGATCTGACGCTGACGATCTATCAGGAAGATGCGGCGGACAACGAGAAATTCATCGAGCTGGTCCGCAAATATTACGAGGCGATCGGCCTCAAGACCGACGTGAAAATCGTCGATCAAGGCAGCTTCTTCGACCTCAAGTACGCGAACAAAATCCCGGTGTCGGTCAAAACGGTCACCGTGGTGAACGTGGCCTTCCGTCCGGACGAACTCGTGCCGCTTCGCGTCATAACGCCATGGTTCGGCCATTACGGCCTGTACACGTCTTCGCAAGGCAAGGAAGGCGTGAAGCCGGAGGGCGACGTAGCGAAAATCCTGGAGGATTGGGATAAGGTCAAGGCGTCCAAAACGAAAGAAGAAGTGCAGAAGTGGACGGACGAAATCATCAAGCTGCATCAAAAGAATCAATGGGTGATCGGCTATACGGCACCGACTCCGGTGCTCGTGGTGGCGAAAAACAACCTGAAAAACGTGCCAGAGCTAGTGTTCTCCGACGAGTTCCGCGGTCTGGGACACGCGCATCCGGCCCAATTCTTCCTGGAGTAAGCTAAAGCGCACGAACGAAGAGACAAGCAGCAAGGAACAACAGCATGCCTGAGGGGAGCCCGAAATGGAGCCTGACAACATCAAGCCGCCCATACGCCGGGCTCCCTTCTTGGCTTTTGCAGTGAATGACCGAAAGGAGCCAACGCTCAATGGTTCGATATATTACACGCCGAACGCTGGTGATGATTCCCGTCGCGCTCGTCGTATCCATGATCGTGTTTTTCATCATCCAATTGCCGCCGGGCGACTTTATCAGTGGGTACGCCGCGAAAATGTCCACCAGCGGCGAAATTATGGACGCCCAGGCGCTGGCGCAGCTGCGCGAGGCCTACGGCCTGGACAGGCCTTGGTATGCCCAGTATTTCACCTGGATCTGGGGCATCCTCACCGAAGGCGACTTCGGCTATTCGCTCAGCTATAATCGTCCGGTTTCGGACATTATCGGGCAATACATGGGCATTACGCTGCTTGTTTCGATATTCACCATGGTGTTTACGTACATCATTGCGATTCCGATCGGCGTGCTCAGCGCGGTGAAGCAGTATTCCTGGTTCGATTATTTGTCCACCGGGGCGGGATTCCTCGGCATGGCGACGCCGAATTTCCTGTTTGCGATCATTTTGATGTTCCTGTCGTTCCGCTTATGGGGCGACCCGATGCTGGGCCTGTTTTCCCCGGAATTTGCGGAAGCGCCGTGGAGCTACGCCAAGTGGTTGGACCTGCTCAAGCATATGATCATTCCGGTCATCGTGATCGGAACTTCCAATACATGCGAACTGATTCGCGTCATGCGCGGTCAAATGCTCGATGAAATGACCAAGCCGCACATTGTAACCGCCCGGGCCAAAGGGCTGGCGGAATGGCGCATCCTGGTGAAGTATTCCATGCGGGCGGCGATCAATCCGGTTATCAGTACGATCGGCTGGTCGCTGACGACGATATTTACCGGCTCGACGATCACCGCGATCGTGTTGAACCTCCCGACGCAGGGGCCGGTCATGCACAGAGCGCTGCTTAGCCAGGACATGTACCTGGCCGGGAGCTGGCTGCTCTTGATGGCCGTTTTCACCTTGATCGGTACGTTGATCTCGGACATTCTGCTGGCCTTGCTCGATCCGCGCATCCGGCTGGAACGGAAGGGGGCGTAGGCGCATGGTGACTATGGCAAAAGCGCTCATGCACCGGTTTCTGAACGCCCGCGGCCACCGGGCGGCGAGAACGGACCAGGCGGCGTCCCATTGGCGCCTCATGTACCGCGAGCTCAAGCGGCACAAGCTGGCGCGGATCAGCGCGGGTCTCTTGCTCGCGATGTACGCCGCGGCGTTGTTTGCACCGTTCATTGCCCCGCAAGGGCTGGAGAGCTACAGCAGCGAGTATATGAACAGCGCTCCGACCGCGATCCGCTTCGTCGACGCTGAGGGGAAATTCCACTTGCAGCCGTTCGTGTACGGCATGAAATCGGAACGGGATCCGGAAACGCTGCGCAAACGGTTCGTGGATGATTCTTCGCAGGTGTATCCACTCAAACTGTTCGTGCGCGGCGAGCCTTACTCGTTCCTCGGGTTGTTTCAAACGAACGTGCATCTGTTCGGCGTCGATGAGCCGGGCCGGGTGTTCCTGTTCGGAACGGACGGCATGGGCCGGGACTTGTTCTCCCGGGTCGTGCTCGGCAGCCAGGTGTCGCTGACCGTTCCGTTGGTAGGCGTGTCGATCAGCTTCGTGTTGGGCCTGCTGATCGGCGGGATTTCGGGGTATGCGGGAGGACGCGTCGATGCGGTCATTCAGCGGTTCATCGATATCGTTCGCTCCTTTCCGACGCTGCCGCTGTGGATGGCGCTCGCTGCGGCGATCCCTCCGAGGATCGGCGTCATCGAGATGTTCTTCTACATTACGGTCATCATGGCGTTTATCGAATGGACCGGCCTGGCGCGGGTAGTGCGAAGCAAATTCATCGCGCTGCGCTCCGAGGATTACGTGACGGCCGCGAAAATCGCCGGCGTCGGCGATTTGAAGATCATCTTCGTGCATCTGGTGCCCGGATTTATCAGTTATCTGGTCGTGGCGGCCACGCTGGCCATCCCCGGGATGATCATCGGCGAAACGGCGATGAGCTTCCTCGGGCTCGGCATCCGCTCGCCCGCGACCAGCTGGGGCGTCTTGATGCAGGAGGCGCAGCAGATCGAAAACGTGGCGTTGTATCCGTGGAAGCTGATTCCGCTCCTCTTCGTCATCGTTGCCGTTCTGGCGTTCAACTTCTTCGGGGACGGGCTGCGCGATGCAGCGGACCCTTACAGCCATGAAGGCGGATTGAAATCGGCCAAACGAAAGGAGAAGCGGAAATGGTTCAACCGGAACAACAGCAAACCGATGCCGATGTAACGGCCATTGCCTGTCGAGACACGGACCGCCCGTCCGGACGGGAGGAGCCGCCCATGCTGGAGGTGAAAGACCTGCGCGTCGGCTTCCGTACCGGCGCAGGTTTGGTGCAGGCGGTGGGCGGCGTCGATCTGACGATCGGCCGCGGCCGGACGCTGGCGCTCGTCGGCGAATCCGGCTGCGGCAAAAGCGTCACCGGCCGGGCGCTGTTGGCGCTGACGCCGAAGCATGCCGAGCTGGACGGCGAGATTTGGCTGGCGCCGGACGGCGCGGCCGGCGAAGCCGGGTTCGAGGCCGGCAGTACCGGCGGCGAGCGCCGGCGCTTCGACCTGCTGCGGCTGAAGCCGGGCGGCAAAGACCTGCGCGCCGTGCGCGGCGGCATGGTGTCGATGATCTTCCAGGAGCCGATGACCGCGCTGTCGCCGCTGCATACGGTAGGCGATCAGATCATGGAGAACGTGCTGCTGCACCGCACCCGGGATCGCCGCGAAGCGCAGCGGATCGCCCTCGACATGATGGAGCGGGTCGGCATCGGCAACGCCGAGCAGCGGCTACGCCAGTACCCGCACGAATTCTCGGGCGGGATGCGGCAGCGCGTCATGATCGCCATGGCGCTGTCGTGCCGGCCTTCGCTGCTGATCGCCGACGAGCCGACGACCGCGCTGGACGTGACGATCCAGGCGCAGGTGCTGGAGCTCATGAAGCAGCTGCAGCGGGAGCTCGGCATGGCGATCCTGTTCATTACGCACGACCTCGGCGTCGTGGCCGAAACCGCCGACGAGGTCGCCGTCATGTATTTGGGCCGCATCGTGGAGCGCGCCCCGGTGAAGGAATTGTTCCGGAACCCGAAGCATCCTTACACGAAGGGCCTGCTGCGCTCCGTGCCTCGCATCGGCAGCGCCAAGGAGCGGCTCGCCTCGATCGAGGGCACGGTGCCGCTGCCGCTGGATCTGCCGCCGATGTGCGGCTTCTATGACCGCTGCCCCGAGCGGATCGAAGGCGTCTGCAACCGGCGTCACGTGCCGGAGACGACGGTGGCCGCGGATCATCAAGTGCGCTGCTTCCTCTACGAGGGCGAAAGCGAGCGCAAGAGAGAGGAGGAGGCGATCAACCATGACTGACGTGCTGCTGCATGTGGAACAGCTATCGAAGCAGTATCCCGGGGAACGCAAATCATCGCCCGTACGCGCCGTCGCGGACGTCTCGTTCGAAGTGAACCGCGGCGAGGTGTTCAGCCTGGTCGGCGAGTCCGGCTGCGGCAAAACGACGCTCGGCCGGTGCATCGCCCGCGGCCTTGAGGCCAGCGCCGGCCGCGTGATGTACACGACCGGCAGCGGCGAAACGATCGATTTTCTGTCGGCGGACAAGTCCTCGTTCAAGCGGCTGCGGAAGGATATTCAGCTGATTTTTCAGGATCCGTATTCGTCGCTGAACCCGCGCATGACCGTATTCGATATCATCAGCGAGCCGCTGCGGGCCAATTTCAAGCTGAGCCGGCGCGAGCTGGAGGAACGGGTGGCGGCCATCGCCGAGAAAACCGGCCTGAACCCGGCGTACCTCCGCCGCTACCCGCACGCTTTCTCCGGCGGCCAACGGCAGCGGATCGGCATCGCCCGCGCGCTCGTCACCGAGCCGAAGCTGGTGATCTGCGACGAGGCGGTGTCCGCGCTGGACGTATCGATCCAGGCGCAAATCATCAATTTGCTGAAAGACCTGCAGGAGCAACTGCAGATGACTTATATTTTCATCTCCCATGATCTGTCCGTCGTCGAGCATATCTCCGACCGGGTGGCCGTGATGTATCTGGGCCGGATCGTGGAGCTGGCGCCGAAGGAGGAGCTGTTCGCGCGTCCGTTGCACCCGTATACGGAGTCGCTGCTTTCCGCCGTGCCGGTGCCTGATCCGGACGGCAAACACGAGCGCATTCTGCTGGAGGGCGAGGTGCCGAATCCGGCGAACCCGCCTTCCGGCTGTCCGTTCCATCCGCGCTGCCGCTTCCGCACGGAACGCTGCAGCGCGGAAGCGCCGGCGCTGCGCGAGGTTTCGACCAGCCGCCTGGCGGCTTGCCATTACGCCTCCGAGCTCGCGCTCGAAGGCGTCCAATCCGAATCAAAGGAGGCGGCGATTCTATGACGAAGCCACATGAACCCGTGTTCCCGGCCGATGCAATGCACCGGAAAACGCTGATCGTATTCCTCGACTGCGGCGACACGCTGATTAACGAAGGCACGGAGATCAAGGACGAGAACGAGGTCGTGCTGCAGGCGGAGCTGATCCCCGGCGCGGGAGAAACGGTACGCACGCTGGCGGAAAGCGGCTATACGCTGGCGTTGGTCGCGGACGGGCAGGCGCAGTCCTTCAAAAATATTTTGACGGAAAACGGCATCTACGACTATTTCGATACGATGATTTATTCGGAAACGATCAAGGTCAGCAAACCGGATCGCCGCATGTTCAAAGCAGCCGTAGGCGCGCTGGATTTGACCGAGGCCGATTACGGCCGGATCGTGATGGTCGGCAACAACCTGAGCCGCGACGTGAAAGGGGCCAACGCGCTGGGAATCACCTCGGTGTTCCTGGCCTGGACGCCGCGATACCCGCATACTCCCAACGATGACAGCGAACGGCCGGATTATGTCATTCACGAACCGCTGGAGCTGCTCGAGCTGGCGGAACGGCTTAACGCGGAAGCGGAGAAACGATACGCAGCAAATATCTTTTGAGGGGGGTGAGGCCGCAAGCGTATCGAGCAAGCACGGAAACGGTAAGGGTAACGATGGAACGTAATCATCCAGATCGCGCATATGGAAGAAACGGCAAAGCGAGCGCATGACCGAAGGTTGGACAAATCATGGATGGAGATGAAGAGGAGGATTGGACCAAAGTGAAACAAAGACGGACGACATGGACGAAGAAAGCGATTCTTTCCGCATTGATGCTGACGCTTGCGCTGACCGGCGCAATGATTCCGGCAGGAACGACAAAGGCGGCCGGCGATTTCGACCTGGCTTACCGGTGGGCGCCGGTGCATATTCAGGATACGGACAGCACGGATTACGACGCGGATTATTTGTCCGCCATCGACTTCGACGGCGACTGGAATGCCTCGAACAACTGGGAAAACCAGGCCGTGGATACGAGCCGGCTGAAAGGCACGGCTTATTATTCGATCGTGGAAACGCCGACGCACTGGTTCATTTTGTACAGCTTCTATCACCCGAGAGATTGGACGGATTTCCCGTTCCTCGGCCTCGACGAGCATGAGAACGACATGGAGGGCCTGCTGTCGGTCGTCCGCAAGGACGGTTCGGAATACGGCAAACTGGAAGCGATGGTAACGACGTTCCACAAAGATTTCTATTCCTTTAAACCGGACTCCGCCAGCTTCACGAACGGGCAGGAGACGATCGATGGCGCAGTCCGCTTCCAGGGCTACGACGGAGCCGATCATCCGGTGACCTTCCAGGAAGCGAAAGCGCACGGCATCAAGGCGTGGGACGGCTCCAACTACTCGAATACGGACGTCGTCTACTATTATCCGAGCCGCGGCGCCGGCGAAGCGCCGGAAAACGGCAACGATCGCGACGTCAAGTATCAGCTCGTCGACACCTTTGCCGCAGGCGGCTTCTGGGATCACCGCAACGACCCGCAAACGTTCTCCGGCTGGGGCGCGTTCAACGGCAACAATGGCCAAGGCGGCGCCAACGCTCCTTGGGGCTGGGACGATCAGAACGACGGCGGCGACCTGCTGGGCGGCGAACTGGCCAACGATCCGGCCAAGCTCATCTCGATTTACTTCGGCAACCTCGGGAATTTTGCCCGGGACTACATCCGCAACCTTTATCGCTGATCCTCATGATAAAAAACCTTCCGGACCCGGGTTTCCGCGGTCCGGAAGGTTTTTGTTTTCCGAGTGTTGCGCTCTCTCATTACACGATATATTCCGGACTAGCCTCTCCCGACTGCTTCTGCTCGCGCAGCGAATTCAGCAGGGCTTTCATCCGGGATGGAATTTCCCGTTTCAATTCCTCCCAGGACACGAGCATGTCGGGGGTCCATTCGAACGGCATATAGGTGCCGGCCATCTCGAAGCGGAAGCCGCGAAGGTGTTCGGCGGCGAGTTGGTCGGCATCGGGCAGCGTTTTGAACGTGCCGTGCAGCATCTCGGGTTCGAGCACGCCGTCTTTGCCCGCATGCGGGCCGGTCGCTTCATGCAGGCTCGGCAGCAGGTCGAACAGCTCGCGCATAGGCGAGTAGGCGTGTTTACCCGGCTGGCAGTACAAACTGATGCGTCCGTCGGGTCCAACGTTCGTTTTGCCGGGCGCAACGCCTTTCAAATACGTGCCGTGGAAGCTGGCTTCGCAATCGACGACGGCCCCCTGCGGCGACAAGTAAATCCACATATGCTCCAGATCATAGAGATGCGTAATATCGTAATCCCAATATACCGCATATTCGATCACGGCTCCGACGCGCTTTCCGTCGACTTCCAGCATGCGCTTGAACGAAGGGGAAGGCCCGGTTTCCGTCAGCACCGACACCCCGACCCGGATGGGACGGAAGGGTTCGTGTTCATCGATCAGCATTCGCGGGATATAATGGTAAGCCAGTTCCCGCCAATTGACGTTGCTCTCCAGCATGTTCACTGCCTCCTCTGATTTCTATTGATCTTCACAAGCATAGCAGTCGTTTTTTAACCCGGTATTAAAAAAGGGGCAAAACGAAAAAGGAATGCTTGGCTGCTATACTAATTTGCATCCAGTCCGGCAAGGAGCCCTTCTTTTTTCATGAACTTCGCCCCAATCCTTGTTTATTTCAAAAAAAATTCCAAGCGGCCTCCATGTCTATCTCCGATTTAATATATAATTATGAGGAGCTGAACTCTTTTGATTGCTTATGTGAAAAATATTGCATAGCGGAGTGTGACATTCATGCTGGATATTTTCAAACAAGTGCCCTTGTACCGTTATTTAATGTATTGCCAGGAAACGGAGATGCCCCGGCGGATCCTCGATTGCGGCGCGGGAGGCGACATGCCCCCTTTAAGTTTGTTTGAGGCTTACGGATACGCAACGTACGGCATCGAGTTCGACCCGGCGCAATGCGAAATCGCCAATGCCTACGGCCGTGCGAAGGGCCAGGACCTGAACATCCGTCAGGGCGATATGCGGCGGCTGGATTTCCCCGATCAATCGATGGGCTTCGTTTACTCTTACAACTCCATTTTCCATATGCGCAAAGCTGAGGTCAAGCAATCTTTGCAAGAAATGGACCGCGTACTGATGCCCGGAGGATTAATGTTCGTCAATTTTCTGACCACGAACGATTTTCGCTGCGGACAAGGCCCCGACGTCGGAAACCACGAGCATGAGCAGTTCGACGACGATGTGCCGGTGATCCATTCCTATTACGAGCCGGGGGAACCTGACGAGCTGTTCAGGAATATGGAGATCTTATACAAAGAAGACAGGGTGCTTGAAAGAATATATGAAGGGGAACGCATCAGACAAGGCTTCGTCGATTACATTGTTAAAAAGAAAGCGATTTCTTGATTCGGGGTAGCATTCCCCGTCGGCGGCAGTGTATCATAGATTTGTGGCAAACCGTTTTTATCAGGTTCTTATCAGGCATGCGACCCGGCTGGAGATAGGGCGAACCTAGGGCTGGGTCAAGTTATTTACAGAGAGAAAGGATTGAAGCTGATGGATTCATTGCTGATCCGTCCGGCACGGATGAACGATATCGACGGCATCCGCGAGGTTGCTGTAGAAACCTGGAACAGCACGTATGAAACGATTTACCCGGAGCTATTTATCGCCACGTTCTTGAATCATGCTTATGCGAAGAGCAGTTTGGAACAGAGCATTGCGCAGGATGAGACGAGCAAGACTCGCAAGTTTTTGGTTGCCGAGTGGGAACAGGAGATCGTCGGGTTCGGCCAATTGTCGGAGCCGGAGAACGGGGTTAGCGAGTTGACCAGGCTGTATATCCTGAAAGAGCACCAACGCAAAGGGATCGGGAAGCAACTGCTGGAAGAATTGATCCGCATGAATCCCTCGCTGGTGGAAATATACGCATGGTGCGAGCGTGAGAACGGCATCGGCACGCTATTTTATCAATCAAACGGATTCGCGTATACCGAGGAAAAAGAAGAAGTCCTGTTCGATACCCGCACGAACATGTCCAAATACGTGAAGAAAATCTAACTAAGCACGGCAACGAAAAAACGTCGACGCCTTAGACGTAATCAGTACAAGGGATATTCCGGGCTGGCTGGCAGCTAATCGGAGTATCCCTTTTGTTTCGCCGCCTCGTTACTATCTTTATGGCCGGAAACCTAGTAAAATATCGGTATATTTTTCCGCCGCCTACTTGATCGGTACGATCGTACAATGGATTTAAGGAGCGATTCGAGATGAAGACCTACCGCTTCCAAACGGAAATGTTGCAGCATGAGGGCATGGATGCCGCCTATATTCTGTTTCCTTATTCCGTAAAGCAGGAATTCGATACCCTTGGGCAAGTCAAAGTCAGGGCTGTTTTCGACGACAGCGTGGAATATCGAGGATCATTGGCCAAAATGGGGATGGCCCAACATTGCCTCGGGGTTCCTAAAAAAATAAGGGAACAGCTAGGAAAGAAGCCAGGAGATAGGCTCGGAGTCACGATTACTAAGGATGAGGAGCCGCGGGTCGTTCCTATTCCGGAAGATCTTCGGAAGGAATTAAGCATGAACGGACTGGAAGAGGCATTCGGCAAGCTGTCTTATACGAAACGCAAAAATCAAGTCGAGTCGGTGCTTGGCGCCAAAAAGCCGGAAACCAGGGTCAGCCGCATCAACGCAATCATCAACGCCCTTCGCAAGTCGGATTGAAGAGAGGATACGAGAGGAGAGGATGTTATGGCGGATTCGATCTCGCAATTGCAGTGGTTGGAGTGGGCGAAACAAATTCAGGCGATCAGTCAGGCGGGCCTTGCCTACTCGAAGGATATTTACGATCTCGAGCGCTTTGAAATGCTGCGGGAAATGAGCGTGGACATCATGAACCGGTATACGGAGGTGGAAACGGAGAAGGTCCGGGCGCTGTTCGCCAGCGAAACCGGTTATGCCACTCCGAAGGTGGACGTCCGCGGCGTGGTGTTTCAGGATGACCGGGTTTTGCTTGTGAAGGAGCGGATTGACGGAGCCTGGGCGCTTCCGGGGGGCTGGGCGGACATTGGCCTATCCCCGAAAGAGGTCGTCGTAAAGGAAGTCAAGGAGGAGGCGGGACTTACAGTCGTTCCCGTCAAAATGCTTGGCGTATTGGACAAGAAATTTCACGAGCACCCTCCGGAAGCGTTCCACGTCTATAAAATGTTTATTTTATGCGAAATTGCAGGCGGGAAGGCGGAACCCGGCCTGGAGACGTTGGAGGTCGGCTTTTTCGGCAGGGATGAAGTACCGCCTCTTTCCACGGAAAGAAACACGCTGAAGCAGGTGCAACGCATGTTCTCATTGCGGCACGAAACCGAGGTTTGGTTTGATTAGGTTCTAACATTCTGCAAGGAAGGCGGTCGCCCAACATGTCCAAACGCGGCACCCTGATCTTTTTGATTTTGTCGCAAATCGTCTATGCATTGTTCTCGGTCGCTTGGCTGGTGGTGCTAGGTATTTCTTCTTATCTGTTTCACTCGCCGGGCGCCGTCGCTTGGGGAATGAGAGCGTTTTTTTATTATCTTCAGCTGTATCCCGGCGGATTACTGCTGGCTTTGCTGCTCAGCTGGTATTTTTTCGCCAAAGGTAAATACAAGCCGGCGGTTCGGTGGAACCTGTTGCCCTTGTTATGGGTCGTTCCTTATATCGGGATCATCATTTATGCGAATTTGTTCGCGTAACCCGTCCATCCAACCGGTGTAAAGAGGAGGAAGTGTTTTTGGGAAAAAAGCACCTGTTTCATCGGATCGGTCACGTCCATGTGCCGACAACCGATTTAGACGCTTCCGTAGCGTGGTACACCCGCCTGCTGTCGTTCAAACTGGTCAACCGATTTACGGACCGCGGCTCGGAGCTCGCCGTGCTCCATCATCCCCATATGCAGGCCATCGCTTTGCTGTTAATTCACACTGCCGATAAGCAGCGCATGGAAATCTTGCGGAACGGAAAGCCGTTTCCGCTGTTTACCCTGTACGCGCCGGATATCGACGAGGCTTACCGGCGTTTGACGGCGAACGGCGTAGAAGCGGACGGCATCCATGTTTTGGGCGACGGCGAGTGCAAATATTTTTATTTCCGCGATCCTGAAGGCCACTTGTTGGAGGCTTCCTGGTCCATCTGGGATTCGCAGGACGAGTTGAAACCCGGCTTTTAGCCGTAATTCATTTTCAAGCGAAAGAAGCTGCGCCAAAAGGTATTCAAGAACGGAGTCTACCACGATTTGATCCTGATGAGCGTGCTGGCGGAGGAAGGCCGGTGAGTCGAAAAAAAGCGCTGGACGGTAAACCGTCCTATCGAAATGACGATCCGGAAATCCCCTGGAGCGAAATTTTTTTTAGATATATTAAGTGTCAGTCATGGAGCCTACGTTTCCTTATGTGCATCGCTTTTTCGTATATATTTCTCGCCTGATCCTTTTGGCCATATGCACGTTATTCTATCCAACAACCGGCTTGTTTTGGTATAGTGAAAGGCAGGACCTTCGACGGGATATCCCGTTCGGGAGCTTTAAACGGATAGGAGAGGACAAAAGAGATGAACAAATCCAAGCTGGGCATTCCTTTACGGGGATTCGCCGAATACGGCAGAATTGCGGCGGCGGAGGGGGGAGTGCTGCTGAAAAACGAAAGCGGGATGCTTCCGATTCGGGAACATGAAGTTGTATCCGTTTTCGGAAGATGCCAAATCGATTATTACCGCAGCGGTACAGGGTCCGGCGGTGCCGTGAACGTTGAATACGTTGTCAATATCCTGGAGGGGCTCCGCGCAAATCCCAAAATCCAGGTCAACGAGCAACTGGCCAAGCAATACGAAGCGTGGATCGGCGAAAACCCGTTTGACAACGGCGGGGGCGGCTGGGCTGCCGAACCTTGGTGCCAGAAGGAAATGCCGTTATCGGACGAGCTGGTCGCGGCTGCGAGACAAGCGTCGGATAAAGCGATCTTCATCATCGGCCGGACGGCGGGCGAGGATAAAGATAATGCCGATACGGAAGGCAGCTATCGGTTGACGGCGGAGGAGATCCGAAATCTGGCGGCCGTGACGCGGCATTTTGAGAAAGTCGCCGTAGTGATGAATGTAGCGAACGTGATCGATATGAGCTGGATCGAGGATATAGCGTACCAGGCCCGGATCCGGGCCGTACTATATGTTTGGCAGGGCGGAATGCTCGGCGGCCATGCGGTCGCGGATTTGTTGTCGGGAGATGTAACCCCTAGCGGGAAGATGCCGAATACGATCGCCTATCGCATCGAGGATTATCCTTCGACGGCGAATTTCGGCGGGGAGACGCGGAATTTGTATCAGGAAGACATCTACGTCGGCTACCGGTATTTCGAAACCTTTTGCCCGGACAAAGTGCAATTTCCGTTCGGTTTCGGCCTGTCCTTTACCTCCTTTACCTGGAAGGTGGAGTCGGCCAAAAGATCCGGCGAAGGGGCGAACGCGCTGCTTGAGCTCGAAGTGGCGGTGACGAACACCGGCGATACGTATGCGGGCAAAGAAGTCATTCAGGTGTATTGCGAAGCGCCGCAAGGGAAGCTGGGCAAACCGGTCAAAGTCCTGGGGACCTTTGCCAAAACCAAATTGCTTCAGCCGGGAGCGACGGAAGTTCTATCGCTTCGCCTGCCGGTGAAGACGATGGCGTCTTATGACGACGGGGGAGCGACGGGACATAAATCGTGTTACGTGCTGGAAGCCGGGGCTTATGAGCTCTACGCGGGCAACAGCATTCGCGCGCTCGACAGGATCAGCTTCGATGGACAACCGGCATTCGTGCTGAATGAGCTATTGGTCGTTGAACGGTTGAACGAAGCCTTGGCTCCGGTGGAAAGCTTTACGCGCTTGAAGCCGGGAAGCCGCAAGCCGGACGGCACCTATGAAATGGTCTACGAGGAAGCGCCGCGGCGCACCGTTTCGCTGCAGCAGCGCATCGAAAGCGGTTTACCGGCAACCTACCCGCAAACGGGGAAGCGGGGGATTGTGCTGAAGGACGTTCAGGCGGGAAAGGCCAGCCTGGAGGAGTTCGTAGCCCAGTTGAGCTCGGAGGAGCTGGCCACGATCGTTCGAGGCGAAGGCATGAGCAGCCCGAAGGTAACGCCGGGGACGGCGGCCGCTTTCGGCGGAGTCGGCGACAGCCTGCTTGATTTCGGGATTCCGGTCGCCTGCGCCGCCGACGGCCCATCCGGCATCCGCATGGACAGCGGCTTGAAGGCCACCCAACTGCCGATCGGCACTTTGTTGGCCTCCAGCTGGGACGTGGACTTGGTGGAATCGCTGTACGTCATGGAAGGAGAAGAGCTGCTGCAGAACGAAATCGATACGCTGCTTGGACCGGGGATCAACATTCATCGCCATCCGCTTAACGGCCGAAATTTCGAATATTTTTCCGAGGATCCGTATTTGACCGGCCGTTTTGCGGCTGCTGTCACCCGCGGCATCCAAAAGGGCGGTTCGGCCGCTACCGTCAAGCATTTTGCCGGGAACAACCAGGAACAGGCGCGGTCCAAGGTCGATACGGTCGTTTCCGAGCGGGCTTTGCGGGAAATCTATTTGAAAGGCTTTGAAACGGCGGTCAAAGAAGGCGGGGCAACTTCGATCATGACTTCCTACAATCCGGTGAACGGCCATTGGGCCGCTTCCAACTACGATTTGAACACGACCATTCTCCGTAACGAATGGGGATATGAAGGCATCGTCATGACGGATTGGTGGGCGGTCATGAACGATTGCGCCGAAGGCGGCCCGGCCGACCTGAAAAATACGTCGTTCATGGTGCGCGCTCAAAACGATCTGTACATGGTCGTCAACAACAACGGGGCGGAGATCAATTCGCGGGGCGACAATACGCTGGAAGCGTTGGCGAACGGGACGCTCACGGTAGGTGAACTGCAAAGATGCGCCATGAATATCTGCCGGTTTATCATGAATGCCCCGGTCTTCGCCCGCGAGCCGAAGCAGCCGGACGAAATCCTCGTATTCCATGCCCAAAGCCACCCCCTGGAGGCCCCGGCGGGAACCGGAATCCATGCGTTGTCCAAAACGGAAAGCGCGAAGATCGTTCCGGGAACAAATGATTCGGTCGTTGTGCGGGTGGACGAAGCCGGCGTTTACAGCATCGTGGCCAATATGCGGTATGCGGCGACCAACCTGTCCCAATCCGCTTGCAACCTGGTGCTGAACGGCGAGCTGTTGACCACCGTGCAAACCAATGGAACGGACGGCAACTGGATTACCGAAAAGCTGCTGAGATTCGAGCTGACGGAAGGCTATTACGAGCTGAAGTTCGATTATATCAAGCCCGGCCTGGAAATCGGCTGGATCGAGTTGATGAAATAAAAAAACGGGATGAGCCCTAAGCGTGATAGCTAGGCTCATCCCGTTTTCTGTGGATAGACAGAGTAGGCAGGTATTAATCATTCCATTAAGGCAAGGAGAGGAACCCTTCCTTAAAGATTTCCAGCAAATATTCCAGCGTAATCGGGTCGCTGTACGATGAAGCCGCCGTGTCGATCTCGATGACGCGCCCGTTTTTGACGGCCGGGATATTCTTCCAGGTGTTGGATTGCAAAAAGTCGTTGACGGCCTCTTTGTTTTGGCTAAGGACGATGTAATCCCCGGCGTACTCCGGAAGAATTTCGTTCGACAGCGTATAGTAGCCCGGCCCCAAGGCATCTTTCTTCGCTTTTTCCGGCATGTTCAATTCCATCATCTGATACAAAAGCTCCGTACCCCGCGCCCAGTTATTCCCGAATACATAGAAGTTTTGCGTGTCGTATTCAAAAACGGATACGGTAGCGTCAGCGCCGATTTTGGCTTTAATCTGTTCGCCTACGGCTTTGGCGCGAGTCGTGAAATCATCTACCCACGCTTGGGCTTCGGTCTCTTTGTTCAACACTTTGCCGATTTCCACCTGCTGGGTCAAATAGTCCAATTTGCCCCACGTATATATGATCGTTGGCGCAATCTCTTTCAGCTTGTCGAGATTCTTCATGTGAGACCCGGCAATGATGAGGTCCGGCTCCAACGCGAAAATTTGCTCCGGATTTTCCTCCGATACGGTAGCAACGTTCGCTAATTTGTCCGTAAACAGGGGGTTATCCTTTGTCCATTTGTCAACCCCGATAAGGCTTCCGTCCAAGGCCAACACGTTTGGAGCGTTGGTCAAGGCGACAATCCGTTTCGGATTTGCCGGAATTTCGATAGGGCCGTTCTCGGATTGGTATGTGACGGTTCCGGATGATTCTGCGTTGTTCGCCGCTGCGTTCGTTGCCGTGTCCGTTGCTGTGTTCGCCGCCGTGTTTGCGGCCGCTTGATTGTCTTGCTGAGCGGATTCGTTGCCGCAGGCGCTTACCACGAGCGCGAACAACAACAGGATAGGCATGAGAAGCTTGTTCATTTGTGATTCTCCTTCTGCGATAATTGATATTTATGATAATGATAATCAATATCACACAAAATCACAATAACTATTTTTAAAATTAGAAGTTAATCCTGAGCGGAACCCTCCAGCAGCTTCTTCAATTTGCCCTCCGTGGCCGTTCCTTCGATCGGGGTATAGATGCTGCAGCGCAGGTCCGCATCTCCCTGAACCTGCAGCGAGGTCAGGTTAAACAGCATTTTGCCGGCTTTGGCGTGGCGGAATTCGATCATTACCTCGGGCGCGGCGCTCACTTCGCTTTGGTTCCATAAATCATTGAAATCCGGGTAGCGTTTCGTCATGTCCTCGATGAACCGCGAATACCAAGGATCGGCGACGTATTGGCCGTAATAGGCGCGGAAGATGGCCAGGAACCCCTTCACGAAATGCGGCCAGTTGACGGCCAGGGAGCGCAGCTCCTTTTTGGCGAACACGAGAGAAATCAAGTTTCGCTCCTGGTCCGGAATGCGGCGGAAATCCACGAACACGTGCGCGGCCGCCGGGTTCCAGCCGACGATATGGCAGTGGCGGTCGGAGATGATGGTCGGGCAATATTTCAGCTCCTGCAAAATTTTATGCAGGGAGGGGGTGATCACCGGTTCCTTCTCGGCGACCAAATCGGGATGAAACCCGTTGTCGAGCGCAAGGTCAAACAAATATTTGCGTTCGTCGGCATTCAGCCTTAAGGCACCGGCAATGGCATCCAGCACCGAAGCGGATACCTTGATATCCCGGCCTTGCTCGAGCCAGGTGTACCAGGTCGTGCTGACGCCGGCCAATTGCGCGACCTCTTCGCGGCGCAAGCCGGGCGTCCGGCGCCTCGCTCCCGTAGGTAAACCCAATGCATGGGGATGCAGCTTGGCGCGTTGCGTTTTCAGGAATTCGGATAGGGCTTCCAGCCTTGGTTCCGTGCTCATATCGTTAAGCTCGCCTCCTTCTCTGTCTATAGTATTACCAATTATACTAGGATAACTAAAAACTTGTAATAGGATATTTGGGGGGTACAATAGGGATCATAAGTACGAAATGCGCAGCGTGCGAAGAATCGATGCACAGGTGCCTGAAGGAGGGCTATAAATGGAACGGGTCGTGATCACCGGGATGGGGATTTTGTCCCCGCTGGGTAATGATGTGGATATGTTTTGGAGCCGCTTGAAAGAGGGGCAATCCGGCATCTCGAAGATTGACCGGTTTGATGTGTCGGAGTTTGGCACGCAAATCGCCGGACAAGTGAAGGATTTTGATGCCGAGGGTTTGTTCGGGCGGAAGGAAGCGCGCAAGATGGACCGTTTCGTCCAATACGCTATGTATGCCGCCGAGCAGGCGGTGCAGAACGCCGGGCTGCAGCCGGAGAAGCTGGACCGGGAACGATTCGGCGTGTACGTCGGTTCGGGGATCGGCGGGATCGAAACGCTGGCGGAGAACGTGAAGGTGTTGGAAAACCGTGGACCGGGCCGAGTCAGTCCCAGCCTGGTGCCAATGATGATTTCGAACATGGCGGCGGCGCAGATCAGCATTCGCTTCGGCGCCTTGGGCGCAACGTTGTCGCCGGTTACCGCTTGCTCGATCGGCAATACGGCGATCGGCGAGGCGTTCCGGTTGATCAAGAGCGGCGAAGCCGACGTGATGATCGCCGGGGGCACGGAAGCGGCGGTGCATCCCTTGGCGCTGGCGAGCTTCGGGAACTCCACGGCGTTATCGAAGCGAAACGAAGCGCCGGAGCAAGCCAGCCGGCCGTTCGATGCGGACCGTGACGGCTTTGTCATGGGCGAAGGCGCCGGCATCGTCATCCTGGAATCGCTGGAGCACGCGCTGCGGAGAGGAGCGCGGATCCATGGCGAAGTGATCGGCTACGGCGCCAGCTCCGATGCGTATCACGTCGTAGCCTCGCACCCGGAAGGGGAGGGCGCTTATCAGGCGATGAAGCGGGCGCTTGCGTCGGCGGGACTGTCTCCTGATCAGGTGGACGTGATCAGCGCCCACGCGACGAGCACCCAGGTCGGCGACCTCGGCGAGACGAAAGGAATCAAAAAAACGTTTGGCGAGTACGCCAAACGGGTTCCGATTACGGCCAACAAGTCGATGACCGGCCATATGTTCGGGGCGGCCGGCGGGGCGGAGGCGATCGCCTTGATACAATCGTTGAACGAGGGAGTCATACCGCCGACGATCAACCTTACGACTCCGGATCCGGAATGCGATCTTGATTATGTGCCGGGCGTAGCGCACCGGGCCGATCTCGATATCGGTTTGTCCAACTCGTTTGGGTTCGGCGGCCACAATGCGGTCATTGTCTTGCGCAGATTTCATGAATAAGACACAAGCCAGCCTCGCGTCTGAATGGCGGGGCTCGGCTTTTTTTCGTTTTGGGGCTTTACTTTGTGGACGCGGCAACTTTCCAGGCCTTTCCTGCGTTAGGATAGATAAGAGACGGCTCCATAACGGGATATAGAACGATAAACTTACAATAGCCGCCCGTGCGGAAAGTCTCAAGTTCCTAATAAATAGGGGGTCATCCTATGGAAAAATGGAGAAGGAAAGTTGCGGCGTTTAGTGTAATCGTTTTATTTGCGTTGCTGCTTGGCGGATGCGGGAGCGCGAGCAATAATGCCGCATCGGATTCGGCAGCCGGCAACGGAGCTGCGGAGACGGCGGATATGGCCGTGCAATCGCTGGAAAGCGAGTCGAAAATGGATGGCGGGGGCGAGGAGAGCTCGAAAGGCTCGGCCGAAGCGCCGGCGGAGGGTACCGGCGCGCAGGATCCGGCAGCGGGCAATGCCGGAAATGTCGCTAAGGATACGACGACCGGGGTTGGCAGTTCGTTCACGGACGCCGGGATAAACAAAAAACTGATCTACCGGGCGAACGTCGTCATGGAAGTGAAGGACTATTCCAAAGCGCAATCGGAGATTCGAAATCTCGTGACGTTGACCGGCGGATATATCGTCGAATTCTCCGAAAACCAGTCGCAGCATGAATTGGGCGGGACCTTTGTATTGAAGGTGCCGTCGGCCGGATTCTCCTCGTTTCTGGACCGCCTTGAAAAGCTTCAGCCGGAGACGATGCAGCGCAGCATGCAAGGCCAGGATGTGTCCGAAGAGTATGTGGACCTGGAATCCAGGCTTAAGGTGAAGCAGGCGATGGAAGCCCGTTATCTGAAATTCGTGGAGGAAGCGACCCAAACGAAACAGCTGGTGGAGTTCGTAGGTGAGCTGGAGCGGATTCAAACGGAAATCGAGCAGATTAAAGGAAGAATGCGTTACATCGATAGCAACGTCGCTTATTCGACAATAGAAATCCGTGTGTATCAACCGGATCCATCGAAGCTTACGGTGGCGAACGACGGCGAAACGCCGCTGCTGGAACGGATCAAAAATGCCCTGGCGGGCAGCATCGACGTGCTTTCGCTGCTCGTGCAGTGGCTGATCGTTTTCCTGGCGGGCGCACTTCCGGTTCTGATCATCGCGGCGATCATCGTGGTTCCGATTTGGCTGGTTCGCCGCAAGAACAAGGCGGAGCGCGACCGCCGGCGCCCGCGGCTGCAGCCGCCGACGCTTCAAGCAGCAGAGGCGACCGGCGACGAGACCCGGCAAGCCGCCGATGAGGTTGATACGAACGGGAAATCGGAGTAGGAAATAAGATTTTCATGAGGAAGTTTGCAAGGCGCAGAGCGCGGGTTTTCGGGGGATGAATGACTCCGGCGGCTCGCGCTTTTGCGCGTTTTATCAAGAGTTATGGGAATACTAAGCATTTCTTAAACAAAACTTAAACGGAGTTTCATACGTTCTATGATAAGATAATGACCAACTTATTGATATAGAGGGGCTAAACTTTCCATGATCGAGACTTACCTGTTTCCCATTACGTATGCTTTCGGAGCGTTTCCGTTTGCAGCGCTGTTCTTTACTATGCCGTTCCTGGTCGTGCAATACCGCCGGCACGGTTACGTCAACAAGGTGCGGGCACTGGTATTATACCTGTTCCTGCTGTATCTGATGAACGCCGTATTCCTCGTGATGCTGCCGCTGCCTCACAGCCGGCATAACCCGCCGCTTGGCGACGGTGCGCTGCAACTGATCCCTTTTAACTTTATCCAAGACATTTTAAAAGAGACGTCGATCGTCCAGGGAGAGCCGTCGACCTACTGGCGGCTGCTTAAGGAGCGGGCTTTTCTGCAGGTGGCTTTTAACGTCGTTCTTACCATCCCGTTCGGGATGCTGCTTCGTTACTATTTCCGGACCGGGCCGGTCCGCAGCCTGATCCTGTCGTTCCTGCTATCCTTGTTTTTTGAAGTCACGCAGCTCACCGGGATATACGGCTTATACGACAATCCTTACCGGGTGTTCGATATCGACGATCTGATGACCAATACGCTCGGCGGCATGATCGGCTTCCTGATCGCCTTATGGCTGTCCCGGTTTATGCCCCGCATCGAGCAACTCGACCAAGGCGTCGATTTGGCGACCAAACGAGTGACCTACACCCGCCGCGGGCTTGCCCTGTTTTTTGACTCTATCGTCTGGGCGGCTTTGATGACCATTATTTATAGGCTAGGGGTTCCGGGTGCTTACTTTGTATCCACGGGGCTGTATTTCATGCTGCTGGCTTACGTGACCGGAGGGAGGACCTTGGGCAAATGGCTGGTGCGCATCCAGTTGACGGGAATCCCCGCGGACGAAAGCGGGCTCAAAGCTCGCGGTTCGCTTGCGGCCGGGGGGCACCGTTTGTTGTCCAGAAGCGAAGGAGAGAGAATCGGACTGGTTTCTCTTGTGATCCGCTACGGGCTGCTATATTGGCTGGTGTTTGGCCTGAACCGTCTGTTGGCCTTCCCGCCGGACGCCATGCCATCCCTGCTTCGGGTGTTCCTTGGCCTTAGCGTAATGGCGATGAACCTATGGTTTTTCATCCACGTGGCCAAACGTTTTTTCCAAAAGGAACCCATGCTCTTTTACGAGAAAATCAGCCGAACCCGGCACGTAATCACCTTGAAGCAGACCGCGCGTGCCGAATCCAAACGCGGTCGGCATTGACGCGAATGTCTCAAGCCGGATCCGTGGCAAAGGGGAGCTTAACGATAAAAGCCGTTCCTTCGCCGGGGCGGCTTTCCGCGGTGAGCGAACCCCGGTGGCTCGCGACGAATTCCTTGGCGATGGCCAGCCCCAATCCCATGCCTCCGGCGTGGCGGGACCGCGCTTCATCCGTGCGGTAAAAGCGGTTGAACAAATACGGCAAATGCTCGGGGGCGACTCCGGGACCGGTGTCCTGAATGCGTATCACCAACATGCGGGACGAATGACGCGGCGAGGGCGGTTCTTCTTCACCCAGCGTTATGGTGATCTGCCCGCCTTCGGGCGTATAACGCACCGCGTTGATCAACAGGTTGAGCAATACTTGCGCCATCCGGCCCGAATCGGCCGGTATCGTCGCGTTGTTTGCGTACTCGGCGAATGTGATCAGAAGGTGTTTCTCCTCCGCTTCCAGGCCGACCCGCTCCACGATGCGCCGCAGCAGCTCCGCTGGCTGCGGCGCATCAAATATTTGCCGCTCTTTACCGCGGTGCTGACAGGCGGACTAGTGCTCACGCGGACGCGACGGCGCAACAAGCAGTGACTTACGATTCGCTGTAATATTCGCCCAAAAAACGCGTGAATCGGCGAGCGGCCTCGGACAAATACCGCCGCTCCAGCCAGGACACCGAGAAGACGCGGCGGCATACCGGGCTTTCGATGCGCAACATGGGGTACGGCGGGATTTCGTCCTTCCGGCAAGCAGGTACGAAAGCGACGCCCAGCCCGGCCTCGACCAGGCTGCCCAACGCGCCCGGTTCATCCACCTCGCAAACGATGTTGGGCCGAATGCCCGCTTCCCGGCAAAACGATTCGTTGATGCCGCGGAACGGGTGGCCCGTTTTATATTCGATGAATGGTTCGTCCGCCACGTCCACGAGGCGGACGCTTTGCCGCGCCTCCAGCTTGTGGCCGGGAGGCACGGCGAGAAATACCTCCGCGTTCAGCACCGGCAGCTCGCGTACGCCCGGATGATCGAGGGAGGCCGCGGTAAAGCATAAATCAACTTCCCCTTGTTCCAGCAGGAGGGTCATTTCTTCCGCGGAAGAAGGTGCCGTCTGCAGAATGCGGAAGTTGACTTCCGGGTGTTTGGCCCGAAAGGCGCCAAGCGCGGCCGTGATGCGCCCCAGTGTATTGGTGGCCAAATGGATGCTGCCGCGCTCCATCCCGGCGAGATCGGCGACTTCGCGCCGTCCTTCGTCCAGCATATCCAACGCGGTTTCCACTTTTTTCAGAAAAGCCCTGCCGAACGCATTCAGCCGAATTTTCCGGTTTTGCCGATCGAACAGCGGAACGCCCAAATCCTCCTCCAGGCGGGCGATCGTTTTGCTGAGCGCCGGCTGGGCGATATGCAGCTCCTGCGCCGCTTTGGTCATATGCTCCAAATGCGCCACCGTGCGAAAATACTCCAATTGCAGCAGTTCCATGCCGCATCCCCTTTCCAATTAAAATGATAACTTTAAAGTTATGGATATATAATTTAATATATATTTTTAATTATCGATTTTCAATCGTAAAATAACCGGTAACCACACATATATGGAGGAACCAATCTATGAATGAGCCATTTTCTTCAGGCGCCAGCGAGAAGCTGATCCGGATTCTCGCCTTTACGATGATCCTGTCATCGATGAGCGCCACGATGTTCAACATCGTGCTCCCCGAGATCAAGGAGGAGTTCCGCCTGTCCGTGACGCAGGTGAGTTGGGTTTCCACGGCATACATGCTGATCTATGCCATCGGTTCGGTTGTATACGGCAAGCTGGCCGATGCCTTCAAGCTCAAGAACCTGTTGACGTTTGGCCTGATCCTGTTTTGCCTTGGATCTCTAATCGGATTGTCCGCGCAAGCGTTCTGGATGGTATTGCTGGGCCGGGTCCTGCAAGCGTCAGGGGCCGCGGTCGTACCTGCGGCCGCGATGATCATCCCCGTGCGCCATTTTCCCGCCGAACGCCGCGGTTATGCGCTGGGAATCACCGCCACCGGCCTGGCTATCGGGGGGGCGATCGGCCCGGTGGTTTCCGCGCTGCTGGTCAGCCTAGTTCATTGGCGGTGGTTGTTTTGCATCCCGATGCTGATGCTCATCGCGCTGCCGCTATACCGCAAATATTTAAGCGATGAGCGTAGGAATTCCGTTAATATCGATTGGCTGGGGGGCGGCCTGCTCGGGGGAACGGTAGCTCTGCTGCTGCTGGGCGTGACTTATGGGCGATGGGGGCTGTACATCGGCTGCCTGCTGCTGTTTCTTATGTTCGTGCTGCGCATTCGCACGGCGGCACAGCCGTTCGTGGAGCCGCGTCTCTTTCATAATAAGCGCTACTCCCTAGGGTTATTGATGTCCGTTCTGGCGATGGGGATCGGGTATGCGTTGCCATTCCTGACGCCGCAACTGCTGGCCGACGTGAACGGCCTGGAGGCCGGATGGATCGGATTCGCCATGGTGCCCGGCGCGGTCGCTTCCGCTATCCTTGGACGCAAAGGCGGCAAACTGGCGGATACGAAAGGCAATTCTTATCTCATGTATATCGCTTCGCTGTTGCTGCTTTGCTGCTTCGTGCTCATCTCGGCGTTATCCGGGGCGGCGGCGGGATGGATTGCGGCCAGTTTGATTCTGGGAAATGTAGGACAGATGTTTATGCAGCTGGCTTTGTCGAACATGATTTCGCGAACCTTGCCCAAGGAACAAACCGGCGTGGGGATGGGCCTACTGTCGATGCTGGGGTTTCTGTCCGGCGCGGTGTCGACCAGCCTTTACAGCAAAGCCGTCGATCAGGGCTCCTCTTCCCCATGGAATCCGTTGAACCCGTTCGACGGGTCCGCCGTATTCAGCAACATCTATTTGTCGCTTGCCCTCCTTCACTTCGGACTCCTACTTTTTTACTATTTTTATTTCAGCCGAATCGAACCGTCCCGCATGAAGAAATCGCTATCCCGATAAGCCTAAAGTCCTGCGGAATAAGACGATTCTGGAGCCGTCTTCATGAAGTCCGATTAACAAAGGTCTTGGCTTGTTCCGATAGATACTTATAGAACTTTATCCGATAATGGCAAACCTGTCGAAAGGCAGGGACGCAAAGCTACAGGGCCTATAGAACATTGGCAGCCAGCTACCGAAGGGAGTTTTATTTGTCATGAAAAAGTGGTTATCCATGGTTATCGCTATCGTTTGCCTGTTTGCCGGAATCGGCGGAATGCGGGCAGAAGGGGCCGAATTGTCAGGCTGGATCGACAAAAACGATGTGGGCAAAGGAACGATTGGCATCGACTATGATGTCAAAGCCAATCTCAAAACCAAGCTGCTGATCGCTAAGGGACAGGATAAATATACGTATACGTTAACGCCCGGCGTTAAGGGAGAAACGTTTCCGCTACAGATGGGTAACGGGGATTACACGATCAGCCTTCTGGAACAGATCAAGGGCACCACGTACCGCCTCGTGCACAAGGACACGGTCAAGCTGCAATTAAAGGATGAGAAGCCGGTTTTCTTGAACTCCACGCAAAACGTAAAGTGGGAGCCGGACGGCCGCGCGGCAAACATCGCGAAGGAACTGACGAAAAACGCGGCTGGGGCGGAGGAAAAGGTGCAAATCATCTATGATTACGTCATCGGCACCATTAAATACGACGACGGCTTGGCGTTCAGCGCCTCCTCGAGTTACCTGCCCGATCTCGACCGGACGTTAATCCAAAAGAAGGACATTTGCTACGGATTCTCTTCCTTGTTCGCGGCGATGCTGCGCAGCGTGGGGATCCCGGCCAAATTGGCGATGGGAACTTCCGATTACGTCAGCACATACCATGCCTGGAACGAAGTGTTCGTTGACGGCCGCTGGGTTACGATCGATACGACGGCGGATGCGGGATGGAAAGGAACGACGACCGCTTTTACGATGATTAAAAATCCTTTGAAATATAAGGTCGAGAAAGTATATTAAGTTACGATCAATATAACGTCGGTTGCGATGCACGCGCCGCTTTGACACATTTGAACCCGCTTGCCGGGTTGGGTGTCGAAGCGGCGTTTTTTGCGTTCGCCCCCCTACTCCCTGCCGGCTAGGTTTGTCCAGATTTTGTATAGACTCCATATTTATACTCCTAGCAGACGAATTTCACAACAACCCGACAAGTAGGGAGGGGTAAAGGAGTTATGAATGTTGTCGCTCATTTTAGAGACGGTTCCCGCGGTATGGAATTGGCTTCCTTTAGAGAGATAGAACTAACCAAGCAATGCAAAAGATATCAGCTTAGAGGCTTTTTTATGGACTACCGGAAAAATCGTTTCGGCATCGTGGCTACGCCTGACGGCCCCGTGTTTTTTGGCAACGGGCAGTTTTACCCTTTGAAGGAACAGCCGTTTCAATTTTGGCTCCGCCGTCAGAAGGGGAGAATTGGGTTTCGCTTTGAATGGAACGGCGAAATTAAGCTGAGGTTTTCGTATTCCCGGGTGCTTTACCGTAATGGCCAAGCGTGGGAGGCCGACGAGGTTCGTGATTTTTGCTGTTGGTTAGTGGAGGCGGCGAAAAAAAACAATTTTTATGATTTCCACACCACAATTCAATGAATAATGTCACTTTTTTTGAAAGAAAATCGGTTATTTTATCCAATTGTCGAGGATTTGTTTAGAACACTGAAATACGATGGTATGTTGCCCGCCACAACATTTCGAGAAGGAGGTAGGGAGCAGAGCCATTTGAAAGGATCAATCTTAGATAAAGGAGGCAAAAACACTACTTATGAAACGTAAATTAATGGCCATCATTATGGCCGCCGCTCTCGTATTTCAAGGGATATTCGGAGCGGGAGCCACTCTGGCCAGCGCCGATTCGGAAGGAGCCCCGAGCGATGCCGCCGCCGTTAGCGTCATGGATACGGTCACTGACGCGGTTTATGATCCTGACGGGCAACAGGGTGCTGAGGTCCTTCTCGACGCTTCTGCAGGCCCGGTAATTACGGATAATATTATTACAAGCGTGGAGATGCGCAATCAAAAGCCTGATTATGATCCGGCTACTGGAGAGTTAGTCGTCAAGGGGGAACGTATCGAGGATATACGGCCAAGCTTTAAGGATGAAGTGGCCGTTATTTTCACCTGGGCATTCCCAACCGACGCTCACAGTTATAGTAACGGCTCTACGTTTACCTTTAAATTACCGGATAAGTTTAAAATCGGGCAAGCATTGACAGGTAATTTGGATGGTGGGGTTGGTGAGTATGCCGTTAATCCGGATGGAGAAGTTACTTTTACCTTTAATGATAGTATTGTTGGACAAAGGTTGGAAGGCAACTTTTTCGTATGGATTCGCTTTGATGAGAGCAAGTTTGAGGATGGACTAAAACAAATCATCGATTTTAGCTCTGTAGGGCAAGGCACCATTGAAGTGAATTTTGCGAATTCAGCAGAGGATAAGCTGAAAAAATCGGGGATAGCCAACCGAAACGGATTCAACTCCGACGAGATCGAGTGGACGGTAGATTTCAACCAAGGCGAAAAGGAAATCCAAAATGCCGTTCTCGATGATACCTTGCCGGATGGGCTGAAGCTCAAAGGCGATATTGAAATACGCAAATTGCAGGTGCAGGTCGATGGATCGGTAATAGCTGGGGATGTGGAACGTACAGCTGCCGCATTTCCAATTGTACTGGGCAATATCGGCGAAGCCTACCGGGTTACGTATAAAACGAGTGTGGATGCGCCAACGACAGGACAGTTTAAGGATAGACCTTATGTTAATAAGGTAGTGCTTACCGGTAATGATAACCTGTACAAAGAAGAGGCTAACGGAAGCGTGAAAATCAGCTTTAATGAGCCCCTAAACAAGAAAAGCAATGCTTACGATCCGGTGAAGCAGAGCATTACCTGGAAAATTGAGTACAATTACAATCAACAGGCGCTTGCTCAATTTGATCCGGCCGATCCCGATAAACCCAATGCTGCGTGGCTCAAAGATCAGTTTGATACCACGAAGCAAAGGTTGGCTGATACCTCTGTTCAAGTATACGAAGTTGGTAGCGGGAAGGCGGTAAAGCGTACCGGCCCTATTGATCCGTCAGAGTATACCCTCACAAAGACGGCTGGCGGTTTTGAGCTTCAGTTCAATCATGACATTAGCAGCGCTTATGATATTGAGTACCGGACCGAATCGATTAACCGTGTCTATGCAAACGACAGAATCACCAATAAGGTTGAAATTAAGGATGGCACGGAGAAATCGGCGGGACAGGACATTCGCGAAAATATTTTTGCGAAGACCGTAAGCAAAGAGGACTTCAACAAAAAGGAAATCGAGTGGAAGCTGGTCCTCAATTCCGACCTCAAGGAAATGTCGGATATCGTAATTACGGAGAACTACGCAGGAAGACATATGAAATTGGTTCCCGGCAGTTTGCAAGTCAGCGGGGATCATAAGGAAGATTTCCAGCTGCAGGCGAACCCGGATGATCCCAATTATGAAAAAGGTTTTGTGATCAAGCTGAACCCGGGCATTACGATTGACACAGAGCATGTGTTCACGTTCACAACGACCTTTGATCCGACTGCGGGAAATCCGGAAGGCGGCCTGTATAGAAATGATGCTACTTTAGACTGGAAAGAAGCCGGCGTACCGCAAGCCTCGATTACCAAGTCGGCTTCGGTCACTCCGCAAAGCTATACGCTTGATAACGGCAACAAAAAAGGCGAATACAGCGCCAAAGATAAAGCGATCACCTGGACGATTGATGTCAACTACAATTTATATGACATCCAGGATGCCGTCATCAAGGATGCGTATACCGGAAACCAGTCTTATCTAGACGGTTCGGTTCAGGTGAACAAGCTGGTGCTGGATAGCCGAAATAATACCGTCGATATCGGTGAGGAAATCCAGCCGAATAGTCCGGATAATCCGGCCGGCTATGATTTTCAATTAAATCCGGATGGCAAGGGTTTTACCTTAAAGCTTGGAAACATTGGCAAAACAGCTTACCGGGTCGTATACAAAACAAGCCTTGCCGGCGAGTTCCCGATTGAAGATGATTATTCCAACCATGCTACTTTAAACGACGGCGAGAACGGACCTTTGCGGTTTGAGAAATCTGCCACCGTTACGCCGGCACATGGCGGGGTTTATGTCAACAAAACCGGGAAGCAGGTAGGGACAAGCGACATCGCTTCCTGGACGGTCAATATCAACCCAAGCCAATCTTATATCGTGGCAGGCTCCAAGCTGACAGACACGTTGTCCGACAATCAAATTTTATTGGCCGATACCTTGAAGCTGTATAAAACGGATTTGCCTGCAGACAATTCCGGAAATGTTTCCATAAAAGCCGGGCTGGTTGATCCTAATGATTACGAATTGGCCACTAACGGAAATACCTTTACCTTCACCTTTAAAAATGCACTAACAACTGCGTTTATACTGGAATACCAATCGTATATCAACGCAGATCATGGCGACAGAATTACCAATAAGGTTGAATTTGCAGGTCAATCTTATTCCGTGAAAGGGGAAGATCAACAGGAAGGCATCAAAGTTTCGTTAGCCGGTGCCGGCGGTGGAGCATCCGGAGGGCGCGCCAAAATCCAGGTCATCAAGGTGGATGATCGGGGCCAGCCATTGGAAGGCGCCGTATTCCAAATCTATAATGCTTCCGGGACTGTACTGCTGGAGACTCTGCAAGCAACTAACGCTTCCGGAGAAGCGGAAAGCTTGAGAGAATACAGATTTAACAGTACAGATGGCATTCCATATAAACTAAGGGAAGTATCGGCTCCTGCGGGTTACTTAATTGATCCCGAGTATGGCGCGAGTACAGGAAAAACCGTCGCCTTTAAGAACGATGAGCCCTTTAAAATCGAAAACAAAAAAATTCGTCAGGGATTTCAGTTTACGAAGGTGGATGCTGCCGATCCAACCAAGAAATTGAAGGGTGCCGTTTTTGAGTTATACATCAAGAACGGGTCAGATAAAGAATTCATCGAGACGTTAACGTCTGGTGACGATGGTACGATCGCCAAGGGTGATCTGGTGCCGGGAGAATATGAACTGGTAGAAACGAAGGCTCCTGATTATTACAATTTAAATTCGCAGCCCATTAGCTTTACCATTACCTCGAATCAAACCGAGATTATTACTCGCGACGTGCCGAATGAACAGGGTTCGGGCGGCAAATTGGTGATTACGAAGGTCAATGCCAAGGACAAAACCGTTTTAGGCGGAATAGAATTTGAGCTGCGTGACAGTACGAATGCAGTTGTTGGCAAGAAAACCACGGATCTTAACGGTGTTGTTGAATTTGATGGCTTGCCGTACGGTCTATATACCTTAGTGGAGACCAAAGCGGAGGGTTTTGTGATTGAAAAGCCGGAAACAGAGGTTCCCGTCAAGGAACCTGTTACAGCTTTGACCATCGAAAATAAACAAAATGATCGATCGGTGAAGTTAATCAAAACCAATGCCGCCAAGACACAAAAGCTCCAGGGCGCGGTTTTTGAGCTGCTCGCCCAGAGTGTTTTCTTTGATCAACAGGGAAATTATGAGTTTAGAGCCGTCACGACGATCGATCGGTCCAAGCTCATTACGGACCGGAACGGCGAGCTGTACCTGGATCGTTTGGAGCCAAACAAATACCGGCTAGTGGAAATTTCCGCGCCTGCCGGTTACGTGGTAGACCAAACTCCGATCGAGTTTGAAATTACGGATAAACAAACTGAATCCGTGATTCTTGAAAAAACAAACAATCTGATCTATACTCCAACAAACCCAGGTGGGGGCGGACCTGGCAGCCCAAGCAATCCAACCAACCCGAACAACCCGGGGACGCCGGTAACTCCGCCACAACCGGGCGAAGGTAGCGTCGAGGTGCCCGATGATCCGACTCCGGCAGACGGAACAAGCGGCGAGAAGCCGCAGCCGGACCAGGACAGACCTACGGATGTGGAACTTGACGACGATGAAAATCCGTTGGGCGGTACACGCGGCAATCCGCCGGTCGAAGAAACCGGCAAACAGCCGGGCGTCAACGTATTGCCGAAAACCGGGGAAGGCAGCCCTCTTCCGCTGCAGTTGTCGGGTATTGCGCTGATCCTGTTGGGTTTACTGCTCAGACGAAAACGGTCTCAGACTAAAGCATAATAATTGGGGGCATCTCCAAGATCTAGGTTATCGGATCGGGGAGATGCTCTTTTTATATGCAATGTTCAGAAAATGTTCAGAAACGTTGATTACAATAAACAATGTCACATCGTTTTCTATCATATAATTATTTTTTTAGACAGGCTAAGCAATGCAGCAAAAGGAGCAGTTGGTTGATGGAACTAAATCGTATGAAAGCGTTGATCGCAGGTACAACGATCTGGATTTCTCTCACGCTGTTGGCCGGGTGCATTCCGGTTTGGGATACGGAACCTGCGCCGGGGAATGGCGGACAAGCCGGCACGATCCCCGCGATCCAACGCTACACTGGAGAGAAGGGCCGGGAAATTCCCTATGTATATACTGCCCGAAAGGAACTGTCCCTGACGTTTAACGGGATGGGCGATCGGGATACGATGTTTCGGTTGTTGGACGAACTGGATACTTACCGGATCAAAGCGACGTTTTTTTTGCCCGGCATGAGGGTGGCCGAGGAGCCGGACATCGCGACCGAGATTTTGGCCAGAGGCCATGAGATCGAGAATAATACGTTAAACCAGCTGGATCTGAAAAACCTGGATTACGAACAAATCTACAAGGAAGTCGCGCTCAGCAATGAGGTCATCGAGAAACAGACCGGGGTAAAACCGAAGTACGTCCGCACGAAGTCCGGCGACTATCCCGAGGACGTTCCGCTGGTAGTCGCGCAGTTGGGCATGAAAGGGGTAGTGAGCTACAACATCAACCCCCGCGACCGGGACATGCAGGACGCCAAAGCGATCGGGGATTACGTCAAACGTTACATCCACCGTGGCGGGATCATTTCGCTAAACACCGATATTAACCCGCAGGTCATTCCGTCCATCCGGTACATCGCCCAGGCGGCCGACGAGATCGGGTATCGGCTAGTTTCGTTGGACGAGCTGGTCGAGCACGGCGGGGTCCGTAAGCCGCTAGCGGAAATTCCCGGGTACGACGCGGCAAAAATCAACCCGGATTACAAAGACGCCAAATACCGGCTTGTCTATAAGGTGGATACGCAGCAAAAGCACGTGGCGCTTACTTTCGACGATTGGGGCAGCGACAAAACGGTCACCCGCATTCTCGACATTTTAGCCGCAGGTGACGTTCACGCCACCTTTTTTCTGCGGGCCAAAGGCGTTGAAACGAATCCGAACCTGGCCCGGGCGATGGTGGAAGGCGGTCATGACGTCGCCAACCATTCCTACAGCCATCCGGTAGTGACGTCCTTATCTCCGGCGGAGTTGCAGGAAGACGTGGTCAAGGCGCACCAAGTCATTACCGAGGCGATCCAGCAGCAGCCCGTCATGCTGTTCCGCCCGCCGACCGGCGTCGTGGACGACGAACGGGCCAAAGCGATTTCAGCCGTCGGTTATCCCGACATCGCCTTGTACGACGTTACGACGCTCGATTGGGATTCCTCCAACAGCGCCGACGACATCGTAAACGGAGTCCTGGAACAGGCACAACCCGGAAGCGTCATTTTGTTGCACATGCTGGACGACATCCATACGATCGAGGCGCTGCCGCGCGTGATTCAAGGCCTGAAAAGCAAAGGGTATGCATTCGTGAAGATGGCGGATTTGATCCGGGAGCAGAATTCAAACAGGGCGGAGAAGAATTGACATGGAACTATATGAAAAGATCGCGTCGCGCCAAGCCACCATTGCCGTCGTCGGCTTAGGATACGTCGGGTTGCCGATCGCGGTCGCTTTTGCCAAAAAAGCCAAAGTCATCGGATTCGACGTCAACGCCCGCAAGGTCGAAGGCTACCTTCAGGGCCGGGACGCCACCGGCGATATCGGGGACGAAAAGATCGCGAACTGCGGGGTCGAATTTACGTCGGATCCGGAGCGGCTGCGAGGGGCAGATTGCTTTATCGTGGCGGTCCCTACCCCGGTACAAAGCGGCAACGTGCCCGATTTGCAATTCGTCCGCAGCGCAAGCAAGCTCGTAGGCGGGGTAATGGCCCGGGGCGCGGTCGTCATTTACGAATCCACCGTATATCCGGGAGTGACCGATGAGGTCTGCGTACCGATTCTGGAAGCGGAATCGGGACTTGCCTGCGGGCCGGACTTCAAGGTCGGCTATTCGCCGGAGCGCATCAATCCCGGGGACAAGCAGCACCGGCTCGAAAACATCGTGAAGATCGTCTCCGGGAACGACCGGGAGGCGCTGGATCTCGTGGGCAGGCTGTACGAGCTGATCGTCGATGCCGGCGTGCACCGGGCGGAGAGCATCCGGGTCGCGGAGGCGGCCAAGGTGATCGAAAACGCCCAGCGTGACATCAACATCGCGTTCATGAACGAGTTGTCGATGCTGTTCCATGAGATGGACATCGATACCAACGCGGTGCTGCGAGCCGCCGGAACCAAGTGGAATTTTCTGCCTTTCCGGCCGGGGCTGGTCGGCGGGCATTGCATCGGGATCGACCCCTATTATCTTACCTATAAAGCGGAGGACGCCGGCTACCACTCCAAAATCATTTTGGCCGGACGGCATATCAATGACGGGATGGGTAAATACATCGCCCAAAACATCATCAAACGGATGGTTCGCTTGCAGGTTGACCTGAAGCACTCGCGGGTAGGCGTGCTCGGCTTGTCGTTCAAGGAGGATTGCCGGGACATCCGGAACTCGAAAGTGATCGACATCATTCGGGAGCTGGAGGATTACGGGATCGTTCCGCTGGTAGCCGATCCGCTCGTGGACCCGAGGGAAGCGTACGAGGAATACGGCATCGAGCTCAGCGATATCTCCTCCATGCGGGATTTGAACGTGGTGGTGCTTGCCGTGCCGCACCGCCGGTTCGCCGGATTAAGTCTTCCCGAAGTGGAGGCCATGTTCCGATCAGATCAAACGAAACTCATGATCGACGTCAAGGGCGTTTTCCCGAAAAGCAGCTACGAGGAACACGGCTTCCATTATTGGAGCCTGTAACGAAAAGGATAGGAGAGCGAACCGTGTTTAGAAAGAAGCCCAAATCTACGGAAGAAATCATGGCGGTTCCGCGCGGGGACAGACGAACCCTCACTTACGTGCCCGATCCCGAGCGCCTTCGCATCTCAACCGACCGGAGGGGGCGTCGAAAGGCGTTCCCCCGCCGGTTGTCCAGCCTGAATTGGCAACAGCTTAGCCTGAGATATTTAGCCGATTTTCCGGTGACGATCGCCGTAAAAGGGCATCGGAAAAAGGACGGCAGCAAGGGGCGGGCGGCGGACATTTCCTCCACGGGGATGCTTGTTGAGCTGCCGGAGACGGTGCGCCTGGGAGAAGGGGACAAAGCGAAGCTTCGCTTCCGCATTCCCCCGGGCACTATGCCGGAAGGGTTCGAAGGGAAGGTGAAGCTGGATGCGGCCGTCGCCCGGAAGTTCGAAACGCCCGGGGAAGACGGAGCGAAACGCATGGCCGCCTTCGAGTTCGACGAGCCGCTGACGGCCTATTTCCAGAAGAAACGCTGGGGGTATTCAGTATACACGGCCAGCGCCACCTTGCTCGCGGCGATCGTCTTCATCATGCTGCTGCGCGCGGAAAGCATCATCTACTTTAAATATAATCTTGTGTTGTACTTATACAGTATGATCGCGGCCGCTTTCCTGATCACGCGGTATTTGTTCGGCGCGCTATACCGGGATGTACCGATAAACCCGGATTATACGCCGGGCGTGTCGATCATCATCCCTTGCTTCAATGAAGCGGAGTGGATCCAGCGAACGGTCATCAGCTGCATGAATCAGGATTATCCGGCCGACAAACTGGAAGTCATCGTCGTCGATGACCGGTCGACGGACGCATCCGCGGAGCGGATTCGGAACGTGGTCGAGCTGATCCACGACGAAGCGGAGCGCTTCTCCACCCGCGAACGGCTGAAGTTTACCGTTCTGGAGGAAAACGGCGGCAAACGCATGGCCTTGGTTAAAGGCGTGGAGATGGCCAAGCATGATTTGGTCGTGTTCGTCGATTCGGACAGCTTCCTCGCGCCGACGGCGATCCGCCATCTGGTCCAGCCGTTCCAGGATCCGAAAATGGGCGGCGTGGCCGGGCGTACGGACGTGGAAAACAAATACACGAACACCGTCACCAAGCTGCAAACGGTCAGGTATTACATCGCCTTTCGGATCATGAAAGCCGCCGAATCGTGGTTCGACAGCGTCACCTGCCTGTCCGGGCCGCTGTCCTGTTACCGCAAGGAGCTGATCCTGAAGCATGCCGAGGCGTGGCTGAACCAGAAATTTCTCGGTCAACCCGCCACGTTCGGCGACGACCGGAGCATGACCAATTTTATTTTGAAAACGCACCGAACCGGTTATCAGGACTCGGCCATCTGCTCCACGATCGTCCCTTCGCGGATGGATGTTTTCCTGAAGCAGCAAATGCGCTGGAAGCGTTCCTGGCTGCGCGAATCGCTGCGGGCGGCGGGTTTTATATGGCGCAAGGAGCCGTTCATGGCGCTGTTTTTCTATATCGGGCTGATCGTTCCGATCGCCGCGCCGGTCGTCGTGCTGTACAATCTCGTATATGTGCCGGCCGTTTACGGCATTTTTCCGGGCACGTTTCTGACGGGACTGCTGATGATGGCGATGTTAATGAGTTTGGCGCATCTGCTGTTCCGCAAGAGCAGGCTGTGGGTGTTCGGCTTCGTCTTTTGCCTGTTCTACGAGTTCGTTCTGCTGTGGCAAATGCCCGTCGCCTGGGTCACCTTTTGGAAATCCACCTGGGGAACGAGGGAGACGCCGCAGGACGTTGAAGCCAAACGCAAAAAGGAAGCCAGAAAGAAAAACAAGCAGAAGGGGATCGGATTGCCTTTTTAAGCACTGATACGGGTTTGGGGTGAGAATGGCAGCCATGGCACAGAGGAAACGAAATACCGCCTTGAACGTCCGCCGGAAAAACCGCCGGAAACGCATTCGCGTAATCCTGCAGGCCGCAATATTGCTGGTCTTGGGAACTGTGCTGTACCATGCGGTTTTCGACGTCAAGCAATACGTGGAGCCGGATAAAGCGGCCTGGAGCCAGAAGCAGGGCTTCATCGCTTTGTCTTATTTCGGCGTCGGGCGAAACGGAACGGCGAAACTGGTGGCAAAAAGACAGCTGGACAAGCAGCTTGAGGCGCTGCACGACCAGGGTTACCGGACGATATCGCAGCAAGACATCATCGACTTCTACGAGAAAGGCGCGCCCTTACCGGACCGGGCCTTGTTTCTGTCCTTTGAAGACGGACGCAACGATTCGAGCTTGTTTGCCGAGCCGCTGTTGGAAAAATACAACTATAAAGCGACGTTTCTGTCTTACGCGGACAAAATGGGCAACAGCGAGCGCAAATTCGTTCAGCCCAAGGACATGCTCAAAATGGCGAAAACCGGCTTTTGGGAACTGGGGACGAACGGTTATCGGCTCAGCTATATCAACATTTTCGACAAGGACGGCCGGTTCATCGGGATGAAGGACGAAAAGGAGCTGACCGATAAGGCGAACGTGGCCTATTACAACCACTACTTGATGGACTTCATCCGGGACGAGAACATGATCCCGGTGGAAAACCGCACGCAAATGGAGGCTCGGATCGACAGCGATTATACGGCGATGAAGGACGTCTACTCGAATGCGCTCGGCTACATTCCTTCCGTTTACATGATCATGCATGCGAATGAGCTTGGGGAAGGGATGAATCCGCTGGTGACGGCGGCTAATACCGCCAACATCAAAGGTTTGTTCAAGCTGCATTTCAACCGGGAAGGTTCCGCCTATAATACAATAGACAGCGGCGTTTATGATTTGACCCGGGTTCAACCGGAACCCTATTGGTCGACAAATCACCTCCTGATGAAAATTCGCAAGGATACCGGGCAATCCGTGGAGTTTGTCCGCGGGGACAAGGAGGCGGCGGGCGCATGGGAACGACTGGGCGGAGCCGCCGAGTTTGCCGGCAACAAAATCGTGTTGACATCGCCTTCGGGCGGCATCGGAAAGCTGTCCCTCAAAGGGGATTTCCGGGACGTCAAGATTGCCGCGACGGCGGCCGGCAATGTCGTCGGTAAGCAGTCGATCTATCTTCGTTACGACCGTGAAAACGAAAGTTATGTACGTTTGACCCTGGAAAACAACGTCGTTACGGTCGAGCAGAAGGGTCCCGGCCGCTTGCCGGAAATCCTGTATAAGCAAGAGCTGCCCCCCGTTTCGTGGAAAGAGGAGGAGCTGGCTTTCGACAAAGCTTCGGTCTACACGCGGGAGCAGACCGCGGCCGGCGCGGCTTCGGAGAAGACGGAAATTCCGGTCAATATCCGGGATTCCCGCCGACTCGAAGCCGTGCTGCAAGGAAATGAGCTAAAGCTGGCGGTGGACGGGCAGGTATTGCTGGACCGCCGGCGGCTCGATAATTCGATCGGCTCCGGCAAGGTCGCGTTGGCGGCGCAATTCAGCGAACAAAGCGAAAAGGACGATATTTATGACGCCGTTTTCGAGAACGTGGAGATCGCCTCGCTGGATGCGGAGGACGGAAGCCCGGCCGTGCAATTCAGCAATCGGCCTTCGGGCTGGGAAGGCATTGTCCGGCAAGCGAGACAGGCGTTTGATGAGGCCGTCAATTGGGCGATCGACCATTTTTAAGAAAGAGGATGTTGGGCACTTCGGGATAAGGAGGTTGGAAAGGTGCGAAAGAAGCTGTCATTGCTGTTCATCGCGCTTGGATTAGCCATTTTGATCACTCCGGCCCTGCTGGAATGGAAAGCGGACCGGGAGCAGGACAAATTGCTTGCTATGGCGGAGCAGGCTGCGAAAGTGCGAAGCGATCCCGCGGTAGAACCCGAGCTGGCAGCCGGTTTTGAGCGGGTGTCGCGCTTGCTCGGAGAGGAGGGCGACGGAGGGCTGCAGGCGGAGGAGTCTGAGCCGCTGGCGCCGGACGTGGATGGGCAAACGCCGATCGCCTCGATCGAAATCCCGGCGATCGATCTGAAACTTCCCGTGTTGGAAGGCGCGACAAAAGCGAACATGAAACATGCGGCGACGCACATGACCGAAACGGCGCCGCTCGGCGAAGCCGGGAACGCGGCGATCGCCGCCCACCGGGCGCGCACGAACGGGCGGTTGTTTAACCGTCTGAACGAGGTGAAGATCGGGGACCGAATCGGGATCGTGACCGGAACCGGACGTTTGGATTACGAGGTTTACGATATCTCGATCGTTGAGCCGACGGATGTCTCCGTTCTGGAGCCTAACGGGGAAGAGCGGATTTTGACCCTGATCACTTGCGATCCGCTGAAAAATCCGACGCACCGGTTGATCGTTCATGCCAAGCTGCTCCCTGAGAACGGGAAAGAATCACAAAAATCCATGTAGAAGATCACTTTATTATCGTTACTCCTCCTGGGGAAGATAGTAGAATGGAAGAAGATTCGTACAAGAAAAGTCAGATAAGAACATTCCAGGAGGAGCGGTAAATGCCTATCTTTTTCGACGAAACGAAAGGCCTTTTTCATCTGCAATCCGGCAATACAAGCTACTTGATTCAATTGGTTCGCGGTTATCCGGCGCATGCCTATTTCGGCGCCAAGCTGCGGCGCGGCAGCAATCTGGAAGGCCTACTGACCTTGCAGGAACGCGCCTCGTTCAGTCCGAATCCGATTCCGGACGACAAAGCGATTTCGCTCGATTCTTTGCCGCAGGAATACCCGCAATACGGAACGAGCGACTTCCGCAATCCGGCCTATCAGGTGCGGCTCTCGAACGGAACCCGGGCGACCGAGCTGACGTACCGGTCTCACCGGATTCTCCCGGGGAAACCGGCGCTCGAAGGGCTGCCGGCCGTTTACGCGGAAAGCGAAAGCGAAGCGGAAACATTGGAGCTGGAATTGTTTGATAGCGTTTCCGGGCTGACGGTCGTGCTCAGCTATACGGCGTTTGCCGATTTCGACGCCATCGCCAGATCGGCCCGGTTCAGCAATAACAGCGGCGAACCGATCCAGTTGGAGCGGGCGCTCAGCGCCTCGGTCGATTTTCCGGATGCAGCTTACGACGCCCTGTACTTGTCGGGAGCTTGGGCCCGCGAACGCCATGTGCAGCGGCGGCGGCTGGCTCCGGGCGCAACCGGCATCGGCAGCCGGCGGGGATCGAGCTCGCACATGCAGAATCCGTTTCTGGCGCTGCTGCGTCCGGACGCGACGGAGCGGCAGGGTGAAGTATACGGCTTCAGCCTGGTCTACAGCGGGAACTTTACCGCCGAAGCGGAAGTCGAGCAGTTCGGGACGACCCGCGTGTCGATCGGGATCAATCCGTTCGAATTTACCTGGAAGTTGGAGCCGGGGGAAAGCTTCCAAACGCCGGAGGCGGTGATGGTTTACTCCTCCGAAGGGCTCGGAGGCATGTCGCGCACTTATCACCGGCTGTACCGGACGCGGCTATGCCGCGGGCAGTTTCGCGATCAGGAGCGCCCGATTCTCGTCAACAACTGGGAAGCGACGTATTTCGATTTCAATGCGGACAAAATCGAAGCGATCGCCAAGGAGGGCAGCAAGCTGGGTATCGAGCTGTTCGTTCTCGATGACGGCTGGTTCGGCCGCCGGGACCGCGATAACAGCTCGCTGGGCGACTGGTTCGAAGACCGCCGCAAGCTACCGGAGGGGCTAGCGGATTTGGCCCGCCGCGTACGGGAAACCGGCTTGCAGTTCGGACTTTGGTTCGAGCCGGAAATGGTGTCCCCGGACAGCGACTTGTACCGGGCCCATCCGGACTGGTGCTTGCATGTCCCGGGACGGCGGCGCACCGAAGCCCGCGATCAGCTGGTCCTGGACATGTCGCGCAGCGACGTGCGCCAGTACCTGTATGAGCGCCTGAGCGGCATTTTCTCCACGGTGCCGATCACGTACGTGAAATGGGACATGAACCGGAACATGACGGAAGTCGGTTCGGCGGCCCTCCCGGCGGAACGGCAGGGGGAGATCGTCCACCGTTATATGCTGGGTTTGTATGAGCTGATGGAGCGCCTGACCGGCGAGTTTCCGCACATCTTGTTCGAAAGCTGCTCCGGCGGTGGCGGACGGTTCGACCCGGGCATGCTGTACTACATGCCGCAAACCTGGACGAGCGACGATACGGATGCGGTGGAGCGCTTGAAAATCCAATACGGCACGAGCATCGTGTATCCGGTATCGACGATGGGCGCGCATGTGTCCGCTGTACCGAACCACCAAGTGGAGCGGACGACTCCGCTCACGTTCCGCGGCGATGTGGCGATGTCCGGAAACTTTGGCTATGAGCTGGATCTGACCCGATTCACGGAGGAAGAGAAGGAGACGGCCCAAGGGCAAATCGGGCTGTACAAAGAGATTCGCGGACTTGTGCAGCAAGGGGATTTATACCGTCTGCAAAGCCCGTTCGAAGGCAACGAAACATCGTGGATGTTCGTTAGCCCGGACAAAAGCGAAGCGCTGCTCTGCTATTTCCGCGTACTGGCCGAGCCGAACGGCCCGCTGCGCAGCGTGAAGCTGGAGGGGCTGGATCCGGCCCAAGACTACGAGGTGGTCGGCACCGGCCAAGTACTCGGCGGCGACCGTTTGATGTCCGCCGGGTTGTCCGTGGCTTCGGTGCGCGGCGATTTCAGCAGCATGACGCTGCGCTTGAAGGCCATATCGTAAGCTGTACGGCTCGAGTTCCAAAGCAGAAACCCCCGCTTCAGCAAATCGCTGATGCGGGGGTTTCTCAAGTCCTTGGAAGAAAAACGCGGGGCACTCCGCCTGTGCCGCCACAAAGAAGGCCCCCGGGCACATCGGCGGTTTATTGCGGCTGCTCGTCGCGGCATCCAGGGTACATTCCCGTGGAGATTGCGATGCGGTTCCAGCAGTTGATCACATTAATTGCAAAAATGAGGTCCATCATTTCTTTCTCGCTGAAATGGGTACGAACCCGATCGTATATCTCCTGCGGCACGCCGCGATCGGCGATACGCGTCACGGACTCGGTCAACTCCAGCACGGCTCGTTCCCGGTCGGTATAGCAGGGGGACTCCCTCCATACGCTAACTAAAGCGATACGTTGTTCGCTTTCGCCCAGTTGGCGCAATTCGGAAGTGTGCATATCCAGGCAAAAGGCGCAGCCGTTGATTTGCGAGGCCCGGATTTTGATCAGCTCGTACAAGATACGGTCCAGGCCGCTGTTCTGCACCTGGCGTTCCATTTGGCTCATGGCCCGGTAGATGTCCGGGTTGGCCTTGTAATGATCCATTCTGGTTCTCATGAGAAGAATCCCTCCACTAGGTAATTTGGTTTTACGCAAGTAAGACAAGTGAAGGGGGGATTTTGTGACGCGGAACGGCAAAAAAGTTGATTATTGGGGCGGTGCTTTTTCGATTTTGTCCGGATTGGCGATAAAATAGATGCGCCGAATGCGGCCTTGCGAATCCCCTTCAAACAGGATGATGCGTAGCGCAATGCCATCCCGGTAATGAACCAGCCCGATTTCCCCGTTGATTCGGATCGGCACCAGTTCACCCAGCAGCGAGCCCTTGGCGGCAATGCCTTGCCAAAAGGCGACGATTCGTACCTTGGATACGATCGGATTGATGGCCGCTTTGACTTTGCCGCCTCCATCGGAGAGCATCACGGCGTCTTCGCGGAGCAGTTCCAGCAAGGGACTGAATTCCCCGGTTCGCGATGCCTTGATGAACACGCTGACCCACTTGGCCACGACCGCTTCGCTTGGTTGCTGGCTAGGCATTTCCGTGTTCACCTTTTTTCGCGCGCGGCTCAGCAGCTTGCGACAAGCTACCTCGCTTTTTCCTATGATCTCGGCAATGTCCGCATATTCAAGAGCAAAGGATTCTCTAAGGACAAATACGGCCCGTTCATCAGGGGTTAAGCGTTCCAGCATGACCATAAAAGCGTAGGAAACCTGTTCCTCCTTCAAGAGCGTATCCAGTTGAGTTTCCGGAGACGGTTCGAAAACAGGCTCCGGAAGCCAAGAACCCGTGTATAGCTCCCGGGAATGGCGCGGCGACTTCAGCGCATTCAGGCTGCGGTTCGCGACGGCGCGCATGAAGTACGATTTCGGATACCGGATTTCATCCTCCTTGGCGTTTTGCTGCAAGTCGACGAATATTTCCTGCACGATATCCTCCGCATCGGACCATGAACCGGTCAATCGGTAGGAGAGCGCGGTGAGCAAATTTCGATGCTCCTGGTAATATTGCTCCAGCAGGGATGGGGGCATAGCGGCACGTCCTCCTTACGAATGCAAATGATAGTTCTATCATATAGTAAAAACGTCAAAAACCCAGCCCCAGAATCAAGAAAGGGCCGGGTTTTTGATAGACAACGCTAAAACTTGAAGATATGTATCGTCTTTTGCAGCTGGAACACCGCATTTTTCATCGCTTCGGCATCGTCGGCCATCGCCCGGATCGAGGTGATTTGCTCGTTCATGGATGCCGAAACCTGCTCGGTGCCGGCCGCGGACTGTTCGGTAATCGCCGAAATGTTCTGGATGGACGAGGAGATGTTCTGCGCGCTCTCCAGCATCGCTTCGCTTTCTTTCGAGAATGCGGCGATCTCATCGGAAATGTACTGAACGCTTTGGACGATATCCTGGAAGATGTGCTCGGCTTCCCGAATCATCCCGCTTTGAAGGCGGACGACCTCTTCGTTAATTTTGATGTTTTGCCCGGCCTGCTTCACGTTTTGTTCGATGCTGCGCACCAGATTGAATACTTCTTTGGTGGATAAGGTCGACTCCTCGGCGAGCTTGCGAACCTCGTGGGCGACCACCGCAAATCCGGCGCCATGCTCGCCGGCCCGCGCCGCTTCGATCGAGGCATTCAGCGAGAGCAGGTTGGTTTGTTCGGCAATTTCCGAGATGGTGGCGGTGATTTTGGTAATCCCCTGCGCGTTTTTGGCCAGAGCTTCGATGGAATCGGCCACTTTTTCCGTCGCTTCGATATTTTTTCGCATGCCGTCGGCCTGCCGCGATACGGATTCACGCCCACGCTGCACCAACTGCAGCGTTTCGGCGGAACGATGGTTCATTTCACGGGTCGATTCGGTGTAATTGCTTACTTTGAGCTCGATCTCACCGATGGCATCCTTCATGCCGCTGACGTCCTCGGAAATCGCGTTTGCCCCCAGCGCCAGCTCGCCCGACGAATGGGTGACCTGGGTCATGACCTCGATCAATTCCTGGTTCCGGTCGGAGATGCTCCGGCTGGAATCCATAACTTTGCGGGTAATGTCCGACGTCTCCTGCAAAATTTTCCGCAGCTTGTCCACCATGCTGTTAAAGGAGCGGCTGAGATCGTCCATGCCGCCCGATTCGATGATCCGGCTGGTGAAATCCCCTTTGGCGATTTTGGCGGAGGCGCTGGAGATATCGGCAAAAGAGTCGGTAAGCGCCTTGCGAAGATAACGCGAAAGCGGGAAAGTAAGCGCTGCCAAAACTGCGGTTAATAGGACGCCGATGAGTATATGTCCCAGAAGTACGAATACCAGCAGTACGGGAATGGCGAACAGCGCAGCCACGAGATAACAAGCGGCGGTAATTTTTCCGGATAAGGGAAGCTTGTTGAACCATGACATAGGAATCATGCCCTCCTTCATAAAATAGGTGATTTATACCATTGATTATATCACCCCGCCCGCAGCGGGTATAGGACGAATTATTCCGAGAAATGCTTAAAGTTGAAATTTATGCGATCGGCCCGAAATGAGGAGTTAATTCATTAAATATACAGAAAAATGTTGACTTTGTGCAGAGAAGATATACCGGTTGACAAATAAGCGGAATCGTTGTTTCATATACTATGAAATATTTCGTATACGAAATATTAAAAGATATAATAAAAATTTTAAGGATGAGGGCCGTTTGGATCAAAAGCAAAGGATGCACGATGTCGTGGAATCATTCCGTGAGGTAAAGAGAGCTTTCTATCGGTTATTATCCAAACAAGCCGAAGGGTTTGGCATTACCGGCATCCAGTTTATGGCGCTTAAAACGATCGAGGCTAATCCGCAGACCGGCGTGACCGAGCTCGCGGACTTGCTGCGCATGGGAAACAGCACGGTGAGCGGCATCGTCGACAGGCTGGTCAAAGCCGGGTTGGTGGAGCGAAAGCGCTTGGACACGGACCGGAGGAACGTGATTCTGAAAATCACGGACCAAGGGCGAGAGATCTATCGCCTAATCGATATCCGGTATACGAAGGTGATCTCGATTGTCCTCGAGGCGGAGGAGGATATCGATCATCTGCTGCTGACTCATCGAAAAATCATCGCATCTTTAGAGAAAGTGAGAGAGGAAACCTATGAATAATGAAGCCACTGTACCGGCAGCGAATTTAAAAAGATGGCCGATCGTCATGGCGCTTCTGATCGGAGCGTTCGTGGCGATCCTGAACCAAACCCTGATGAATGTCGCCTTGCCGCAAATGATGGATGACCTGGGCGTGGGAGCCACGACGATCCAGTGGTTAACGACCGGATTTATGCTGGTGAACGGGGTGCTGATTCCGATCAGCGCCTATTTGATGGAACGGTTTACGACGAGAATGCTGTTTATTTTGGCAATGATCCTGTTTTCTGCGGGAACGCTCGTATGCGGCATCGGCACCAGCTTCGGACTGGTGCTGATCGGCCGGTTGGTGCAAGCCGCCGGGGCGGGCGTACTTATGCCGCTGATGACCGTCGTGTTTCTGACGATCTTCCCGATCGAGAAACGCGGCCAGGCCATGGGGATGATGGGGATCGCGATGATCTTCGCTCCCGCGGTCGGGCCAACGCTCTCCGGCTGGGTGATTGAGCATCATCCATGGAACGTGCTGTTCTGGATCATTTTGCCGTTTGCGGTATTGTCTATTTTTCTGGGCATTATTTTTATGAAAAACGTCACACAGGTCGCTAAGCCGAAGCTGGACATGGCGTCGATCATCTTATCGACGCTGGGTTTCGGCGGCGTGCTATATGGTTTCAGCGAAGCCGGGAGCACCAGCTGGGGCGAAACGGAAGTGATCGTTAGCCTGGTCGTGGGCGTCGTGTCGCTGGCATTGTTCCTGTGGCGCCAATTCAAAGCGGAGAAACCGCTGCTCGAGTTCCGCGTGTTCAAATACGACATATTTTCGCTGACGACGATCATCAATGTGGTGGTCACGATGGCCATGTATGCGGCTATGATCCTGCTGCCGATATATCTGCAAAAAATCCGCGGCTTCTCGCCCCTCGAATCCGGTCTGCTGTTGATGCCGGGAGCGATCCTGATGGGGATCATGTCGCCGATCACCGGGATGATCTTCGACAAAATCGGGGCCCGCTGGCTGGCGGTCGTCGGGTTGGCCATTACCGCAGTCACGACCTGGGAGTTCAGCAATCTTACCGATAACACCACATATACGCATCTGATCCTGATGTATACGGCCCGGATGTTCGGAATGTCGATGTTGATGATGCCGATCCAGACGGCCGGCCTTAACCAGTTGCCGGCCCGACTGAATGCGCACGGCACGGCGATGTCCAATACGCTGCGGACGATATCCGGGGCGCTGGGTACCGCGCTGCTGGTGACAATCATGTCGTCGCGGACCAAAGAACGGGCTGCGGAGCTGATCGTGTCGGCCGGAATCAATCCGCAGGACCCGGCCAACGCGCAGCAGGTGGCCGAGATCACCAAGCAAGCGACGATCAACGGCATCGATTTCGCCTTCGTCGTGGCTACGGGCATTACGCTGGTCGCCTTTGTCCTGGCGTTCTTTATCCGTAAAGTCCAGATCAACAAAGACGGGCATAATCAAAATCAACAGGAAAACGGCATGAAGCCCGCCAAGGCATAGATGGAAGGCCTCATGTTCAGAGACAGACCGGCGCCGATATCGGCGCCGGTTTTTTTCGTCTGGCCTTCTATTTGCGTTCTGCGATAAGTTCATCGCAGTGATCAAGCTTTCGGATGGCGTTCGTCCACGGGCGACCGATCCGGACTCGGCGGCCCGGCTTTGGAAGTTCAGCGAGGAATGGATTGGCATCCGGTTTGATACCGAATAAGGAAACAAAAAGGCTGGCCCAAAGGTAAGTATTTGGGACAGCCATTGTTTTGATCGTAAATCGAGGTGTTACCCCAGCACGACTTCGACTTGATGCACGCCGCCGTCGCCGACAGGGGCTATGACGTTGCCTTGGATCGGCCGGCCGTCGACCGTGATGCCGGCGACGCCTTTTTCCACGTGGTTCGGATTGCTGATCCGGATCACGTACGTATCGCCGCGGAATACGCGGGTGATCTCATAACCGTCCCATGCCGACGGAATGCAAGGGTCTACCTTCAGGCCGCCGAAGTCAGCCTGAATGCCGAGGATCGCCTGCGTAATCGCCACGTAGTTCCAGGCGGCCGTCCCGGTCAGCCAGGAGTTTTTCGCTTCGCCGTGGCGCACCGCGTCTTTGCCGGCGATCATTTGCGAGTACACGTAAGGCTCCATCCGGTGGATCTCGCTGATATCCTCGAGGTAAGCCGGCGCGATTTTACTGTAAACTTCAAACGCCCGGTCTCCATGTCCCAGCACGGTTTCGCCGATCATGATCCACGGGTTGTTGTGGCAGAAGATGCCGGCGTTTTCTTTGTAGCCCGGCGGATAAGTCGAAATTTCGCCGAGGTTCAAATAGTATTTCGAATACGGCGGCTGTTGCAAGACGATGCCGTATTTCGTATCCAGACGCTCCGCGACGGAAGTCATCGCCTTCTCGGCCAGGCCTTCTTCGATGCCGATGCCGGCCATCACGCAGATGCCTTGCGGCTCGATGAAGATTTGGCCTTCCGCATTTTCCTTGCTGCCGATTTTCTCGCCGTAATGATCGTAAGCGCGAAGGAACCAGTCGCCGTCAAAGCCGTGCTCCAGCGTGGTTTTCCGCATTTGTTCCGTCAGGGAGAGCGCTTCGGAAGCTTCCGCTTCAAGCCCGCGCATGCGGCAAATTTCGGCGAAATCCGGGCCGACGAAAACGAACAGGCCCGCGATAAACACGGATTCGGCTACGCGTCCTTCAATGTTCGCGGTCGTTTGGAACGATTCGCCAGGCTCCTTCGAGAAGCAATTCAGATTGAGGCAATCGTTCCAGTCCGCCCGGCCGATCAGCGGTAAGCCATGCGGACCGAGGTTGTGCACCACATGATAGAAGGAACGCTTCAAGTGCTCGAACAAGGTTGCCGTGTTGTCCGGATTGCTGTCGAACGGCACTTGCTCGTCGAGGATGCCGACGTCGCCGGTTTCCTTGATGTACGCGGCCGTTCCGAGCACGAGCCACAGCGGGTCGTCGTTAAAGCCGCTGCCGACCTCGTTGTTGCCTTTTTTGGTGAGCGGCTGGTATTGATGGTAGGCGCTCCCGTCCTCGAATTGCGTGGCGGCGATATCGAGAATCCGCTCTCTGGCCCGTTCCGGAATTTGATGCACGAAGCCGAGCAAATCCTGGTTGGAGTCGCGGAAGCCCATGCCGCGGCCGATGCCGGATTCGAAATAGGAAGCCGAGCGCGACATATTGAACGTGACCATGCATTGATATGGATTCCATATGTTGACCATCCGGTTCAGCTTATCGTCGCCGCTCGCAATTTGATATTTGGACAGCAGGCCGTCCCAATAAGCGGCCAGGTCGGCCAAAGCCCGATCCACGTCGGCGTCGGTCGCGAATTTCTCGATCATTTCGAGAGCCGGCTGCTTGTTGATGATGCCCGGGGATTCCCATTTGTCTTCTTCCGGAACCTCGACATAGCCGAGAACGAAGACCAGGCTTTGCTCTTCGCCCGGCGCCAGCTTCATCGTTACTTCGTGGGAGCCGATCGGCGACCAGCCGCTGGCCACGGAGTTCGAAGCTTTGCCGTCCACGACCACTTGCGGCTCATGCAGGCCGTTGTACAGCCCGACGAACGATTCGCGGTCGGTATCAAACCCGTCGATGTCGCGGTTAACCGAATAGAAGGCGTAATGATTGCGGCGCTCGCGGTACTCCGTTTTGTGGTAGATGACCGAATCGAGAATTTCCACTTCCCCGGTGCTCAGGTTGCGCTGAAAGTTCGTCATGTCGTCTTGCGCGTTCCAAAGGCAGAATTCGGCAAACGAGAACAGGGAGACCTTTTTCGTCTCGGAGCTCGTGTTTTTCACCGTCAAGCGATGCACTTCGCCGTTATAGCCAAGCGGAATGAACGCCAATTGCGTCACCGAAATGCCGCCGCGTTCCCCGGTAATCGAAGTATAGCCGAGACCGTGCCGGCATTCGTAGAAATCGAGCTCGCGTTTGACCGGCATCCAGCCCGGCGTCCAGAAATCGTTGTTATCATGGTCGCGGAGATAGTAGTAGCGTCCGCCGGTATCCAGCGGGATGTTGTTGTAACGGTAACGGGTCAGGCGGCGCAAGCGCGCATCCCGATAGAAGGTATAGCCGCCGGCCGTATTAGAGATCAGTCCGAAAAATTGTTCGTTTCCAAGGTAATTAATCCACGGATAAGGGGTTTGCGGCGTATGGATGACATACTCTTTGCGCCCATCGTCAAAAGCTCCGAATTTCATGAATCGTAACTCTCCCTTCATTTGTGAACGCGCGTTTATTTTATTGCAAAAAGATTTCCCCTCCAAGGCGGGGCAGAAGAGGGGGGATAGCTTTGGCCTACTTTACGAACGGCTTGCAGGAATCCCTGATGACCAGCCGAGTAGGGAAGCTGACCGTGCTGAACGAAGGCCGCTCCGTTTCGCACAGTTCGATCACCTTCAGCACGGCGGCTTTGGCCATTTCGTCAACCGGGAGCCGGACGCTCGTCAGCTTGGGCGTAATCCGGGAAGCCAGCTCGACATCGTCGAAGCCGATGACGGACAGCTGGTCCGGCACGTTGATCCCATGATCCGCAAACGCTTCCATAGCGGCAATGGCCATATCGTCGTTCGAGCAGAACAGCGCCGTCGGCAGCGTTCCACGCCGGATCAAGGACGAGGCTTCCCGATACGCGCTTTCCTTCAGGAATTCGCCTTCAAGGATGAAGGACTTCCGTAGCGGCAAACCGTGCTTTTGCAGCGTGTGCTCATAGGCCAAGTAGCGTTCGCGGCCCGAATAAGTATTCATGCTGCCCTTGAGAATGCCGATTTCGCGGTGACCTAGCCCGATCAGGTATTCGATCGCCTCGGCCGTGCCTTCGTAGTCCATCGAGTTGATGACAGCAAGGTTGTTTTTGTTCAACCGCTCCGCCATGATTTCGGAAATGTCGTAATCGATCAGCACCAGCGGCGCTTCCTGTCCGAGCATTTCCCGAACCAGCTCGATGTCCTTTTGCGTGCCGACCAGAATGCCGCCGTCGATCCGTTTCTGCAGAAAAGCCTGCTTGACCTTCTGGAAATCGCCCGGCGAATACACCGTATGGATCAGCACATAGAAGCCGCGGGCATTCGCGGTATCGACCACCATATCGACGATCGGGGCAAAATAGCTGTTCTGGTAGATCCGGCTGGCATCTTCCTTCTCGGTCATGCTGATGGCAAACAGGCCGATCGTATCCGTCCGTTTGCCGGCCAGCGCCCGGGCAAAACTGTTCGGCTCATAGTGATGCTGTTCGATCACCCGGAGCACTTTGGCCCGCGTTGCTTCGGGTACGTTCGGATAGTTGTTGATCACCCGTGATACGGTGCTGCGGGACACCCCGGCAAGTTTGGCTATGTCTTCGCTGCGCATAAAGGTTGTCCCCACTTTCGTAAACGCGCGTTTATACGGCTATTTTAAAACATCCCGCCTAAATAATCAATGGCGAAAAATAACGCAAAAAAGACGGCTATTCAGCCGTCCTGGGGGTGCTTTCCAGATATTGCTCGATCATTTGAATCGCTTTGTCCTTGTTTTTCGTGTCGCCCCGAAGCCCGATAATCATTTCCTGCTTGGCCAGAGGGAGCTGGTTTACCAGTTCGCTGTCCGTCACGTCGATCCCGTATACGTGCTCGGCGGTATCCTCGTCGGTTTTGGTTTTCACGGCGTCATCTCCATGCAACACCGGTTTTAATTCTCCGGCCGCTTCCTCGTCGAGATTCAGGAATGCGCTGCCGCGCGCCAGCCATTCAAAGGAGCCTTTATCGGTAATATAAATATCCGGACTTGAGGTGGCCACGACGGCCATCGCCTTTTGCTGATAAGCCATATCCGCGCTGCCCATGCCCGCTTCACCTTGCGGGGGCAGAAAAACCAGCTCGATTTCCACGCGTTTGAAGCCCGGGATCTGCGCCGCCATGGCCTGTTCCAGCGCGTCGATTCCGCCGTTCTCCTCGTCGGTGATAAAGTTGCCGATCATCAGGACCGACAGGTCGACGGGAGGCAAAGCAGCCAGGCGACGTTGCTCCTCGCGGTGGTCCAGATAAGCGTTCGTGCCGAAAATGATAACTACCAAAGCGATAAGTCCGATAATCACGTAATTTTTGTATAACCGGAAGAAATCATCGACTTTCTCGGCGGTACCGGCAAATTTTCCCCATTTGCCGTAGCGTTTGCGGCTTAATTCCGCGATTTTTTGCTGTTCCTCGGCTTGAATGATCAGCTTATAGGCCTTGACTTGCCTGTCGTATTCTTCGCTGCTTCCGTCTTGCGTACGGGAACGGGATTTGCGCAGCAAAATGTCGAATGCCTTTTCTACCTCCTCGCGGGAAGCGTTTTCGGGCAGGCCCAGCAGCTCGTAGGCCTGTTTCAGATTGTCCTTGTTCATCGGTCGTTCTCCTTAGTTTCATCGGGTTTTATATGTAGAAATATTATATGGAAAGTGACGCTTACATTTATTATACTTTGTATTTGTAACGAAGGGAAATGAGTGCGGGGAATCATAGGAAAAGCCGGGAAAACCTAGCGTTTCCCGGCCTTCATGGGTTCTAACAAGCTTAACCTCAGCGAACGCGGCGCATGGAGATGACCATGTCGCTCCAATACCCGGTGTCGAGCGGGCTGATTTGCACGCCGGGATCGCCCCAGGTATGAATGAATTTGCCGTCGCCGATATATATTCCGACATGGCCGGCGATATTGTCGCTTTTGAAACGCCCGGGCACGGTGAAGAAGATCAGGTCGCCCACCTGCAGACTGTCGCGCGTAACGGGGATGCCCTCCTCGGCTTGATCGCGGGCCAGGCGGGGGAGGTCCTGGCCGAATCTCTTGAACACGTGGCGGGTAAACGAAGAACAGTCGAACGTCTTGGATTGTTCGTAAGGCGCGGCACCGAATTCATAAGGGACGCCCAAATATTGCTTGGCGTAGGACACCATTTCATCGCGGTTTTCGGCCACGCCAAGGATTCCGTAGCGGCTGACGCTGTTCCCATGAGGTTCTGAAGCGCCGCCGGCCGGTTTGATCCGGTCAAACTCCAAGGCGCCCGTGCGCGCGTCGATCCGGCTTCCCGTTTGCAGCAGGGCGGAAAGGGCGTCCATGGTTACGTACAGCCGGCCGTTTTCACGAACCGGAGCCTGAGGCAGGGTGATGGGCTGGCCGAAGGAAATGGCTTGCCTTTGACTTGGTTGAACCTCGAACATCACGTCCGTGAAGCCGAGCCTGGCCGAGTTGTCGTTTTCCTGCAGCCGGAGGCCGAGGGTTTCGGCGACTTGCGATAACGGAACCCAGGAGGCGCTGCCTGCATCCGCAACCGCTTCCGTTTTTACCGGCGAACGGCTTGCGGGAGGGATGGAGTTGGTGCGGGGACCGGCTTGCTGGCCGCAAGAGACGGTCAAGATCAGCAAAACGGCCATGCCTGCAAGGGATAGGGTTGATTTTACAGAACTGCGCATTCGTCAGATGCACTCCAATCATTTGGTTTACGATCAATTGAAGTATGCAAAAAAATAGAGATAACTATTCGGGCAGGGGCTAAAGGAGTTTCGTCATCATGTGGACCAACTTAAGGAGTAAACCAAACGTTGTGCGCAAGCCTTCCCGGCAGCGCCGCAATCTCGCGATCGCTACTTGGGAAGGCGTTCCTTCCACGATATTTCAGACCTTGCTCGGGGGGCAGTTTCTGACCGGGTACTTGCTGTACCTCGGGGCCACGTCGGCCCAAATCGGTTTCGTGCTGGCGATCACGACCTTCGTCAATATCGCCCAGATCGCCGTGGCGTTCCTGATTCAGCGGTTGACCAGCCGTAAATGGGCCCTGGTTTTGTTTATCGGGGTGCACCGGATCCTGTGGACGTCGACGGGGCTCGTCCCGTTTTTGTTTCCCCATGCGTATTGGGTTCCCGCGTTTATTGGGCTATATATCGCCGCGTTTATCTTCAACACGGTCGGCGCGATGTTATGGAACTCGCTGATCAGCGATATCGTACCGGCTCGTGTGCGGGGCAGGTATTTCGGCATCCGCAACACGGTCCTTAATGCGTTGAATACGCTGGTCATGTTTTTAGGCGGGATGATGCTGGACTATTATCCCGAGTCGCAAGGATTTTTGTATTTGTATATTATTGTGTGGATCTTCGCCGCCGCCAATATAATCATTTTTTTGTTTTATCCGGACGTGACGTTCGTGCGCTCGGCGGAAAGCAAATTTTTGCCGATGCTGGGCAAGCCGCTGCGGGACGTGGGCTTCATGAAAGCGACGTTGTTCCTGGCCGGCTTTTTGTTTCTGCAAAATCTGGTGGTGCCGCTATATTCCTACATTATGTTGGAACTGCTGCACATCAATTACCAGACGATTTCGCTGCTTAACGTGACGCAAACCGTATTTATGATGGCCAGCTTCTATGTCTGGGGCAATCTGAATGCGCGTTACAGCAACCGCCGGCTGTTGTTCTGGACGTTGCCGATCATCGCGTTGGCCATCCTGTGCTGGGGCGGCCTGTCTTTCCTGCCGATGCTGCCTGTGCTGTTCCTCGCCCATATGGTATTCGGGGTGGGGGTCGGAGGCTTTAACCAGTTGGCTTTCAACTTTATGATCGGCGATACGCCGAAGTCGGAGCGGCCGATGTATATGGCGATGTATTCGGCCATCACCGGCGTGGCCTCTTTTTTCGGCCCTTTGCTGGGCGGCCAGGCGCTTGAGTGGATCGAAAGCTGGCCGTCGTGGGTTCAGGTATTCGGCATGCAGTTAGTCGTAGGGGCGGGCATGATTTTGTTGGCCGTCTTCTTGGGCCGGCGAATCTTGCGAGATGAGTGAATGGGAGCGGGGAAACTCCGCGCCTCCCGGGATACGTGCGGCCGTTTCGCCTTGTGACGCGCAGGGGTGACTTTTGGTGGCGCTTTAATGTATATTACAAATGGAGCAGCTAAGCATTGAAGGGAGAAGAGTTCAATGGCACAAAGAACGGCTTATGAAGGAACTTATCAAGGCGAAAAAGCAATATGGTTGAAATCCGGACGTTACGAAGCGGTGATGCTGCCGGAAATCGGCGGCAATCTGATCGCTTTCCGCGATGTCGAAAGCGGTTACCGCTTTTTGCGGGAACCCGGAGAGAGCGAGATGGACGTCTTCAAAGGCAATCCGGGCGTACACGGCATTCCCGTCCTGTTTCCGCCAAACCGCTATGAGGATGGCTTGTTTCCGTGGAAAGGCGAGGTCTACCGTTTTCCGGTCAACGAGGCCGCGACCCACAACCATCTGCATGGATTTTTGCATACTACGGCCTGGGAGGTCGAGGATTTCGGCCAGACTCCGCAGGAAAGTTATGTCGCGGTCAAGGTTGCGGTTGACGAAAACCATCCGGTCTATCAGTACCTGCCATTCAAATTCACGATTCGGCTAAAATATTCGCTGGGCGACAACGGGTTGTCGCAGCAGCTGTTCATCCGCAACGACGGGAATGCGGAAATGCCTTGCTTGCTGGCGTTCCATACGGCGGTGAATGCTCCGTTTGCGCCGGGAAGCGAAGCGAAGGACTACCGCGTGAAGCTGACGATCGGGCAACGCTGGCATTTGAGCGAGCGGATGCTTCCGACGGGGTCGTTCCAGGAGCTGACCGGCGAGGAGAAGAAACTGCAGGGAGAAGGCGTGTATCCTTTCTTTGCGTCGATGGACAACCATTACACGGCGGTTCCGCAAAACGGCAGAAACCGCATGGAACTGACCGATACGAAGCTTGGCGTCACGTTGGTCTACGACGTCGGCACTTCGTACAAGCAGTGGATGATTTGGAATAACGGGGGAACGGAGGGCTTCTTCTGCCCCGAGCCGCAGGTTAATCTGGTCAATGCACCCAAGGTTGATTTACCGGCCGAGGAAATCGGATTATTCAGCTTGAAGCCCGGCGAGATTTGGGAAGAAACCTCTCGTTTCTATATCAAGTAACTCATCCAGGCATGGAAAAGCAGCCGACCGCGTTCCTAGATGGCGCCGGTCAGGCTGCTTTTTCTTGTCTTTCCGGGAATGCCGGAAGGACGGTTTAATTGACCCCTGCAGTTACTTTGCCGCCCTGCAGCGACGGAACCAGACGCTTCATCTGCTCCAAATTACGTCTTGGAACGTGGATCGTCTTGATGCCGTGCCGTTCATCCCGGAACAATACGACATTGTCGCGAATCTCGGAGACTTTGGACAGGTTGACGTAGCAGTTGGTGCTGATGCGGTAAAACGAAGGGTCTGAGATCATTTTCGAGGTCTGTTCGGCGGATAATCTCTGTTTAATACTGTAATTCCGGCCATGGAAGCAAACCAGTCCGTGAGCTCCGATCTTGAAGAAGTACGTGTCATGCGGGTTGAGATCGTCATACACGTCCCTTGCTTCGAGTCCGACGTTCATCATTCCAAATCCCCCTTTAGAAGATGTTTCGGAAGCGCTTACAGTATATCATATTATAACGGCTTTGGGTAGGTGACTGGTCAAAATTTAAAATTTTGAGCTTTTGCGGGCGAAGACTGGACTTTTATGCCAATTTACGAAAAAATAAAGAAGATGTTTTAAGTTTGCGTACAAGAAGGAGGAATCCATGTTGTCAGAATCTCATTCGCGTCTGTTGTTATTTGTGGGATCTTATGCCGAGGCGGGCGATCCCGGAGTTTATTTATATGAAGTGAATCCATCCGGCGGCGAAATCCGGGCTTTGGATCAAGCGACCGGGTTGAAAAATCCAACCTTTCTCAGCGTGGATCAGGATAACCGCAAGCTGTACGCCATTGCCGAAACCAGCCTGGAGGGGGAAAGGATCGGGGAGGTCGTTGCATTTGATATCGACGTAACCGCCGGCACACTGCGAGAGCTTAACCGCAAAGTCTCGATCCGGCCTTCTTCATCGCATATTCAGCTGGATCGGAGCAATCGTTTTGCGGCCGTCGCCGGGTATCACGGCGGGAACGTCGGACTTGTTGAGGTTATGCCGGAGGGGCAGGTCGGCCAGCTTCTGGACGAGCGCCGGCACGAAGGGCAGGGGGCCGATCCGGTCCGGCAGGACCGGCCGCATCCGCACTCGGTGACCTTCAGCCCGGATAACCGTTTTGCGCTGGTCGCCGATTTGGGCCTGGATAAAATAACCGTATATGCGTTCGATCAAGCCGGCGGCGGCTTGGCGTATCAAAGCGAGGTCTCCACGCCGCCGGGAGCGGGGCCGCGCCACCTGGCCTTCCACCCGAACGGGCAATGGCTGTATTCTATCAATGAAGTCAATTCGTCGATCTCCGTTTTCCGATACGACTCGGAGACCGGTCATTTGGCTTTGGCCGATACCGTTCCGACCTTGCCGGAGGATTACGACGGCGAAAACACGACGGCGGAGATCGCCGTCTCCACGGACGGCCGGTATGTCTACGGCTCCAATCGCGGACATGACAGCATCGTTCAGTTCGCAGTCGATCCGGCGAGCGGCAAGCTTAAGCTGGTTGAACATGTCTCCAGCGAGGGCGGGCATCCGCGCCATTTCGCGCTTACTCCGGATGGTGGGCATTTGATCGTCGCTAACCGCGACGACAATTTGTTGGCCTGGTTTACGGTGAACCCGGACGACGGCAAGCTTGCGTTTACCGGCCGGATCGTGCACGTATCCAAACCGGTTTGCGTCAAGCCGGTATTACTGTAGATTGAAATAAAAAAGACTCTTCCAAGCGAACAAACGCTTCGGAGGAGTCTCTTTTTGTGCCGGCAGGTTATTCTTGGAACAGCCCCGATTCGCGAATTCCGCTCCAAAGCTGCATAAATTGCGGGATATCAAGCTGCTGGGCGGCGTCGGACAACGCCGTTTGCGGATCGGGATGCACCTCGACCATCACGCCGTCGGCACCGGCGGCCAAAGCGGCTTTGGCGCAAGGCAGCAGGATGTCTTTGCGGCCCGTCGAGTGACTGACGTCGACCAGCACCGGCAGATGCGTCTCCTGCTTCAGCAGCGGCACGGCCGAGATGTCCAGCGTGTTCCGCGTCCACTTTTCGTAGGTGCGGATGCCGCGTTCGATCAGCATGACGCGGGTGTTGCCGCTGACGGCGATATATTCGGCAGCATGCACGAATTCTTCCAGCGTCGCGGAAATGCCCCGCTTGAGCAGCACCGGGATCCGCGCTTCCCCGGCCGCCTTGAGCAACTCGAAGTTCTGCATGTTTCGGGCGCCGATCTGGATGACGTCGATATATTGCTCCGCCAATTCGATATGGCCGGGATGGACGATTTCGCTGATCGTCGCAAGCCCGAATTCGTCCGCGACCTCCTTGAGCATTTTCAGGCCATCGAGCCCGAGTCCCTGAAAGTCGTACGGAGAAGTCCGGGGTTTGAACGCCCCGCCGCGCATCACTTTGACGCCGGCTTCCTTCAAGGCTGCGGCGACGGTGCGAAGCTGTTCATACGATTCTACGGAACACGGTCCGGCCACCATCACTTGAGAGCTACCGCCGATCACCGTTCCCTTCACCTTGATTAGGGTATCCTCCGGCTGATTCTTGCGGCTGACGATCAGCTGTTTGGCATGGTCCTCCTCCTGCAGATTCAGCGAAGCTTTAAAAATCTCCTTGAAAATATGTTTGACCGCAGCGTCCTTGAACGGGCCGGGGTTGCGGCGCGTCAATTCCTCCAACATCGTTCTTTCGCGTACAGGGTCGAATTTGGGCACGCCCTGCTTCTCCTTAATCTCGCCGATGCCGCGGACCACGACCGCGCGCTCGTTCAGCAAACGCAGCAACTCCTCGTTGATGCCGTCCAATTTCCGGCGCAGTAACTCGAGTTGATCAGTCATGCGATTCTCTCCTTCTCCATTTGATCGTGATTTCCTCGCGATAAACAAAAAAAGCCGCCTCTCGAGGGACGGGGTAACCGCGGTACCACCCTCGTTAGACGACTTTGTCGTTTCTCAGCTTCGGGCACGGATAACGGTGTGCGGCCGGATCCTCCTAATGGGCCGAACCTGCCGGCTGTTCAGAGGCCAACTCGGGAGCGAACTTCGGCGGGGCGTACCTTCGGGGTGCTCTCAGTCCATGGCACCGCCGTCCCTGGGAGGACGCGCTTCGCTTACTTTTCTCCGTCATCGTCGTTTAATTATACGAAATTATATGCCGGTCCGGCACAAATGGCAATAGTTCGGATGAACGCTAGGAAACATTGCAGCTTTCCCTTAATAAAGTATAGCCGTGAGGCTAATTTCCTGGTTTTACGCGAAATTAACCCTTTGATCGGCCGATTTCATTTGCATTGTGACATGGCCTCGCTTAAGATTAACGCAGAGGTTTTTTTTCATTCTCCAGTTAAAACACGAAGGAGCAGGTTGGGATAATGACGTTTTTCAAGGAACTTTTTCAAATGGCGGGATTCCGCAGGGTTCTGGCTTTGCTGTTTGTCGTTTTGGTATTGTATTTTGCCCGAAGCATGCTGAACATGCTGCTGATCACGTTTATTTTGACTTATCTCATTAATCGTTTGCACAATTTCATCAGCCGCAACGTGGCCAAAGTAGTGCGCATCAACAGGACCATAACGATACTGTTCATTTATATGGTGATGATTACGCTCCTCGTGACCGCGATTTATTACTATATGCCCGTTCTGCTAACCGAGCTGACCGACCTGGTGAATCAGGTGATCTCCTTTTACTCCAATCCTCCGGTATTGCCGGATAATCCGGTATTGAATTATGTGGTCGAATACTTGAAGGACATCGATTTATCGAATTATATCGAAAACGGGTTTGCCTTTGCGCTCAGCACGATCACGGACATCGGCGAGTGGAGCCTGAACTTGTTTATCGCGATCGTGCTCAGTTTGTTTTTCCTGCTCGAAAAAGAGAAGGTAACCAATTTCACGGTGACGTTCAGAGAAAGCCGGGTTGGGGGACTTTTCAAAGAGCTGGAGTATTTCGGCCGGAAATTCGTCCAATCCTTCGGAAAAGTGATCGAGGTACAATTTCTGATCGCCCTCGTCAACTCCTTGTTGTCTACGGTTTTCTTATGGATTTTCGGGTTCCCGAACCTAATTGCGCTGGCGATCATGATCTTTCTGCTCGGCTTGATCCCGGTCATGGGGGTTATCATATCGCTGATTCCGCTGTGCGCGATTGCCTTTAAAATCGGCGGCTTGGTGAAAATCGTCTATGTATTGGTGATGATCGCCGTAGTCCATGCGGTGGAAACCTATTTCCTCAATCCGAAATTCATGTCGAATAAAACGCATCTTCCGATTTTCTTCACCTTCCTGATCTTGCTCGTTTCCGAGCATTTCCTCGGCGTTTGGGGCTTGATCGTCGGGGTGCCGATCTTTATATTCCTGTTGGATATCATCGAGGTTCCCGTGGGCAAACACCCGTTGCGCGCGGCAAACCAAGTCCCGGAACCCGCAAGCAAAGAATAAACGGGCCGGGAACGATCATAAAACCGCTGGGCGAACATCCGTCCAGCGGTTTTTTTACGGGTCATGCACCCTCAGAGCCGGCGTTTTCGTTAGTGGGGCAAGTGGCTCCAGTTGACCTGGTTGTTCTGATAATCCACCGTCGGCTGACCCGGCTGCCGGTCCTTCCAGGACCGGTTGATGACCTTCTTCAGCTTATCGGGAAGCTTGGCTTTGATCTTGGCCGCTTTGTCCTGATCGATTCTGCCTTCCGCCAGCGCTTTATCGATATTGCGGTTGGCCGATTCGGTCAGCTTCTTCAAATACTCCTCTTCGCTCCAGCCTTTCTGCGCTTGCACGATCTGAAGCAGCGTCTTGCCTTGCTTCAGCTGCTCCAGCAGCGTCTTCGGTTCGACGCCAAGCAGCTCGGCGGTATCCTTGACGATATGGGCGCCGCGGAAATGACCGTGGGGATGGCGTTGCTTCGTTTCCGTTTGCGACGGACTCGGGGATTCCTGCTGCGTTTTACCCGCGGGAGCACCCGTCTCCGCGTGCACGGTGCCCGCGGTGGCGGCAGAACTTGCGGCCAGCAGGATCGCAAGGGTCAATTTGCCGGCAAAAGGTTTTAGTTTCAACTCCAACATAGACTTTTTTCACCTCTTCGTTTAGAATAATTTGGTCCTTGCCTTCATCAGTCTTGACCAAAAAAGCACAGGATATCTGAAATTAAGCTTAATATTTCTTAAAATTTGGCTTAAAATAAATGGAATGCGTTGCCGACGTAGGGGGAATGTTTGTGACATTTGGCGCAAGAATGCTTAAAACGGGACTGGCGGTGACTCTGGCTTTGTATGCCGGTGTTTTGCTAGGGTTGTCGTCGCCCGTCATCGCAGCCGTTGCAGCAATCTTTGCCATGCAGCCGACGATCTATCGCTCTTGGCGATATTTGATCGATCAGTTGCAAACCAATACGCTGGGGGCTATTTTGGCTATGCTGGGCGGCATGGTATTTTCGAATGAACCGATCGCCGTCGGCTTGGTGTGCATTCTGGTCATAATGATTTGCCTGCAGCTAAAAATGGGAGATACGATCGGCATTACGCTGGTGACCGTGGTTTCGGTCATGGAGGCTTCGGGGCAATGGGATTTTGCCCTCAACCGTTTTTTGCTCAGCCTGATCGGCATTTTTTCCGCGTTTATCATCAATATCGTCGTATTTCCTCCTAAACCGAAGGTTCAATACGAACAGCAGGTCCGGCAGACGTTCGACCAGTTGTCGCTTTTGCTGCGCACGGCCATCTCCGATGAAATGAAGGAAACGGTTTTCCGCAGCGAGAAACGGGCGCTGGAGGATACGATCGGCTCGCTGGCGGAGAAGTACAAGTTGATGGAGGAAGACAAGAAGAAGCTGAAGGCGCCGAAATTCAGCGACCATCGAGGGCTGGTCATATATAAGCAAATGCTGCGGACGCTGCGCAAAGGCTTCGAGGTGCTGGACGCGGTCGAGCAGCACTATTTCCAAGCGATCCGTTCGCCGGAGCTGAACAAGGAATTTGACGAGCATCTGGAGAAGCTGACGAAATTCCATGAGCACATCATGTTAAAGTTCGATGACAAGCTGAAGCCGAACTATTGCGAGGCGATGCAATTCGAACAGGAGAACGACGCGTTTTTGCGGCGGATGCTGGATAGGTATGCTGCGGAACGCACGGGAGTTCTGCGATTATCCATCGTCTCGGCGGAAATGTATGAATACGGCCACCAATTGGAAAGGTTGAACAGGCTGGCGGATCATTCGACGACGCCGCCCGGGGAATAGAAAGAAAAAAGTCCTGCCGGAGCGGCAGGACTTTCATGTCGAAAAAACAAATACATAGATTGAAAATCAAGAGCAAACTTGCTACAATAAAAAACGGACTGCAAACGAATAATACAAAGACATAAATATTCTAATCGAATTTTATCATACTATTATTCGTTTGTCAATAGATCGAATGTTGGTGCTAAGCAGCCATTCAAGGGAGCGATTCAATTGGACAATACAGATCAGGCTTGGCAGAAAGAACAGAGCCGCGTAGAATATGTTGCCGACCAAATCGATGCCAGAATCCGCAGACTCGAGCAGGAGGTTGGAGCAGTTCGGGGAGATGTCGTCTCGATGCGGAAGGATTTCTGGGACGAGGTGACGGTGAACTTCAGTGAGGCCGATGATGTCGGCGAGACGTCCACCAGCCTGCGGCAGCAGTCCCAGGTGCTCTCGGAACGGGAAAAAAGCCATCAACACGCTTCGGCCGCCCTGGGGAAAATGAAGCGTTTGAAGCAATCGCCTTATTTCGGCCGGATCGATTTTGCCGAAGACGGGGAGGCGGGGGAAGCCATCTATCTCGGAATCGCGTCGCTGCTGCAGGAAGGCGACGAAACGTTCCTGGTTTACGATTGGCGGGCACCGATCTCCAACCTTTATTATGATAGCGTTCCGGGTCCGTCTTCCTATGAAACTCCTTCCGGCACGATCTCGGGCATGATGTCGCTGAAGCGCCAGTTCGTGATCCATGGGCGCAACATCAAGCTCATGTTCGATACCGGCGTGACGATCGGGGACGAGTTGCTCCAGCAGGTGCTGAGCCGCAGCTCCGACGCCCAGATGAAGAGCATCGTAGCTACGATCCAGCGGGAACAAAACAAGATCATCCGCAACGATCGCAGCCGGATGCTGATCGTGCAAGGCGCGGCGGGAAGCGGCAAAACGTCAGCCGCCCTGCAGCGCGTCGCCTATTTATTATACAAGCACCGCGAGGTGCTGCAGGCCGACCAAATGATCCTGTTCTCGCCGAACCCGATGTTTAACAGCTACGTGTCGACGGTGCTGCCGGAGCTCGGCGAAGAAAACATGCAGCAAACTACCTTCCAGGAATACCTGGAGCATCGGCTGGGGCGGGAATTCCAGCTTGAGGATCCGTTCGTGCAGATCGAATACGTGCTTTCCGCCAAGGAAGACGAAGCTTACGAAGCCCGGATCGACGGAATTCGTTACAAATCATCGGTGCAATTCCTGGAGGCCATTACCCGCTATAAACGGCTGCTGGAACAAAAAGCGATGAAATTCAAACCGCTGCGCTTTCAAGGCCGCGAGGTAGTCGGCGCCGAAGAGATCGCCAAGCAATTTTACGCCTTTGACCCCGCGATCAAGCTGGCCAACCGCTGCGAGCTGCTGAAGGAATGGCTATTGAAGGAGCTTGCCGCTTTCGGGAAGTCGGAATTGGCTTCGCCATGGGTGGAGGAACAAATCCAATTGCTCGATACCGAGGATTATCAGCGGGCTTATCAGCGCATGCGGCGCAAACAGCAAGGGAAAAGCCCTTCGTTCAGCGACTATGAGGACGAAAAATCGATTTTGGCCAAAATGGTGGTCAGCGATCGCCTTAAACCGCTGCGCAAATGGGTCAAGTCGCTGCGCTTCGTCGATGTCACGAGACTGTATTCGCAATTGTTCAGCGACTCCGCGATGATTGGCGAGGTGAATCCGGGGCCGCTGCCGGACCATTGGGAGGACATTTGCGGACAGACGTTGGAGAAGATCGCCGCTGGCGAGCTGTTCTACGAGGATATTACGCCTTTTCTATATTTAAAAGAGCTGGTGCTCGGATTTCGGGCCAACACCTCGATTCGCCACGTCATCATCGACGAAGCTCAGGATTATTCGCCGTTTCAGCTCTTTTTCCTGAAGCGCTTGTTCCCGCGGGCCAAAATGACGGCGCTCGGCGATTTGAACCAGGCGATCTATGCCCATGCCTCGGTTTTGCAGCAGTCTTCGGTGCTTAGCGACCTGTACGGCGCGGAGGAAAGCGAGCTGATCATTCTGGAGCAAAGCTACCGTTCTACCCGGCAAATCGTCGAATTCACCCGGGAAATGATCCCCGGAGGCGAAGCAATCGTTCCGTTTAACCGGGAAGGTGAGAAGCCGGTGGTGCAGCTGGTCTCGGATCGGGCCGAGCTCCATGCTTCTTTGGAAGAGACGATCGGGAAGCTGCGCGGGGAAGGGTTCGAATCGATTGCGCTTATTTGCAAAACGGCGGAAGAGAGCCTGGCGGCCTATCATGATCTAAGCGCCAAGCTGACGGTAAAGCTGATCAAGAAAACGACCTTGTCCTTTGAAAAAGGCGTGCATATTATCCCGGCCTATTTAGCGAAAGGGGTGGAATTCGATGCGGTGCTCATTTATGACGGCTCCGATCGCAAATATACCCGGGAGGCCGAGCGGAAGCTGTTTTATACGGCTTGCACGAGGGCTATGCATTTGCTGCGGATTTATTCCTTGGGAGAGCCGAGCCGGTTCGTTCGCGAGACCAGCCCGGCGAGGTTTGCGCTGCACCCCTAAAGATTTCTTACCGGGGTAACCTGCGGTATAATTTCGCGGAAATGAACTACACTAACCGGGTCTGTTCTAAACGTCTTTAGAGAAGGGTGGCCTGAATGTTTGATGGTCAACAAAAAAGGCGATATTATAGCTCTGGCATCCATCCCGTTGATTATGACGTTAGGGAACTCCATGCTCATACCCATTTTGCCCCAAATTGCCCACGAACTCCGCGTAACCTCGTTTCAGGTTAGCATGCTCATCACGGTCTATGCGGTCGTTGCCATTATGCTTATTCCTATTGCCGGATATTTGTCCGATAAATTCGGGCGTAAAGCGATCATTCTTCCCAGCCTGATCATCGCCGGCGTCGGCGGCGGCATTGCTGGGGCGGCCGATTGGTTTGCCCAAGGGATGGCTGTCTACTGGCTGATTCTGGGCGGACGTTTTTTGCAGGGTATCGGTGCCGCCGGCGCTTTTCCGATCGTGCTTCCGCTTATCGGCGACATGTTCGACGACGAAGAAGAGGTCAGCCACAATTTGGGGATTATTGAAACCTCCAATACGTTCGGCAAGGTGCTCAGCCCGATTTTGGGAGCGCTTCTCGGCGCGTGGATTTGGTATGTCCCGTTGCTTTCGATCCCGATGTTGTGCTTGATTTCATTGATCCTCGTGCTTTTTCTGGTCAAGGAGCCGAAGGAAAGGGAAAAAGCCAAACCGCTGCGCGAATTCGTTAGTTCGGTCAAAGGGGTATTCAAGCAGAAGGGGCGCTGGCTATACGCTATTTTTGCCATCGGCTGCATCTGCATGTTTTTGCTGTTCGGCGTACTGTTTTATTTGTCGGAGCAACTCGAGGTCAAGCATGGCTTGGACGGCGTCGTCAAAGGGTTGGTACTGGCAATACCGCTAGCCGCGTTATGCTTGGCTTCGTATGTGACCGGCAAAAAAATCGGCAATAACAAAAAGCTGATGAAATGGTCGGGCGTGGCGGGGCTTGTGCTCGCGACAGGCGCATTGTTCGGCATCGGTTTCTTCAACAACATTTATTTCGTGATCGCCTGCCTGATCGTTTGCGGCGCGGGGATCGGGATCGTCCTCCCCAGCTCGGACGCGCTTATTACGGAAGGGATCGACAAGGAAATGCGCGGAACGATTACATCCATATATAGCAGCATGCGGTTTATCGGGGTATCGGCGGGGCCTCCGATCATGTCCCTGCTGATGAAGGCGGGGCACATGACGATGTTTTTCGTCATCGCCGGCGTTTCGCTGGTGGCTGCGATTCTACTGTTGCTGATGGTTAAGCCGGAATCGGGACCCGGAGGGGCAACCAAACCGACTAAACCGGCCAAACGAACCAAGGCCCCTCGAGCGCTGCACCAAGAATAAAGAGCAGGTATCCGGGAAACCGGCATTTGGATCCTCATAAAGCGGGACACTCCATCGATGGAGCCCCGCTGTTCTAATGTCCGGGCTTTTTTGGTATGATAAGAGCTGAATGCCAAGGGGTTAAGATACATACACCAGGGCTTTACGGATTGATATCTTGGATCATTTTTGGAGGGGTAATCATGAATGCCAAACAGGCGGCGGGATATCGCGCTGCAGAATGGGTCAAGGACGGGATGACGGTCGGACTCGGAACGGGATCGACGGCTTATTACGCGATTGAGAAAATCGGCGAAATGGTGGCAAACGGACTGCGCATTCGCGCTATCGCCACTTCCAATGCTTCGGAGGACTTAGCCGTGAAATATCATATTCCGCTCGTTCAGTCCGCGGACGTAGCACGGCTGGACCTGGCCATCGACGGAGCCGATGAAGTCGATCCGCAAATGGCATTGATCAAGGGCGGCGGCGGCGCGTTGCTGCGCGAAAAGATGGTGGCGATGAATAGCGACAAGTTTATCGTCATCGCGGACAGCGGCAAAATCGTGCCCCATCTCGGAAAGTTCAAGCTACCGGTCGAGCTGGTGCCGTTTTGTTACGAATGGACGCTGAGAGAACTGAAAAGCCGCTACGACGTTCCTTTCGAAATGCGCATGAAGGACGGCGGGCTGTACGTAACCGATAACGGGAACTACATCGTGGACGCTTCTTTCGGCAAAATCGCCGAACCGGGCAAGCTGAGCGAAGAGTTGAAAGCGATGACGGGCGTCGTCGAGCACGGGTTGTTCGTGGGAATCGCGCATACGGTCGTGACCGGTTATGAAGACGGGCGCACCGAAGTGAGGGAGGCCGCATGTTCAAGCCAATAAAGACGCGGATCGACGAACCGCGCATCCAGGAACTGCTCGAATACGCGGTTATTTTCGATCCCGACGAGCTGGCCGCGGCCATTCGCCTGTATCGCACCGACGATGCGTACGAGCTGTACGGCTATGAGGTCGAAGGCGAAGTGGCCGGCCTGATCGGCTACTTCGCGGATGCGTCGAAGGTGCTGGAGATCGTCCACCTTGCGGTGCATCCGGAGGAGCGGCTCAAGGGATACGGACGGGCCCTGGTGCTGCTGGCGCTGACCGAGTCCGAACCGGAAAGCATCGTGGCCGTCACCGATGAGGAAGGGACGGATTTCTTCCGCAGCATCGGCTTTCGGATTACCGGGTTCCGAGACGGGATCACCGGCGAAGAACGGTTCCGTTGCGTGTATCGCGTAGAGGAAAATGAAGAAGATTAAATACCTTGAATCGAGGTTGCCGAGGGATTTCCTTGGGCGGCCTTTCTTTTTGGCGGGCAGGACCCGCCGCAGGAAAGGATAACGGGACATTGGATTTGACTTTCACCGAACAATCGCCTATAGTTTCATTGTCGAACTGTTTTATCGTAAAACTATATGGACGAGATTCGGGTCCGGGAGTCAGGAGGGATTCGGGAGGTGAACCTTGAGTCGAAGCAGCTGATCGAAAGATACATGGCCGCTTTTTTCGTGGTCACCAAAAGGCTGCACGGGGAAATACGCGAAATTATCCAGGAAGACATCACCATGGAGCAGTATCAGATTTTGGATTATATCGCTGCCCGCGGACGGTGCACGTCGACGGAGTTGGCCGAGGCTTTTGCCGTCGGCAAAAGCTCGATCACGGCGATGATCACGAGGCTGGTGGATAAAGGGTCTTTGCGGCGTACCCGGGATGAGGATGACCGGCGGGTCGTATACTTAACGTTGACGGAACAAGGAGAAGCCAATTACCGCATTGTCCAGGAACAGATCATGAACACCGTCTCGACCTATTTGGTGCATTTTGATGCGGATGAGGTGGAAGGTTTTATCAGCGCGTTTGAGAAATTGGCAAGACTAATCGGGGAAGGGAGTTCGGGGAAATGAGATTCATACTGAAGGCAAGATGGTGGATCTTGCTGCTGTGGATCGCTTTGGCGGCCACATTGATGTTAACGGCACCCTCGATGGGAGATTTGGTGCGGGAGAAGGGCGAAATAACCGTCCCTGACGGTTACTCATCTTCAGAAGCTTCGGCTATTCTAGCGGAGGCAGCGGAAATGAAGGGGGGAGCGAAAGAGACGCAGATCGCTCTCGTCTTTCATGACGAACAAGGCATCGACGATGCCAAGCAGCAAGAGGTAGAGCAGGCGATCGGCACCCTGCGCGAGCATATGGGGGATATCGGCATCGCCTCGATTACCGACCCGTTCGGCACGCCGGAAGCCAAAGATAAAATGATATCCGCGGACGGCAAGACGATTCTGACCTCTTTGTCGGTGCTGGACGAGGAGCGTCCGCTGAAGGAGATCGAGCAGGATATTCACCGGAATCTCGATACTCTCCAGGTGGATCACTACTTGACCGGTCAAAAGCAAATCAACGAAGACATGGTCGTCAGCTCGGAGGAAGGGCTGAAAAAATCGGAATATTTTACGGTAATCTTTATTCTATTGATTCTGTTTGTGGTATTCCGATCCGTGGTAGCGCCGTTTGTTCCGCTGCTGACGGTCGGGATCAGTTATCTGGTGTCGCAGTCCATCGTTTCGTTCCTCGTCGATTCGGTCAACTTCCCGATTTCGACGTATACCCAGATCTTTATGGTAGCCGTCATGTTCGGGATCGGTACCGACTACTGCATCCTGCTGATCAGCCGGTATAAGGAAGAACTGCAGCATACGAACGACCAATGGGAAGCGATCATTCAAACTTACCGCAAAGCGGGGAAAACGGTATTTTTCTCCGGCCTGGCGGTACTTGTCGGCTTTTCGACGATCGGCTTGTCGCAATTTATGCTGTATCGTTCGGCGGTCTCCGTGGCGGTCGGCATCGCGGTGATGCTGATCGCCTTGGTAACGATCGTACCGTTCTTCATGGCGGTGCTGGGCACCAAGTTGTTCTGGCCGGTTCGCGGCTCGCTGGAGCATAAGGAAAACCGTTTTTGGGGCGCGATCGGCTCTTTTTCGCTGAAGCGTCCATGGGCGGCGCTGCTGATCGTAGCCGCCGTTACGGTACCGTTCCTGATTGCCTACAGCGGCAACGTTTCCTTCAACAGCATGGAGGAAATCGGCGAAGAATACGAATCCGTCAAGGCGTACAACATCATCGCGGAAAGCTTTGAACCGGGCGAGTCGCTGCCTTCGAAGATCGTCATTCAAAATGACGAGCGAATGGATAACGCCGACTACATGGCCTTAGCGGAGAAAATCAGCCGCGAAGTGGAGAAGGTTGACGGCGTAGCCAGCGTACGGAGCATGAGCCGTCCAACGGGCGAGGTCATCAAGGATTTTGCCCTGAGCAACCAGGTGAAGACCGTCGGCGAGGGGCTGGGCGAAGGCGGAGAGGGCCTGAGCCAAATTCAAAACGGCTTGGCGGACGCCAGCCAGGCGCTTTCGGAAAATGCCCCTAAGCTCAAGGAAGCGGCCGATAGTACAGGCAAGCTGGTCGAAGGGACGGCGCAACTGAAAGACGGCATAGACCAGTTGTCCGGCGGTTTGTCGGCGATCGAAAAAGGGATCCGCGACGGCTCGTCGGGAGCCGGCGAGCTGAAGAAGGGTCTCCAGCAGGCGCAAAAAAGCGCCGAAGATCTGGCGAACGCCCACGGCCAACTGCTGCAATCGTATCAACAAATCGGTCAAGGTGTATCCGGACTCGGCGTCGGCCTAACGCAAATCCGCGAGCAGCTGGGCACGGCATCGCAAGGCTTGACGGCGCTCGATGCACGGTTTGCCAGCCTGGAAGGGAAATTCCCTGAACTGGCTGCCGACCAGGACTACTTGACGATTCGCGGAACGGTGTCGGAAACCGGCAAGGGCATCGGCCAGATGGCCGCGGGCCTGAAGCAAGTGGAAGAGCAAATGGCGCAAGTCGCCGCCGGTCTGAACCAAGCCAACCAAGGTTATGCGCAAGCGGCTGCTGGCGGCAAACAGCTGGCAGGCGGTTTGAAACAAATCGTTGCCGGCCTCGCTCAGCTGGAAACCGGCTTGAATCAGGCGGCGAACGGGCAAGGCAAAATCGTCGGGCAAATTCCCGAGGTCGTATCCGGCCTGGCGCAAATTCAAAACGGACAGGAACAAATCCAAACCGGGTTCAGCGAGTTCTCCGGACAGATTTCCCAGCTGACCGACGGTTTGGATCAAAGCGTGGACGGATTATCCCAGGTTTCGGGCGGCCTGAATACCGCCAAAGATTACTTGACGGAGGTGGGCGGTTCGGATAACGGGCTGGACGGCTGGTACGTTCCGCAAGAAGCGATGGAGAACGAGCAGATAACGCAGGTCTTCGATACCTATCTGTCGACCGACCGGAAGGTCATGACGCTCGACGTCGTATTCTCCAGCAATCCTTACGGGCGCGAGGCGATCGATCAGATCGCCACCGTGGATTCCGCCGTAAAAACCGCGGTCAAGGACACGAAGCTGGAAAATGCGGATATCGCCATCAGCGGCGTAACCAGCACGTTTAACGATCTTAAAACGATTTCCGGCAGCGACTATACGCGAACGGTCATTTTAATGCTGGCAGGGATCTTCATCATCCTGGTGTTGCTGCTTCGTTCCCTGGTCATGCCGATATACATCATCCTGTCGCTGGTATTGACTTTCTATGCGTCCATCGGGTTCACCGAATGGGTATTCGTCGATATCTTCGGTTATTCCGGCGTAAGCTGGGCAACGCCGTTCTTCGGCTTCGTCATTTTGGTCGCGCTGGGCGTCGACTACAGTATCTTCCTGATGGACCGTTTCAATGAGAACAAGGAATGGAACGTCGGCGATGCGATTTTGCACTCCATGCGCAACATGGGCACGGTTATTTTGTCCGCGGCGGTCATTCTCGGCGGAACGATGGCGTCGATGTATCCGTCCGGCGTCATGTCCATGCTGCAAATCGCCACGGTGGTGCTGTCCGGGTTGGCGCTGTATGCCGTCGTCGTTCTGCCGTTCCTCATCCCGGTGATGGTCAAAATGTTCGGTCAAGCGAACTGGTGGCCGTTTCACCGCCGAATGGGCGAGAATCAGGACCAAGGGCAAACGCTGAACTTGTAAATGAAAGCCATATAAAATGCCGGCTTCCACTCGTGTGGAAGCCGGCATTTTTTGTTGTATCTGCTTACCCTAGCGTTCCACGTTTCAGGAAACTGCGGAGCGCCCATTTCCGTTCCTGGCGTTTTTTGTATTTCGGCAGGGAACGATAAACGGCGATAGACTCGCCAAAGGCCCGCTTGGCTTCCTCTTTGCTTCCCAGCAACTGGTAAAGGCTGCCAAGCAAATAATAAGCTTCGCTGGAGGAGGATTGAATCTCTCCGAATTTAGCGGCGTATTGCAAGGCCTTCTGCGGGTCTTTCTCGCGAAAAGCCGAAGCGAGCTGCAAATAAGGCTGACCGTACTTCACGCGGTCGTTTAAGCTTAACGCATGCAAAATTTCCGCTTCGCCTTCTTCAATGCGACCCAAACCTAAAGAAGCGGCCCCTAAATCGCTCCAAAATTCCGCCGAGGATTCCGAAGCGTCCTTGGCCTCCTCAAGCAACCGGTGAGCTTCGTGGAATTTTTTGCGTTCGAGCAGCAAGCGGGCAAGCTCGCGTTTGGATGAAACGTCGAACGGGCTTGCGGACAGCTGCTGGCGCAGCCGGGAAATATTCCGGCCTCGCTTAAACGGCTTGGATAGGCTGGGAAGCAACCCGACATACCGCCGGTCGATGAAATAAAGGATAAGCAGCAAGACGATGATCGCGATAAACGGATTGCCGAATAACCAGGATAATAGAATAAACAGCATAAACTTACTCATGCGAGTCCTCCACCCAAAACATAATTATTTCCAATTATATCACAGAGCTTAAGGACACGTCATGAAAACAGCCGCCCTTGACGGGCGGCTGTAGCTATTATTGGAAGCTGCGCAGGGAGCCGGCCGAACCGATCGAGCTGCTCGTCCCCATGGAGCCGGGGGAGCTCATGGAACCGGTGGATCCCATAGATCCCATGGACCCGGAGCCGATCGATCCCGGCATTTGGCTGTTCATCCCGGAGGAACCAAAGCTGCCGATGCCGCTCGGGTTGTAGTTGGATTGACCGATGCCTTGGGTACTGTAGCTTTGGCCGATGCCCGGCTGGGTGTAGCTGGTTCCGATGCTGGACATCGAGTGCACGCTGCTCTCGAGCTGCGAGGCCATTTGCGCGACGCGCTGGAACTGCTGCATCGCGGTTTGATGCCCATGCAGCGCCGTTTGAATCGTTTGGACGGCTCTGCGTTCGCGCTGGGCCAGCTCTTCAAGCTGCTGGGCGTTTTGCTGCTCCTGCTGCAGCATTTGTTGGTACATCATCGTGGCCTGGCGGGTTTGCTGCTCAAGCTGGCGCATCGTTTGCTCGATTTCGCGGACTTGCTGACTGACGTTGTTGTACATGTACGTTGAATCCTCCTCGGGTCTATTCAAAGTTGGTTTCTGAACCAAGGTTAGGGTACCCTTACACCATTTAGCTATGCATCGAAAATACGGGCGGGGAAAAGGTCCAATCCTTTGTCCCAACCTGCTCATAAACTATGTAGGAGGTGTGAACGCGGATGAACAATAACGAGTTTATCGAAGCCGTCGCCCCTGCCGCCGTTGCCCAGTTCAGGCAAAGCGGCGTTCCGGCTTCATTGACGATTGCCCAAGCCGCCCTGGAATCCAATTGGGGGACGAGCGGGCTGGCCCGGCAAGCCAACAATCTGTTCGGCATTAAAGGCAGCGGACCGGCAGGGAGCTTGATTCTGCCGACGACTGAATACCGCGGCGGGAAGACGGTCCGGGTCAATGCGGCCTTCCGCAAATACCGCACCTGGTCCGAATCGATCGCCGATCATGCTAAACTGCTGTCCGCCAACCGGTATGCGGGAGCGCGAAACCGGACGGGGCCCGAGGCGGCCCGGGCCGTCGCGGCTGCCGGATATGCTTCGGACCCGAAGTATGCCGATAAGCTGATCCGGTTGATGGACAGCTACGATTTAACTCAATACGATAAGCCGGAAGGAGACGAACCGATGACCGCGGAGGAGAAACGCCAATTTGATAAATTGCAGGAAACGGTCCGTGCCCAAGCCCAAAAAATCGCCGAGCTGGAGAAATGGACCCGTCCGGGCATGCCGGAATGGGCCAAGAAGGCGGTTGCGGCGGCGGTGGATTACAGCAAGGACGAGCCACTGATCAATAACCCGGAGCAGGGAAGCATGGACTTTTACCGCTTGATTACCGTGATGCATCGCAGGGGCTTGTTCGATAAGAAGGACCAGCGCTAAGCCCTTTTTACATCCGTTGTTTATGGGGAAATCGTATATCGGAGCCCGCTCTAAGCAGTCTTTCTTCGTGTTGGTTGTTCTCCAAGCGTAGAGGTGGTAAGATTTGGATGAACTGATTCCGCTTTGCTTCACAGGAGAGAGCGGAAGGAAATATTCGCGACAGGGGAAGGCGGGGGTTCCGATAAGCAGGAAGCTTTGGATATGGATATCTGGGGGAGCGTCCCTAGTACTGGCCTTAACGCTATATACGAAATGGTACATCGAGCATGTCTCGCCGGTGAAAGTGTCGCAGACGCTGGCGGGAGTGGCTTACATGGAGGAAGCTCCAGATTACGAACAACCGGTCAGGTTGACGTTCGACGGCTATTATTTCAAACGGGGCGATTATTTTAAAGGGACCGTGCGGATCAACGAACGGGAGTACGCCAACTGCATGATGTATAACGGAACGAGCGTCATTCAATACGTTGGTGCGGAACGAATCGTGCAGGCGGACGGCAAAGTTTACATGGATAAAGAGCTGAAGCGCATATTCTGGGCAGCGCGGCAAGCCGATCTTCCTCCTGAACTGGGCAACGGGCTATCGACGGATGCGCAAGTCCTTCTTGCCGCACCTGCTTTGAACCGCACGGAAGCCGCACATCTTAGGATGGATCTGGAACAGGCCCATATCGACGAAATTGCGATGAAATGACGAACCGCATAAAAAAAGGACAAAAGCCCTCGTAGGAAATAATGACTACAAGGGCTTTTGTCCGGGCGTCCCTTTCAGGACGCCCATCATGGGAGAGGAGAAACCGGACGAAGAGCTTATGGGGAAACGTAAGTCTTCTCCGCGGTTGTCTACGACATTTGGTGATGTCGATAGTTCAAGTTTGTCCCGGCGCTCCGGTTTTATACCTCCATCGTAAAAATTTGTTAGGTTTTATGGATTTATAGGTTTTCGGCGGAGCCGAACGGTCGATCGTCGTTTTTGATTTTTCATTCTTTAGCGGATTGTGGTACGATATCGACAGGCATTTTTTAGGCATAAATTAAGGGTGTGAAGAACCAATGAGAGTCATATCGGGCAGCGCCCGGGGCAGAGCGTTACAAGCCGTGCCCGGCATGGGGACGAGGCCGACGACCGATAAGGTCAAGGAAGCGATTTTCAGCATGATCGGTCCTTATTTTGAAGGAGGAGCGGTGCTGGATTTATTCGCGGGCACGGGAGGCCTTGGCATCGAGGCGTTAAGCCGGGGCATGGACAAGGCCGTGTTTATCGATAAAGAGTTTAAAAGTTTGGAAACGGTCCGCGCGAATTTAAAGACGACGGGATTCGAGGAGCGGGCCGAGGTTTACAAGAACGATGCCGAGCGGGCCCTTAAAGCCCTCTCGAAACGGGAAGCGGCGTTTGAGCTGGTGTTTCTGGACCCGCCTTACCGGATGAAGCATGGGGATGCGCTGATGATGCAGATGGACGAACTGAAGCTGTTGGCGCCGCAAGCCACGGTCGTGCTCGAATACGAGTCCTCCTACGCCTATCCCGACCGCTTCGGTAAATTTACGCAGTTGCGCAAAGCGGAATACGGAGAAACGGCCGTATCGATCTATACTTACGATGAAGAGACAAGTTCGGTTCCAGCCGAAGAGTAAGGAGGAGGCAACAACATGAACGAACAGCGAGCACCGCGGATCGCGGTCTATCCCGGAAGCTTCGATCCGGTAACGAAAGGGCATATGGACATCATTCAGCGGGCATCCCGCCAATTCGACAAGCTGATAGTCGCGGTGCTCAACAATTTGAGCAAAAAACCGTTGTTTACGGTAGACGAGCGAAAGGATCTGCTGGCCGAGGTGACCGTGCATTTGCCGAATGTGGAAGTGGACAGCTTCCGCGATCTGCTGGTCAATTATATGGTTTACAAACAAGCCCATGTGATCGTAAGGGGCATTCGCTCCGTAACCGATTTCGAATATGAGCTGCAACTGGCTTCCACCAATCATAAGCTGAATCCCGAGGTGGAAACCATCTTCATGATGACCCATCCGAAATATTCCTATTTAAGTTCCAGCGTCGTCAAGGAAATCGCCAGTTTTCACGGTGATGTAAGCGATCTGGTCCCGGCGGAGGTCGAGAAGGCGCTGCGGGGGAAATACGTCCACAAACTGGGCACGAATTAAGGTTCGTTGCGTCGGCGCCAAACGAGCGCGATGGACAAAAATCCAAACGTCAGCAGGCCGACCATCCAAAGCTGCCATTCCATCACCCCGATCGCTTGCTGCCAGCCGGGCAGCCAGGCTGCCGGGGTGTCGTTTCCTAAAGGTGCCGCTTCGCTGCCGTTGAAGGCAGGGAGGATGCCGGGGAACCAGCGGCTTATCGGTTTCCATGACGCCAGGGTCAGGATATAGGCATAAGTAGCGTGGAGCAGGCGATTAAGCAGAAAATACCGCTCGCCGACGCCGGCGGGCCCGAGAATCGCCCTAACCTGCAGATAAGCGCACAATCCGCTCCATCCGAGGGCCGCACCCAGCAAGGAAGCCGCAATGGCGGGAGGCAGGGCCGACGGAGACAGTTCGGACATGGCGAAGCTGCCCAGATGAACCTCGAACAGGCTTTGGACGGCAACGGGAATGAACGGGCTGGGTACGGGTTGCGGGACGGCCAGCAGAATGACATGGATAATGACTGCGAAAATAAGCATATACCCGCCGGTAATCATCAACGTTTGCACGCCGGAGGCGACGGAATCGCCCAGCAGCTTTCCAAAGCTGCGGCCGTCCTCCTCGCGGGCCTCCTCCATGCGCCGTAAGGCGAGCCGAAGCCGGGAGCCCTTGGGCTTGCTTGCCGAAGCCGGGCCGGCTTTGGCTTCCGGCGTGGCCCCCTGAAAGGAGTCGGCGCGTTCCGGAAACAAGAAATGCATCGTGATGCTTGCGGCAAGGCCGGCTGCCCAATGCAAGCCAAGCAGGAGCAAGCCGATTTCGGGACGCCCGAGAAAGCCGGCGCCGATGACGACGACGAGCAGCATCGGGCTGCAAAAGTGGGCGGCGGCGGCGATGCGTTCCGCTTCGCGGGCTGATATTTTTCCTTGTTTATATAACGTTGCTGCGGCTTCCGCGGCCGCGGGAAAGCCGGCGGTCATGCCGAGCGGCAGCACCCAGCCGAAAGAGCCCGGCAGCCCGAGCAGCCTGCGGGTAAAGGGCTCCATTAGCGTGCCGAGCCCATGGGCGAAGCCGCCGGCCAGCAGCATTTGCGAGAGCACGACGAACGGCAGCAAAGCCGGAAAGACGATCCGCCACCAGATGGCCAGCCCTTCCCCGGAAGCCTTGAACGCTTCGCCGGGGGCGTAAACGACGCAAATGACGAGCAATACGGCGAGAAGCCCGGTCAGCAAAGTCGAAAGCGGGCTGGCGGCCAAACGTCGAAAATTCATATGTATAGTTCCACCTTCTTTGTCATTAGATAAAGACCGATAGCAAATCGCGCATAGTACATGCTATGCAGCAGCCGTGAAGGACAGACTAACCGTTTTGCGGTCCGGCGCCGGAATAGGGTCTATGCTTCCGCGCCGGTATGTCCGTTGCCTCATAGGAAGGGAGGAAGCCATTATGCGCCAATCAAGATCCAATGCGTTAAAGACGGGGTTATATGTCCTCACGATCGCGGTGATCGTTTACGTCGTCGTGTACATGTCCACGCCCTATATGATCAATCAGCCGGGGACCGCGGAATCAATCAAGCCGATGGTCAGCATCAAGGCGGGGGATGCGCAGGAGAAAGGGACGTTTATGCTGACGACGGTTTCGGTCAGCTATGCCAACGTGTGGATGCTGGCCACGGCCCGGTTCCACAAGCATGCCGAGGTCGTGCGCAAGGAGCCCGAACGCAATGACGAAGAATACGAAACGCAGCAGCGGTACTACATGAGCAGTTCGCAATCGAACGCGATCATGGCGGCCTATAACAAGGCGGGCGTGAAATACGACGTCGTGTCGGAATACGTGTTCATCGTCGGATTATCCAAGGAAAACAAACCGAAGGGCGATTTTCGTTCGGGAGACATTATCCGCCAGGTAAACGGCCGACCGGTGACCCGTTTCGAGGACCTCGGCACCCTGCTTCAGGGCAAAAAGGCGGGGGACCTTGTGCCCGTTCAGATGGAACGGAGCGGCAAAACCGTGGAGCAGGAAGTTGAGCTGGTGGATATTAAAGCCGCTGACGGCAGCCATAAGGCGGGGCTTGGCGTAACGGTCGGAGAGCTGCGCAAGGTCGAGGCGGCCGATCAGGACAAGGAGGTCCATTTCGAGGATACCCGCATCGGCGGGCCTTCGGCCGGGCTGATGTTTACGCTGGAGATTTACAACCAGCTGACGACGGGCGATCTGAGCAAAGGCTACCGGATCGCGGGGACGGGCACGATCGCGGAAGACGGAACGGTCGGGGCGATCGGCGGCGTACAGTTCAAGATCGTGGCTTCCGACCGGGAGAAGGCGGAAATATTTTTCGTGCCGGAAGCAAACTATAAAGACGCGAAGGCCAAAGCCGAGGAGATCGGTTCCGCGATGAAGCTCGTGCCGGTGAAAACGCTGGACGATGCGCTGGATTATTTGAATACGCTGGAGGCGAAAGCTTCCTGATTGAAGAGGCGAGCCCCGGCGACGGTCGGGGTTACGCCTCGAAGTCGCTGTGCAGGCGGATCGGCGGCTGCCGGTATTCGCGAAGCAACTCCTCCGCCCGGCATTCCGGCATGGCGTTGGCGTAAACGGCGGCGGCGCGGATGTCCAGCGCAAGCTGTGGATGGTCCAGCTCGGCGGCCCGGGTGACGATCGGCAGAGTGGCGCTTCGCTTCATTTGCTTCAACAAACGCTGGCCGACGGTGCCGAACCCGAGCACCCGAAGATAGCCGGGACCCTGAGCCAGCCTCTCGGGGGAGAGCAGCTCCCGCGGGTGCTGCAGTAGGATATGCAGCAGGGTGCGCTGCAGTTTCGTATGGGTGTAGCGCTTCGTCTTCAGCTTTTGCAGCAGTTCGGCAACGGTGGGTTCCGTGAGGTGCGTCAGCGCTTTTTTGATGCGGTATTCCAGCCCTTCGGTGACTTCGTGAAGGGCGGCAAGCTGCTCCGGCGCGGCGAGGAGCAGCTGATGGTAGAGCGGCGCGGCCAAGCTCTCCCACGTCACGGGACCGCGTCCCGCCGCGAACTCGCGGGCGAGGATGTCCGCCGTGAACGGCGGGAGGTACGGCGCGGCCGCGGGGAGTCCGCCGCCGGCGATCAGCCGCCGCACGGCGGTAGCGCTGGCGATGTGCGCGTCCCGCGGCTCGGCATCGCCGTACCCTGCGGCCCGGCGCCGGACGGTCACCGGCGCGATGCCGCTCTGGAGCCGCCGCAGCGCGATCAGGTAGTGCAGCCCAAGGCTGTTGTTGGGCTGCTTCAGCAGCGCTCGCGCTGCGGCGGCATCGCCGGCGCCGGCAAGCGTGCGCGCCGCTGCGGCGGCGTAGGCCGCGGGGTAGCTCGCCCCGGTGGCGAGCTCCTCCGCGACCGCCGCCTTGAGCGCTCGCGGTTCGGCGGCCAGCCGCTCGGCCAGCGGCTGCAGCGCCTCAAGCGCGCCGGCTTCGCTGCCGAAGCACAGGTGCGTCGTGACGCCCGTCGCGGCGAGCAGCGCCACCGCGCCATAGGCGAACCACTCCGCGGGCTGGGCCGCGTACGCGACCGGCAGCTCCAGCACGACGTCGGCGCCGAGACGCAGCGCCATTTCCGTCCGTGCCCACTTGTCCACGAGCGCCGGCTCGCCGCGCTGGAGGAAATCGCCGCTCATGACGGCGATGGCGGCCTCGGCGCCGGTCAGCCGTTTGGCCTCGGCGAAATGGTAGGCATGTCCGTTATGAAGCGGATTATATTCGACAATGAGTCCGACAATGTTCAAGTAGTTCTACTCCTTGTTTAGATGCTGATTTCAACGGGATCTTCCACCAATGAATATACCATGAAAACGAGGCGGGGCCGAAATCCGGACCCGAAATCGTCGATATCTTCGAAAAACTGCTTTGCTGTTGACAAAACTTACTTAAAATCGGTATAATAATTTTTGTTTGTTTGGAGTGATGCTGATGTTTATTTATCTACGTCAGGTGACATCATCCGAAGCGCCGGTGGAGATCCATCAGGCTTTGGATGTTAGCCGTGTCGTTAAAGGTCGCAAGGACATAACCGGGATCAGCCCGCTACAGGTTGATCTGATGGCGGAAGCCTCCGGCGGTGGAGTCGTCGACGTCAAGGGCCAGCTTGCGGCGGAGCTCGATATGACCTGCTCCCGCTGTCTTAAACCTATGAAACGGGCCGTTCAAGCGGAGTTTGCGGAGAGCTTCAAACAAAGCGACGATCCCGTGGCGGACATGCAGACGCAGGATGAAGACGAGGACTTGCAATATGTCGCCGACGACAAAATCGATCTGGCGCCGTATGCAGAGGAGACGTTATTGCTTAATCTGCCGTTTGCCGCGGTATGCCAGGAATCCTGCAAAGGGCTTTGCCCGAATTGCGGGACCGATCTTAACGAACAGGAATGCGGCTGCAAAACGGACGTGATCGATCCTCGGCTCGCAGCACTCGGCGATTTTTTTAAAAGTAAGCCAGTAAACAACGAATAAAACACCGGATTCGGGTTGACTTGAATAAGGAGGTGGGAACCATGGCAGTACCTCAACGGAGAACGTCCAAAACGCGCCGCGACAAACGCCGCACGCATTTCAAATTGGCTGTGCCGGGCATGGTAAAATGTGAACAATGCGGAGAATTGAAGCTTGCTCACCACGTATGCAAAGTTTGCGGAACATACAAATCGAGAGAAATTATCAACCAATAAGCTTCATTCGCTCGAACTCAAAGTAGTACTTCATTTCGGTGGGGTGCTATTTTTTTTGCCCGAAAACGCCCGGCGCGTAAGGTTTATGGCAATTCCGCTTTCCTTTTGGGGCCGGATGCTTTATACTACATTTTAGTACCAGGTTCTAAAGGGCGTGCATTAAATTTTAATATTACGACTCCGGGATGGAGACGGGAGCGCGGAAATTACATATTGGGGCAGCAAGCCAAAGATCAAAATTAACTGGAAATATCGCGATTCGGGCATATAGAACTTGATTCTATTTTACGGATTATATCTTTATGATCAACCAGGGGGGATACCCATCGAACGTTTGCCGAAAAGGGCGAGGCAGCAGCAGCTCGTCCAAATGATAGAAGCCAATCCGTTCGTCACGGACCAGGAGCTAACCCGTCAGCTCAAAGTAAGCATTCAAACGATCCGCCTCGACCGGATGGAGCTGGGCATTCCCGAACTGCGGGAACGCATGAAGCTGATGGCGGAGCGATCGTACGACCAGGTCCGTTCCCTGCCGCTGCATGAGGTGATCGGGGAGATCGTCGATCTGCAGCTGGATAAGAGCGGGATCTCCATCTTTGAGATCCGCGAAGAGCATGTCTTCTCCCGGACGGGCATCGCCCGCGGCCATCATGTGTTTGCCCAGGCGAATTCCTTGGCGGTGGCCGTGATCAACGACGAAATTGCTTTGACCTTTTCCGCCGATATCCGCTTTGTCCGTTCGGTTCATTTGGGTGAAAAATGCATCGCCAAAGCATATGTCAGACCCGCTTCCGGCCACAAAGGCAAAGCGAAGGTAGAGGTCTTCACTTACGTCGGCGAAGAAATGGTTTTCCAAGGAAACTTCGTCATTTACCGGTCCACCGGTGACGACAATCACGAAGGAGGAAGTCAGCATGAGAATCGCCATTGATGCCATGGGCGGGGACCACGCGCCGCAAAGTACGGTCGAAGGCGCATTGGCCGCAGCCAAGGAATGGAGCGATACCGAAATTATTCTGGTCGGGGACGAGCGGGTGCTGAAGCCGATGTTGGCGGGAGCTCCCGCCAATTTGCGGATTCAGCACGCGTCCGAGGTCATTGCCGCCGAGGACGAGCCGGTGAAAGCGGTCCGCCGCAAGAAGGACGCCTCGATGGTCGTCGCCGGCCGGCTCGTCCGTGAAGGCGGTGCGGAGGCGATGATCTCGGCCGGCAACACGGGGGCCCTGATGACGACCGGCCTCCTGGTGGTCGGGCGGATGGAGGGCATCGAGCGGCCGGCGCTGGCGCCGATGATTCCGACCGTCGACGAGCGCGGCGTGCTGGCGCTGGACCTTGGCGCCAACATGGACGCCAAGCCGGAACATCTGGCGCAGTACGCGCTGATGGGCAGCGTATACCGCGAGAAGGTGCACGGCATCGCGAAGCCGCGCGTCGGGCTGCTGAACGTCGGCACGGAAGCGATGAAAGGCAATGAGCTGACCAAGGAAGCTTACCCGCTCCTGGAGGCGCTGCCGATCAACTTCGTCGGCAACGTGGAGGCTCGCGACATTTTGACCGGGGCCTGCGACGTGCTGGTGTGCGACGGCTTTGCCGGCAACATTCTGCTGAAATCGCTGGAAGGTACGGCAGGTACGATGTTTTCGATCCTAAAGCGGGAATTTTCGAAATCCTTGAAAAATAAACTGGCGGCAGCCATATTAATGCCATCGTTGCGCGGCTTGAAAAAAACGCTCGACTATAAGGAACATGGCGGTGCGCCGCTGCTTGGTTTGAGCGGGCTTGTGGTGAAAGGCCACGGCTCCTCCGACGGGGGAGCGATCAAAAACGCCGTCCGCCAGGCGCGCACGGCGCTGCAGGGCCAATTGACGGAAAGCATAGCACGGGAAATCAGCGGGAAGTGAGTGACCATATGATGAAATTACGTTCGGTAGGTATTATCGGAACCGGGAAATACGTTCCGGAGAAAGTGTTGACGAATGCCGATTTGGAGAAAATCGTAGATACGAACGATGAATGGATCGTCTCGCGGACGGGGATCAAAGAGCGGCATATCGCCGCACCGGAGCAAGCGACCTCGGATCTTGCCTATGAAGCGGCAGTCCGCGCCCTGCAATCGGCGGGGCTTGCGGCGGAGGAGCTTGATCTGATTATCGTCGCTACGATTACTCCGGACTCGGCGTTTCCGTCGACCGCCTGCATTTTGCAAGATAGACTAGGTGCCAAAAAAGCGGCAGCGTTTGATCTGTCCGCTGCCTGCTCAGGTTTTGTATACGGAATGGCCACGGCTAACGGGTTCATTCAAACGGAGATGTACCGTAATGCGCTGGTAATCGGAGCGGATACATTATCGCGGATTACGGATTACACGGACCGCAACACCTGCGTATTATTCGGGGACGGGGCCGGAGCTGTCGTTCTCGGCGAGGTGCCGGAGGGGCGCGGCTTCCTGTCTTTCGATCTTGGCGCGGAAGGAGCCGGCGGCGAATTGCTGAAGATGGAAGCGGGCGGATCCCGCCTTCCGGCCTCGGAGTCGACCGTGGCGGACCGCAAGCATTATATTTACATGAACGGCCGCGAGGTATTCAAATTCGCCGTCCGCGTCATGGGATCGGCCACTGAGGAAGTGCTGCGCAAGGCGGGCAAAGGTAAGGAGGATATCGACCTGTTTGTTCCGCATCAGGCCAATATCCGCATTATCCAGTCGGCGATGCAGAGGCTGGACTTGCCGGAAGAGAAATGCGTCATCAACGTGGATAAATACGCCAATACGTCGGCGGCATCCATACCGCTGGCGTTGGTGGAGGCGGCCGAGGAAGGCCGTATGAAGGAAGGCGACACGGTGCTGCTGGTTGGTTTCGGCGGCGGTTTGACTTGGGGAGCGTCCGTGCTCGTTTGGTAAACGGCGCGGCGGTCTTCGAATCTCGCCATCGGCTTCATGGCGGGATCGCAGAGCTGAGCCGGCTGCAAGGGCTGGATTGGACTTTTAGGATAGGAGTTGCACAGGATGGGCAAAATGGCATTTGTTTTTCCGGGACAGGGTTCCCAAAGCGTCGGAATGGGCAAGGATATATATGACGCGCTGCCGGCGGCGCGGGAACGGTTCGAGAAGGCGGACGAGCAGCTTGGCTTCAAGCTGAGCGGACTGATCTTTGACGGGCCGGACACGGAGCTGAAGCAGACGGCCAACACGCAGCCGGCGCTGCTGACGACGAGCGTCGCCTTGTACGAGGCGTTCGCGGCCAAAGGCTTTACCCCCGATTACGTGGCCGGGCATAGCCTTGGCGAATACAGCGCGCTAACCGCGGCCGGCGTCTTGTCCTTCGAGGATGCGGTGTCGATCGTGCGGGCGCGCGGCGAGTTCATGGAGCAGGCGGTGCCTGGTGGCCAAGGCGCGATGGCGGCGGTGCTTGGTGGCGAACGCGAGGCGCTGGCGCAGCTTTGCGCCGATATCGCGGCGGGCGGATCGCTCGTCGAGTTGGCCAATGTCAACTGTCCGGGACAGATCGTGGTGTCGGGCAGCAAAGAAGGCGTCGGGCAAGTGATCGAACGGGTGAAGGAAATCGGCGCCAAGCGGGCGATCCCGCTCGAAGTCAGCGGCCCGTTCCATTCGTCGCTGATGAAATCCGCCGCCGAGCGTTTGGGCGACCGGCTCTCCGCCGTTTCGTTCCAATACGCTGCTGTACCGGTGGTTGCCAATGTCACCGCCCGTCCGGTCCAAAGCGGCGCGGAGATCGCCGAGCTCTTGATCCGCCAGGTTTACTCCCCCGTCCTATGGGAGGACAGCGTAAACTGGCTGATTTCGCAAGGGGTGGACACCTTTGTGGAAATCGGTCCCGGCAGCGTGCTGGCGGGGTTGGTCAAGAAGATCGACAAAACGGTGCGCGTGTTGAACGTCGGCGGGTTGGACGGTCTGGAGCAGGCTGTGGAAGCATTGAAATAACGCCGCTCCCCCGCCACACGGCCCGGGTTTCATCATCGCCGCAAAGGAGCCCTAGGCTTCAGGAATGGCGATGCAGCATTGCACCAATAACAGGAGCAGGTAACGCGGCTCCATAGCATGTCGGGAGCTGCCAAGTCTCATAAACCTGGCGAAAGGAGATGAAAAGATGAATAAACCGCTTCAAGGCAAGACGGCATTGGTCACGGGCGCTTCGCGCGGGATCGGCCGCAGCATCGCGCTGGCTTTGGCGGAAGCCGGAGCCGACGTAGCCGTCAACTATGCGGGCAACGAGGAAGCTGCCGCCCGCGTCGTTGCCGAAATCGAGGCGTTAGGCGGTAAAGCCTACGCGGTGAAGGCGAATGTGGGAAGCAGCGAGCAGTTTGAAGATATGGTGAAGTCCATGCTGGAAGCATGGAGCCGGATCGATATTCTGGTGAATAACGCAGGCATTACAAGAGATAATTTAATTATGCGTATGAAAGAAGAAGACTTCGATCAGGTCATCGAGACCAACCTCAAAGGCGTGTTCAACGGCGTCAAAGCCGTAACCCGGCCCATGATGAAGCAGCGCTCGGGACGGATTATCAACATCTCTTCGGTGTCGGGCGTGCTTGGCAACGCAGGGCAGGCCAATTACGCAGCCGCCAAAGCCGGAGTCATCGGCCTGACGAAGGCATCGGCACGCGAGCTGGCTTCGCGGGGCATTACCGTGAACTGCATCGCCCCCGGGTTCATCGAGACCGACATGACGGATCAGCTTCAGGAGGAATACCGCCACAAGCTGCTTGGCGACATCCCCTTGGCCCGTTTGGGCCAGCCGGAAGAAATCGCGAACGTTGTCGTATTCCTCGCCTCGGACGGCGCGTCCTACATGACGGGACAAACGCTGCACGTAGACGGCGGAATGTATATGTAAATCGCGTTTTTGCTTCTATGGCATTTTAACTTCAAATCTCTTATAATACCAAAGAGGAGGTGAACCGGATGTCCGATGTATTGGATCGCGTAAAACGCATTGTAGTGGATCGCCTTGGCGCTGATGAAGCCGAAGTGACCCTGGAAGCGTCTTTCAAAGACGATTTGGGTGCGGATTCGCTAGACGTGGTTGAATTGGTCATGGAATTGGAAGATGAATTCGATCTGGAAATTTCAGACGAAGATGCAGAGAAGATTACGACCGTAGGTGAAGTTGTAAACTACATACAATCTCATACCTAATGTCATTCCAAAGTCCCGTACCTCCTTCTTAGCAGGCGGGACTTCTCCTCATCTTGAGGCTCTGCAAGTTTTTGTTTATCCATCTATGAAGTTGTTATAGTACACATGAAGTCCATACGAGGTGAGTGTGTTTGAAGCATAGAGTAGTAGTTACGGGGATGGGCGTCGTTACGTCGCTCGGACACGACCTTGATACGTTCTGGAACAACCTGGTGCAGGGGAAATCCGGCGTGTCGCGGATCGAAGCGTTCGACGTAAGCGAATATCCTACGCAAATTGCCTCTTCGGTGAAAGATTTTAATGCGGAAGACTATATTGACCGCAAAGAAGCGCGGAAGATGGATCGTTTCGTGCAGTTTGCCACCGCCGCGGCGAAATGCGCCGTGGAGGACAGCGGTCTGAATATTGCCGAGCAGGCCGACCCGGAGCGGGTAGGCGTCATGATCGGTTCAGGGATCGGCGGTCTCGGGACCTGGGAAGATCAGCATAATATTTTGCTGGAAAAAGGCCCGAAACGCGTCAGCCCGTTTTTTATTCCCATGATGATTGCCAATATGGCGTCCGGGCACGTTTCGATCTTGTTCGGGGCGAAGGGCCCGAACACGACGGCGGTGACTGCGTGCGCGACCGGAACTCATTCCATCGGCGATTCGTACAAGCTCATCCAGCGGGGTGATGCCGATGTGATGATTTGCGGCGGCGCGGAAGCAACGATCCGTCCTACCGGCATGGCGGGCTTTTGTTCCATGCGGGCGATGTCGACCCGCAACGACGAGCCGGAGAAAGCCAGCCGGCCGTTTGATGCGGAGCGCGACGGCTTCGTGATGGGCGAAGGCGCCGGCATTTTCATTCTGGAATCGCTGGAGCACGCGCAAAAACGCGGAGCCAAGATTTACGGCGAAATCATCGGCTACGGCTTGAGCGGGGACGCGCACCACATGACGGAGCCGGATCCGAACGGACCGGAGCGCTGCATGAAAATGGCGATTCGCGATGCCGGCATCGAACCGGAGCAAATCGATTACATCAACGCCCACGGCACTTCGACGCCGGTCGGCGACCGATCGGAAACGATCGCCATCAAACGCGCGCTCGGCGACCATGCCTACAAAGTGGCGATCAGTTCGACGAAGTCGATGACCGGTCATTTGCTTGGCGCGGCCGGCGGCGTGGAAGGCGTTATTTGCGGGCTTACGCTGAAGCACGGCGTGATCGCTCCGACGATCAACCTGGAGCATCCGGACCCGGAATGCGATTTGGATTACGTTCCGAACGAAGCCAGACGCGCCGATGTCCAGGTGGCCATGTCCAACTCCTTCGGATTCGGCGGGCATAACGCTACGATCATAATGAAGAAATACGAAGCATAAGGGGTTAAGTCTGGTGAATGGAGAACTGAAGCAGTTACAGCATAAACTTGAACTGGCATTCCAAAATAGGCAGCTGTTGAAACAGGCCTTCACCCATGCATCTTACGTGAACGAGCATCGATTTAGTCAATACGAAGATAACGAACGCCTGGAGTTTTTGGGCGACGCCGTACTTGAATTGACCGTTTCGGAGCATTTATATCGGTTATTCCCCGATCGTCCCGAAGGCGAATTGACCAAGCTGCGCGCCGCCATCGTGTGCGAGCCTTCGCTTGTGAAGTTTGCCGAAAATCTGGAGTTTGGAGGGTACGTGCTTTTAGGCAAAGGTGAGGAATTAACGGGAGGCAGAACCCGTCCGGCTCTGCTCGCGGACGTTTTCGAATCCTTTATAGGCGCTTTATATCTGGATCAGGGCTTGGAAGCAGTTACTGCGTTCCTGCATCGCCATGTATTCCCCCAATTGACATTAGACGGCAAACTGCAGACCAGCGATTACAAAACGGAACTGCAGGAGCTGACGCAGCATCACGGCATGGGAACGCTGGAATACCGCATCGTCGAAGAGCGCGGACCGGCGCACGAACGTGAATTCGTCTCCGAGGTTTGCATGGAGGGGCGCACGCTCGGCCAGGGCACCGGAAGATCCAAGAAGGAAGCCGAACAGCAGGCGGCCGCCGTGGCGCTGGAGCTGCTGAAGGGCTCCGAGTTTGGCGGTTAAGCCGAGCAGTTGATTAGAATTCAATAAGAAGGCCGTCCCCATGGCGAGGCATAACTTAACCGGGGGACGGCCTTTTTTCGTTAGAGAGTTAACCCGTTCGTTACACGAGTGCTTTTATACTTTTTTTGAACGGTTTTTCGAACAAAAACCTTGCAAGGTGAAAGTGTGTAAGGGACATTCGTTCACTATGATCAATAGCGGTGTCTAATCAAGCATTCAATCTTGAGAGGAGGCGGCCGGGTTGGGCAAAATGATTTATGACCCCAATCTGAAAAACATTCAGGCGAAATACGTGCTTTTTTGGCTTTTGTCCATGGTTACGTTGCGCAGCCCGAAGTATTTACTAGGTGTGTACACAATCATAATACTTTCAAAGTCGGGTGCCAGACATTTGCCTGGCGTGGCGGTCTTATAGGGTTCGAGTCTTGTTGTCTCCGCATGCTGCTTTGCACGATTATCCCTTTCGTTAAGGGAGTAAAGGTCGGGGGCTAGGAGAAGTGAAGCAGACCGGAGAGGAGATCCATGACAAGATGCAGTGGAAACGAAAATACTGTGATTTTGCTGCAGTCTAAGCCCTTCCGTCTGCAGAAACGTCTGCAACGTCATACTGCCCCCGCCTGCTTCTTTGGCCTAAGGCCCGTCTCATGACTTCGAACCGATCTATTTTCTCCACCCCATATTTTCTTCCCTTTCCCCGAGGCTTGTCGGTTTCTCTGTTACCTGATCAAACGGGATAATTGTGCAAAGCTTCCGGACAGCGAGTATTGACCTAACGCCAAAAGGTTGCCGGCTTAACTGTCAAGCCTGGATGATTAGGAATTCCATGGATTTCATGAAAGCTTTAATGCAACGCTAGTGAATTCAACTCAATATTGAGGATTTCCCTAAAATAGGGCCATTTTTCCCCTTATGTTGTTGCATTCCCCAAACTTCATTTGCCGCTAGGTACTACGGCAACTGCATCCTGAGCTCGGTCATCAGCGTCAGCGTATCCATCCCGGCATGATTGCCGAGCAGGATCAGCGTGTATCCTCCCCCCAGTTCCCGGGACATCCCGGTGGCGTAACCGCTGCCGCTGCCGTTATGGAACACGCGGGTAGTCCCGTTTTCCTGCCGAATCATCCAGCCGTAACCGTAGTTTTTGACGGAGTGCGGGGTGAACATTTTCTTTATGGAAGCCTGGCTTAGGACCTGCTCCGTCTCGAACGACGCGGTCCAGGCGAAGAGCTCGTCGACGGTGGAGTAGAGACTGCCCGAACCGGATTGGGTGATATAGTCGCCAGCAGGCGCCCACTTCTGATCTCCGGCGCTTACGTATCCTTGAATCACAGGTACGGTGGAAAAAGCTTCCCCGGTCTCGTCCATGCCCAATGGCCGAAAAAAACTTTCCCGCAAATACTCCCCGTAACGCATGCCCGCCGCCTGCTCGATGATTCCGGCCAACACGACGTAACCGCTGTTGCTGTAAATGAATTTGTTGCCCGGCTCGGCAAGGAGCGGTTTGGCTTTGATGGCTTCGATCGTATCCTGCAAGGACATGCCCGCATTGCGCGGGAAGTTGGGATTCATGCCCGAGTTGTGGGACATCAACATGTGCAACGTGATCCGGTCTCCGGAAGGAAATCCGGGAATATAGCCTTCCAGTGTATCGTCCAGCCGGAGCTTGCCTTCCTCGGCCAGCTTCATGACTGCTGCCGCCGTAAACGATTTGGTGAGCGAAGCGATCCGCGATTTGCGGTCCGGGCGGACGAGGCAGTTGTCGCCGTCGTAGCCGTATCCCTTACGGAGCAGAATTTGGCCGTCCTTGGCGATCAGGGCGATGCCGGAATACCGCCTTGCGATCAAATAACGGTCGGCCGCTTCCGTAACGGCAGAAGCGATCGTGGCGCGATCCGGCGTCAGATTTACGGCGGTTTGGCCGTTCGACAGTGTGGGGGAGACGCCGGATTTCAACGACTCGGCTAAGGCCCGGAGCGGTACCATGGTGGTGCCGCCGGCATCGGTGGAAGCTTCGGCGGCCTTGATCGGATCGCCATTGACGCTGAATAACGCCGTTCCGGGACGATGCAAAATCGTATCGCCATGGATCAGAAGCTCGGCGGCGCGTTTGGCTTGGTTCCATCGCACGGTTGCGCCGAGCCGGTCGGCGGTTTCGCGGAGCGGGACATAGATCGTGCCGCGGCGCTTCATCGGGGCGGTGGACCACGGAACGGCTTGGCCGTCTATGGTTACCGCAGCGGCAGCCGTTCTTTGCTCCGGCTTGGCGTCCGCCGATTCGGGCGATAGGGCCCAAACGCCGGCAGCCAAGCAGGCGGCTAACAACAGACCGGCCAGCTTCGTCGTGTTTTTCTCTCTCATCAACAACGCTCCTTTTACCGATATAAGATTGTCTATCACACTAGCAAAAAGGAAAACGGATTTCAAGAGAGTGAGGGCCGCGGAATTCCGGGCTTTCTGGCCGGTGCGCAATGCCTGTCCTCCGGGGCTTTTTGTATGTTACAATAGTCGTTAGAGGTGATTGTGAACGTATGTTTTTGAAACGGATCGAGTTAGCGGGCTTCAAATCTTTCGCCGACAAGACGGAAATGGAATTTGTCCGCGGCATCACCGCCGTGGTCGGACCGAACGGCAGCGGCAAAAGCAACATTTCCGACGGCATTCGCTGGGTGCTTGGGGAGCAAAGCGCCAAGTCTTTACGCGGCGGCAAGATGGAAGACATTATTTTTGCCGGCAGCGATGCGCGCAAAGCGGTCAACTACAGCGAGGTATCCCTTACGCTGGATAATGCCGATCAGGCGTTGCCGCTCGATTTCAGCGAAGTGACGGTCACCCGGCGCGTACACCGCAGCGGGGACAGCGAATATTTCATCAATAAGCAATCCTGCCGGTTGAAGGATATCACCGAGCTGTTCATGGATACCGGGATCGGGAAGGAAGCTTACTCTATCATCGGGCAGGGCCGGATCGAGGAGATTTTGAGTACGCGGTCCGAGGATCGCCGCGGAATTTTCGAAGAGGCTTCGGGGATCGTTAAATACAAGAGCCGGAAGCGCGATGCCCGCCGCAAGCTGGATGAAACGGAGCAGAACCTGCTGCGCATCAACGACCTTGTCGTTGAGCTGGAGGATCAGATCGAGCCGCTGAAGGAGCAATCCGAGAAAGCGTTGAAATACAAGGAGTTGCGCGAGCAGCTGAAAAATAAAGAGATTTCGTTGTACGTGCATCAAATCGAGCAAATCCACGAGTCGTGGAGCGAAGCGAACGCCAAGCTGGCGAAGCTTCAAGAAGAGCAGCTGGCTTTGTCCACGGTCGTATCCGCCCACGATGCGAAGCTGGAGAGCGACCGTCTCGCGCTGCGCCAGGTCGAGGACCAAATCGAGACGCTTCAGGGGCAGCTTCTGGAATACAGCGAAAGCTACGAAAAAAGCGAAGGCTACGGCGAGGTGTTGAAGGAGCGCGCCAAAAACCTGGCCCAAAACCGCGAGCAGCTGCGCCAGTCGCTGACGGTCAGCGAAGAGCGGTTTGCCCAGCGTCTGCAGGAGCTGGAACAGCTGGCGGCCAAATTCGCCGCGGCCGAGCAGCAGCTCGCCGGGCTGCGCACCGAGCTGGCCGCGGAGGAAGCCAAGCTGATCGGCGTGACCGGAGGCATCAGCCAGGCGCAGGAGGAAGGCCTGAAGGGCCAACTGCTCGACATCATGAACCGCATGGCGCAGTCGCGCAACGAGATCCATTACGCCGAACAGCAGAAGGATAGCGTCAAACGGCGCATGGAACGCGCCGAGGAAGAGGGCGTAAAGTGGACGGATGAACTGGATCGTCTGAAGAAACGCAAAAGCGAGCTGGAAACGGTCCTGGACAAGATGGGGCAGGAAATCGCCGGGCTCCGCGGGCAGTATATCCAGGAAAGCGAACGTCACCAGTCGCTGCAGAAGCTAGCGGAAGAGGGCCAGAGCAGCATCCGCAAATGGGAGCAAAAACGCGAAGGCCTGGTATCGCGCCGCGATACGATGAAAGAGATGGAAGACGATTACGACGGGTTTGTGCTCGGCGTTAAAGAAGTTCTGAAAGCCGCAAAGAAATCCGCGTTGTCCGGCGTTCACGGCGCGGTCGCGGAATTGATCCGCGTTCCGGAGAAGCTCGAGATCGCCGTGGAAACCGCGCTTGGCGCGGCGATGCAGCATATCGTCATGGAGAACGAAGCCGTTTCCCGGCAGGCGATCGCGTTCCTGAAGCAGCGCCAGCTCGGCCGGGCTACGTTCCTGCCGCTCGACGTTATCCGTCCGCGCCAGATTTCCGCCGCGGACAAACGCCAGTTGGAGGAAGCCGACGGCTTTGTCGGAATCGGCGCGGAGCTGGTCGGTTATGAGCCGAGGTACGCCGATATCGTCGGCAGCCTGCTGGGGAACGTCGTGTTTGCCAGCGATCTGGAGCGGGCCAACAAAATGGCCGCGCGCCTGCAATACCGCTTCCGGATCGTCACGCTGGAAGGCGACGTCGTCAATGCCGGCGGTTCGATGACCGGGGGCAGCCAGCATCGCAAGAACAACAACCTGCTTGGCCGCAAACGCCAGCTGGATCAGCTCGCGAACGATATCCGCGAGAGCGAAGAAATGCTGGACAAGCTGCGCAAAGGCTTGGCGGATGTACGCAGCCAGCTGGGCAAGTCCGAAAGCGAACTGACGCGGCTGCGCGAAGCCGGGGACGCGAAGCGGGTGGAGGAGCAGTCCAGCGCCGGCGACCTCAAGCAGGTCGAACACGAATGGCGGCACGTGTCGGAGCAATTCGAGCTGTACGGCCAGGAGAAGGGCCATTATCAGAAAGAGCTCGAGGATCTCGAGGCGACGAAAAAAGCGGCGGAAGAGCGCTTGGTGGAGCTGGAGAAGGAAGAGCAATCCGTCCAGCAGTCGATCCGGGCCGCCGAATTTGCGCGCAAAGCGAGCGAATCGGCCAAGGAGGAGTTGCAGGATTTGCTGACCGGCCTGAAAGTACGGGAAGGCAAGCTGGACCAGGAATGCTTCTCCTTGCGCGAGCAACTGCGCCGCTCCGAGGAAGAGTTCAAGATTCAGGAGCGGGAGCTGGAACAGAACCGCACGATCCTGCAGTCGATCGAAGCGGATTTGCTCCAAAACGAGCAGCAAACCGTGAAGCAGCGGGAAGAACTCAACGATTTCAAGCTGAAGAAGGAGCGTGCCGGCGAACAGCTGGAGCTGGAGCGGGCGTCGCGCGCCGTGCTGGTCAAGAAGCTGGAGGAAGGCGAAAGCGAAACCAAGGAACAGCGGACCCAGCTCAAAGCCGTGGAGGACCAGCTGCGGCAGACGGAAATCCAGGCGAACCGCCTCGACGTCGAGCTCGACAACATTTTGCGCAAGCTGTCCGAGGATTATGAGCTCAGCTATGAACTGGCCAAGCAGCGCTATGCGGTGCCGGAGGACGTGCCGCAGACCCAGGCCGAAGTCAAAGAGCTGAAACGGCAAATTACGCTGCTCGGGGACGTGAATCTGGGGGCTATTGACGAATATAACCGCGTCTCCGAACGCTACCAATTCCTCAGCGAGCAGAAGGATGACCTGGTTGAGGCCAAAACGACGCTTTACCAAGTCATCCGCGAGATGGACGAGGAGATGTCCAAGCGCTTCAAAACGACGTTCGATGCCATCCGCCGCGAATTCGTCATCGTCTTTTCGAAGCTCTTCGGCGGCGGGCGGGCCGATTTGATCCTGATCGATCAGGATAACCTGCTGGAGACCGGCATCGACGTGGTCGCCCAGCCGCCGGGCAAAAAGCTGCAGAATCTGCAACTCCTCTCCGGCGGGGAGCGGGCTTTGACCGCGATGGCGCTGCTGTTCGCCATCCTGCAGGTGAAGCCCGTGCCGTTCTGCGTGCTCGACGAGGTCGAAGCGGCGCTGGACGAAGCGAACGTGGTCCGCTTTGCCCAGTATTTGCGCGAATTTTCCGAGCAAACGCAGTTTATCGTCGTGACGCACCGCAAGGGCACGATGGAGGAAGCCGATGTATTGTACGGCGTTACCATGGAAGAAGGCGGCGTGTCCAAGCTCGTGTCCGTCAAGCTGGAGGACGAGGATGCCGTCGAAATCGCATAGCGATCGCGACAGGAATTGCTTTATGCTGCGGCGCGGGGGCCAAGGATCTGCTTGGCCCTTTTTGCCGCTTTTTGATCCGGCTCGCATAAGGATTGGAAATTGCTTGGGCCTCCGCGGTATGCAATAATAGAATTATGCAGCCGAGAAGGCATGAATCCCGAGGATAGCGGTCATAACCGGCGTTATTTTGGGCGAACGTCCCGTTTTCCGAGAATAACGGTTGTTCTTGGCGCTATTTTTGGAAAATCGGTTTGAAAGCGGAGATTTCATAGCGGAGATTTCATAGTCCGGAATATAGGGCGTTGCGAATTACATAAAGGAGGGTTATCCCCAAATGAGTTTCTTCAAAAAGCTGAGAGAGAGCATCGCGTCAAAAACCGAAGCGGTAACCAAACAATTCAGGGACGGGCTGGAAAAAAGCCGCAAAGGCTTTGTCGAGAAAGTCGCGGAATTAGTTACCCGCCGCAAAAAAATCGATGAAGAATTTTTCGAAGAGCTGGAGGAAATTCTCATCGGCGCCGACGTCGGCGTCAATACGGTCTTGAAGCTGATCGATGATCTCCGCAAAGAGGTCAAGCAGCGCCGGATCGAAGACGCCTCCGAGCTGCAGCCGTTGTTGTCCGAGAAATTGACCGAGCTGCTACGCGGGGACGAGGACAATGAAATGCACCTGAATCCGGACGGAATCAGCGTCATTTTGTTCGTAGGCGTGAACGGGGTCGGCAAAACGACGACGATCGGCAAGCTGGCCCACTACTATAAGCAGCAGGGCAAAAAGGTAATCCTTGCCGCTGGCGATACGTTCCGCGCCGGAGCCATCGAGCAGCTGGAGGTATGGGGCAAACGGGTCGGCGTCGACGTGATCAAGCAGCAGGCTGGCTCCGATCCGGCGGCGGTGATGTTTGACGCGGTTCAGGCGGCCAAACAGCGCGGGGCGGACATCCTGCTGTGCGATACGGCCGGACGGCTGCAGAACAAATCCAATCTGATGGAGGAGCTGAACAAAATTTACCGCGTCATTCAGCGGGAAATTCCTGCCGCTCCGCATGAGGTGCTGATGGTGCTCGACGCTACGACCGGGCAAAACGCGCTCAGCCAAGCGAAGCTGTTCGGCGAGAAAAGCGGCGTGACCGGTCTGGTGCTGACCAAGCTGGACGGCACGGCCAAAGGCGGCATCGTGATCGCCATCCGTCAGGAGCTCAGCCTTCCGGTCAAATTCGTGGGACTCGGCGAAAAGGTGGACGATCTCCAAAAATTCGATTCCGAGCAGTTCGTACACGGTTTGTTCGCCGGATTGATCGCGGATGAGGAAGAAGCCGCCGAGGCTTAAAACCGGCAATTCCGTGTAACAGAAAGTGCGGCTCCGTCGTATGATGGTCATAGGCAAAAGCCCGAAAAGGCATACTAAATTCGGAAGCATTCCTGGAAATCAGACTTTTTGAACTCGCACCAAATGTAAATTTAGGAGGTGACAGGATGGCAAATACACATACTTACGACCGCCGCGAAGAAATCGCCAACGCCATTACCCACGGCATCGGCGCCTTGCTTAGCGTGGCGGGATTGGTACTGCTGATCGTTTTTTCCAGCATGAAGGGCACGGCTTGGCATGTCGTCAGCTTTACGATTTACGGGGCGAGCATGCTGCTCCTGTACCTGTGCTCCACGCTCGTGCACAGCTTCAAGGAAGGCAAAGCGAAAGACTTGTTCGAGTTTTTCGATCATTCCTCCATCTATATCTACATTGCGGGAACGTACACGCCGTTTTTGCTGGTGGCCGTTCGGGGGCCCCTCGGCTGGAGCCTGTTCGGGACGATTTGGGGGATCGCGCTGCTAGGCGTCGTATTCAAAGCGTTTTTCGTCAAAAGGTTCCTGTTCATGTCGACGGTGTTTTACCTGATCATGGGCTGGCTGATCGTGATCGTCTGGGGTCCGCTGACCGCGGCCATGCCGCATCAGGGTATCGTCCTGCTGGTCGCGGGCGGGTTATCGTATACGCTGGGCACGGTCTTTTACGTCTGGCGAGGTTTTCCTTACCACCACGCGATCTGGCATTTGTTCGTGCTGGGCGGCAGCGTCACCCACTTTTTTGCAATCCTGCTGTACTTGCTGCCTCAACACTAAAGTTACGGCTTCAAGCCGCCTTCCGGGACGTTCGGCAGGCGGCTTTTTGCTGCGGAAACGAAGGGATCAGCGCTTTCGCAGGATGTTAAGGCAAAATGCTTGACATCCTTTGCGGCTTTCTGTATCATAGGTAAAGTTGATGCGCTGTAAAGTGTTTTTCCTTGACGGAGGGAGTGCCCAAATGAGTCAGGAGAATAGGCTTGAGAAAACGAATCGGATCAACCTTTTGTTTGATTTCTATGAAACGCTGCTGACGGAAAAGCAGCAGACCTTCCTAAAATATTATTTTCTCGATGATTTCTCGCTGGGGGAAATCGCTGCGGAGTTCGAGATTAGCCGCCAGGCGGTATATGAGCATATTAAACGGGCCGAAGGCATGCTGGAAACGTATGAAGAGAAGCTGGGCCTATTACAAAAGCATGAGGCGCGGAGCGGCGTGTTATTCCGGCTGGAGCAGCTGGTGAAAGACAGCTCGATGTCCCCGTTACATAAAGAAGCGGCCAGAAATTTGCTTCGCGAGGCAGAGCAATTGTAAGATGGTGCTATAAGTTAGAGTTCAAAAAGTCAGGTTTTGAGCACCAAGAAGGTTGGATGAAGCTAGGGACTGAGAAGCTACGTGAGCAACGGAAGGCCCGGCTGAATTCAAGATTCGACGTCGAATAACCTTCCATGAATAGCATCGTGATCGAAGGATGACTTTTTGAACAACCTTTTAAAGAGAACGGAGGTGACGGCCACATGGCATTTGAAGGTTTGACAAGCCGGTTGCAGAACGTATTCAGCAAGTTGCGGGGCAAGGGCAAGGTCTCGGAGGACGATCTCAACGAAGCGATGCGCGAAGTACGGCTCGCTTTGCTGGAAGCGGACGTTAACTTTAAAGTTGTCAAGGAATTCATCGCCAAGGTCAAGGAGAAGGCCATCGGCAAAGAGGTCATGGACAGCTTTACGCCGGGCATGGTCATCATCGATATCGTCAACAAAGAGCTGACGGAGCTGATGGGCGGAAGCCAAGCCAAGCTGGCCCGCAGCAATCGGCCGCCGACCGTCGTCATGATGGCGGGTCTCCAGGGTGCCGGGAAAACGACGACCTCGGCCAAGCTGGCCAAGCTGCTGCTCAAGGACAATCACCGTCCGCTGCTGGTGGCGGGAGATATTTACCGCCCGGCGGCGATCAAGCAGCTGCAGGTGCTCGGCGAACAGATCAAAGTGCCGGTATTTTCGCTGCCCGAGGGCAACAGCCCGGTCGAAATCGCCCGTCAAGCGCTGCAGCATGCCAAAGATAACGGCAACGACTACCTGCTGATCGATACCGCAGGCCGCCTGCATATCGATGAGGAATTGATGGAGGAGTTGCGGCAAATCCATGAAGTGACGAAGCCGGACGAGGTGCTCTTGGTCGTGGATGCGATGACCGGCCAGGACGCGGTCAACGTGGCGGAAAGCTTCAATCAGCAATTGAGCCTGACCGGGGTCGTGCTGACGAAGCTGGACGGCGACACCCGCGGCGGTGCGGCGTTATCGGTCAAAGCGGTCACCGGGTGCCCGATCAAGTTCGCGGCGCTGGGCGAGAAGATCGACGCGCTGGAGCCGTTCCATCCCGAACGGATGGCCTCGCGGATCCTCGGCATGGGCGACATGCTGTCGCTGATCGAGAAAGCGCAGTCGAACATCGATGCGGAAAAAGCCAAGGAAATGGAACGGAAGATGCGTAACGCGGAATTTACGTTCGACGATTTCCTGGAGCAGATGGAACAGGTCAAGAAGCTGGGCCCGATCGATCAGATCATGGATATGATCCCGGGCATGGGCAAGATGAAGCAGATGAAGGACGTCAAGGTCGACGAGAAACAAATGGGCCGGGTGGAAGCCATCGTTCATTCGATGACCAAAGAGGAGAAGCAACATCCCGACATGATCAATCAAAGCCGCCGCAGACGGATTGCCGCCGGCAGCGGAACGACGGTCACGGACGTCAACCGGCTGATCAAGCAGTTTGACGAAATGCGCCGGATGATGAAGCAGCTCTCCGATATGATGGGGCCGAAAGGCAAAGGCAACAAAATGATGAAGCAGCTCGGCAAGGCCGGAAAAGGCATGAGATTCCCTTTCCGTTAACGGGTGTTGATCCGCTTGGCGAAGAGGGAAGGTATTCATACATTTAGTTCATTCTTTGAAGGAGGTGAATTTCGTGGCAGTTCGTATTCGTTTGAAACGCATTGGTGCTCATAAAGCTCCTTTCTACCGTATCGTGGTGTCGAATTCCCGTTCCCCGCGCGACGGCCGTTTTATCGAGGAGATTGGTTACTATAACCCGGTTGCTGAGCCGGCTGTAGTCAACATCGATGAAGAGAAAGCATTGAAATGGCTCCAAGACGGTGCGCAAGCATCCGACACCGTTCGCAATTTGCTTAGCAAAGCAGGCGTTATGAAGAAATTCCATGAGCTTAGACAGCAGAAATAATTGCTGATTCGGAGGGTCGTATATGGAACAATTAGTCGGCGTTATTGCGAAGGCTCTTGTTGATCATCCGGACGATGTCCGTGTGGAGGTTGTGGAGAAGGATCACCTGATCGTGTATGAGCTTTCCGTGCATCCCGACGATGTAGGGAAAGTGATCGGCAAGCAGGGGAGAATCGCCAAGGCCCTCCGCACGGTTGTGGCATCGGCAGCGGTCAAGATGGATAAGCGGGTCACCGTGGACATCATGTCTTGAACAACCGTTTCAATGAAGGTTCAAAAGGACAGGTTTTAAGCACCGAGAAGGTTGGATGAAGCTAGGGAATGAGTAGCGGAGCGTAGGCGAACCTACGTGAGCAACGGAAGTCCCGGCTGAATTCAAGATTCGACGCCGAATCTGCTTCTTGGCCTACTGCGTGATTAGAAGATGGCTTTTTGAACAACCTTTTAAAGATATACGAAAGCGGGTTAGGATGTTTGTCCTAGCCCTTTTTCGTACATGCTGAAACAGGGGGAAGCGGAGACGGTAAAATTGTTGCACGATATACAACAATGAGACCGAAATAACTATGGTAGCGAGTAAATGTTATATTCTCTACAACAAATATAGCTTTAACTCTTCGAAAGAAACTGAAATGTTGCACTTTTTACAATAATTCCTCTTTAGATTGCTTTGTAGAGGCATAATTGTTGTGCAAAATGCAATATTTTCGTTGTTAACTAAGTATGGTTTGGATGCGCCGGGCACGCACTGAGGCGAGCCTCGGCCGCACAGGACTGGGAGGTTGTTATGTCTGACTCTTTATTGTCGGTAGGCAAAATCGTAAATACTCACGGAATTCGCGGGGAGCTGAAGGTGCTGCTGCAAACGGATTTTCCGGAAGTCCGCTTCGCTCCGAAGACCCGTCTCCTGCTCCTTCACCAGGAAAGCGGGGAGCGGTTGACGGTCACCGTAGAGGCGTCACGTCCTTATAAGCAAATGTATATCGTGAAGTTTGCCGAATTTTCCAATATCAATGAAGTAGAGAAGTTCAAAGGCCGCGACCTGAAGGTATCCAAAGAGGAAACGGTGGAGTTGCCGGAAAACGAATATTATTTCCACGAGATCATCGGCTGCCGCGTCGTGAGCGACGAAGCCGAGGAGCTTGGCGAAATCGTGGAAATTTTGCGTCCGGGCGCCAATGACGTTTGGGTGGTCAAGCTGCCGTCCGGCAAACAGCTGCTGTTGCCCGTGATCGAAGACGTCGTGCTGGACGTGAACGTGAAGGAAAAGCTTGTCAAAGTTCATGTAATGGAAGGACTGTTATAGGAATGCGGATGGATGTCCTGACCCTGTTTCCGGAAATGTTCGCCGGCGTTTTCGGGAGCAGCATCCTTGGCAAGGCCCGGGAAAAAGGCATCGTCTCGCTAAATGCGGTGAATTTCCGCGATTACTCTGGAAATAAACACGGCAGCGTGGATGACACGCCGTATGGCGGGGGCGGTGGAATGGTGCTGAAGCCGGAGCCGATCTTCCATGCGGTCGAAGATCTGCTAGGGCGTGCGGCAAGCGGGGAGGGCTCCGTCCGGGCCCAAGAGGATCGGGATAAAGCCGGATTGTCTTCGAATGAGGCCGGGCTTCCGCCGCGCATCATCCTGATGTGTCCGCAGGGGGAGACGTTTACGCAGCAAAAAGCCGAGGAGCTGGCCAAGGAAGAGCATCTGGTGTTCATTTGCGGGCATTACGAGGGCTACGATGAACGGATCCGCGAGCATCTCGTGACGGACGAAATCTCGATCGGCGATTACGTTTTGACCGGCGGCGAACTGCCGGCCATGGTGGTTATCGATAGCGTGACGCGCCTGCTTCCCGGCGTGCTCGGCAATGAAACGAGCGCGGTTACGGATTCGTTCAGTACGGGGCTGCTGGAGTATCCGCATTACACGCGTCCGGTCGATTTCCGCGGGTGGAAGGTGCCGGATATTTTGCTAAGCGGGCATCATGCCAACGTCGCCGATTGGAGGCGTAAAGAGGCGCTTCGCCGCACGTGGGAGCGCCGTCCCGATCTGCTGGACGGGCTGGAGCTGACCGAACAGGATAAACGCTGGTTGAAGCAGCTGCGGGTGGAAGCGGAGTCGCCATCGGAAGGGTAATCCCCGGTCTCCCGCAACCTGATCTAACGAATAATCCGCCGCTCTGTCGGCGGTTTTTTTTCTGATAGCGTTTTACTTTTGTTATTGCGGGCCGGCGACTTCATCGCTTATAATTAATGGTACCTGAAATTGACGTCGGGGTATGGCGCAGTCAGGTAGCGCGCACCCTTGGGGTGGGTGAGGCCGTGGGTTCGAATCCCGCTACTCCGATATCATAATGAATGACGGTATGAGTCTGAACATTTTTTCTGAAATGTGCAGATTTATACCGTCTTTTTCTTATGCGCATGAAGTCGATGTTCCATTTATATCAAATCCGGGAGGGGCGCACGGTGAAGATAAGTTCGCAGGTATACGTCAGAGGGTTGTGCAAAAGGCCTATGATACATTACGCGACGGCGGTACCGTTATTGACCCCTTGGGTCCATGTGATTGGAATCCGTGTTGCTCCAATCTGATTGATAAATTCGGCGTATTTTGGTGGATAGCCATTTTAAGCAACCGATACATCCATATCGGCGACATAATATAATACAATTGTATCAAGAAAATCATTGAACCGAATTTTTGGGCAAAAGAAGGATGCATCCGCCTGCATGACCGCCTACACCGTCCGTCCACCCGGCTCATACTATGCATTAGCTTGCAAAGGAAGGGGAACTTGGGGAATGGTCGAGGCCTATTATAATTGTTTGCATTGCATGAACAAGAAAGTCCGGATTTTGACCCGTGACGGACGTGTTCTTGAAGGTACGATCGTGAAGGTGGACCGGGAGAATGTATATCTGAAAAAATCGCCGGGCGGCCGGGTACAAACATCGGCGTTTATCCCGCCTTACGGCTACGGTTATGGTTATGGCCCTTATGCGGCAAGCGAAGATATTTTAACGCTCAGCCTGTTCACGCTGCTGGCGATTGCATTGATTTAACCGGGAAAGGGATTATGCATTTGCCTCCAATCGATTGGGGGCATTTTTTTATGGAAACGGGATATGATAGGATTAGGAATATCTCCCATCTCCGAATCGGTGAGGATGCATATTTTTCTTGCTATGCCTAGGGAAATATGATAAAATTCTCTTTGTTGTGAATTCGGTGGTCCGCTGCGGATGATGAAGGAGAACACGAGGTTTCTCCGGAAGAGGCATGAACACCTGAGTGGAAGGAGGGAGTCATAGATGAATATCGTACAAGCGATTACGCAGGAACAACTTCGCAAAGATATTCCGAGCTTTCGTCCTGGTGACACTTTGAAAGTGTTCGTTAAGGTTATCGAGGGATCTCGTGAACGTGTCCAATTGTTCGAAGGTGTTGTTATTAAGCGTCGTGGCGGCGGAATCAGCGAAACTTTTACGGTTCGTAAAATTTCCAACGGTGTAGGCGTGGAGAGAACTTTCCCGCTTCATTCCCCGAAAATCGATAAAATCGAAGTGGCTCGCCGTGGTAAAGTGCGTCGTGCGAAGTTGTATTACCTTCGCGAACTTCGCGGTAAAGCAGCGAGAATTAAAGAAGTGCGTCGTTAATTTCATTAACGAACAGGGGGCTTGTATCCATTCAAGCCCCTTTACTTTTTCTATCATACATATTATGAGATAAGGAGAGGTCACGATCCATGGAGAAACAAGAACAACAAGACCATCCGGACTATCCGCAACCATCCGACCCGCCGGAACGACCGGAGGAGCCGGGAGCAGTGGAAGCCGTGCCTTCAGGCAAAAAGGATAAAAGCGAGGCGCTGGAATGGCTGAAAGCTATTGTGATCGCCGTTGTGCTGGTTCTTCTGATTCGTTGGCTTTTCTTTGCTCCGTTTATCGTCGACGGCCCTTCGATGAAGCCGAATTTTCATACCGGCGAACGCATCATCGTGAACAAGATCATTTACGACATCCGGGAACCGAAGCATGGGGAGGTTGTCGTGTTCCATGTACCGTCCGAGGGACGCGATTTCATCAAGCGGGTGATCGGGGTTCCCGGCGACACCGTCCGGGTGGAAGGGGATACGGTGACCGTTAACGGGCAAGTCGTAGATGAGACCTACATCAAAGATGCCGTTATTGAGAAACATAACAATAATGAACTGTACAATACAGAAGCGAATTTTCCGAACGAAGTGGTTCCCGAAGGAACCGTGCCGGAAGGTTATGTGTTTGTGCTTGGAGATAACCGCTCGAACAGTACGGATAGCCGGCGGATCGGTTTCGTTCCATACGGCGATATCGTAGGGCGGGCCGATTTGGTATTCTGGCCGCTGGCGGATCTCGAATTTATCAAGCATTAGCCGAAGGAATAGGCGCGTTCTTTGGAAATATGAGGTGAACGAACATGACAATTCAATGGTTTCCCGGTCATATGACCAAGGCTCGCCGGCAAATTCAAGAAAAGCTGAAGCTGATCGACGTCGTAATTGAGCTGCTTGACGCCAGGTTGCCTTTATCCAGCCGGAATCCGATGATTGATGAAATATTGCAGGGGAAACCCCGCTTGATCGTGCTGAATAAAGCCGACTTGGCCGATCCTTCCGTAACGAAGCAATGGATCGCCTATTTCAAACAGGAGGGGCATCTGGCCGTCGAAGCGGACGCTTCCAGCGGCCAGGGGCTGAAGGAAATTCCGCAGCTGGCCAAAGAGCTGCTCAAGGAGAAGATCGAACGGCAAATCGCCAAAGGCATCAATCCTCGAGCCGTGCGGGCATTGATCGTAGGGATTCCGAACGTCGGCAAATCGACGCTGATCAACGGGTTGGCCGGACGGAAAATCGCGGCGACCGGGGATCGTCCGGGCGTCACCAAAGGACAGCAATGGATCAAGGTCGGCACGGAGATGGACTTGCTCGATACGCCGGGCATTTTGTGGCCGAAGTTCGAGGATCAAAACGTCGGCTACCGGCTGGCGGTGACGGGCGCGATCCGCGAGGAGATTTTGAACGTGGAGGACATCGCGTTTTTTGCGGTGAAATATCTGGTCCGGTATTATTGGGAGCCGTTTCGCGAAAGGTTCGAGCTGGGTCAGCCGCCGAAGGATTACGAGGATCCGGATGAAATCGTCGCTGTCATGGAAGCGGTCGGACGAAAACGGGGTTGCCTCGTAAGCGGCGGTCGGGTCGATCTGGAAAAAGCGTCGGGTATCATGCTCCGGGAGCTCAGAGCCGGAAAGCTGGGCAGATATTCATTGGAAGCGCCTTACTAAACAACAGTCGTCGGCAACTTGCCGGCGGCTATTTGTTTTTTCGGCGAAAGGCTGTAGAATCTAGGAAGGGAAGCCGATAATAGGGGAAGAGGCATTCTTATAGTGGTCGTTCAAAAAGTCATCTTTTGCTCACGATGTAGTTCCCGGAAGCGGATTCGACGTCGAATCTTGAGTTCAGCCGGGACTAGCGTATGCTTCCGATGTATGTTTCCTGCGGAAACATTTCAGTTGCTCACGTAGGCTTACCTACGCTGCGCTACTCAGTCCCTAGCATCATCCAACCTTCTCAATGCTGAAAAGCCGACTTTTTGAACATGCAAAAAATAGAGACGGATGTTGATCGATTGTAGCACTCCAAAGCAAGGAACCTCGAATGTCCGGGTTACCGGAACAACCAGATTTATCATCCTAGAACAGCTAGCACCGGGGGAAGGTTCGTCAAGAACAAGGAGGCACTATGGACGATTTGTTAAAATATGAGCGGGAGTACTGGCAGTCATCCTATCGCCAGATCGCGGGAATCGATGAGGTCGGGCGTGGCTGCCTGTTCGGCGACGTTGTTGCCGCTGCGGTCATTTTGCCGCAAAATCTCGTGCTGCAAGACGTGGACGATTCGAAAAAACTAAGCGCGAAAAAACGCGACAAGCTGTACGAAATCATCATGGAACAAGCCATTGCCGTGGGAGTCGGCTACGCGGATGCCGCAACGATCGACCGGATCAATATCAAGCAGGCGACGCGGCTGGCGATGAAGCAGGCGGTGGAGCAGCTTCCGGTCAAGCCTGACTTTCTCTTGGTCGATGCGGAGAAGGTGGATGTCAAAATTCCTCAGCTGGCGGTCATCAAGGGCGACGCGACCAGCCAGTCGATCGCCGCGGCATCCATCATCGCCAAGGTGACGCGGGACAGGTTGTGCCAAGGCGAGTGGGATGCGCGTTATCCGGAATACGGAATCGCCGTACATAAAGGTTACGCGACCAAGCTGCACCGCGAACAAATCCAGGCTCTCGGTCCAACGCCGATGCATCGCAAAAGTTTTATGCGCAATTTGTTCGTGGAGGAACAAACATTGTTTTAAACCGCTTTAGGAGGACCCGCCGGCACATCTGGCGGGTTTTCCGTATCGTATCGCTTACGAGGGGAGGCAAGGGGGGAACTTATGAATATCGGACCGCTGCTGCGCAGCATGATGGGGGACGTACGAACCGGAGAACCGAAATCTCTGGAATTGAAAACGGGGCAGGTGGTCCGCGGCACGGTGCTGTCCGTGTCCGAAGACGGTCAAGAGGCCGTGATCCAGGTTCAGGGGGTCAAACTGCATGCCGTCTTGGAAACGCCGCTGCGCGCCGGGGAGACGACAATGCTTCAGGTGCAGCCGGACTCGAAAGGCGGTCTTGCGATACTAAAGCCGATGGACTCTGCTCCGGCCACCGTGTTATCGGCTGCATCCTTGGCCAAAGCGCTGGAATCGCTGGGCCTCGACAATTCGGCGACGAATCGGGAGCTGCTTCAGTTGATGCAAAAAAGCGGGCTGCCTTTATCGAAAGAGAATGTCTCGCTGATGCTGCAGCTATCCGGGCAAAAGCCGGCCGGCGTGCCGCTGTCGGAATGGATCCAGGCGGCGGGGATCGCTTTTAGCCGCGGTCTTCCGATCACCGGCGAATCGGTGGCGGGACTGCATCAGGCCGTTTTTGGACCGCCGCTGCATGTGCTGTTGTCCTCGCTGGAGGAGCAGCTGGCGAATTCCCTGCGGCAGCCGGGGAACGAAACGGCGGGAGCCGGGGCCGCAGTGGGCCGTGGCGCTGCCGGGGAGACGGGACAACCGGGGCAAGCCGCTGCGGCTCCGGGTTCGCCAGGGGCCGGCGCGGGAGCTTCTGCGACGGGGGCCCAGACCGGAGCGGCCGCTTTGGCGGGTACGCATGCGGGGGACTCCGCGGCTGCGGCCGGCGGAGCGTCTCAGCCGAACCAGGCGGCAAGCCTGGTGCAGCTGGCCCGGCAGGGAGCATTTACGGTCGGCTCAGATTCCCAAGGTGCCCAGGCGGGCATCCAGGGACAGGGAGCCGAGGGATCCGGCGGGGCGCTGGTCGCGAAGCTGCAGGCGGCGTTGGCGGAGCTGGGAAGGGCCATGCTTCAGGATGGCATGGACGCAGGTACGGTGCCGGGCCGGGGCACGGCCGGCCCGGCAGGCGCGCCTCCCAGCGCGGGCACGCTGGGAGGCTTTGGCGTGGCCGCGGCCGCCCCGAGCTCGGGCTCGGCGGCAGCGGCCGCGCCGCAGGCGCAAGGCGAAGGGCCCGCAGGGCCTTCGCCGACGGCCACGCGCCCCACCCCCGCGGCGGAGCCGTGGGTGGGGCGCGTGCTGAAGCTGCTCGGTGCGGAGCACGAGCAGCAAGTGCTGCGCGCATCCGCGCCGGGCGGCACGCCGGTCGCGGATGCGGCGCAGGCGCAGGAAGCGCCGCCTGCGGCTGGCGCATCGGCGCGGGC
>NZ_JBNYYG010000012.1:0-116829 GCF_050565405.1 Paenibacillus macerans | reverse complement strand
TCGATGTAAACCTGTGAGATAGTGAGCATGTCTTTGAGAAAGATAAACTTGTAGGTCAGGACTCCGGATTTAAGGGGCCTAGCCGAAAGTGCAGTTTTTTATCACGATAAGCACATATACCCCAAATTGGCCCCAAATTCCTGCATTTTTGCATCTTTTTAGCTGTAATCTTTAAAATCGGCCGAAATTCCTGCACTCTTGCAGTTTTTCGATCCGGTACATAAAGGTACGGCTTCAAGATTCGCGATCATTGGACTAGTCTTTATGCACATAGGAGACCTTGTTAGGTTTAATGCAACGATAGTCCTTATCTGCCGGGCATGAGCTTAAAAAATCAAAATAAGGCCCTTTTTTACCCCTATCTCCTTTAAGCTGATGATGAGTCATCCGGACATAAGAAAAAAACGTCTATGGACGTGAACTCGACAACGGCTGCGGTGCGCCGCGGCCGACTACGAACCAAGGGAAGTGAAGCAACATGAAACGCGGACGTTTTGCACCGACGCCTTCCGGCGACATGCATTTGGGAAACGCCAAAATCGCGCTGCTGTCCTGGCTGCAAATGCGCGCCGCCGCAGGGGTATTCGTGCTGCGGATTGAAGATATCGACATTCAACGCTCCAAGCCGGAGATCACGGAAAGGATCATCGCCGACCTGCGCTGGCTTGGGCTCGATTGGGATGAAGGGCCGGGCGCTTCGGACGCAACCGGGCCTTATTGGCAAAGCCGGCGGACGGAGCTGTACGATGCGGCGCTGGCCAAACTCGCCGCCGACGGACGGCTCTACCCGTGCTTCTGCAGCCGGGCGGAGCTGCTGGCCGTCGCCGGGGCGCCGCACGGCTTGTCCTCGGAGGGCGCGCCGTATCCCGGCACTTGCCGCTCTATAAGCCCCGCGGAGTGGGAGCTTAAAGCGCAGCGCAAATCGCCTTCGCTCCGCTTTGCGCTTGGCTCGGACGCCATCCGCTTCGACGACAAAATCGCCGGGCCGCAAGTCTTCCCGCCGGGGAGCGGCGGCGATTTTGTCGTGCGCCGGGCCGACGGCCTCTATTCCTACCAGCTGGCCGTCGCGGTCGACGACGCGGCGATGGGCATCACCGACGTGCTGCGCGGCGACGACCTGCTCGATTCCACGCCGCGCCAGCTCCATCTTTACGCGGCGCTGGGGCTGACGCCGCCGGCCTTCGCCCACGCCCCGCTGATCCTCGGCGAGGACGGACGGCGGCTGGCCAAACGGCATGGCGACCTCGGCATCTCCGCGCTGCGCGCCGCCGGAACGAAGCCGGAAACCGTCATCGGCTGGCTGGCCTATATCAGCGGCCTGCTGGACCGTCCGGAAGCGGTGCCGGCCAAAGACTTGATCGCGGGCTTTCGGCTGGACCGGATTTCGCGGGAGCTGTTTATCCTAACGGAAGCGATGGTACGCAGGCTGCTTCCCGGCACTTCGCCATCTTAGGCGAGCGGCCCGATACCGCGGCCTACTCCAGCTTTTGGCGAATCGCGTCCTCATACTGCCGGAACGCCGGATTGTCCTGCAGGCCCCGCTGGTCGGCCAGCAGGTTCAAACGCAGCTGCTGCTCCGACAGCCGCTTCTTCAGTTCCTGCTTCTCCGGCCCGTCCTCGCAGGCGGCGATCAAATCGCTCAACCGCACCATCTCGTTGTGCAGCATGACCTCCTCCGGTACGTACCCGGCGTTTTTCATCAGCTTGAAGGCCATCCGCAGGTCCTCGGGACTCCTGACAAATCCTCCAATTGCAGCGGCTTGCCTTTTCCGGGCAAATGATCGAATTCCCCGCGTTTCATCGCTTCGGCGATTTTTTGTTCCGCCAGCCAAGACAACATCATCGCTTCCTCCTTTTGAGATCAAATGTTAACCAAGTCGCCTTCGTTCTTTTCGCTGCTTCCATCATACCACAGACGCCGCAACGGCTTCCCGGCCACCCCCTCGGGCTGGTCCAAAGAAAATGAAAAGCGCCTCCGCGACCGGCGGAAGCGCTTATGCGCAATAGAACCCTGTACGGTTATAGCAGCGACTCCGCGCCGTCGATGACGATGCGGGCACCGGTAACATGAATCGCTTCGTCCGAAGCCAAGAAGGCTACCAGATCCGCGACGTTCTCCGGCTGCCCCGGCCCGTCGGCGAGCGGCTGGGAGCCCTCCGGATATTTGACGGGAATGATGATTTCCTCCAAATCCTTGCTTTTTTCCGTCGAAGCGTCGATATTGGTCGCGATTGCGCCGGGGCTGATGGCGTTGACGCGGATTTTGAATTGGGCCAACTCCAGCGCGATCATTTTGGCGAAAGCGACCTGGCCCGCTTTGGTCGTGCTGTATGCCGACATGCCAAAGCCGGAGAACGTGTCGTTTCCGTTGATCGAGCTCGTGATGACGATGCTGCCGCCGCCCCGCTTTTTCAAATAAGGGACCGTATGCTTGACCGTGAGGAACGTGCCGGTCAAATTGATGCTCAGCGTCTTCTCCCATTCCTCGAAGCTAAGCTCGTCGACCGGGGCTAGTTTGCCGTTGATCCCCGCGTTGGCGAAGACGATATCGATGCCGCCGAAATGGTCGGCCGCCTCGCGTACCGCCCGCTCGACCCGCGCGGGGTCAGCCACGTCGACGTCGAAGGCGCGCGCCGCGCCTTCGCGCATCGCATTGATTTCCCGCGCCGCCTGTTCCGTGCGCTCATCGAGCAAATCGAACAGCGCTACCTGCGCCCCTTCGCCCGCCAGCTTGACCGCCGCCGCTTTGCCGATGCCGGAACCGGCCCCGGTGATAATCGCCGTTCTCCCCTGAAAGCGCCCGCGGTTCGTCGTCTGATTTCCTGTCATGCCGTCACACTCCTGTTATGAATAAATGGGTTCTTGGCGTTGGTTTTCCTGCCTCTTTCCAGATTGCCCATTTAGGGGTGCGGTTTAGTCAACAAGACGCGTTTTACAAATCCCGGCGGGCAAATATCGCACGGGACGCCAGGTAAGAAACGACCACCGACAGTACGGCTGCACTCCCCCCCAGAAGGCCGGCCGCCACCGGATGCTCCGCAGCGGTCGCCGCAAGCCGCAGGGTTTCGTCGCCGCTTAACAAACCTGACGCAAGCTGGCTGCCGATCATGATGACGATGATCATCGCCACGTTCAGGTACTGGGCCCCATTCAAGCCAAGCCAGTAGTAAATGGGAATATAGAGCGACATAAAGAGGATCTGTGCCAAGAAGATGCTAAGCATTTGCCCGAGGTTCCAAACCACCGGCTGACCATGTACTGCGGTGGCTCCGGCATTCAGCAGCATGCTGAACACAAAGGCGAACAGCATCATGATGAAGGTGGAGGCGTACTTGGACAGAACGAGGAAACTCCGCCGTACCGGCAAGTTGACCAGAAATTGCTGACTGGGCAGCCGCATGTCGGCATTCAGCACCAAGATCAGCACCATTCCCGGCAACATGCCGTACAATGGCGAGCTGTCCGTTTGCACGAACCCGGAGAAGACGACCGCATAAATAACCAACAGCCAGATGTACCGCTGCATCAGCAGCACATCCTTGCGCACGAGATGAACGAGATTAGGCATACGCTTTGCCCCCTTTTGCCGTAAAATACATGATCTCTTCCAGCGTAGGACGCTCAAACAGCGCGTTGACCCCGAAAAGGGAGAGCGCCTGCTCCCGGTCCTTCGCCAGCGCTTCGAAGCCGACCGCCGTTTCACGGATGCCGATCAGTTCCCTGCGGACGTCGGCATCCAGAAGCTCCCCGCTTCCTTTGACGATCACGTAACGTTCCAGCACCTCGTCCTTGCTGTCCGCAAACACCAGCTCCCCGCGGTTCAGGAACGTAACGTAGTCCGCTACGCGATCCAAATCCGTGGTCAAATGCGTCGAGAACAGGATCGTATTATTTTCGTCCAAAATATAGTCGGCCAGCAAATCGAGCAGCTCCCGGCGGAACACCGGGTCCAGCCCTGCCGTCGGCTCGTCCATGATCAACAGCGACGGATGATGCGAAAGCGCCAAAGCGATGGCAAACTTCATTTTCATCCCTTTGGAGCAATCCTTGATTTTTTTGCGTTTCGGCAGCTCGAACAGCTCCATGTATTTGGTAAACAACGTTTCGTCCCACCGTTCGTAAAAAGGGGCAACGACTCGTTTCATCTGCTCCATTGTCAAATACTCATAAAAAATATTTTCATCGGAAATATAGCCGATCTGCTGTTTATAATTGCCGTCGTTTCCCGCGACAGATTTGCCCAATACGGTGATCCGACCTTCCTCCGGCAGCACCATGCCCATGATCGCCTTGATCACCGTGCTTTTTCCGGCTCCGTTGGGTCCGATCAATCCGGTGATATATCCTTTCGGTACCGCAAAGCTCAGCTTTGATAGGGAAAAATGGCCGTAATGCTTGACAAGGCCTTCTACTTCCAAAGCATTCATCTTCATGCTCCTCCTTCTTCGTGATCCAATAATCTGATCCAACCGATTAGCTCCTCGGTCGACATCAGGATGCTCCTGGATTCCTCCAGAACCTCCTTCAACTTGCCCTCAAACACCCGCAGCCGCTGCTCCCGGATAAACTCCTGATTGCCGCCGGAAACGAACGAGCCTTTGCCGACGACGGAATCGATCAACCCTTTCTGCTCCAGTTCGTTATAGGCCCGCTTCGTTGTAATGACGCTGATCTGCAAATCCTTGGCCAGCTGGCGAATGGAAGGCAATGCCGTACCCGGTGTCAGCTTCCCTTGCAGAATGCCGTCCCGGATTTGCCTGACGATCTGCAAGTAAATCGGTTCGCCCGAGGAATGGGAAAGCAAAATATCCATGCTTCACCTTCTTGCATTGTAAATTTTGTAGTCAATGTATATATACAATATACACACCAATAACAATAAAATCAACACTCTCTTGATGCCATTAAAGACGCCTTTCGGCGAATTTTCTAGGAAACCAGGCCATGCTTTCCCGCTTGATGCTTGATTCAGGTTGATCTTTTCCAGTCTGCCTGATCTTTTCGCGTCCGCCTTGGTCCTTTCTGGCATTCGATCCTCCTGCTGCCGTTCGTAACGGACCGTAATGACCGTAATAATATATTCAGCCCCATTTTCGGCGAAATAAGGGCTATGGTGTCCGTTAGGCCTCGTCATCTTGGGACTGCGCGTTTTGCACCGCAGTGCTCTTGGGACGGCCGCAGCTTCCTGCTTGTACACCGAAATCTCGCCAGCACCAAAATAGCGTCTTGCCGGAGTAGTCCCTGCGAGTGACCCCAATTCGCCTGTTCCAAAGCCACGCCCGTGCGCCTTATGCCCGCCCCCGTTCCAACCTCGTTTTCTTGTGGCAGCGGAAGCCCCGGCTCCGCAATTAATACATCATATATAAAAAAAGCCGCCCCTTCGTTCGGGACAGCTTTGCGTCTTATCATAGTTATGAATGGCATCCGTATGAATTATATCATCGCTAGGAAAAGAACTGGATCAGGCCTACTAAAATCATTCCCAGATACATGACGGCGATTACGACAAACAACGACAGAGCTATCCGAGTTAATCTGCCGCCCTTTCCCGTTCCCCGGCCTGAGTTGCCGATATGCCATACTTCCTGCTTCAAGCGCTCCACTTCTGCGCGGAGCTCCTGAACCTCCTGCTCCAGCCGGAAAATTTCCTGTTCCAATCGTTCAACCTCCCTTCCCGTGCTGTGAAAACCTAGAGCTCCAGCGGCTGCCGGAACCACATCAGCAGCATTTCCTGGAATTTTTGGCGCGGGGTGGGCGTGGCGATCATCCAGTCCTCCTCCTCCTTGGCGCTGAAGCGGATGAGCCAATTCATATGATCATTGTTGATAAATTGCATGTTTTGCGTTTCCCAGTCTTCTCCGCGTTTGGCATAGAAGCGAATATCGCCTTGCGAGATGCGCGTCTTGATGCATTTGGCCAGCGCGATCCCGCCTTCCTCGTCATCGGTCATTTCGGCAAGCCGCGACGTGATGCGGTCCAAATCCATTTCAGGCGCCTGATGCATCAGCGCCTCAAATTGCTTTCTGGACATCATTAAGGCCGGAAGTTCGCCGGTCGTACGCGTATTCCATTTCATTTTGCCGGCCAGCGCCCCGGATACCTGTCTTGCCCCCGCGGTCCGTTCCATCAGATAGCTTGGGGTTCTCCGGAAAAGACGTTCCAAGCGGATCAACTGTTCGCCGGCGATGTGCAGATATTCCTCGTATGCCCGTTTCCCGCTGACGTAGTTCAATCGGCAAGCTTTGCCGGCGTGCGATGCGGCAGTCAGATTATTCATTACGTCCAGAGGCAGGCTAACATGATCTCCATGCGCGCTAGGGGTGATGTAGCCTTTGCGCAGCAGCGATTCGCGTGCGTCCCCTGCGATCGGGTCCAACCCCTCTCGCAAAAAAACGTGAAAAGGATGCTTAGTGCCAAGCCAGCGGCTCATGCCGAGCCGTTCCGCGAGATACAACCATTCCCTCGCTTCCAAGACCACCGCTCCCTTGTTGGCCGGTTCCGTAATAAACATCTGTCCACCTCCTCCAGATTGGGTCTTGCTTCCGATGTTTGACCTACCTGCCGCATCGCCTTTCAGGTACATCGATGCCGTTCGGATGCAGTAATCATAACACTAATTAATTTAGCAATGCTCGGAAATATTTGCCAATCTATTACATTGTACCCATAAAAATAGGATGTGAAGCACGATTTTTCATAGAGATGAAACTTTTTTAATTCGGAAATCGTACTACATGTAGACGACGAAAAAGAGCGACTTACGTCCCTCTTTCCCGATGTCATCAAAGATTAATTGAATCATAATGTTTTCTTAATCTTTTTTTAAGTTTTCTACTTTACAATGATTACTATGAAACCACTGTATAGAGGTGATTACCATGAGAATTTTAATTAACTTCCAAAACAACCTTGTTCCGGTTTACTTCAACGTCGACAGCAAGCAGCCAGTACAGCGTACCTTGAAACTGCTGACCAGCGCGCTCGAGTACAAATATTATAACGGCAAGCAAGCTTTGAAGAAATGCCTTAACTCCCTGATCAGCATCGAGATCGACGGTTCCGAAGCGATTTTGCACAGCAAAAGCGAGTTCGACTCGCTCGCGCTTTCCCTCTATTAAACTATCGGCGCCGTCACATAGAAAGAGGCTCCCTCCCAGCCGTCAAGCCGGGAAAGGGAGCCTCTTTCGTTATGCTTAAAGCGTGGTTTTTGAGCGGACGCTCTCCTCCGCCCGTTTGCCGCGAAGCAGCGGCTGCAGCCGCAACGCGGCGGCCGTGCAGGCCAGCAGCGCCCCGTTCAGCACAAACACCACCGGGATGGAGATCCATCCGCCGATGGCCCCGCCCGCGATCGGTCCGACCATGTTGCCGAGCTGGCCGGCCGATTGATTCAAGCTGAACGCCCGGCCGCGAAATTCCGGTTTCGTCGCCTGCACGATCAGCGCGTTTAGCGCCGGGAATACCGCGGCAAAAAACAGGCCGTACACGAAGCGAAGCGCCCCAAAGCCCACCAAGGTGTGGAAGAAATGCTGCAGGACATTGCCGATGCCCCCGCCGATCAAACCGATCATCAGCGTGTTGCGGTAGCCGATTTTCTCCCCGATCTTCCCCCAAAGCGGCGCGGCGATCACGGTAGAAATGCCGACTGCCGAGAAAATAATCCCCGAGCTGAAGGACGCATTGGCCGCCGATGCCCCGAGATCCAGCACGTAAAGCGAAAGCAGCGGCTCCAGCACCATCACCGATGCCGTCACGATGAGCACCACAAGCAGTTTCCCCATGAGCGGACGGTTGGCCGACGCTTCCTTGAGATCGTCGAGCACATGCGAGCGTTCGCGGTTGCGGTCGAAGTTTTCTTCTTTGACGAAAATCCAGGCAATCAAGGCGGAGAAAAGCACCACGGCCCCTGCTGCCAAGAAGGATTCCCGGTAACCGATAAATTTGCTGAGCGATCCGCCGACCAGCGGCCCGATGATCCCGCCCGCCGCGCCGGCGGTCGACATGATCCCGAGCGAGAAGCCGACGTGCTTCTCGGGCGTATTCGTCGCGACCAGCGCGATCGCGGAAGGCACGTAACCCGCCAGGAGACCGGATAAAATGCGCACGGCGATCAACTGGTAAGGATCCTGCACGAAAGAGTTGAGAATATAGACGGCGCACAGCGAAAATCCCGAGCGCAACAGCATCGGCTTGCGGCCATACTTGTCCGACAGCGAGCCCCAATAGGGGGAAATCAACGCGCCGGCCAAAAAAGTAATCCCGAACGCAAACCCCGACCAGAGGGTCAAATGCTCGGTCACGCCGAGATCATTGGCAATGAACAAGGACATGAACGGAATAACCATGGAATAAGCAGTGCTGCAAAAAAACACCCCGATCCACAGCACGTACAGATTTCTTTTCCAGGGGAAACTCATACGCTCCACCCCCAGCTTGTCAACTTTGCTACCCTGGAACCAACCCGTTTCTCCATTTTAGCATGGTTTGCGGAAAACGATGGTGATATTTTACAAATCGGCGGCGATCCAAGGTATAATTTAGCTATATAATCAAGCCTAACAAAAAGGAGCATGGTATACCATGGCACTGTTTCAATGTCGCTTTTTCTCGGAAGTATTGGGGCTCAGCACGTCGATGACCGTCATTTTGCCGGAGCTCGCCCAATCGCAAATCGGCATGCCCGCCAGCGGAGCGGCCGGGCCTTATCCGACGCTTTACCTGCTGCACGGCATGTCGGACGACGACTCGATCTGGCTCCGCCGAACTTCCATCGAACGGTATGTTTCGGGGATGGGGCTGGCCGTCGTCATGCCTCAGGTAGATCTCAGCTTCTATACGGATATGGCCCAAGGCAACCGCTATTGGACGTTTGTCAGCGAAGAGCTTCCCCGTTTGTGCCGTTCGTTCTTCCCGTTGTCCGAGCAGCGCGAGGATACGTTCGTCGCCGGATTGTCCATGGGCGGTTACGGCGCCTTCAAGCTCGCCCTGCGCAAGCCGGACATGTTCGCCGCCGCGGCGAGTTTATCCGGCGCGCTCGATATTGCGAACAATCACCATAACATCGACGGGATTTCTCCGTTGTTCCTGCGGATATTCGGCGAAGCCGGGCCGCAGAACACCGAGAACGACCTGTTGACGCTGCTCGAACCGCTGGCCCAGGGACAGAAAGCCGGCAAGCCGGTGCCTAAGCTTTACCAATGCTGCGGAACGGAGGATTTCCTCTACGAGGATAATCAGGCGTTCCGCAAAGCTTGCAGCCGCGCCGGCCTGACGCTGACCTACGAGGAAGGCCCCGGCTCGCACGAATGGGGCTACTGGGACGCCAAAATTCAGGACGTGCTGAAATGGCTTCCGCTTCGCCCGAAGCATGCTTGATCCCGAAAGGAGGCGCCTCGGCGCCTCCTTTTTCCGTGCCGCAAAGGAACCCTTGTTGCACGGCCTATTCCCAGTCGCTCGCATACCGCCGGCGCTGCTCGCCTTTGCCGCGGGGCTCGTTGCCTTTGCCCGCCGCGGCCGAGCGGGCGGAACGCTGCCGGCTTTGCTCCTTGGCTGCTTGATACTTCAGCTCCCGCTGGGTCTTCAGGTAGTTGTCCAGCCGTTTGCGCTCCAGGTTGCCGCCGTTGATCGCCTCCCTGACCGCGCAGCCGGCTTCCCGCTGATGGCGGCAATCGCTGAACCGGCACGACTTGCCGAGCTCCTCGATGTCGCTGAACGCCTCCGACCAGCCGCCGTCGTCGTCCCACAGCTGCAGCTCCCGCATCCCCGGCGTGTCGATCATCACGGCCCCCTGCGGCAGCACGAACAGCTCCCGATGCGTCGTCGTATGCCGTCCGCGGCTGTCATCCTCGCGGATGGCCTGGGTTTTCTGCACGTCAACCCCCGCCATCCAGTTGAGGATGGTCGATTTCCCGGCGCCGGAAGATCCGGCAAGGGCCACCGTGACTCCCGGCCGGAGCAGCGCATCCACCTGCGCCCGGCCCAAATCCTCCAAGGCGCTGACGGCAATAACGTCAACGCCCGGCGCGATCGACTCCACCTCGGCGACGTATTGCTCCGGGTCTTCGCATAAATCGGCCTTGCTGAGCACGATGACCGGCATCGCTCCGCTGTTCCAAGCCATAATCAGATATCGCTCCAGCCGGCGAAGATTGAAGTCCAGATTCAGCGCCGCAACGACGAAGAGCAGATCGACGTTGGCCGCCACGATTTGCTCGGTCGGCACCGAACCCGCAGCCCGTCTGGAAATGCGGCTGGTACGCGGGAGCAATCCGTGAATGACGGCATCCACGGCGGCCCCGTCCAGAAAGCGGACCGCCACCCAATCCCCGACGGCCGGAAATTCGCTGCGTTCGCCCAGCTCGAATTGCAGGCGGCCGGACATTTCCGCCCAGCCTTCCCCGCGCTCCGACGCGATCCGGTATTTCCGGCCGTGATCGGCGATGATCCTCCCCGGGTGCACGCCACCTAGGCCCAGTTGATGCAAAGCGTTCTCCCGTTGCGGGTTCCAGCCCAATTGGACTAATTCGATGGCATTGCCCTTATCGCAATAATCGTTTGTTTCGCTTGCTACGTTTCCTGCGTTCATTTCATTTATCTTGTTCATTTCGTTCAATTCGTTCAAATTCAATTCGTTTTTCCTCCTCGAGCGGGTCGCTCCGTTTTCGTTGGTTTTATTGGTTTCATTGTGGTTAATTACGCTGGATCCCTGACGGCATCGCGCTGATCCCGTTGCCGCAGCCCGGCAGGCCTTCCCGCGTCAAGCGCTTCCGCAGCCCGTCGCGCCTAAAAGAAAAAGACGCGGGAACGTGCTCCCGCGTCTGCCACCTCAGGCATCAGGAATATACCGGCCTCCCCATCGTCTTCCAGATGGAGGTGCGCCGAATATTCCTGTGCCCGTATGAACTGCCGTCTCCCGTGGAATGACGGCAGCAAAAAGCCGCGGGACGTGAATGCGGTCCCGCGGCTGGATCAACCAAGCAAGCGCTGCTGCTTCGCGTTCGGATAGACTTCAGCTATTCCGTCACGCGATGCTGCGGCTCTTTTCCGTCAAGAAGACCGTATTCACGATATGAGATTGCACTGACGACACCGACGATAACGACATCATTGCGCGTACTCTCACCATAATTACCAGCCTCCTTCAAAGATTTGTACCCATCATAGTGGATTGCGGCGGACTTTGTCAATCCTTTCCTTCTTCCATTACCTCTCGTATTGTTCCAAGAGCTCGGGGATCTCATTCAGCTCCGAGACGGTCCGCCACGGCTTGCCGCCGTCCAGCCCCTCGTCCCAGGCATGCTTGCGCCGCAGCCAAATGCCGCGAAGGCCCGCTTGGGCAGCCCCCCATATATCGTTGCGCGGATGGTCGCCAACGATGATCGTCTCTTCCGGCCGCGTGCCGAGACGCTCCAGAGCCAAACGGTATATCCGCGGGTCCGGCTTGCCGATATCGACGTCGCCCGATACGATGATCGCATCGAAATAGGCGCGGAGGTTGAGACGATCGATTTTTCCATGCTGCAAATGGCTGTATCCGTTCGTAATGATCCCGAGGCGCAGCCCCATAGAACGGCATGTCTCCAACGTTTCGGCCGCAAAATCCATCGCCTTCGCATGCGCCATATAATTCCGGTCGTAATATTGCTTCAGCTCATACAGCGCGGGCTTCTTGCTCCAGGGCAGCGTCTCGATCAGCTCCAGAAAAAAACCTTCCTTCGGACGGTATCCATCCGCATCGCTTTCGATCATTTCGGTTACGAGCCGATCTTGCTGCGCTTCCTCCATCGGCACCAGGCATTCCCGCACCAATTGCCGGGCAAAATGGCGAAACGTATAATCCCGGTCCATCAACGTGTTATCCAAGTCAAACAGTACGGCTTTCAGCTGCAACTTCATTTCCCCACTTTCCCCAAGTCGTCTCTCTCTCTATTGTAAAACAGCCTGTCAAATAAAAAGAGCGCATCCCGGGGTTAGCCGGTTCTGCGCTCTGCCGTTAAATGACTTGCTTCGGACGATGGGTCAGCATCATTTCCTGTTCCGTGACGTACAGCGGAAAAGGCGGCATTTCTTTGAGATAATGCTCCCGCACCAGCAGCCGGAAATCAACCTCGAACTGCGGCGATTGCTCGACCACCGGCAGCTTCCCTTGCTCCTCGACGTAGTTGTCGACCGCCGACTGCACTAAATCCAGATAATACGGGATTTGGCGATCCTGCTCCGTAAAAATTTCATAGGTTTCCCTCGACAGGTAGAAACGTTGATCCGTGATCCCGCCTAAATATCGCGATAATCGCTTCATGTCCAGACTTCCGTCCGGAAGCAGCAACGATAAACGATTAATGCCATCGGGCATTTCGGCCTCATAACGCAGTACGGCCCGTCTCACTTCTTCCAATGTCACCTGAATAGCGGCAGGGACTCCGACACGAGTTGGTTTACGATGTTTTTTGAACCACGACAGCATATTCGGCACCTCCCAAAATTTCTTAAAATTTTAGGCAAACGCTTACACTACTAGTGTACTCTAAAATTCTCGTTTTGAACCTCCCAAACCTCAGATGTCATAGGATTGCCACATGTTCCGGCTGCAGCGAAATGCGGCGAACGGCTGGCTATTCGCGGATATTTGCTGTAGGATGGAATTGTTTTGAAACTGCTGTTGAAAATCTATGCAAACCTAGGAGGACCCCATGCAGGATGTCATCATTATCGGAGCAGGGCCATGCGGTCTGTCGGCAGCCATCGAATGCCAACGGCGCGGTCTGCAGGTGCTCGTTTTGGAAAAACACTGCCTTGTCCATTCCATTTACTCGTACCCCACTTATATGCAGTTTTTCAGTACGCCGGAGCTGCTGGAAATCGGCGATGTGCCGTTTGCCACGCCGAACGATAAACCTTATCGCCACGAGGCGCTCGCTTATTACCGCAAAGTCAGCGACCATTACGACGTGCCCGTGTCCGCCTATGAAGAAGCAACCGAGGTGCTGCGCCGGCCGGACGGCGCTTTTCTTGTCCGCTCCGTCAAACGCGGCGGCGAACAGGCGGAATATACGGCCCGTCGCGTCATTATCTCGACGGGTTATTTCGATCATCCCAATATTTTAGGGATTCCGGGAGAAAATACCGACAAGGTATCACATTATTTCCAGGAAGCCCATCCGTATACCGGCACCAAGGTCACGATTATCGGCGGCAGCAATTCCGCGGTGGATGCCGCGCTGGAGCTGGTTCGGGTCAACGCCGCGGTGACCGTCGTCTATCGCGGGGACGACTTATCGGGGAATATCAAGCCTTGGGTTCGCCCGAGCTTCGAAAGCCTGGTTAATAAGGGGAAAATCGCGCTGCGCCTGAATTCGCGGGTAATCGAAATCCACCCGAACCATGTCGTGGTCGAGTCGGCCGCCGGCGAGACGCTCACGCTGGCTAACGATTTCGTTCTGGCCTTGACCGGATTCCGTCCGGACCGCAAGCTGCTGTTCTCCGCCGGGGTAGACATGGCCGGCGACATGGAGAAGCCGGTGTTCGACCCCGAAACGATGGAGACCAACGTGCCCGGATTGTACGTGGCGGGGGTCATCGCCTCCGGCCGCAACGCCAACGAGGTGTTCATTGAAACCGGCCGCGGCCACGGGCGGTTGATCGCCGAGCACATCCTGACAACGTCCGGACGATAGATTCGAGCTTTCGCGATCGTTCAAATTCGCCGTTTCCGCTCGGCCGGGTTCCGTCATTGATGTGTATTTCCGCACCATAGGAGGTGGAACATGAATCAAATCGACATTACTTCGTTATTGTTATTGCTGCTCGCCGCGCTTGGGATCTTCAGCAACAATATGCCGATCACCGTCGCCATGATCGTTTTGCTGCTGCTTCGCGTGCTGCATTTGAACTACGCGTTTCCCTGGCTGGAGAAATACGGCTTGACGCTCGGCATCCTCATCTTGACCATCGGCGTCATGACCCCGGTCGCCAGCGGTAAAATCTCCATCCAAACCTTATGGGCTTCCTTCTTCCATTGGAAGTCCCTGCTCGCCATCGGGGTCGGCATGCTGGTCGCCTGGCTCGGCGGCCGAGGCGCCACCCTCATGGGCAACCAGCCGACGGTCGTCGCCGGCCTGCTGATCGGCACGGTGCTGGGCGTCGCTTTTTTCCGCGGCGTACCCGTCGGGCCGCTCATCGCTGCGGGCATTTTATCCCTGGTCATCGGGAAGCTATAGCGCTCCTGCGCCTCACACCGGTTCGCCGCTCGCCGCCGGACTCAAATTCTGGATGTTGTACAGCTGCGCGTACACGCCACCCGGGGCGGCCATAAGCTCGTCGTGCGTGCCGCGCTCGGCGATTTCGCCGTTCTTCATGACGATGATCTGGTCGGCATGCGTGATCGTCGACAGCCGGTGCGCCACGACCAGCGTCGTGCGGGAGCGCGACAACGTCTGCAACGATTGCTGAATCAGATGCTCCGACTCCAGATCGAGGGCCGAGGTCGCCTCGTCCAGCACGAGAATCGGCGGGTCTTTGAGGAAGACGCGGGCGATGGCGATCCGCTGCTTCTGCCCGCCGGACAGCTTGACGCCGCGCTCGCCGACTTCAGTATCATAGCCTTGCGGCAACTGCATGATGAAATCGTGAGCATTGGCCGCGCGGGCTGCCTCGACGACCTCCGCCTCGGCCGCCCCGGGGCGGCCGAACAAAATGTTGTCGCGCACGCTGCCGCTGAACAGGAAGTTGTCCTGCAGCACCATCCCGATCCGGCTGCGCAGGCTCTCCATCGTCCAGTCGCGGACGTCCCGGCCACCGACCGTCAACATCCCCCGCTGAATGTCGTAGAAGCGCGGAATCAACCCCACCAGCGACGATTTACCGCCCCCGCTCATGCCGACGAACGCCACCGTTTGCCCCGGATGCACCTCAAGCGAAATGTCCTTTAACACCCAGTCGCCCGGCTCCTGATATTTGAACCATACGTTCCGGAACGCCACGCTATGGCTGCCCTGCGGCAAAACCGCCGCATCCGGCGCATCGCTCATATCGTAGGGCTCCTCCAGCAGCTCAAGCACCCGCTCCCACGAAGCGGAGGCCTGCGTCAGCACCGTCGACGAATTGATCAGCCGCTTGAGCGGCGCATACAGCCGGTCGAGATAGCCGAAAAAGGCGACGAACGTTCCCAGTGTCAGATCCCCCCGAATGACCTGATAGCCGCCGTAGCCAATCACGAGCAGCGGCGCGATGTCCGTCATCGTGTTGATGATGGCGAACGTCCAGGCGTTCCAGCGGCTGTGGGCCAGCGCTTTGTGCAGAAACCTGCCGTTGGTCCCCTCGAACTTCTTCTGGTCATACCGCTCCAGCGCAAAGCTGCGGATGACCGATATCCCCTGAATGCGTTCATGCAGGTAAGCCTGGATGCCGGCGAGCGCCGCGGAACGGTCCTTGGTCAGCTTCTTGAGCCGCTTGTACAGGATCTTCACCGCCAAGGCGTACAGCGGAAAAATCGCGATCGACACGAGCGCCAGCCACGGGTTCAAATAAAACATGAAGCCCAGCACGAACACCAGCGTAAACGTATCGAGCCAGACATTCATCATGCCGACCTCGACGATGTTCTTGGTCTGCTCGGCATCGTTGATGAAGCGGGAGATCACTTCCCCGACTTTCGTATTCTGGTAGTATCTCAGCGATAACCGCTGCAAATGGCCGTACAGCCGGTTGCGCAGGTCGAACAGGATCCGTGCCGTGATCAACTGGGCAAAGTATTGCCGCGCATATTCCACCGGACCTCGCACGACGACGAACAGGAACATCGTTGCGCCCAGCACGATCATCAGTTGCGAGACCTTTTGGCTCAAATCGATCGCCGTATTCAGCAAAATGTCGTCCACCACGTATTTCTGCACCAGCGGCAGCAGCGACGGAATGCCGAATTTCAGGATCCCGATGCATAAGGTCAAAATAATCCATTTGGTATAAGGCCGAACAAACGTCCAATAAGCTTTCCAATGTTTCAACTTGTGAGCACACCCTCTATCTGATACTGTAAGCCGGTTTCTCTAGTCCGAAATCCGCCAGGCCATTTTGCGCACCAGGCTTTCGGCATATTCGTCCAACCGCCGGGCGATCAGCCGCGGCGTCAAACCGCCAAGCCCCGTATCGATCCAGTCGCGATACACCTCGGGCGGCCCCGGCAGCATTTCCTCCCGTTTTATTTTCACCCCGTAAACCGCCGATGATATTCCGCCTTTGAGGGGCGTGACCGTGACGACTCGGAATCCCGCGCCCGCCTGGCGCTCCACCCAGTTCAACGTCTCTTTCGACAGCAAGGATGATCCGCCAACCGTTGTTCGATTCAAGCCAAACTCCCCCTTTTCGCTGGATAAACGCCGATTTTCAAGCTGTAAAGCTGAATTTACTTACAGGATGTGGTATACTCCTTAATAAATTCATATGTCGCTGTGATTTGCAGGACAGCAACGAGACACAGGCTGCTTTAGGAGGATGACCATGTCACGCCAATTTGTGATTGAAGCCGTGATGGTGGCTATATACGGAGAATTGCTGGTGCCGCAGGCACCTGTTGAATATATTGTACCTTACACCACCGTCATGGAGCTTTACGAGTTTCAAAATAGTCCGGAGCCGCTCATGAACGACCCCGTCGACGATATGCACGTGAAAGAAAAAATAAGCGAGCTGATCGCCTATCTCGAGGAACCGCTCAACCGCAAGAAATTGGAGCGGGCTTTAAGCGTGCCTTGGTCCAAAAGCCCGTCGATCCTGTTCGGCGACCGTATTTCCTGGACCGTGATCAACGCGGTCGACAATGAACGCTACGGCGAGTTTCTCGACCCGATCGAAACGGAAATCGTGCTGACCGCCCAGCGGGAGAACGTCCCGGTCCTCACCGACCAGTTGGAGCTGATCCGCCGGATCATCGAAGCGGAGGTACCGGTTCAGGTGTACGATATCGGCGATTTCGAGTTCGCCATGGAAGACAGCATCATTTAGCCACATTGCGATCGTTGTCGGCTGACCTGCCGGCACAACTTTCAATAACAATAAGCGAAGGCCCGCGGTGACGGGCCTTTTTTTGCTGCGGTATGATCATCCCTGACCATACCGCGTATTATGATTAATTCGGAGCGGCCGCCTCGTATTCGTACTCGATGTCGCCAAGCCGCGGGTCGAATGACACGTTGAGATGGTAGCCGTCCAGATACCACAAATCCTGGTTTTCCATGTAAAACGTGATGCCGCCTACCTCCGAGGCAAGCCCCGGCGATACCGGCCTATCGACGTCAATTCCCAGCGAGAATCCCGGGTGCAGCTTGCCGCCCGCGCTGTAGCGCGCGAAGAACCGCACCGCCTGCCCCGCCTGAAGGCCAAGCTCTTGCTTGAACCATTCGGCAGCCTCATGTGTCACGTTAATCATCAGATTCTCCCCTCCACTTTCTGAAAAGCCGCTTTTTTACTCTATTCTAGACGAAACCGGCGCGATTGCCAAACCTAAACCTAACCTATAGGGTTCGTGTCTTGTTGTCTCTATATGCTCCTTTGCACGATTATCCCTTTCGTTAAGGGAGCTAGGGTAGGTTAGGTGAACGATAAAAAATAAGAAAAGGCGGTTCAGGTAAGTTTTTTGCCTTGATAAAGGAACGTATGTTCGGTATAATCAAATAAAACAAACGTATGTACGCATGTTATCGATTCGGGAGTTAGGAGAAGCGAAGCAGCCGGACGGGAGATTAAGGACAAGACGCGGTAAAACGAAAAGACCGTTATTTTGCTGGCAACCGGAACCCTTCTGTCTGCGGCAACGCCTGCCTCGTCAGGAAACCCCCACCTGTTTTTTTGCCTTAAGCTCGTCTCATGATCTCGAACTGATCTGTTTCTCCGCTCCCCTGATCAAACGGGATAATCGTGCAAAGCGTCCGGACAGCGAGTGTTGACCTGAGTGTTGATCTTACACCCAAATCGGCTGCCGGCTTGACGCCATGGTTCGTCGCATTTGCCCCTTAGCACCTGGTACCGAAAAAAATAACGTTTGACACATTCTTGAAACCGGTGCTAAAATCGGGAACATACGAGATCGCATTTCAAGTAATTACCAATGAGAAAGGGTGAGCAAGGTGTCGAAGTTCAAGTTCATGTTTACGCATCGCAATGCGTATAACCACACACAACCGAATACCGGAGCAACCCCTACCGGCTTGGATCGTACTTAGCGCTGACCGCCCCTGCTTATTTCGAGGGATTCGGCGATATCATACGCGGAGGTTGCTTGCTTACAAGTAACGGACGCGACATATGTTATGGTCTTTAAGGCATATCGTTTTCGGACGATATGCCTTTTTTGCGGTTTTTTGCAGGTATCGTAAGCTGTAATCAAAAAGGAGGTAACCACATCATGTTTTCCGTTTTAAAAAATTTGGGCTGGTTTTTCCGGCGAGAAAAAAGGCGCTATATGATCGGCCTGTTCCTGCTCATCGTCGCGGGGATCGTGGAGCTCGCTCCGCCGCGCCTGCTGGGCAGCGCCATCGATGAAATCGTGGCCGGCACGGTCACTTGGGCTTCGTTAACCCAATATATTTTGCTCATTATCGGCGTATTGATTTTTATCTACCTCATTACGTACATATGGATGCATTCCTTGTTCGGGGGATCGAACCTGGTCGAGCGGCTGCTGCGCACCCGGTTCATGAGCCACCTGCTGCGGATGACGCCGCCGTTCTTCGAGCGGAGCCGCACCGGCGACCTGATGGCCCGGGCTACGAACGATCTTCGTTCGGTCGCCCAGACCGCGGGATTCGGGATGCTGACGCTGACCGACTCGACGGCGTACCTCTCGGTAATCTTCATTGCCATGAGTACGCTGATCAGTTGGAAGCTGACGCTCGCTGCGATCATCCCCCTCCCTTTCATTGCCCTGGCGATGAAGATTTACGGGAAAATCATCCATGAGCGATACACGCTGGCGCAGGACGCCTTCGGGGACATGAACGACCAGGTGCTGGAGTCCGTGGCCGGCATCCGGGTCATTCGCGCCTATGTACAGGAGCGCCATGATGAGGGACGTTTTGCGGATATCACGAACGACGTGTATAAGAAAAACCTGGCGGTAGCCAAAGTGGACGCTTATTTCGAGCCTACAATCCGACTCTGCGTCGGACTCAGCTACGCGATCGGACTGACGTACGGCATCTATCTCGTTTTTCACAATGAATTGACCCTGGGCGATCTCGTATCTTTCAACATGTACCTGGGGATGATGATTTGGCCGATGTTCGCGATCGGCGAGCTGATCAACATCATGCAGCGCGGCGGAGCTTCGCTCGACCGCGTCAACGAAACGCTGAACGTCAAGCCCGACGTCGAGGACGTACCGCAGCCGGTGCATGTCGAAACGCCGGAAACGATCGAATTCAAAGACGTCACGTTCCGTTATCCGACTTCTACAATCAACAATCTGGTGGGGGTCGACCTGACGATCCGGCGCGGCGAAACGCTCGGGATCGTCGGCCGCACGGGCAGCGGCAAATCGACGCTGCTCAAGCAGCTGCTGCATGAATATCCGGTAGGCAGCGGCGAAGTATCGATCTCCGGCGTGCCGATTCAGAGAATCGCTTTGGATCGCCTGCACGGGTGGGTCGGTTACGTGCCGCAGGAACAAATCCTGTTCTCCAAGACGGTGCGGCAGAACATCCAGTTCGGGCTGAAGGACGCGCCGGACGAGGCGATCCTGGAAGCCATCCGCACCGCCGCCTTCGACCAGGACCTCGGCACCTTGTCCGACGGCCTGGATACGCTCGTAGGCGAGAAGGGCGTCGCCCTCTCCGGCGGCCAGAAACAGCGCGTCTCGCTGGCCCGGGCGTTTATCGCCGACCCGGATATCCTGATTCTCGACGATGCCTTGTCGGCCGTCGATGCCCGGACCGAAGCGCGGATCATCGAGAACATCCGCAGCCAGCGTTCCGGCAAAACCACGCTGATCTCCACGCATCGGCTGTCCGCCATCGAGCATGCGGATTGGATCGTCGTGCTGGAGAAAGGCCGCATCATCGAAGAAGGTACCCATGATACGCTGCTGGAGCTTGGCGGCTGGTACCGCGAACAATACGAACGTCAGCAGGTGGAATCGAACCTGACCGACGGGGAGGTGTCCTAAGTTATGCACACCCATACGGGTAAATCCTTATTCAAATACGCCTTGACGGCGAAAAATACGTTTATCCTTGCGCTCGTCATGCTGGCGATCGGCGTGGCCGCCGAACTCGCCGGCCCGTTCATCGCCCGCGCGATGATCGACGATCATATGCTGGCGATCGAGCAGCCTTTTTACGAGACGTCGGCTCAAGGCAAGAGCAACGTAACCTATGACGGCCGCACCTTCAAAAGAGGCGACCGTTTCGCGGAAGGCGAAGCCAAAGGCGCCGAGGTCCGCATCCTGCAGGTCGGCAAGAGCTTCGTGTTCGTCGACGCTTCGGTCGCGGACGTTTCCGGGGACCGAAGCTTCCGGGACGGCGTGCTTACCCTGACCCGGCAGGACGGCACGACCGCCGATTATCCGGCGCAAAGGCTGGATGCCGCAGGGCTGTTCGCTTTTTACAAACCGGAGGTGCCCGGGATCTTTTCGCTCATTGTCTGGTATCTCGTGTTTCTGGCCGTCTCCATCGTGATGGAATTCGGCAAGACCTACTGGCTGCAATCTTCGGCCAACCAGGTCATCCGGAAGCTGCGAATGGACGTCTACGCCCATATTCAGCGGCTGCCGGTGCATTTCTTCGATAATCTGCCGGCCGGGAAAGTCGTCTCCCGCGTCACCAACGACACCGAGGCGGTCAAAGATTTATTTATCGCCGTGCTGGCGAACTTCTTCTCCGGAATCATCAACATGCTGGGCGTTTATGTCGCCTTGTTCATTTTGGACGTACGGCTGGGCCTGATCTGTTTGTTCGTGGTGCCGATCATTTATCTGTGGATCGTCTTTTACCGCAAGTTTGCGACGAAGTACAATACGATCATCCGCTCGCGCTTAAGCGAAATCAACGCGATCATCAACGAATCGATCCAGGGCATGTCGATCATCCGGATTTTCCGCCGCGAGGCGCAAACGAAGGAAGAATTCGAAAACCTGAACAACGACTACATGAAGCACCAAAACAAAATGCTGAACCTGAACGCGTTCACTTCGCATAACCTGGTCAACGTGATCCGGAACCTGGCGTTTGCCACCGTTCTCTGGTATTTCGGGTCCGCCCAGCTCGGCGGTGCCGGCGTTATCTCGCTGGGCGTGCTTTACGCCTTCGTCGACGTGCTGGGTCGCTTGTTCCAGCCGATTACCGGCATGGTCAACCAGCTGGCCGCCCTCGATTCCTCGATGGTGTCCGCCGGCCGGGTGTTCACGCTGATGGACGAACCGGGCGAAGACGTGGTCGACGGCTCGATGCCGCGCTACAAAGGGAACGTGGAGTTCAAGGACGTCTCGTTCGCGTACAAAAAAGATTACGTGCTGAAGAATATTTCGTTTGAAGCGAAACAAGGCCAGACGGTCGCGCTGGTCGGGCATACCGGCTCCGGCAAAAGCTCGATCATCAACCTGCTGTTCCGGTTCTACGATCCGCAGCAAGGCACGATCACGATCGACGGGCAGCCCGTCACGGATCTGCCGAAGCAATGGATCCGCCAGCATATGGGGATCGTACTCCAGGACCCGTACCTGTTCACCGGGACGATCGCTTCGAACGTCAGCCTTGGCGATGAGCGCATCTCGCGCGAAACGGTAGAGAAAGCGCTGATCGACGTCGGCGCCGACCGGATCCTGGCGCATCTGCCGAAGGGGCTGGACGAACCGGTCGTGGAAAAGGGCAGCACCCTTTCCGCCGGCGAACGCCAGCTGATCTCGTTCGCCCGGGCGCTCGCTTTCGATCCGGCGATCCTGATCCTCGATGAGGCTACAGCCAACATCGATACGGAAACCGAGGCGCTGATCCAATCCGCGCTCGAGGTGCTGAAACGCGGCCGGACGACGTTCATCATCGCCCACCGCTTGTCGACGATCCGCAGCGCCGACCAGATCCTCGTGCTGCATCGCGGCGAAATCGTCGAGCGCGGCACGCACGAAGAGCTGCTGGCGCTGGGCGGACGGTATTATCAAATGTACCGGCTGCAGTTGGGCGCCGGCGAAGCGCCGGCCACGCCCGGTCACGGACCGGCCGTGGCGCCCGTGGCCAATCCGAGCTAAGCATGAACTAAATTGAAAGAATCTTCATTACCGCCAGGCTGAGATGCAGCGGCGGTATTGAAGGTTCTTTTTTATACAGAAAAAACAACCGCCCCAGGTTCGGGAACGGCTGTTTTTCGTTGCTTGCAAACGATGGAATGTTTAATGTTTATGGGAGACGTTTGATCTCGACCGTATATTGGCTGGAGACGAACGTTTCCGCCTTCGTATCGGAAATGACCTGGATGTAGCTTTGGCCCGGGTCCGGGGACAGCAGCTCATAGTAGACGGTCGCTTGCTTGCCGGAGAATTCCACCTTGGCCACCCGAATGCCGTATCCCGGATTCGGCTGCTGCGCACGGGTCAGCACGACCTTGTTGATCTGATCGTTTACTTTCTCTACGTTACAGCTGACGTTATCCTGCATGTTTTGTTCGTCATCCTTATACTTATTTACGAACTCGGCGGCGTTATACACAAGCCGTGCGGCGTCGATCCGGTTGATCGCCTGCTTCGAATCGAATTTGCCTTGCTCGTCCAGGCTGGCGATTTTCATCAGCAGCAAGGTCTGAATGTTATTCGCATAGTCCGGCGTCATTTGATTGGCATCCGCGACCTCGATATACATTTTGATCGTCGGATAGTTGCCGGTCGCGTTCACCGCCTGCATCAGGATATCGGCGAAGGCTTCCCGCGTCAGTTGAGCGTTCGGGGCAAAATCCTTCGGCAGCTTGATGCCGTTGTCTTCGGCGATCCGCAGCGAGGACGCATACCATTCGTTTTTGCCGGAAGGTTGGGATGGGCTGTCGGCTTTCGCTTTCAAATCCAGCGCTTTGACGATCATATGGACGCCTTGCGCTCCGGTCAGCTTGCCGAGCGGAACGAACTTGTCCTTCGAGACCCCTTGAATGATCCCCTTTTGCTGCAAGGCTTCCGTCATGCCGGCATCCTGTCCTTGTACATCGCTGAAGGCGGAAGCGGAAGATGCCATGAGCAGCGAGCCGGACATCAGCAGAACGATGGCCAGTTTCATCTTGCGGTTGGTTGTTGTTTTCATTTGTTCATCACCTCTGCCCTCCTAGACGGCTCGTCCGCCCGAAAAGTTGCATGCATCTTCCAATTCGCGGTCCCTAAACGCTTTCCAGCCGCATTTCCTCACGGTTCATGGCGTCTGCCCACAGAAGCCAGTCGTTGGCTTCCATGATCTCGATAAATTTGCTGAGCCGCGGCATCAGCGGCTCGGCTTCTTCCCCGAATTTCGTCCGGATGGCTTCGGCAATGTCCCCTACGCTATGGGTTCCATCGCAGCGGGTAACTACCTCGCTGCCGAGCGCGTCCAGATGAACATGGATCACGGCCGGCTGCTTCAGAAAACGCACCGACTGGCGCTCCAGCCAGCTGCGGCGCGGCAGCAGCAGCTCGGCTTTGCCGTCGTCGCCCGAAGCGACGCCCAGGTGAGGCCGCAGAAGCGGAACCATGTCCAGCAGGTTTTGCTCAGGCTGTTTGGAAGCGCGTTGTTTTTTCTTCATGCGCTTACCCCCTGTTCTCTTTGGTGATGCCGTTTTTGCTGCGTAAGGAGATGAACCCTAACAGGAACGTCACGATCAGGAAAATCAGGAACGGCAGCGTATTGCCCGCCACCGCGATCGTGGACGGAATTTGCACCCCGGACCAGATCAAAATGGCGATGATGACGCCGATCAGCGATTCCCCGGCGATCAGCCCGGAAGCAAGCAGCGTTCCGGTTTCGACCCGGCTTTTGAGCAGGGATTCGTTTTTCCGCGAGAAGAAACCGACGACCCAGCGCACCAGGCCGCCCACCATGATCGGCGTGCTGATATGCACCGGCAGATAGATGCCGACGGCGACCGTCAGCGAGTTCAGGCCCAAAAATTCGAAGACGACGGCAGCGGCGGCTCCGATAAAGATCAGGTCCCAAGGCAGGTTCTCCGACATGATGCCTTCGACGATCAGCCGCATCAGCACCGCTTTCGGCGCGGACAGCTGCTCCGAGCCGAGCCCGTACGTCGCATTCAACACGTTCAGAATAAAGCCGATGACCAGACCGGAAACGAGCACCCCGATCATCATCGCCACCTGCTGTTTCCACGGAGTCCCGCCGACAAGGTAGCCGGTTTTGAGATCCTGCGAAATATCCCCGGCTACGGCCAAGGCTACGCAGACGATGGCGCCCACGGTCAAGGAAGTGACCATCCCGGTCATGCCGGACATCCCCGTCAGCTTGTACAAAAAGGTCACGATAAGCAGCGTGGCGATCGTCATCCCCGACACCGGCGACGAGGAGCTGCCTACCAGGCCGACAATCCGCGAAGCCACGGTGACGAACAAGAAACCAAACAACGCGATGGCCACCGCCCCGATAATCCCGACGTTCGTAATCGGGTCAAAAGCCAGCAGCACGATCAGCACGGCGATCATCGCGAAAACCCATACCCCGGGGATGTCGCGGTTCGTCCGGTCGATCGTCACTTTCTCGTTGGATGCCGAGCGCTGCATCAGCCCTTTGAGCGTGGCGCTCAGCGAGCTGAACAGCATCGGCAGGGTTTTGACCAGCGTGATCAAACCGCCGGCCGCCACCGCCCCGGCGCCAATATAGCGGATGTAATCGCCCCAGATGCCCCAGGCATCCAACTGGGCGATCGGGGTTTGCGAAGGCGCGATGGCGCCCAGGGAACCGGCCCCGAAAAAGCTGATCATCGGAATCAGCACCAGCCAGGCCAAAATCCCCCCGGCCAGCATTTGTCCGGCGATCCGCGGCCCGATGATATAGCCGACGCCCAGCAGCGCCGGGTACGTATCCATCCCGATCACGGCGTTTTTGAAGCGGAAGACGGCGGTTTCGATTTCCGTCTTGAACAGCATAAAGCCATCGCCCAGCGCCTTTACCAGGCCGCCGACGACAAAGCCGAGCGACACCATGCGGGCGCTTCGTCCGCCCGTTTCGCCGGACACGAGCACTTCCGCGCACGCGGTCCCTTCCGGATACGGCAGCGTTTCATGTTCATTCACGATCAGCAGGCGGCGCAGCGGCACCATCATGGCTACGCCTAAGAAGCCGCCGACCAGCACGATAAAGCTGATCATCTGCTGACTTGGATCTAGGTCCCACATATACAGCGCCGGCAGCGTAAATATCGCTCCAGCCGCGACCGCTTCCCCGGCCGTGGTCATCGTCTGTACGATATTGTTCTCCAGAATCGATTTGCGCCGGAACACCCCGCGCAGTACGGCCAGCGAAATCACCGCCGCCGGTATGGAAGCGCTGACGGTCAGGCCGATTTTCAAGCCGAGATAAGCGTTGGCCGCCGCGAACACGACCGCCAAAATAATCCCGAGCACGACGGCGACCACCGTCAACTCAGGCAAGGAACGCGAAGCCGATACGTAAGGAACGAACTTCGCGGAGCTTTTCTGTTTATCATTCATGTCAATCTCTCCCTCTTTATGAAAAAAGCAGTTATAGGTTGCCCTGAGCCTGCCGCAAATAAACGAAACAAAGAAGAGAACCCGCTGCGGCACGCGGTCTCTTCGGTATACGCCAATTCGTTTCCATGTTTATGCCTTGAACTATGTAGTGCTATGAATGCGGTTCGTCTTTCAGCGATTAACGGTGAAAAAAATTAAGGCCATTTTTCACCGCTATTCTGCTCCTGTTTGCTTCCGCTCCAGTTCCTTCAGCTGCGCGGCGATCCGATTCCGGTCGAAGTGCTCGCCGATGAACACCGCCACATCCGGGACGTTCCCTTGCGGCGTTATTTTCAGATAATCGGCTTCGCGGTACGCATATTGGAACAGAAACCGGCTCGCCGTATCGGAGAAACGCAAAATCCCCTTGCCGCGATAGACCTCCCGGGGCAAATCGGCAATAAACCGTTCGAATTCTCCGCTGTCCACCGGTCCTTCGAAGTAATGCGTGTACACCGTCACATGTTCATGCGAAGCATGGGCGTGGTTATGCCCATGATGATGATCATCATGGCAGCCATCCCCATCGGGCTCACCGTTATGCCCGTTGTCCGCTGCACCGCGTTGAACCGGAGGCCCGGATGCAGCATGCTCTTCCGCCCCGTTTAGCAGCTCCGATAAATCAACCTCGCATTTTACTGCCGGGACGATGCGGGCATAGGGATTCGTTCGGTGCAAGAAGTCGGTCATCTCCTGCTGCCAGTCCGGGCTGATCAAATCGATTTTGTTCATTACGAGCACGGAACCGCAACGGATTTGCTCGATCATCAAGCGGTAGGTTTTCCCTTTCTGCGTGTGATGCAGATCGGCCAGATGCGCCGCGTCAACGACCGTGATCATCGGCTTAATGTCCAATTTCAGTATCAGCGACACCTCGGTTACCGCATCGAATATTTCCAGCGGATTGCCTGCGCCCGTCGCCTCGATGATGACCAGATCCGGCCGCTCCTTAACGATCAGCTCCGACATCTGTACGCTCAAATCCCCGCGGATCGTGCAGCAGATGCAGCCGCCGAGCATTTCGGCCATCGGTACCTCGCTGGATACGAGCAATCCGTCCAGGTTCACGTCTCCGATCTCGTTCATAATGACGGCCGGCCGCAGCCCCTGATCCTGCCAATAGCGGATGAGCCGCTGCAGCAGCGTCGTTTTGCCGCTCCCCAAAAATCCGGACAATATATAAACTGGTGTCACCTTTGTTTCACCTCATCTCCTATGATTTGGAACATAAATGCATACGAATGCGAGTTTACACCAACCTTACAGGACATGCAACTACATTTCCCCCAAACGTTCATCCGTAACGTGGTAAAATAGAATTAACGCCCAAGGAAAGGAAGCGAAATGGATGAGATCAGTCGATCAGCACCGAAGCGAAGCCCCTGACATGGTTTCCTGCCTGGTCATTACCGTCTCCGATACGCGAACGGCCGATACGGATACCAGCGGCCAATTGATCAAGGAGCTGCTCCAGCAAAACGGATACCGCGTGGCCCGCTACACCATCGTTAAGGACGATTACGACGGTATCCGCCAGCTGCTGCGGGAGGCGGCCTCCGACCGCGGCATCGAAGCCGTCCTGCTCAGCGGGGGCACCGGGATTGCGCCGCGGGATACGACCTACGAAGCCGTACGCAGCTTGTTGAACAAGGAAATGCCGGGCTTCGGCGAAATTTTCCGTTACCTCAGCTTCACTGAGGATATTGGTCCGGCTGCCATTCTGAGCCGCGCGATCGCCGGAACGATCAGCAATAAAGCCGTGTTCTCCATGCCCGGCTCGCAAGGGGCCGTGAAACTGGCCATGGAGCGGATCATCATTCCGGAACTGCGCCATGTCATGCGGGAAATTTACAAAAAATAAATCCTTCAACCCAAAAAACCAACTTCTTATCCCCGGATTCTATCAGGATAAGAAGTTGGTTATAGGTTAATCTCCTTATTCCGTGCGGTCGTTCATTTGCTCCAGCAACCGGCCGAACACCGCCTTCATTTCGTCGCGGTATTGGCTCTCCTTTTGCACGCTGGAGGCATAAACCAGCGCGGTATTGCCCCGGCTCGAGATTACGGAAGCCTGGCTGGAAACCGCCGCCGCCTCCGGTCCCTCGGTTCCGTCCCCGGATCCGTAGATTTCCGATATTTCGCGAATCCGTTCCTGCTCGCTGGGGAACACATGCACGATAATAAAATGCCGGGCATCCCCATTGATGAAATAACTATAGCTAATATTCCCGTCCAACCCCTCGGCATAGGTCTCATGCGTTAAACGGATGCCCCTTTGCGCGCATTCCGCTTTCAGCGCCTGCAGCATGGCCGTATTGAGCGTCGTCCCGCTCGTCAGCTGGCGTTCGTTCCCCTGCCGGTAGCTTTTCATATTGTATTTGTTCATTTCTTCCTTCGCTACCCTTTGCATGCCGCTGCAGCCCGTTGACAATGACAACGCCAGGGCCAGCCCCAATCCAACCTTCCACCATCTCATTGGCATCCCATCCTTTGCACAAAGCTTGTTCGCCAGTTGCAGCCGATGATGTTAGGTTGTCACAACGCCGTCCATTTTATACCATTGCAAGGCAGGTTCGATCTAGTTCGATAAGGAAATCACCTGACGTCCAACCGCTTTGCCCGCAAGCACGGTAGACAGCGCTTCAGGCAGCCGCTCCAGCGGAAATTCGGTTACCCCTTCAAGAAGCGCGGGCTCGGGTTTCCATGCGCCGGCCAGGAGCTCCCATAGTTTGAGCCGCAGCGGCATCGGGCAAAAGACGGAATCGATGCCGAGCAAATTAACGCCGCGCAATATAAACGGATAAACGGAGGTCGCGACCTCCCCGCCGGCGGTAAGCCCGGACAAAGCGACGGAACCGCCGTACTTGACCGCCTTGAGCAAATCGGCCGTAACAGCGCCACCGACCGGGTCCACGACGGCCGCCCAGCGCTCCTTGCCTAGCACGCCTTTGGCGCCCGAAACCGCCTCTTCGCGGGATAGGACGTCGGCGGCGCCGAACGCCGACAGCTTCTCGCGTGCTTCCGGTTTCCCGGTCACGCCCGTCACGTCAAACCCCAGCCTGCTGAGAATCGCGACGGCCATGCTCCCTACGCCGCCGGTGGCGCCGAGGACCAGCACGGGGCCGTGCCCGGGCTCAAGCCCGCCCGCCAGCAGGCGTCTCACCGACAGCGCTGCCGTAAACCCGGCCGTCCCGATCGCCATCGCTTCCCGGGCCGTTAAACCCTGCGGCAGCCGGACCAGCCAGTCGCCCGGCAAGCGGGCGACTTCGGCAAATCCGCCTTCATGCGTCACGCCAAGGCCGTAGCCGGTGCACAGCACCAGATCCCCGGGCCGGAACCGCGCATCGCGGGATTCGGTCACTTCCCCGGCCAAATCGATGCCGGGGATGAACGGATAACGTTTGACGATTTTTCCCTCCGGGGTACTCGCCAAACCGTCTTTATAATTGACGCCGGAATAGTGGACCGAAACGGTCACGTCCGCGTCGGGCAGGGCGGAGCCATCGATCAGCTCGACCCCCGACCGGAATCCCTGCTCGTCCTGATGCACGCGAAAAGCGCGAAACTGCTTCTCCATTGAATTCGCCTCCTGCTTCTCCATTGAATTCGCTTCCTTGAGTTAACCCATCGCCGGTTGCTCTGCATCTTCCTTGCAACGAAAGAAAGCGGCAAAATGCCGCTTCTCTCGGGTAATAAAGTACTTGAACCACAAGTTTTATAGTACTTGAATTACTATTTCAATAAAGGTTCAAAAAGTCGGCTTTTCAGCCCCGAAGCCTATGCTTTCGAAAGTGCGTTTTTACAAAACGCTAAGCCTATGCTTTCGAAGTGCGTTTTTACAAAACGCTTTAGGTCGGATGAAGCTAGGGATGTCCGTAGCGGGGCTGATCGTAACCGCGCTGAACGTAACGGACCGTAATGACCTTATTTGCCCATTTCCCGGCTATTTCCCGCTGTAACGGACTCCAGAGACCTTATTCAGCTCTTATAGCAGCCATTTAGCTACTTTTGACCGAAATAAGGTCCCCTCGGTCCGTTAGCATCGGAAGTTGCCCAAAAGCGGGCCAATAGCGTCTCTGGTGTCCGTTAGCGTAGCTGGGAGCTACGTGAGCAACTGAAATGTTTCCGCAGGAATCATACCTCGGAAGCATCCGCTTAGGCCCGGCTGAATTCAAGATTCAACGTCGAATAAGCTCCCTGTTCTTGCATCGTGAACCAAAGACGACTTTTTGAACTACCGTTTCAAGAAAGGTTCAAAAAGTCAGGTTTGGAGCACCGAGAAGGTTGGATGAAGCTAGGGCATGAGTAACGCAGCGTAGGCAGACCTACGTGAGTAACGGAAGGCCCGGCTGAATTCAAGATTCGATGTCGAGTCCGCCTCTTTGCTTAAGCTTCGTGATCCAAAGATGACTTTTTGAACTACCTTACAAATACGGATTTTCGTGTTTGGCCTGCAGTACCTTCCAGCGCCGCTCGACCTCATGTTCGAATTCCGCCAAGGCAGCGGCATTTTCCGGCTTCGTCAGATGGCGCGTCTTGCCCATCGTCTTCAGCCAATCCGTCAACGGCACGCGATTGCCCTTCTCTTCCGGGTTGTACGTAATCGCCGTTTGTCCGTGTTCGACCTCATACAGCGGGAAGAAGCAGGAATTGACGGCCGCATCGATGATGTTCGTGCCCTGATCGTCCGGAGAAATCCAGTTGAGCGGGCAGGCAATCAATATTTTACCATAAACGAGTCCTTCGTTCTGGGCATACCATTGCGCCTTGGCGGCTTTTTTGACCAGATCCTGCGGATAGGCTTCGCTGCCCGTAAAGACGTAAGGGATGTTCGTCGCGGCCATGATTTGCGGCGTATCTTTATGCTGGAACGCCTTCCCTTGTTGCGCCTTGCCGATATTGGACGTGGAAGTCCGGTGGCCGAGCGGGGTCGAATATGACAATTGCGCCCCGGTATTCATGTATCCTTCGTTATCGTACTCAATGATGATCATCTTATGATTGCGCAGCGCGGCACCGATCGCCGGTCCCATGCCGATGTCCATCCCGCCGTCGCCGGTGACCATGACAAACGTGAAATCGTCCTGCAGGCCCAGATCGTCCAGCTCGCCTCTGCGTTTTCTTTCCCAGAACATCTCCACGACGCCGGAAAGAGTCGCCGCGCCATTCTGGAACAGGTTATGGATGTACGTCGCTTTATGGGATGAATACGGATATCCCGTCGTCACGACCATCGCGCACCCCGTATGGAACAGAGCGACGATATCGCCTTCGATCCCTTTGAAGAACAGCTCCAGCCCGGAGAAAATGCCGCAGCCCGGACAAGCGCCATGTCCCGGAGCAATCCGTTTCGGCTTCTTCGTTAAAGCGCGCAGCGGCGGAATCCGCACGCCCAGCTTGCCGGTTTCTTCGTTTTTGGTGACGGTGATCAGTCCGGTTTTCAAATCCTCGAATTTGAGCGGATTCAGCACCCGTTTCGGCAATTTGTCTTTATCCCCCGGCGTATGGCCGTAGTAATCAAAAGGGATCTCGACGTAGGTTTTCTTCGCCGCCTCGATCGCTAATTCAAACAGATGATGCCCGTCTTCGGCGTAAAACTCCTTGCCCCCGAGGCCGTAAATCCGGCTGATGACTTGCGTCGTATGGTTGCCGTACGTAAACAAGGCGGCCTTGATCTCGTTCACCATGTTGCCGCCGTGAGCACCGTAGGAATCGCCGCGGTCGCCGACCGTGATTGCTTTCACGTTCTTCAACGCTTCGGCGATTTGCTTCTGCGGGAACGGGCGAATCATGTTCGGCGCGATCGAGCCGGCTTTGATGCCTTGGCGGCGCAGATCGTCGACGACATCTTTGATGATCTCGGAAGCCGAGTTCATCAGGAAGACCGCCACCTCGGCGTCCTCCATCCGGTACATATCGAGCATTTTGTATTCGCGGCCGGTCAATTCCGTATATTCGTCCGCAATCCGCTCGAATACGCGTTCCGCGTTGTACATCGCTTCGGACTGCTGGTAGCAGTTGTTGATATAATCCGGTTCGTTCATGTAAGGTCCGACCGTGATCGGGTTGTTGCGGTCCAACGTGTGCGGGAAACCGCCCGGCGGACGTTCGCCGACGAATTTCAGGACGTCCTCCTGCTTGGCGAAAGTGTGCACGCGGCGCTTTTGGTGGGACGTAAAATAACCGTCCGAAGCCACCAGCACCGGCAGTCTGACTTCCGGATCTTCCGCCAGCTTGATCGCGATCAGGTTCATGTCGTATACCGCTTGCGGATCGCGGCACATCAAGATCGGCCAGCCGGTGTTCAAGGCAAAATACAAGTCCGAGTGGTCGCCGTGAATGTCCAGCGGCCCGGAAATCGACCGGCAGACCAGGTTCATGACCATCGGGAACCGCGTCCCCGACTGGACGGGCATTTGCTCCAGCATGTACAAATAACCTTGCGCGCTGGTCGCGTTGAACACCCGTCCGCCGGCGGTCGAGGCTCCATAGCAAATCCCGGCGGAGCTGTGCTCGCCGTCCGAAGGGATCAGTTTGATGTCATGCTGGCCGCTCGCTTTCATCAAATCGAGAAATTGCGCTACCTCGGTGGAGGGGGAAATCGGAAAATACCCCATGATGTGATAATTGATCTGGCTGGCCGCATAAGCTGCCATCTCGTTGCCTGATTCATATACTACGCGCTGCTCTACCGTGCCAGCGCGGCGTTCTTTTTCCATATCGATCGCCATTGTTCGAAACCACCTTTCGTATCTTTAGCGAACCGCCAAGTCAAACAGATGCGGAACCCGGTTGGCCTCCGCATATCCGTCTTCCTCCCGCTCCCCTGACAATGCGTCGGTCGGGCAAGCATGGATGCATTTCAAGCAGCCTTTGCAGTATTGATAATCGATCCCTTTCAGGAACATTTGCGGACGCCCTTTTTTATCGGGACGCTCTTCCCAAACGAAGCAGTTGTCCGGGCAAACATTATCGCACTGGGCGCAATGAATGCAGGTTTCTTCCTTGAAATGCGGCATCATCCCGGAACGGGAAATGCTGAGATCCTTCAGGATGCTGTTGCCCGGATTGATGATGATCCCGCCGATCGGCTGGGTTTCATAGCCGAGTACCGGCGTGTCCGCCCGAACGAAGGCAGGCATGCTGACGCCTTCCGGCAACGCGAACGTTTCGAATACGACCTCATTGTAACCGCGCTCGAAGGTCGCCAAAGCCGGCGCGACGGTTTGCGGGTATTTCTTCTCCAGGGATTTGCGAATAACGTCCTTCATCGTTTCCGGATCCAGGAACGGGCATAGCCGGAACAAAGCCCCCAGCATGGCCATATTAACCCGGTTTTTCTCCTCGAGGGCAATGCCCGTCGCATCGATGACCGCGATCGTCCCGCCGATCAGTTTCATTTTCTCCTTCAGTTCTTGCGGCGTTTTGCGCGAGTTCACCAGCACGGTGCTATCCTCGTAAATGCCGCTGATGACGTTCACCGTCTTGGCTAGCGCCTCCTGAAAAATCCCCACGATATGCGGCCGTTCGACCGGCGACGTATCGCGGATCGGCGTGTTCAGATCACAGAAGCGAATATGCGCTTTGACCGCGGAGCCTTTTTTCTCCGAGCCATATGAAGAAAAGCTGACCCCATTCAGTCCGGCCCCTTCGACTCCGGCTTCGGCCAGCATTTTTCCCGCCAGGTTCGCCCCCAGCCCCCCAATGGATTCCAAACGGATTTCAAAAAAACCTAGCTCGTTCAATCTCGGTAGTTGTACCACGCGTTTGACCCCCTTCTTCGCAAATGCGAGTTCATAACGACGCAAATAAGTGCAAAATATCACACAATAAATATTTCTTTTATAATTTTAAAATTTATCATAGATGGGGTGTGACTTATGTAACAAATGTCATATAGACATTCTTGACCGACTCGGCAAGAAAAGAAAAGAGCAAGCGCCGGCGGCCGACCGCCAACGCTTGCGCTTGGGATTAGGCGAATGCACCGCCCAGACACGAAACGAATACTATACCTTAAAATCACGAAACCAGGAGGAGCGTTCACATGATTCCCATGTACCCTTACTACAGCTCAAAAATGAAATGCGAAGAGCAGCCGATCACGTTTCCGCCACAGCACCAGCCGAGACAGCCCGGACTGGAGACGCTGATGGCGCCGCCCCCGATCTCGGAGAATCCCGCTTACGCCGGCAGCGGTAAGCTTAAGGATAAGGTCGCGATCATTACCGGAGGCGACAGCGGCATCGGCCGTGCCACGGCGATCGCCTTTGCCAAGGAGGGCGCGGATCTGGCCATCGTGTACCTATACGAGCACGAGGATGCCCAGACCACGAAAAAGCGGGTGGAAGAACTGGGCCGGCGCTGCCTACTTATTCCCGGCGATCTGCGGCAGGAGGCGTTCTCCAAAACGGTGGTGGAACATACGCTCCATCATTTCGGAAAAATCGATATTTTGGTGTTGAATCAAGCCGTTCAATATCCCCAGCAAAAAGGCATCGAGGCCATATCCACCGAACAGCTGCACCAAACCTATGCCACCAACATTTTCCCTCACTTCTACATGACCAAGGCGGCTTTGCCTCACTTGCGTCCCGGCAGCGCCATCATCAGCACCGCTTCGATCACTGCCTACGCCGGCGCCCCGCTGCTGATCGATTATTCCTCCACCAAAGGCGCGGTCGTCTCTTTCACCCGCTCTCTGGCGCTGTCGCTCGTCGACCGGGGCATTCGGGTCAACGCCGTGGCTCCGGGACCGATCTGGACGCCGCTCATTCCTTCCAGTTACTCGGCGGAGTACGTCTCCACCTTTGGCCTGGAAACCCCGATGAAGCGGGCCGGACAGCCGTTCGAGCTGGCGCCCGTGTACGTGTTCCTGGCCTCGGACGATTCCAGCTTCGTCACCGGACAGACGATTCACGTGAACGGCGGAGCCATGATTACGGACTGAGTCCCCGGAGATCAATGGGCAGCAAAAAAAGCATCCTTTCCCATTTGGAAGAAAGGATGCTTTTTGCTACTACTTATTGCATCATTGAAATTTAGAACAACCTTAATGGCCGATCATCATGCCAGGGTCCGTCTGAGCCCCTTGCGCCGATTGCTCTTCAGCCGGTTCAGGCTGTTTTTTAGGTTTGGACAGCATCAAAGTCAATAGACAACCGGCAAAAGCTAAGCCTGCCGCCAAGAAATACGTATCGCCGAAACCGGCCACGGCGGCCTGCAAAGGATTGCCGCTCTGCGCCGCTTCAGCCAGATGGCTGCTGATTTGCGACGTTAAATATCCGGTCAGGCCGGCCACCGCAAACGATACGATGACCTGCTGCGCCGCGGTCATCAGCGGCGTGACCCGGGCGACCAAATGACGTGGTGCGGCATTGAGGATATGCGTATTCAGCGGCATCATCGTCAAACCCATCCCGCTGCCGAGCAGTCCCAAAGGCAGCAGGATCATGCTCAAGCTCGTATCGACCGTGATTCGCGACAACAGGAACAAAGCGGTCGTGACCAGGCCCAACCCGGTAAATGCCAGCGGTCTCGCGCCCACTCTGTCGAACAGGCGGCCGCTGATCGGCATGAAGAAAGCCGAAGCCAGCGCTTGCGGCAACAGGTAAATGCCGGTTTCCAGCGCATCGTAACCTCTCACCTGCTGCAGATAAAGCGGCGTGACGATCATGGAACCGAACAGCGCCGCTTGCGCAATCCAAACCAGCACGATTCCTCTCGTAAAGTGGGATGAACGGAATACCCGAAGCTCCAGCAAAGGCTGTTTGTGCCTGAATTCGGCGAAAATGAATAAAATCAAAGCCACGCCGCCGACGATAAGCCCCGTAAGGGTTGTCGCGGATGTCCAACTGGTTCCTCCCTCGCTCACTCCATAGGTCAGCATGGCAAAAGCGATCGGAGCCAGAATCATGCCGAGCTTATCCAGCTGCGGCGCTTTGCGCCGTTCGGATTTGGGCAGGAACCGCAAACCAATCAAAAAGGCGATGATGCCGATCGGCAAATTGATCAGAAAAATCCAATGCCAGCTAACATTCTCGACCAGCCAGCCGGACAATACCGGACCAAGCGCAGGTGCCAGCAGCATCGGAACGCCCAGCACGCCCATAACCGAGCCCCGTTTTTCCGGCGGGGCCAGCTTAAATACCATGGCAAACCCGATCGGCGAAACCATCCCGCCGCCCAAGCCTTGAATGACGCGGAACAAGATCAACTGCTCCGGCGTTTGCGCCACCGCGCATAATACGGAACCGAGGGTGAACAGCGCGATCGTCAACAAAAAAATGCGCTTCTCCCCAAATTTATCGGTCATCCAGCCGGCCAACGGGATTACGGCGGACAATGCCAGCGTATATCCGGTAATGGTCCATTGCACCGTCTTCAGATCGGTAGCGAAGAAGTCGACCAGCTTGGGGACGGCAACGTTCACCACCGTGCTATCCAAAATAACCATGATCATGCCGACGATGACGGCCATCAGTGGAGCGATGATCGACCGGATGGAAAATTCCTTGTTTTCAATTGAACTCCCCACAGTTTGTGGCATTCTCTCACTCTGCTTTCTCTGTATAATTTTAAACACCGTTTAAAACAATGTTTAATTCAAATTTAAACTCCTGCCTATGGTTTGTCAAGGCGGAAGACGCCGGTTTTAGCACCAGTAGTTAACTGATGATCCAGCATGGCTGTTCTTGACACGTTTAACCGATGCGTATTAAGGTGAATAGGAAAACAGGTTTTAAACTTGCGTTAACATTTGATATACTGAGCAGGGATGATTTATGCCATAAAGGAGCGGGAATATGGGCAATTGTACCGATGGGCTGACCACCAAACAGAATATTATCCAAGCTACGTTGGAGCTCATCAAGACGGAGGGGGCCGATCAGGTCACGCTTCGCAAAATTTCCGCTGTGGCGAACGTCAACCTTGCGTTGGTCAACTATTACTTTGGTTCGAAGGACAAGTTGATTAACGAAGCTTTGAAGCTGCTGCTGACTTCGTTTCAGACGAATTTCGAAGTCCTTGACGACCCTTCTCTGAATCCCAAGCAGAAATTGAAAGCGTTTATTCTTAAATACGTCGATTCCGTTCAGCAATATCCCGGATTGCTTCAGGAGGTGCTCGGCAAAGGCAACATTACGTTCGAGTCCAGGCAGGAGTTCGTCGGATTTTTAAAAACGACCGGGTTCGGCAAGCTTAGCGGAACGCTGGAGGAAATTACCGGCGAGACCGACACGGAAATTCTCTACATCATGATGATGCAAATTAACGCAGCCGTGTTATTCCCGATCATTATGGCCCAGCAAATTAAACATTTGGACAACCGTCCAGGCAAGGAGGCCATCGGACGGCATATCGATATTTTGTTTGCGCATTATTTTGCCAAATACGAAGGGGACCATTAACGCAATGAATCACCTCGGATCACTTGTCGAATTTGGCGGGCAACCAAGCCGATTTATAGCGCTTTTTGCGCTTTCCCGAGAAATAATTTCCACGCCAAAAAAAGATTGCTCCGCCATCCTTCGGCCAAGCAATCTTTTTATTTGCGGCGCAGCTGCGCTTTCCGCTTCTACTCTTCCAGCTGCAACATATATTCCTCTATCATCTTTTGCTTTAACTCCCATGCTTCCTGGCTCAAGCTGATGCGGAATATTTCCGGATTCAGCTTCCGCAGATATTCCGGCCAGAACAGGTTCAACTGCTCCCGGTGGTATTGGCGTATCTCTTCCAGCGTCGGCAGTTCATAGACCAGCTTGCCGTTCTCGAAGATCGGCTGCAGCATCGGCACCGCTTCGAAGTCCTTCACCGCTTTTTTGATGTACGGATGAACCGGATCGAACAACCGTAGATTCCCGCCGGTGCGGGCCTGCTGCTCATGCGGGAAGCAGACGTAATCGGCGATTGCCTTTCCGCTGCCTTTGTTGACGATGCGCAGTACGTCTTTTTTGCCCGGTGTGGTCACCTTCTCCGGGTTGCCGGAAATCTTGATCGTCGGTTGCATCCGGCCGTCCTTCTCCCGCTCCACCAGTTTATACACGCCGCCCAATGCGGGTTGGTCGGCAGCCGTAATCAGCTGCGTGCCAACGCCCCAAATGTCGATTTTAGCCCCCTGCGCCTTGAGGTTAAAGATCGTATTCTCGTCAAGATCGTTGGAAGCCACGATTTTTACGTAGGGAAGTCCTGCCTCATCCAGCATCTTGCGTGCCTGGATCGACAGGTACGCCAAATCGCCGCTGTCCAGGCGGATGCTGTTCAACCGTTTTCCGGCCGCTTCCAGCATTTTGGCGGTCCGGATCGCATGCGGCACGCCGCTCTTGAGCGTGTCGAACGTATCGACCAATAACGATACCTGATCCGGCATTGCTTTCGCGTACAGTTCGAAAGCCTCCAATTCCGAATCGAAGATTTGCACCCAGGAATGGGCGTGCGTCCCTTTCGTCGGAATCCCGAAGGATTCGCCGGCCAGCAAATTGGAGGTTGCGTCAAAACCGGAAATATACGCAGCCCGAGCCCCCCAAATCGCCGCATCGGCTTCCTGCGCCCGGCGCGTGCCGAACTCGAGCAGGACGTCGTCTTCGGCCACCCGTTTCACGCGCGACGCTTTGGTCGCGATCAAGGTTTGAAAATTCATGAAGTTCAGCAGCGCCGTCTCGACGAGTTGGGTCTCCATGATCGTTCCTTCCACGCGAATCAACGGCTCGTTCGGAAAACAAAGCGCCCCTTCCGCCATCGACAGTAGCGTGCCGTGGAATTCAAAGCGGCGCAGCAGGTCGAGAAATTCCGGCTTATATCCTTCTTCCTGTTTGGCCAAATAGCCGAGGTCCTCCTCGGTAAAGCGCAACCCGCGAATATAATCCACGATCCGTTCAAGGCCTGCAAATACCGCATACCCGTTGCCGAACGGCAGCTTTCGGAAGTAGGCCTCGAACACCGTTCTCCTCAAATGCGTGCCGTTCATCCAATGCGCGTAGATCATATTGATCTGATATTTGTCGGTATGCAGTGCTAATCCCTCGGTAGGCATCGTCGTTCATCCTCTCTGGCTGTTCGTTACGTTCGCTCCCATACTGCCGCGGAAATGCTCCAACGCCCAGGCATGGCCTTCCGGGTTAAAGCTGGCGACCGCATCCTCGTAAACCGTGATGACAAAACCTTTGTTATAGGCATCCACGGCCGTATGCAGCACGCAAATATCCGTGCATACGCCGATTAAATGCACTTCGGTGACCCCGCGTTCCCGCAGCTTCAGCTCCAGGTCCGTACCGCAAAAAGCGCTGTACCTCGTTTTGTCCATCCAGTAAATCCGTTCCTTGTTCCGCTCGTAAACCTCGGCCAATCTGCCGTAAAGCGCACGGCCCGACGTGCCCCGCAGATTATGGGGCGGAAACAGCTTCGTTTCCGGATGCCACCGATCCTCGCGCTCATGCAGGTCTACCGCCATGACAACGAAATCCCCCTGTGCGGCATAGGTCTCCGTCAAGCGGCAAATCGCCGGTTCAATCTCAATTGCCGGTTCTCCGACCGGCAGATTCCCGTTCACGAAATCATTCGTGAAATCGATGACGATCAAAGCCCTCATCTTCTCTTCACCTCTCCGCTCCGCTTCATAAACCATCATGTAAAATCCAGAGGTCAGGTATAAATCGACAGCTGCGGCGTAAAATCGGTAAACCGGTACAATTGCGCCGGACGCTGCGAATACTGATTGGACAGCATCGGTTTGCCGTTCTCGTCCCGAACTTCCTCCAATATCCCCTGACGGCTGCGCGTCGATGTAATTTTGCGGATGAAATTCAGCTCGGCAAAATCCGGAACGACGGTCTGGATCACCTGGTACAGTTCGCCCAGCGTAAAATGCGGCGGCAGAAACTGTTTGGCGATGGTCGTATGCAGCATTTGCTGCTGGATTCTCTTATAGGCGTCCTGCAAAATTTCGCGATGGTCGAAAGCCAACTGCAAATCCTCCAGCGCTTCTCCCACGGTAAACAAGCCGACCTCCTGGGCATCGTCCGCCGATTGTCGTTTCTCCAGCACCCATTCCTCGACCAGCGCAAAAAAAGCGTGCGAGATGATCCACCCGCGCGGATCGCGCCCCGGTTTACTGTATACGCCTAAATATTCCAGATGAGATCCGTCCACGCCCGTCTCTTCCTTCAGCTCGCGCCTCGCCGTCTCATACAACGATTCATCCTCCTGCGAGAAACCGCCCGGCAAGGCCCAAGCCCCGGCAAACGGCCAACTCCGCCGGCGGATCAGCATGACCTTCAGGTCAAAGCGCGGCAGCGACTTGGTGGATGCTTTGCGTTCCTGCCTCGCTAACGTGAACATGACGATGTCGGCCGGAATGCCGTCCGGCGTGCGATATTTCTTAACCTCATTAACTAGTTTCCCCTGCTCTTGTTCATTGTTCATCACGTATCACCACATAGTCATAGGATAACGCCAGTTATGTAAGCTAAAGCCTGGCATTCCGAAATAAAGCAAACGGGGCCGAGTTCCCGGTTATTTAGGCAAACGGAAGGTAGCCGTCGAGATGCAGCCGAGCGTGCCTTCCCCGTCCCGGATCTCGGATCGAAGCGTCATCGTGCGGTGGGTCTCATGCAGTGGATAAGCCGATGCCACCAGCTCTCCCGTACGCATCGGGCTAAGGAAATTGACGTTCAAGTGAGTCGTCACCCCTAACCTTCCCTTAACTGTAGCCACGAGCGTCCCCATTGCCTGGTCCATCATGGAGGACAATACCCCGCCATGGACGATGCCCATGGAATTCAAATGGGAGCTTCCCGCCGTTAAGCCAATCTCCACGCGGTCCTTCTCTGCCGAAAGGAGATGCAGCCCCAGCAATCCCCAGAACGATTGCTCGTCGCGTTGCCGTATTTCCTCACTCCAGTTCATGGTGTGTCCCCCTATCCATCCCATCTCTTTGTCTATATATAAATATAATATTCCGAAGAATCGGCCGTTCAATCAAAAGCCGCCAGCGATAACTGGATTCAAAAAAGTGCGGAAGGGCTTACCTCCGCACCGTCCTATTGCCAATTACTCCCCATAGCCGGATGTCACGGCCGGTTCGCTGCTGTCCGATTCCACATTGACTTTGCTGGAGACCGTGTCGCGGATCACGGAAACGACCAACTGCAGCAAGTAATTAATATCGCTTTGGCTTTGCTGGAACTCCGTCACGAGCGGAATGCCGTCAAGTTCATCCTGGAGCTCCTCGATTTCGCGTTCGATCTTTTGCACCATTGCCTGATTCTGAAAGCTTTCGAACGCAACGATTTCCTTTTGTTTTTTCTTGATCGCGCTGATCAGCCCTTGCACCCGTTCATGCTGCTGAATCATCTTCTCCGCTTTTTGGAACTGTTGCACTTCTTCGCTGGTGCCGATCAACTCGGCCAATTCCTTGGCTTTGCTCATAATATCCTCGCGGATCACCAGATCCCGGGAATCGAACTTGGGAATACCGCAATCGGTTTGGTCATTATGCTCCATAGTCATTTCCTCCTTGCGTTATGCCAAATTGGCGGTTTGGGTGACGATATTGCCTTTGATATACCAGGTCATCGGATCCGTAATCTCTACGTACACGAACGTGCCGATCAAATCGGCTCCGCCTTCGAAATGAACGAGCTTGTTCGTGCGGGTTCGGCCCGACAATACGTTTGAGTTGTTTTTGCTCTCGCCCTCGACAAGCACCTCGACGATTTGGCCGCGCAGCTCATCGTTGCTGCGCCGGCTGAATTCGTTCACCGTGTCGTTCAACCGGGCCAGGCGCGCCTTCTTCTCTTCGAACGGAACATTGTCCTCCATCACGGCGGCCGGGGTGCCCTCCCGCGGGGAATACACGAACGTGTACGCGGAATCGTAACCTACCTCGCGCACGAGGGATAAAGTCTCCTCGAACTGCTCCTCCGTCTCTCCCGGGAACCCGACGATGATGTCCGTCGTCAGCACGACGTTCGGAATCTTGGCCTTGATCTTCCGCGCCAACTCGAGATAGTGCTCGCGGGAATATTTGCGGCTCATCTTCTTCAGCACTTCGCTGCTGCCCGATTGCACCGGCAGATGGATGTGCTCCACCAGGTTGCCGCCTTTCGCCAGCACCTCGATCAGCGCGTCGTCGAAATCGCGCGGATGCGAAGTGGTGAAACGAACGCGCGGAATATCGATCCGGCGGATATCATCCATCAGATTCGCGAACGTATAGCGGATATCGGTAAAATCCTTTCCGTACGCGTTCACGTTCTGACCAAGCAGGGTGACCTCTTTATACCCCTGACGCGCCAGTTCGCGCACTTCCGCGATGACGTCCTCCGGACGGCGGCTGCGCTCCTTGCCCCGGGTAAAAGGCACGATGCAATAAGTACAGAATTTGTCGCACCCGTACATGATGTTGACCCACGCCCGCATGCCTTCGCGTTTCTTAGGAAGGTTTTCGATGATGTCGCCCTCCTTGGACCACACCTCGACGACCATTTCCTTGCTGAACAGGGCTTCCTGGATCAAGTACGGCAGACGGTGAAGGTTATGCGTGCCGAAAATCATGTCCACAAAACCGTGCTTCTGCAAAATCCGCTTTACGACGCCTTCCTCCTGCGACATGCAGCCGCAAACGCCCAGCAACAGATCCGGCTTCTCCGTCTTCAGCCCTTTCAAATGGCCCAACTCGCCGAATACTTTATCCTCGGCGTTCTCCCGAATGGCGCACGTATTGAGCAAGATGATGTCGGCGATCTTGCGGTCTTCCGTCGGACGATAGCCCATCTGCTCCAGCAGTCCTTTAATCGTCTCCGTATCGTGCTCGTTCATTTGGCAGCCGAACGTGTAGACAATATAGTGCTTGCCCGCTCCGATCCCCTGCATTTCTTCCGGAACCGCATTGTCGTAAAGGACTTGCACATCCTCTTTCCCGCGTTGCTTCTCCATTCGGTGGTTCGGTTCTGACAGGATCTGAATGTCCCTCCCGCGAATTCTGATCTTCTTCCCCCGCTCATCCTCCGAAATGACCCGGGCGTCCGAGAAGTCAAAATATTTGGAGTAGTCCTTGGTTTCCTTAGCCATGCTGCCCGCTCACTCCTTTACCAATCTATCTTCGTTCTTTATGGGTGGAAATCGTTCATCACTAAAAATGCATTACACTAAATTATAGCATGGGGCGGCCCGGATATCCAGATAAAGACCCTGCGGGAGCTTAGAAGGAAGGGCTTTCGGAGCCGGTCGACTGCACGCAAAAACAGCCCGTTCTCTTGAACGGGCCATCGTGACTAGCGACTGTGATGTGAAGTACATGCTACCGTCGGGCGGACTAGAAGCCTTTATATTGTGGCTCTTCGTTTTCCAAGTCTTGAACGCGTCCCTCCACTTGCGTAACGATTTGCTGCGTTTGTTGCGCGCATTGCGTAAACAAATCCTTAGCTTGTTGGTTTTGCGTATTCAAAGCGAATTGCTCCAGGTTCGCTTGAGCGCTTTTCAGCGAGGCCAGCGTCGTTTTCACTTGGGCTGCTACTGTCATTCTTTCACCACCTTTAGTTATAGAGGTTGTTCAAAAAGTCATCTTTTGATCACGAAGCAGTTCAAGAAGTGGATTCGACATCGAATCTTGAATTCAGCCGGATCTTCCGTTGCTCACGTAGATCTGTCTACGCTCCGCTACTCAGCCCCTGCTTCATCCAACCTTCTTGGTGCTGAAAAGCCGACTTTTTGAACTTGCACTAATAGTATGATCCTTCGGACAAAGCATAATTTTACCTGACGAAAGCCGATTCATGCGACCTGCACTTTTCCACATTTTGTCTTAGTAAAACCTCTTGCGCTCGCACATAATTGGATTATCTCACCTTGTATTGTTAACTGAATGAGGCCGAAAGGAGGATCCGTAATGCCGTTATGGTTGGAAATCGTCGTCAGAACGTTGGTTGCCGCGCTCGTGTTGCTTCTGCTCACCCGATTGCTCGGGAAAAGGCAGATTTCCCAGCTTTCCTTTTTCGAATATATTACCGGGATTACGATCGGCAGCATTACCGCTTATATTTCCCTTGACGTGGATACGGACTGGTATCTCGGCCTGATTGCCGTGACTGTCTGGTTCCTCGTTTCGCTCGGGATCGAATACCTGCAGATCAAAAGCAAGAAAGCCCGGGATTTGATCGACAGCAGTAGTACCGTGCTAATTAAGGATGGGAAGATCCTTGAGGATAACTTGAAAAAGGAGAAATTAAGCAACGAGGAACTAATGGAGCAGTTGCGGAAAAAGAGCATCTTCAAGGTGGCCGAGGTGGAGTTTGCGGTCATCGAGCCGGACGGGGAAATCAACGCGCTGTTGAAAAATGAATACCAGCCGCTTACTCCCTCGCAATTAGGCCTGAAAGTCGCTCCGGAGCCGGAGCCGCAAACGGTAATTATCGATGGAAAAATCATGGACGAGCCGCTGGCCACTTTGGGGCTGAATCGCCATTGGTTGAACACCGAACTGGAGAAGCTGGGCGTCTCGTTGGACAACGTGAACCTAGGGCAAGTCGACGCCTATGGACAATTTTATGCCGATTTGTACGACGATCAGTTAACAGTTCCGCAACCGCAGGAAAAAGCAGTTTTGCTGGCCCAGTTGAAAAAATGCGAAGCCGATCTGGAAATGTTCGCCCTCTCCACCGAGGAGGAAGCCGCGAAGAAGCTTTACGGGGACTGCTCATCCAACCTGCAGCAGGTGATCGATCAGGTCAAACCGTTATTAATTCAATAGGAGGATTGGGAGCATGGCCAAGAAAAAAAATAAGCAGTTGACCCCGACGCAGCAGCAGTATCAGCGGTTGGCGAACTCCCACGAGCCGAAGCGACCCATAGCCGTCAACTGCGTGCGGGCCTTTCTGGTCGGCGGGCTGATTTGCGTGCTCGGAGAATGCATCCGTCAGGCTTTCATCCATTTTGCCGGCATGAGCGAAAAAGAAGCCGCCAATCCGATGGTGGCCGTTCTCGTCATCATTTCCGTGCTCCTGACGAGCTTTGGCGTCTATGATAAAATCGCCCAATGGGCCGGAGCCGGCACCGCCGTTCCCGTCACCGGATTTGCCAACTCCATGGCCTCAACGGCGATTGAACACCGCCCCGAAGGGCTGGTGCTCGGCGTAGCCGCAGGCATGTTCCAATTGGCCGGCTCCGTCATCGTTTTCGGTACGGTAGCGGCTTTTATCGTCGGAATCATATATGCCGTGTTTGTTCCGGGATACGCGGGAGGAGGTCACTGAGATGCTGAAGGGCCATCAAAGCTGGGTGTTCGAGAACAAACCGAAAATCATCAGTACCGCCACCGTGGTTGGTCCGTTTGAAGGCCAAGGGCCGCTTGCCGAGGATTTCGACATTATTCATGCCGACCTGTACCTCGGCCAGGATAGCTGGGAGAAAGCCGAAAAAACGCTGCTCGAGGAGTCGGCGACGCTGGCGATCGAACACGCCGGGCTCACGAAAGAGCAGATCCAGTTCTACTTTGGCGGCGATTTGATGAACCAGATCATCAGCAACAGCTTTGCCGCGCGAACGTTAAGCATTCCGTACATCGGCATGTTCGGCGCTTGCTCGACCTCGATGGAGACGCTGGCGATGGCCGCCTATGTCGTCAATTCGGGCGGAGCCCAATACGCCGTAGCCGGCACCTGCAGCCACAACGCCAGCGTGGAGAAGCAGTTCCGTTATCCGACGGAATACGGCTCGCAGAAGCCGCCGACCGCACAGTTTACCGTAACCGGTTCCGGTTCGGCCGTACTGTCGCCCAAAGGCGATGGACCGTCGGTCACATCGGCCACGATCGGCAAAGTGATCGATATGGGGATTACCGACCCGTTTAACATGGGCGCGGCGATGGCGCCGGCGGCAGTCGATACGATTCAGGCCCATTTCCGCGACTTACAAATCGAACCTTCCTTCTACGACCTGATCGTCACCGGCGATCTGTCCAAGGTCGGGTTCGCGATCGCCAACGACCTGTTCGTGCGCCATAACTTCCCGATCAACCAAACGACCTACCAAGACTGCGGCATGATGATCTATAACTACGAGAAGCAGCAGGTTCAGGCCGGGGCCAGCGGCTGCGCTTGTTCGGCAGTGGTTACTTATGGGCATCTGCTGAACCGGATAAAGCGCGGCGAACTGAAACGGATTCTCGTCGTGGCTACCGGGGCACTGCTCTCCCCCCTCTCCTTCCAGCAAGGAGAAAGCATTCCCTGCATCGCCCACGCCGTATCGATCGAAGCCTGATCTCCTTGCATAGGCAACGCAAAAAGGGCTTGACCTTTCAGCAGCAAGCTGCCGGGGTCAAGCCCTTCGCTTTATTTAACGCTGTTTGCGGACTAATCGATGATTTCCGCCGTATCGCCGGTTTTGGCGCCGGCAGCGTTCGCTTCGTCCGTATCGATATGCATATCCAGCGCAAAGTTGTCCGATACGCGCGCGATGACGTTCTCCAATACCAAACCGCGTTCTCCGCCCAAACGAACCTTCAGCAGCTGCTTGTCTTGAATGCCCCAATTCTCGGCATCCGAGGTATGGAAGTGGATGTGGCGTGCTGCGACGATAACGCCTTTGTCCAATTCGATCTCGCCGGCAGGACCTTTTACGGTAATGCCTGGCGTACCTTCAATGTTGCCCGATTCGCGAACCGGAGCCTTCACGCCGATCGCAAAGGAGTCCGTGCGGGAAATTTCCAGTTGAGAAGCCGGACGGGCCGGGCCCAGAATGCGGACTTTATCGAACCCGCCTTTCGGTCCGATGACAGCTACCTGTTCGTTCGCAGCAAATTGCCCCGGTTGGGACAAAGGCTTGAATTCGGTAAGCTGATAACCTTGTCCGAATAAAATTTCGATATGCTCTTGCGTGAGATGGATATGACGTGCGGAAACGCCGACATTTACAGTCTTGCTCATTTTTGCAAACACTCCTCGTATATTCTCTATGTCGATGACGATTCACATCGGAATCCATTATACACCTATTGTCGACAAAAAGGAAAAGACGTCCATCGGAAATGGACGCCTTTTGGGTTATTATCTGAATTCTGCTACAAGATTGTCAAACTCATTTTCCGATAAAGCGAGCTGCTGGGAAACCAGCGGCTCCGGTTTGAAGCCGTGCACCAAATTCTCGTAGCTTTTTTTCTCTTTGTTCTGGTAGATGAGGCCGGTGATCATGCTGCCCGTCTCCATCAGCTTCGCCATCGCCATCGCGCGGTTGCTTGGATCGTAATCCGGAACCGTCTCCAGGTTAATGATGTTTTCCTTGAACCAATCGTACGTGTTCACCTTGTTGAAGGTGACGCAAGGACTAAACACGTTGATGAGCGAAAAGCCTTCATGCTGGATGCCCTGTTCGATCAGGGAGGTCAGCTGCTTCAGATCGCTGGAGAACGACTGGGCCACGAAAGTCGCTCCGGACGCCAAGGCGATTTCGAGCGGCGATAACGTCGATTCCACCGAACCTTCCGGCGTGCTTTTCGTCTTGAAGCCCTCGCCGCTGCGCGGGGACGTTTGTCCTTTGGTCAACCCGTAAATCTGGTTATCCATGACGATGTACGTAATGTTGATATTGCGGCGGATCGCATGGACCGTATGCCCCATCCCGATCGCAAACCCGTCGCCGTCGCCGCCGGAGGCGATGACGGTCAGATCGCGGTTGGCCAGCTTCACGCCTTGGGCGATCGGCAGCGCGCGGCCGTGAATGCCGTGCAAGCCATAAGCGTTAATGTATCCGGAAATGCGCCCGGAGCAGCCGATGCCGGAAATGACGGCCAGGCCCTCCGGCTCGAGGCCGACGTTCGCCGCAGCCCGCTGGATGGCGGCTTGGATGGAGAAATCGCCGCAGCCCGGACACCAGTTAGGTTTTACGTTATTACGAAACTCCTTAAAGGTTGCCATTTTTCACCAACTCCTCCTGCGCTTTGTTCCCGGATGCCTTCTTGCACTCTTCATAGACTTCGGAAGGAAGGAACGGATTGCCGTTATATTTCAGGACGTTCACGATTTTGTCGTGATGTCCGACGTTTTGCTTGATCAGGTTCGCCAGCTGTCCCGTCGCATTGTTTTCCAGGACGACTACCTTCTTCGCCTTGGCGATTTGCGGCAGCACTTGCTCCGTCGGGAACGGATGCAGCAGGCGTACCGTCATGTGGTTGGACTTCACGCCATCCGCTTCCAGATGCCCTCTAGCTTGATCGATCGTGCCGCCCGTGGATCCCATGCCGATGATCAATACATCCGGCTCGGCATGCGGAGCCTGCAGGAGAATCGGATCGGCCACTTCCAGCTGAGCCAGCTTGCGCAGCCTTTTATCCATCATCTTCTTCCGGTTGACCGTGCTTTCCGACGGACGGCCCGACTCGTCATGCTCGACGCCGGTCACATGGTGAATGCCGTTCTTCTCGCCGGGAAGCACGCGAGGAGAGATGCCGTTCTCCGTGAAAGCATAGCGGTTGAACATGCTCGAATCTTCGCGATCCGGAATATCCTTCACGAGATAACCGCGATCGATCGTTACTTTGCTGTAATCGAGCATTTCGCAGGATTGTTTGCCAAGAGACAATTGCAAATCCGTAGCCAAAATGACCGGGACCTGATATTTGTCCGCCAGGTTGAAGGCTTGCACCGTGTCGTAGAAACATTCTTCGATCGAGCTAGGCGCCAGCACGATTTTGGGGATTTCCCCATGTGTGCCGTAAATCAGCGCGTTGATGTCGCTCTGCTCCTGCTTCGTCGGCAACCCCGTGCTCGGGCCGCCCCGCTGCGTATCGACGATCACGACCGGTGTCTCCGTCATCCCTGCCAGGCCGATGGCCTCCATCATCAGGGACAGGCCGGGACCGGCCGAAGCCGTCATCGTCCGGACTCCGGCGTAACTCGAGCCGATCGCCATCGTAATCGCGGCGATTTCGTCCTCGGTTTGTACGACCGTTCCGCCGAACTTCGGCAACTTCTTAATCAAATATTCCATAATTTCAGAAGCTGGCGTAATCGGGTATGCGCTCATTATCCGGCAACCCGCCGCTACGGCCCCAAGTCCGATGGCATCGTTGCCGATCATGAACAGCTTTTGCTTGCCGTCGGCCGGCTCAAGCTTGAATTCGTCCAAGGGACCTCCCGCAAGCTCCAGCACGTAATCCGCGCCCCGTTTTACCGCTTCGATATTTTTCTCCACGATCGCTGGCCCTTTGCGGCCGAATTCCTCTTCCACCGCTTTATTGAACACCTCGAGCGGAAGCCCGAGCAACGCCCAGGATGCACCGGAAGCCACCATGTTCTTCATTAGCGAAGTACCGAGTTCTTCCGCGATGCTCGTGATCGGAACCGGGAACAAACGTGCATCCACGCCTTCCGGAACCGTTGGACCAAACTTGGCGTCCGCCACGATTACTCCGCCGCTGCGCAGTTCCTGCGCGTTCAAATCGATACTTTCCTGGTCAAAAGCGACTAAGATGTCCAAGTCGTCGGAAATCGCACGAATCGGCTTAGTACTAATCCGGATTTTATTGTTGGTATGCCCGCCCTTAATACGGGAAGAGAAATGCCGGTACCCGTACAAATAGTATCCCAACCGGTTCAAGGCCGTCGAAAAAATCCGGTCCGTACTTTCAACGCCCTCTCCTTGCTGACCACCGATCTTCCAAGACAATTGACTAATCAAGATCGCCCACCCCTTTAAACGTATCGCAATGGAAAAAATAGAATTAAGTTCAGTTTCGAATGTTAACGTGCAAGAGATCACATTCCGCCTCGTTGTTTGTGAACATTCTGTTTCAGAGTCATGTCAATTTTATGTCTCAACTACGTAAAAAGCAAGCGTTTTCTAGCCTTTTTTCATATAGTAGTTTTCGATCATTTCGATCTCGTAAATGGATGGATTAAAGCGCTTTCTTATGAGAGGGCAACCATGCCCGCAGGAACGAGGCTGCGTTGTCGTACAACCATCCGCGGACAAGCTCTTCCGGGTAATAATTCAATAGCGTTTCCTGCCATTTGGCGTAATGTCCCGCATGCTGCAAATCGCTTAAATGCGATTCGATCCCGTCGAAATCCGAGCCGAACATGATGTTCCCTGACCCGCCGAGTGAGCAAATCCGTTCAATGTGCGGCAGCAAATCGCGGCTGGACGCGTTTGTCCCCTCTTTGACGAACCAAGGGACATAGGTAACGCCGATTCGCCCGCCCAGCTTGACGATGGCCTGGATCTGATCGTCGCGCAGATTCCGGGCATGGGGACATACGCTGTAGGCATTGGAGTGCGAGGCGATAAACGGCTTGCCGGCTGACTCGGCGATCTCTTGCAGCTCCCAAAAACCTTTGATCGATAAATGCGATACGTCAAGAATCATCCCCAAATCATGGCATTTCTTTACAAGCTCCAGCCCGGCTGGCGTAAAACCGCGACCCCGGGGCTCCATGATGCCGTCAGCCGCCCAGTTGGCGAAATTCCAGGTCAGGCCGAGAAAACGTACGCCCCGATCATAACACACCTGCACGTAGTGCAGGTTTCCCTCCAGCCCATCGGCGCCTTCCAGGGACAGCAGCCCTCCCGTCCCGCCGGATTGTTCCAGTGCCTCCAAGTCTTCGGCATGGCTGACCGGGGTTATGCCAAGGCGATTGATTTGTTGCCGGAACAGGCCGAGCTGGTCCAAGATATGCTCCATCTTCGGGGTGCCGAGGCGCTCGGACAGATAGACGGCAAAGCACTGCAGCCCCACCCCGCCTTCCTCCAAACGCCGAAGGTTGACGTCCAGCCTCTTATCCTTAGCAAAGTCGAGTTTGGGATCAAGCTGCATTTTACTTAAGGCGTCGCAATGAAAATCGATGACCGGCAACTTCATGACCATTCCTCCTCTTCCTATTGATTTCCGGAAATACAAAAAAACCTGTCTACAAGAGTAAACAGGCGTCATCTCTATCGAAACGATTATCTTGGTTCTACAATCAGCTTAATGGCTGTACGGTCCTCGCCATCGATCACAATGTCGGTAAATGCCGGAATACAAATCAAGTCGACACCGCTTGGTGCGACGAATCCCCGGGCGATCGCTACGGCTTTGATGGCTTGGTTGAGAGCCCCAGCCCCAATGGCCTGAAGTTCAGCAGCGCCACGTTCTCTTAGAACTCCGGCTAGCGCACCGGCAACGGAGTTGGGGTTGGATTTTGCTGAAACTTTTAATACTTCCATGGTTAGTACCTCCCTGGGAATAGTCGTTTGATTCCACTACTTAGAAGATATTCGTGAGAACTCAAATAATTCCTTCTTTTTCCCCGGGGGGAAGTTTCGGGAGGCCTTGATATCATGGACTTATTGGCGTTTGGAATGATATGGAAGCGCACTTCCGCAGCTTCTTAATCCATCAACCACTCATCCTCCAGGAGGCGGATTTTCTGGATTTTTTGCGCTTTCCCGGTAGCGTCGTCGAGATCGACGAGCACCGCGTGAAAATGCCATTTGCCTTCGCAAACCTGGAACCGGACCGGGAGCTGGGTCGTGAACTTGCGCAGGACCGCGGTACGCTCCATGCCAAGGATGCCCTCGCGGGAGCCGACCATGCCGGCGTCGGTCAAATAGGCCGTTCCTTGCGGCAGGATGGTATCGTCATTGCTTTGCACATGCGTATGCGTACCGACGACAAGCGAGGCGCGGCCATCGAGATGCCAGCCCATGGCGATTTTCTCCGAAGTGGCTTCGGCATGAAAATCGACCAGGATGCATTTGTGTTTTTTGGACAGCTGGCCGATGATTTCATCCGCGGCGCGGAAGGGGTCATCGATCGCCGGCAGAAAAGTTCGGCCCATCAAATTGACCACGGCCAACTCCTTGCCGTTCGCTTTGATCACCGTCGAGCCGAGTCCCGGGGTGCCCGGGGGAAAATTAGCCGGACGTACCATGCGCGGTTCGTCATCAATAAAATCAAAAATCTCTTTATTGTCCCACGTATGATTGCCCATCGTTAAGCCGTGAACGCCCTGATCGAAAAACTCCTTGGCGATGCCGGCGGTAATGCCGCGCCCTGCCGCCGCGTTCTCGCCGTTGGCGATAATGATATGCGGATTGTATTTCGATTTAAGATGAGGCAATGTGGCTTTCAGCGCTTTGCGTCCCGTATTCCCTACGATATCTCCGATAAACAGAACTTTAATGATGTTCCCTCCTCTAACAACTGACCTGCGGGCAGCCCATTGGCAGCCCACCGGTCGTCCAGGCAATGAAAAAGCGGCCCGCGAGGGGCCACTTTTCAGCATAACCTTTACTTGGCGTATTCAACCGCCCGCGTTTCGCGGATGACGGTAACTTTGATATGACCCGGGTAATCCAGTTCACTTTCAATCATTTTGGTGATGTCGCGCGCCAAGCGGAATGCTTCCGCATCGTCGATCTTATCCGGCTGCACCATTACACGCACCTCGCGGCCTGCCTGAATGGCAAACGACTTCTCGACGCCTTCGAACGACTCGGAAATCTCCTCGAGCTTCTCCAAACGGCGAATGTACGTTTCCAGCGTTTCGCGCCGCGCGCCCGGTCTTGCCGCCGACAAAGCGTCGGCCGCGCCAACCAGCATGGCAATCACGGAAGTTGCTTCGCAATCGCCGTGGTGGGACGCGATACTGTTGATGACCACCGGATGCTCTTTGTATTTCTTTGCCAGCTCCACGCCGATTTCGACATGAGACCCTTCCACTTCATGATCGAGCGCTTTACCGATATCATGCAGCAAGCCTGCCCGTTTAGCCAGCGCGATATCCTCGCCGAGTTCTCCGGCCATTAATCCGGCCAGGTAAGCAACTTCCATCGAATGCTTCAGCACGTTTTGACCGTAGCTTGTCCGGAACTTGAGACGTCCCAAAATTTTAATCAAATCAGGATGCAATGCGTGTACGCCCACCTCGAAGGTGGCTTGCTCGCCGTATTCGCGAATGCGTTCGTCCACTTCCCGGCGGGATTTCTCGACCATTTCTTCGATTCTTGCCGGATGAATCCGTCCGTCCGCCACCAGCTTCTCCAGCGCCGTGCGGGCAATTTCGCGGCGAATCGGGTCAAAGCCCGACAGAATCACCGCTTCCGGCGTGTCGTCGATAATGAGATCGATCCCGGTTAACGTTTCGAGAGCCCGGATATTCCGGCCTTCCCGGCCGATGATCCGCCCTTTCATTTCTTCGTTCGGCAGCGTCACGACCGAAACCGTAGTTTCGGCAACATGATCGGCGGCACAACGTTGAATCGCCAGCGTAATAATCTCGCGGGATTTCTTGTCCGCTTCCTCTTTCGCCTGCTGTTCAATGTCTTTAATCATCTGTGCCGTCTCATGGCGAACTTCCTGCTCGACATTGTTCAAAATGATCGTGCGGGCATCTTCCATGGTGAGATTCGAAATCCGTTCCAATTCCTGAACCTGATTCTTGTAAATCAAGTCGATTTGCTGCTGAGTTTCTTCGATCCGTTTCTCTTTGCTAACCACTTGCTCTTCTTTACGTTCAAGCGATTCCAATTTTTTATCCAGCGACTCTTCTTTTTGCAACAATCGTCTTTCTTGTCGTTGAATTTCATTCCGACGTTCACGAATGTCTTTATCAGCCTCGGATCTGAGCTTGTGGACTTCGTCCTTCGCTTCCAGAACCGTTTCCTTTTTCAGTGCTTCTGCGTCTTTCTTCGCATTTTCCAAGATCTGACTGGCAGCTTGTTCCGCACTGGAAATTTTAGCTTCGGCAAGAGACTTGCGAATAAAATATCCGATCACGAACCCAAAGAATAAAGCGGCTGCAACGAGAACGATCCAGATTTCAATAGCCATCTGTTCACCTCCCCGTTGTTTCCTCCAAGGCATTCCTTGGGATGTTTGCAGTTGTAATTACGTTTCTTAGGTTCATCATTCATACAAAAAATTCATGACTTGCCCATTCAGTTCAGCTGTTTCATGCTATGCATGACCCTTCCGCAGAAAATCGCGGATGTACATTGCCTTCATGATTGGAGAACAGAATCGCATGCGCAGCCCATAATTTTGGAAGGAAAAAAGGGACTTTCGCGATATGGATTCATGTTCATTTTATTATTTGACAAAAGATATTGTCAAGCAAATGACAGCAGTTACCTCCCGCTCCTTTATTCTTCGTACCCATCGTCCATCCCATTCCATCCTTCTTTGCGGCTAAGCTCGCCAAGAACTTTGGACACGATGCTTCCGCTAAACCCCCTGCGCTGCAAAAAAGCTCCGGTTTTCCGTTTTTTATCCAACGGCTCTCCCGAGGTGCTTCCCCATTTCTTGAGGCCAAGCTGCAAAGCGCTGTCGAATTCATCGTCTTCGCTGACTTCGCCCAGCGCCTCCTCGATCAGCGGCTTGGAGACCCCCTTCTGGCGCAGCTCATGCCGAACCCACAGCTTTCCCTTACCGCGGTTCTTCACGCGCTGAGAGGCCCATTCCTGCGCGTATGCCGCGTCATCGACGTACCCTTCCGTATGCAAGCGCTCGATCACATGCTGAATCGTTTCTTCGCCCCAGCCCTTCTCGCCTAGCCGCATGGAAATTTCGTAGGCGGTTCGCGGCTTTAAGCTTAAATATTTCAACGCATCGGCATATCCCTGCTGGCGTTCGTCCGCCGACACGATTTCTTCCAGCTCCGTTTTGTTAAATACCGCGCCTTTGATCATGCGGTATTTGATCATGACGTCCTCATGGACGTCCAGCGCGTAAGCTCCGAAAGAGATCCGGTATCTATGCTTGGGGCGCTTCAGCATCAGCACCGACGTGATCGTCAGATCCGTATCCTCCGGAATTGCGTCCAGGCCGGCATCCTCTTCCTGCACCGCATCATCCCGTTCCGTCGCGCGCGGTCTCGGTTCCCAAAACAACTCCTCGGAAATATCCACGATTTCGCGATCCTCGGCTCGTTGCTTGCCGTACCCCCTGCTTTCTTCCGGTTTCCCTCGTTTTCCCCACTGGTTCACCTGCTGCCCCTCCCGTCATAAATATTCGTCCGCAAGATAATGAAACGTCCTTTATTACGCAAAAGCGCTCTGCCCCGGCGAATGCCAGCGGTCAGAGCGCTTGATGACAACCTGCTTATTCATCTCCGAATAGCGCTTGTTCCTCTTGTCCTTCGAGTTCCAGATCACTTGCGGAGGCCGGAGCCACCGATGTCGTCAAATTGCTGGACTCCCGGATCTTCCGTTCGATCACATCCGCAATTTCCGGATGCTCCTTCAAATATTGCTTGGCATTCTCCCGGCCTTGTCCAAGACGCTCACCGGCGTATGAATACCACGCACCGCTCTTATCTACGATATCGAGCTCAACCCCGATGTCAATAATACTGCCCTCTTTAGAAATGCCTTCGCCGTACATAATATCGATTTCGGCCTGTTTGAATGGTGGAGCCACTTTGTTCTTCACCACTTTAATCCGCGTCCGGTTCCCGACCATGTCATTGCCCATCTTGATCGTTTCAATGCGGCGCACGTCCAGGCGCACCGTCGAATAGAACTTCAGTGCCCGTCCGCCCGGTGTCGTTTCCGGATTTCCGAACATGACGCCAACCTTCTCGCGCAACTGGTTGATAAAGATCGCGATCGTTTTCGATTTGCTGATCGCACCGGACAACTTCCGCAAAGCCTGCGACATCAAGCGAGCCTGCAAGCCGACATGGGAATCCCCCATCTCGCCTTCGATCTCCGCCTTCGGCACCAACGCGGCAACCGAGTCAATGACGATAACGTCAACCGCGCCGCTGCGTACGAGCGCTTCGGCGATCTCCAGCGCCTGTTCCCCCGTATCCGGCTGGGACAGCAGCAATTCATCGATGTTCACGCCCAACTTGCTGGCGTAAGAAGGATCCAACGCATGCTCGGCATCGATAAAGGCAGCTTGTCCGCCGATCTTCTGAACTTCGGCGATGGCATGCAGCGCTACCGTCGTTTTACCTGAAGATTCCGGCCCATACACTTCGATAATCCGACCGCGAGGAAGCCCGCCCGTTCCGAGGGCGATATCCAGGGCGATCGATCCGCTTGGGACGATCTCCACCTGCATGTGCGTCGATTCCCCCAGCTTCATAATCGAACCCTTACCGAATTGCTTTTCTATTTGACGAAGCGCCATCTCCAGCGCCGCTTTACGATCTGACAATCAGCTCACATCCTTATTTGATATAAAATACATGAATTTATTAACGATTCCAAACGGAGTTTCTATGTTTTAATTATACCTTGTTTTGGTATGTTTGCCAAGCGTTTTTTCGAACATACATTCGCAAATATATCTCAACCCTCTGACTCATCCCACCCAAACCCTCCCTTACCGTAAGGGAGGGCCCCAAGGGCCTGCCGCCCTTTGGAATCCCGCAAACTGGAGGAACGTAGGAGGGAGAGAGGCGCTCCTCCTCGCTGTTCCCTTTGGGAATGCGCTCATCTTTTGCTCCAAACTAGTTAGCGCGCTTGTTTATGAATCTGTATGATTTTTCATATAAAATTCGTCGAAATTACCTGAAATGATGGATTGTATTCGATTTATCATACAGATTTCTCGATTTTGCCTCTCCTAAGCGCAAATGTGTTTGATTTTTCATACAGATTTCTCAAATATCCTCTTCGAGGCACTAATTATGTTCGATTTTTCATACACAATCCGGCGCTCCAAACACTATACACGCCAGGATTGCGATCAAGTGACTACATTAACTTAAGGGCGACAACGGTCTTTCCGGCAGAACGGCTAGAGGTACAACAGCGATCGTAAGAACATTTCACACGGCGGCCCGCTATCCGATTCGCTAATGAATTCCGACACCAATATTCCACTATCCCTCCTCCCCGCAACTCCAACAAAAAAAGAACCGCAGCACAACTGAATCAGTTTGCTACGGTTCTTCCGTGCCTTGATTATATGCCAATATCCCCCAAAGCGCAAGGATGAGCTGAAGGGAGTTCCGCTCACCCCCAAGCGCTGCTGGATAAGCAATACCTTTGCACTTAAGGAAGGGAATAACGAACCCTCCGGGAGTTTACGTCCGCATTTGAGAGCCGCTCGTCATCCCTCTTCCTAATCAGCGGCGGACAAGAGCGGCCTGAGATCGTTATTCACTTGCCCTGCCAGCAAAGTAATCACCTGCTCTATCCCTGCAGCGCCCCCCACAACCGATACAGGATCGTCTTCGCCGCCCGCATGCGGATCGCATCGCGGTTGCCTTTGAGGTTCAGCTCATACACGGCGGTATCCGAGCCGCGCCGCGAGATGGCGATGTAGACGAGGCCGACGGGCTTGCGCTCGGAATGGCTCGGTCCGGCGACGCCCGTAATCGACAGGCCGAAGTCGGTGCCGACGGTCAGGCGCACCTGCTCCGCCAATACCTTGGCGGTCTCTGCGCTAACGGCCCCCGGAGCGCCTTCGCCTTCCAGCAGATCGCGCGGTACGTTCAGGAGCTTCTCCTTCATCTCATTGGAATAGCAGACGACCCCGCCGGCAAACACGGCCGAGCTGCCGGGCAGTGCCGTGAACATTTCCATCAGCAGTCCGCCAGTGCAGCTCTCGGCCGCGCTTAGCGTCAAGCCGCGCTCCGTCATCAGATCCAGAATCGTCTTCTCGATCGGCTCGTCGACGTTCGCGTATAGGTGCTCCGGCAGCCGCGAAGCGATTTCCCGCTCCATCGCATCCAGCTTCGCCATCGCCTCCCGTTCGTCCGCCGCCTTGGTGGAGATGCGAATCGTCACCTCGCCCTCCTTCGCGTAAGGAGCCACCGTGGGATCGGTTTGCTCCTGGATCAGGTCCAGCAGCTTCGTCTCCAGCGCCGATTCGCCAATCCCGGCAAACTTCAGCATTCTGGAGTAAATCGGCATCTCCCCGGTCAGTACCTGCTGAAGAATCCAAGGCTTCGCCTGGCGCTCGAACATCGGTTTCATTTCCTTCGGCGGTCCGGGCAACACGATATAAAACTTGCCGTTATGTATGATCGCATTGCCTACGGCCAGCCCGGTCTCGTTCGGGAGCGGCGTACCGCCTTCGATGGCCAGTGCTTGGCGGCGGTTGTTCTCCGTCATCGGCACGCCGCGACCCTGGAAGAAACGGTCGACGTTCTCCATCGCCTCCGGGTCGATGTACAGCGAGCGCCCCACGACCCCGGCCAGCGCCTCCTTGGTCAAATCGTCTTGCGTCGGGCCGAGCCCCCCGGTAAAGATCAACAGATCCGCTCGCCCCGTCGCCGTCTCCACGGCCTGAGCCAGCCGGTTCATGTTATCGCCGACCACGGTCTGGAAATAAACGTCGATCCCCAGAGCGGCCAGCTCCTGGGACAAATATTGCGCATTAGAGTTCACGATCTGGCCAAGCAGCAGCTCCGTGCCGACCGCGATGATTTCCGCTTTCATGGTTCACATGCCTCCTTATGGCTTCAGCTCAACAACCAAGTTTATGCTTTGGAAAAAGAAAGCACGCTTTTATTTTTTACGAAATAATCGATGCCGGAGTACAGCGTAATGATCGCCGCCAGCCACATCGCGATATCGTCGAACGGAAATGCCAGCCATTCGAACGGAAAATTGTTCAGCAGCAGCGCCGAAATGGCGATGATTTGCGTGATCGTTTTCGCTTTCCCCCACTTGCTGGCGGCGATGACGGAGCCCTCCAGCAGCGCCACCTCGCGCAGCCCGGTCACCGCAAACTCGCGGCTGATGATGACGACCGCGATCCACGCGTCGCATTTTCCGAGCGCGACCAGGCCGATCAATACCGTGCCTACAAGCAGCTTATCGGCCAGCGGGTCCAGTAATTTCCCCAAGTTGGTGACCAGATTGTATTTGCGGGCGATATATCCGTCTATCCCGTCGGTACTGGCGGCAACGATGAACAAAATCGCCGCGATCAGCTGATTCACCGGCAACGCATAGCTGCCCAGCACCAGCTCGTGGGACAGCCAGCCCGCATCCACCAGCAAGAAGACCAGCATCACCGGGATCATAAATATACGCGTTAAGGTAATACGGTTGGGCAGATTCACAGGACGGCCTCCCCGGACAAATCGTAGTCATAAGCATGCGTGATCCGCACCTTGGTCATTTCCCCGATACTCGCGGAGCAATTCGTAACGAATACTTCTCCATCGATTTCCGGAGCGTCGAACTGAGAACGTCCCACATACACGTCGCTGCGGCCGTCATAGCGTTCGATCAGAACGTCCACCACTTGGCCGATGTGCCTGCCGCTGTTCTCGTTGGCAACCTCCCGTTGTATTTCCATCAGCGTATTGGCCCGCCATTCCTTCACTTCTTCGTCCACCTGATCAGGCAGACGCGACGCCGGCGTATCCTCTTCTTTGGAATAAGTAAACACGCCTAACCGGTCGAATTTCACTTCGCGCACGAAGTCGCACAGACGCTCGAAATCCCGCTCGGTTTCCCCCGGAAAACCAACGATCAAGGATGTCCGCAAAGAAACGTTCGGGATACGGGAACGAATTTTGGCGATCAGCTCGCGAGTGTCGCGGTTCCGGCCGGGACGGCGCATTCTTTTCAAAATCGAGTCTTCGCTATGCTGCAGCGGCATATCCACGTATTTGCAAATTTTCGGATTGGTGGCCATCATGTCGATCAGCTCGTCCGTAAAAAAGCCGGGGTAAGCATAATGCAGCCGCACCCATTCGATGCCGTCCACTCGACTGACCCGATCCATCAATTCAGGCAATTTGAATTCTCCGTACAAATCAGTGCCGTAGTTGGTGGAATCCTGGGCGATCAGGCTGATCTCCTTCACCCCTTGGGCAGTCATGCCCCGCACTTCCTCAAGGATCGATTCCATTGAGCGGCTGCGGAAATTGCCGCGCATCAGCGGGATGCTGCAGAAGGTGCAGTTATTGTCGCAGCCCTCGGCGATTTTCACATAAGTCGTGTAACGGGCCGTCGTCAGCTTGCGCGGCAGCGCCTGCTCGTAGTTAAAGGCGGGATTGCCGACCAAAGCCGGCTTTTTGCCTCTGAGCGCCTCGTCCACGATCCGGTTGATATGGTGAAAATCCCCGGTACCGACGATCCCGTCGATCTCCGGCATCTCCTCCATTAAGGCTTGCTTATATCGCTGCGTCAAGCATCCGGAAACGATCAGCGCTTTGAGCCTCCCGCTCTCCTTGAGCTCGGCCATCTCCAGAATCGTATTCACCGACTCTTCCTTCGCCGCATCGATGAAGCCGCACGTATTGACGATAATGACCGTGGCATCCTCGCAGTCATCCACCAGGGAGTACCCGCGTTGATCAATCAAGCCCGACATGATTTCCGAGTCGACCAGATTTTTCTCGCAACCGAGCGTCACGATTTTAACTTTTTCCGTCATGAACATTTTCCCCCATCAGTTTTCAAGCCATGATCCCCATCATATCAAGGATTTAAACAACCTCTACAAGTATAATATTCGGGAACCGATGCTGTCAAAAATATGAAAATGGCCTCACGCAGCGCGTAAACGCCGCTAGAGACCCCGTTTGCCTTATTTGAAGTTCGTAAACTGCAAATCCACCGTCAAATCCGCTTTGCGCAGCATCTGCATGATATCCTGCAGGTCGTCCTTGCTTTTGCCGGTGACGCGGATTTGGTCGCCTTGGATCTGGCTCTTGACCTTGAGCTTCGAATCGCGAATCAGCACGTTGATTTTCTTGGCGTTCTCCTGATCGATGCCCTGCTTCAAGTTGATCCGTTGGCGCACCGTGCCAAGCGAAGCCGGCTCCACCTTGCCGTAATCCAGGTTCTTGATCGGCAATCCCCGCTTGATCATCTTCGACTGCAAAATATCAATTACGGCGCCCAGCTTATAATCGTCGTCGGAAACGATGACAAGCACGTCCTTCTCCAGCTTGAGTTCGCTTTTGGTCCCTTTGAAATCAAACCGGCTCGCGATTTCCCGTTCCGTTTGGTCGATCGCGTTGTTTAATTCCTGCATGTCCATTTTCGAGACGATGTCAAATGAACTTTCCGAAGCCATAAGTCACATTCCTTTCGCTTTCCAATCTTTTCTTGATTAAATTATATGTAAAAAATTTCGCGAAGTCGAGTGGATCCGTCACCCTAAGCCATTTCCAGCAAAAAAAAGCGCCGTTCAACCGGTTGGTTAGAACAACGCTTTGAAAGATTCCGTTGCTTGCGGGGCAAGTAAGCTCCGATTTATTCGCCGTCCGTCGAAGTGTTCCCGCTATCGTTGCCGGCGGTATTGCCTCCGGCATCCGTCCCGGTATCTCCCATTGGGCTGTCGGTGCCCGTGCTGCCGTTATCCAGATTCAGCAAGAAGCGGGAAGTCGTTTTCCCGTCCGTGATCGGCTGCCCGGCAACGGCAATCGCGGTATTGGCGGAATTGCCCGAAATAATATACAAGCCTTCCGGGGCGATGTCATACGTCAGAACGTCGCCATCCTTCGTTTTGCCGAATTGCAGCTTTTCGCCGTTTTTACTGCCTTTGCGCACTTCCACCCAGCTCTCGCCCGTTGCCGTAATTACGACTTGAACCGGATCGGTGCCGGCGTTCTGAATTTTGTATTTGGTGACGTTGCCTTCTTCTCCGTCAGCCACGACCGCGATGCCGGGCTCTCCGGCATCGCCGCCCGTATTGCCCGTGCCCGTATTGGTACCGTTACCGTTGTTCGTGTTGGCGCCTGTATCGGTACCGTTGTCTACTCCGGCGTTACCGGTGTCCGTCCCGTTCCCGCCGTTTGCGGCATTGTTGCCGCCGATGGCGTCGCCTTCCGCGACGTTGCCGGGCTTGCCGGCATTATTGCCGTTGCCCGCAGGCGCTTTTCCTTCGGTCACCGGCGTAGGATCCGTCAAATCGCCATCGGCCTTATCCGAATTGTTGCCCCAAACCGTAAAATACATATAAATTACGATCAGGATCAGCACGGCAAACGACCACATCAGCGTCGTGGAGAGCCACTTCGAATTGCGGTCGGTGTGCTGCCGGCTGCGGCGTTTCTGCATGACCGGTTCCATCGTAGGTTCCGGAGCAGTGGAAGGCACATTTTGCCGATGTTCGGCGAGCAGTTCGTCCGCATCCAAGCCGACGGCCTCCGCATACGTTTTGATAAAAGCCCGGACATAGAAGCTTCCTGGCAGAACCTTATAATCCCCCGCTTCGATGGCTTCCAAATATCGTTTGCGAATTTTCGTCATTTCTTGTACGTCTTCCAGCGACAAACCTCTGGCAAGGCGGGCTTCCCTCAACTGCTGGCCCAAATCCGACACGACCATCACCTCCTGCTATGAATTCATTATGTGGTTGTATCATTACACATCGTCCGTGTAAATTGTCGTAAACGTATCATAAACGATTTGTTCCTCCGGATTGTTACGCAACTCGATAATTATGTCGAAATTGTCATAATTGTATTCGGATTCCTTCACGAATACGTCCGGATGCTCAATGACTTTGGTCGAGGGCATGGACATCAGATCCTGCAACAATTGATGATGCTTCTCGTTGGAACGCAAAGTACTGATGATTCCGTCGATAATAAACACGTTATGAGGGTTCATTTCGTCTTCGGACAATTGGCTACGCACCGTTTGGCGAAGCAGCGTCGACGATACGAAGGTCCAGCGTTTCATGGCGCATACGCTTCCCGCGATAATCGATTCCGTTTTGCCGACGCGCGGCATCCCTCGCAGACCGATTACCTGATGCCCTTCCCGCTTGAATAGCTCGCCCAGGAAATCCACGAGTATTCCCAGCTCATCCCGGGTAAAACGGAACGTTTTGCGATCGTCGGAATCCCGGTCAATATAACGCCCGTGCCGAACCGCCAGCAAATCGACGAGCCGCGGATTGCGAAACGCAGTCACCGTTATGCTGTCCACCTTGCTTAGCATGGTGCTGACTTGTTCGATTTTACCGTCATCGTCGGTCTCCAGCAATAGTCCCCGCGTTTTCCCTTCTACGCCGTTGATCGTTAGGATATTGATCTCCAGCATTCCCAGCATAGAAGCGATATCCCCCAAAAGTCCCGGGCGGTTTTTATGTATTTTGTACTCTAAGTACCACTGTTTCTCCAACATTTCGACACCTTCTTCAATTCCTCATTAGCACCATTCGACAAAATAGGTCTAAATCCCTGCTTATTTTTTGGAAATTTTTTCAACACATATCTTTCCAGCTTTGATAACAAAAGTTCATATGTGTTTTATGATATATAAAATGAAAATGAAAGGCAAGCGGAGGATCACAAAGGGGGAAAAGCTCCCTTTTAGGGGAGCTTTTCGGTGCGAAACTATGCGTTTTTCTTGGCCAGCTTCACCATCAGACGAGCAATGGTCTTCCGCTCTTCCTCGGTCCCGACGTCCCAAATTTCTTTGAGCGCCCGGTTGGAATCGTTTTGCGGATCGACCTTGTCATCCAAAAAGCCGCCGATTTCATACGCCAGATTCGCGATAGCTTCTTCGCTGAACCCGGCTTTTTCCGCATGCTCGACGCGTTCGCCCAGGAATTTCTTCCATGTATCGAAATTTTTGAGTACTGTTGACATGATTAAATCCTCCTTCGCTTGGCGATTTAAGATCAACAGTCGTAATATGTGATTTAAACGTTCGTTTTATGCGCAAGGCTTTGCCCGTCTCAAAGAAAAATGCTGCGAAAACCGGTGAATTCAGGTAAGCCAACCGCCGTTTGGGCTAATAATTTGACCCGTGATATAGCCGGATTCCGGTAATGCCAGGAAATAAACGAGGGAGGAAATTTCCTGCGGCGAAGCCAGCCGTCCCGCCGGAATATCTTCTTTCAGCTGCCGCAGCTCATCGGCATCGAATTGCTCCATCATATCCGTGTTCACCGCGCCAGGAGCAACGGCGTTCACCGTTACGCCGGAGGGTGCCAGCTCTTTGGCCAACGCTTTGGTAAAGGCGTTGACTCCGCCCTTCGCCGCGGAATACACGGCCTCGCACGAACCTCCGGAAATTCCCCAGATGGACGAGACGTTGATGATCCGGCCGAAGCGCTGGCTGATCATGTAAGGCATAAACAGCTGGCTGCACAAGAAAACGCTTTTTAAGTTGACGTTCATGACATCGTCCCAGGTGTCTTCCGTTACGTCAGAGAGCAGTCCATAATGCGAAATGCCCGCGTTGTTAACGACAATATCGGGATATAACCCGTAATTCTCCAGCCGTTCCTTCATGCGCAATATTTGCTCCCGGCTGCGCAAATCCGCCGCTACCGTGTAGGCTTTGGCGCCCAGCTCAAGGCATTTGCGGGCCACCTCATTGGCCGCCTCGTGCGACTTCATATAATGAATCACCACGTTCATGCCGACCGCAGCAAACCTCAGCGCCACCTCAGCGCCGATCCCCCGGCTCGCTCCGGTGATGAGGACGGTCATATCCGCGATATTTTTCCCTATCCCATGTTCTTGCGTCATCTACGGGCTTACCACAAGCGACACGGCAAGCTGATTCCAGTCGATATGCTCGCGCAGCCGCGCATTGACTTCATCCAGCGTAAGCGATTCGTAAAGCGGAAGGACCGCAAACAAATCCCCGCCGCGGAAACGGTAACGGGTAAACTCGTGAGCGATGTTCTCCGGAGAATTCAGCATGCGGAGATATCCGCCGATCTTCTTCTTCCGCGCCCGTTCGAAATCCTCCTGGTGGAAGCCGGAGGCCAGCAGCGCTTCCGTTTCTTCTTTAATCGCGGCAAGCATCCGGTCCGGATCCTTCGTATCCCCGCCGATGGCCGAGAAAGCGTAATGCGGGTTGCTGTTGTACTCATGGCCGAAGCTGTCGGAAATCAGGTCCATGTCGTACAGCTTCTGATACAGCTTGGTACTTGCGCCGAACAGCAAGTCAAGGGCCAGCTTGGTGGTCAGGTCCCGGCGCACCAGTTCCGCTCCGGATAACCCCAACCGGGTCTCCTTGAAGCCGAACAGGCACTTCGGCTGCGAAACCGGCAAACGTGTTTCCCGGCGTATCTCCGAAACCTCGCGAGGCTCCGGCTCAAATAACCGGTCGATCGCTCCCTGCGCTTTATATTCTTTTTGGGCCTGATTGTTCCGGACCAGCTTGAACACTTCCTCCGGATCGACGCCGCCCACGACGAACAACAGCATGTTGCTCGGATGGTAAAACGCGTTATAGCAGGTGTAGAGCGTTTCCTTCGTGATGGTGCCGATGGATTCGACCGTACCCGCAATATCTATATGAACCGGGTGAACCTTATACATCGCTTCGATCAGGCCGAAATACACCCGCCAATCCGGGTTATCGCGGTACATGCCGATTTCCTGTCCGATGATGCCTTTTTCCTTCTCCACGTTCTGATCGGTAAAATAAGGATGCTGCACGAAATTGATCAACGTCTCCAGGTTGGCCGGAATGTTCTCGGTGGCGGAAAACAGGTATACCGTTTGGTCAAAGCTGGTGAACGCGTTGGCGGAAGCGCCCTGGGAAGCGAAGGTGGCAAAGATGTCGCCCTCCGGCTCCTCGAACATTTTATGCTCCAGGAAATGCGCGATGCCGTCCGGTACGGAAATGTCCGCTTCTCCTTCTACCCGAAAATGATTATCGATCGAGCCGTATTTGGTCGAAAACGTGGCGTACGTTTTTTGAAAGCCCGGCTTCGGAAGCACATAGACCTGAAGGCCGTTATCCATCGTTTCCCGGTATAGCGTTTCCTGCAAGGCATCGTATTGAATCGTTTCCATCCGGCTACCCCTCCTTTTGGCCTGTCAAAAAGTATATCGTGTCGAGCTGGACGGTTTCCGCGGCCTGAACGACGTCCTGCGGCGTTACCTGCTCCACCTGGCGGAGCAATTCCTCGGCCGGGCGGTCTTTGCCGGACAAAACGCGGTTAAAATCATAAGCGACCATTTCGAACGCGGAATCCTGCATTTCCAGCAGGCTGTTGCGAATCATCGCCTTGGTTTGGGACATTTCCAGCTCGCTGATCTCGCCCGCGCGCATGCTGGCCAGCTGCGCCTCGATGATCTTCAGCGCTTTCTCGTAATTGGCGATTTCAATGCCCGATTGAATGCCGACGATCCCCTTGTGGCCGTCGAAACGGGATGCGGCGTAATAAGCCAGGCTTTCTTTCTCCCGTACGTTGATGAACAGCTTGGAATGCGGATAGCTGCCGAGAATCCCGTTGTACAGAAGCGCCGAGGCATAACGGTCATCCGCGTAAGTAATCGGCGTGCGCAGCCCAAGGTTCAGCTTGCCCTGATTCACGTCGAGCGTTTCCTTGACCGTCCGCACTTCCCCGCTGCGGACTTCCACTTGTTCCAGCCGATACTCCGGCGCAATCGAGCGGCTCAGGTTAAAATGCTTCGCAACCAGCTCTTCCACCTCGGCCAGCGTCGTGTCGCCCACAACGTACAAATCGAGATGAGCCTGCGCTAACCAGCTTTGGTAAGCGGCATACAGCGATTGCGGCGTTATTGCATCCAATTCGCTCCGTTCTCCCAGCGGGTGAAGCCGGTACGGATCGTTGCGAAACATCTCTTCCGTGCAGCGCTCCGCGGCATAGCGGATCTTATCGTTAATGATCCCTTCCAGCTTCTTGCGGACCGATTCCCGTTCCGAATCCACGTAAGAAGCCCGAAACGCCCCGTTCTCCTTGGCCGGCTTGGTGACGACCTCGCCCAGGAAAGCAAAGCTTTTGCCTAGAAGCGAATCGCTGCTTTGCACGAAAGAATCATTGATCGTATCCATCCGAAATTGGACAATCTGATAATTGCCTCGTTTATATACATCAAATCCAAAGCCTGCCCCGTATAAATGCTCCAGCTGTTCCCGGAACTCCGTCGTTTCCGGGTAGGATTCCGTACCCCGGCGCAGCACGAATGGGGTGAGGGCCGTAGCCGTAACCGTTTGCTCGCTTAGCGGCAACCCTGCATAAAGGGAGACGGCAAATGTTTTGAATCGGGTTGTAGGCAGAACGTGAAGGCGGATATGGCCTACGCTGCCGCGCTCGAATACTGTTTTGTTCAAAACCAAAACTCCTTTGCAAGAGACTTTAGAGGTAGTGCCTCCATTTTCGGAACTTTCAACATTATGAAATTCAGTTCCATTCTATACCAATCCAAAGGAAAGAAGCAACCTGACGCTAAGCGGCTGCTCCTTTGATCTATCAGCTATTTACATGCAGAAAATATGCTCTCCGATCGTCTTCACCTGCGGACGGGACCAGATCCATTTCGACGTTGCCGTTTTCGGATTGAAATAATAGATACAGCCGCCGGATGGATCCCAGCCGTTTAATGCCTGCTGTACGGCTTTACGCGCCTGTTGGTTCGGCTCCAGCCAAATTTGCCCGTCCGCCACCGCGGTAAATGCACCGGGTTGGAAAATGACGCCGGAGGCGGTATTGGGGAAACTTGGCGATTTTACCCGGTTCAAAATGACCGCCGCCACCGCGACTTGGCCTTCAAAAGGCTCGCCGCGGGCTTCGCCGTATACGGCATTGGCCATGATCCGCAGGTCGTTTTCGGACAGCCCCATGGCATTCGACGGAGATAGTTCCGTGGATTCCGCTTTGGCTTGATCATTTCCGGTATTTTTCTTCTTGTCCGTGCCAGCCGCAGGTTGTTTATTGGCTCCGCCGGATTTTACGTATTCCATGCCCGGCTTCCAATTTTTCGTCGCGTTGTACAGCTTTAATTTCGTTTTCGCCCCGGCCAGGCCGTCGGCCTTCATCCCGAATTCCGCCTGGAACCATTTCAGGGCGTCGCGGGTCTTCGGTCCGAAGTAGCTGTCCAGCTCACCGTGATAAAACCCGAGATAAGCCAGCCGTCCCTGCAGCTCATACACGTCTTTGCCGAAAGCTCCATAGTCGATCACTTGCTCACTGAATGCGGGCCGCGCTTTATGCGTATTGTCTATACCTTCGTCCAGCGTATGCCGGAGCACCTGAGCACCGTATCCGATTCCGAACAAAAGCAGCACTAAACAGGAGGCAAACCATATTTTCGCTTTATTCATACGTTTAGCTCTACCTTTCTTTTAGAAGTAGTTCAAAAAGTCATCTTTTGATCACGAAGCAGGTCATGAAGTGGATTCGACATCGAATCTTGAATTCAGCCGGGGGGGCTTCATCCAACCTTCTCGGTGCTCAAAACCGTCATTTTGAACTCCACTTTTAGTGGATTAACAAGGATGGGTAACTTTAGTATGACAAGCGTCGTCCCTTCCTATGCACCCTAAAATGTCGGGCAAGCTATAAAATGAAAGGGAAGGATCCCTCCGATCCGCAAAGATCAAGAGGAGATCCTTCCCATTTTGTATTGCTCGATAGACATAAGCACTTCCCGCGGTTTGCTGCCTTCATACGGCCCGACGATCCCTCTTGCTTCCATGGAATCGATTAGCCTTGCGGCCCGGGTATACCCGACGCGCATACGCCGCTGCAGAAGCGATACGGAAGCCTGCTTGGCCTCCAGTACGATCTGTACCGCTTGATCGTAAAGCTCGTCCAGAACCTCTTCCGTTTCCTGTACTTCATCGTCCACTTCGGGTACGAGGCTTTCGTCGTATTCGGCCTGTCCTTGGCCGCGCACGTAATTCACGATCGTCTCGACTTCCTGGTCGCTCATGAAAGCGCCCTGTACCCGAACCGGCTTCGAAGCGCCCATCGGCATGTAAAGCATGTCCCCGCGGCCCAGCAGCTTCTCCGCGCCGGCCATATCGAGTATCGTCCGCGAATCCACCTGGGACGAAACGCCAAACGCGATCCGCGACGGAATATTCGCTTTGATGACGCCGGTAATGACATCCACCGACGGCCGCTGCGTGGCAATGATCAAATGGATGCCCGCCGCGCGGGCCATCTGCGCGAGCCGGGCGATGGCATCCTCGACGTCGCTCGCGGCTACCATCATCAAATCGGCAAGCTCGTCCACGATAACGACGATATAAGGAAGAATTGCGTCGGGGTTGTCTTTCATCATCTGGTTATAGCCCTCAATGTTCCGGGCCCCGGATTTGGAGAACAGCTCGTAGCGTTTTTCCATCTCGACGACGATTTTCTTCAGCGCCAGCGACGCTCTCCGCGGATCGGTGACGACCGGCGTAAGCAAGTGCGGGATTCCGTTGTATACATTAAGCTCGACCATCTTCGGATCGACCATCATGAACTTGACTTCATCCGGTTTCGCCTTGAACAGGATGCTGGTGATGATCCCGTTAATGCAAACGGATTTCCCCGAGCCCGTCGCCCCCGCCACCAGGAGATGGGGCATCTTGGCCAGGTTGCCGACGATCGTCTGGCCGGAAATGTCGCGGCCGAAGGCGATGGTCAGCTTGGATTCGGCATCCATAAACGTCGGCGTCTCCATCACTTCGCGCATCGTCACGAGCGATACTTCGTTATTCGGCACCTCGATGCCGATCGCGGATTTGCCCGGGATCGGCGCTTCCATCCGAATATCCTTCGCCGCCAGCGCCAGGGCGATGTCGTCCGTCAGGTTCACGATCCGGCTGACCTTCACGCCGATGTCAGGCTGGATCTCATAACGGGTAACCGCCGGACCGCGAACGACCTCAAGCACCCTGGCCCTGACCCCGAAGCTCTCCAGCGTGGCTTCCAGCTTGCGAGCCGTCTGCATGTAATCGGCTTGATCACCGGACTTGCCCGCCCCGGCAGGTTTGGCCAGCAAGCGGAACGAAGGCATCTTGTACGGCTTCGGCGCCGGTTTGGGCGGCAGTATTACCTCGGCGGCGGTCGGATCGGCGGATGCCACGCGAGCCTCTGCGTGTTCCGCATCCCCCGTCAGTCCTGCCCCCCCGCCGGAGGATTCCCCGGCTTCCGCATCCGCCATCCCTTCCATGGCATCTCCCACCCTATCGCGGGGCTCGGCCGAAGACGCATTCGGCGCCAGGTACGCGGCGCCATTCTCCGCTTCGTCACCGTCATCGTCATGCAGCACGCCTTCTCGCTGGATATGATCGAAGAAGTCGCGGATGATCGGACCGGTATCGTTCGCAGCACTTGCAGGCGGTTCATTGTGCATACTTCCGGCGTAGTCCAGCTCATTCCAGTTAATTGCCGCCGTTGTTGGCGCGCCGCTTTCGGCCTCGTGCGCCACCGGATCAGCCTCGGAACGATCCGAAGCCTTCCCTTCCTCATCGGATGAACGCGCCTTGAAATTCAGCAGTTGAAAAAATACCGGTTTCTTGCGGACAGCCGCGGCGACCGGCTCGGTGCCGGAAGGCTCCTCCTCCGAATCCTCATCATACAGCGTGACGGCGGGAACCGCCTTCTCCATCCGCTTAGCCTTGCCCTGGACCGGTACCGGCCGCAGCATCCGCATCTTTTTCCCCAGACTTTCGCCCAGCACGCCCAATTTGGAACGCAGCAGGCGAAACAAATCGACGTACGACAGTCCGGTCACCAGCATGAAGCTGATCGCCAGCATTACGATCATGATAAGCTTGGCTCCAGCCATTCCGAACAAGGAGTACAGCAAAGCAAACTCCAGCCCGCCCACGTAACCGCCGCTGATATCCATGCCCAGCAAGCTGAACCCGGCATCCGCAGCGGATGGATGAAACAGCGCGCCTTGCAAGTCCCGATGGATTTGCCCCATGATGTTGCCGGAAGACAACGGCACCGCCGGGGCGATTTTCTGGGCCATGGCCGAAATGGTGCTCATCAGGGAAAACGCAAGCACTGCCAGCAACACGCCGCTGCGCCGCGCATTCCAGCGATTCGGCCATTTCCGGTTGATCATGACGGCCAGTCCTATGTAAATACCGATCAAAGGGATCACAAAATAAAACTTGCCGAGAATCAATGCGGCCATTTTCGATAACGTTCTCCCGACGGCCGCCTCCCCGGACAAGGCAATAATCGATAAAGTGATCAGGATGATTCCGTAAATTTCGTATTTGAGCATACTGCCAAAGGCAGCTTTCTTCTTCTTCCGTTTCCGTGCCAAACGAAAACACCCCCTAGATGAATATTATACCATATTCACAAAGGGGGTACCTATAGCGGATCCGCGAAAAGCGCGCCCGTCTTACTTGATAAGCGTAGGAAAAAAAGCGATTTGCCGGCCCGGCGCCAAATCCGGGTTTAAATAATCGTCCAGCTGACAGCGTAACAGACGAATGATGGTCGCCCGGTTACCGGCCTCCATCCGCACCTGCATCAAAACGCCGTTTAACTCGATTTCACCATACGCTTCCTGGTTTTCGGCGTTTTCCCAATAAGCCTCCTCCGGCAAAATCGTGTAGTGGGTCATTGCGTGATCCCTCCCGCTGCGTTCGAATTACGCCGTGCTTCGATCATGGAATTCAATTGGGTCAATCCTTCTCCGATACCTCCGATCGCATCGATCAGCCCGTATTTGACCGCATCGTTCCCCCCCACCGCGGTTCCGATATCCCGGTTCAATTCCCCCGTCTTGAACATCAGCTCCTTGAACATTTCCTCCGAGATCCGCGAATGGGTCGTGACGAAACGGACCACCCGTTCCTGCATCTTCTCGATGTATTCGAACGTTTGCGGAACGCCGATCACGAGCCCGGTCATGCGGATCGGATGGATCGTCATCGTAGCGCTCTCGGCGATCAAGGAATAATCGGACGCCACCGCGATCGGCACGCCGATGCTATGGCCGCCGCCGATGACGACGGTTACGGTCGGCTTGGTCAAAGAGGAAATCATCTCCGCAATCGCGAGACCGGCTTCCACATCGCCGCCTACGGTGTTTAATATGATTAACAGCCCCTCGATTCGGGGATTTTGCTCGGCGGCGACCAACTGCGGGATGAGATGCTCGTATTTGGTCGTTTTATTTTGCGGCGGCAGCACCAAATGCCCTTCAATTTGTCCGATGATCGTTAAACAATACACATTCGATTCGCCGGGCGTCGGCACCGCCGTTTGCCCCAACTGCTGAATCATTTCGGGAACGGTGGCTTCCTTCTTCTCCGGATCGGTTTGAGGCTGAGCGGGAGGCAGCTCGGATTCGCCCCGGACCGGCGTTTTGCTAATGTCCTTATTCATCGTAAGCCTTCCTTTCGGTTTCGGCCAAGTTAGCCTAGAGTCTCTTTTCTTTACGCAACCTCTAGTATGCCGACAACCTTCTCCTCTCTATGCAATGGCCGCGAAACGCAAGAAAAACCTGGCTCCTGTTCGCCAAGCTTTTGCGATTCCTATACCGTACTGCGTTTAAAGCAAAAAAAGCCCCTTCTCCCGCTAGGAACCGTCCAATTACCGGCGAGAGAAGAGGCGACTGTGTGCTTAAAGCCAAATTCTTGTATTACGATCCTTTTTTTATACTTCCATGATGATCGGCAGGATCATCGGTCTGCGACGCGTTTGTTCGTACAGGAAACGGCCGAGCGAGTCTTTGACGTTGGTCTTCAGCGAAGCCCATTCGTTAACGTTCTCGCTCATTAATTTCTCCAGCGTGCTGGAGACGATCCGATTCGCTTCGTCCAGCAAGCCTTCCGACTCGCGGACATACACGAAACCTCTGGAGATGATATCCGGACCGGAAACGATCGTGCCGTCCTGCTTGCTGAGCGTAACGACAACCACCAGAATTCCGTCCTGCGACAGCAGCTTGCGGTCGCGCAGTACGATATTGCCGACATCGCCGACGCCGAGGCCGTCGATCAGCACGTTGCCGGCCGGAACCTTGCCGGCTTTGCGGGCAACGCCGTTTTGAATCTCGATCGTTTCCCCGATATCCACCAGGAAAATATTGTCCCGTTCAACGCCCACCGACTCGCCCAGCAACGCATGTTTGCGAAGCATCCGATATTCGCCGTGAATCGGAATAAAGTACTTAGGCCGCATCAGATTAAGCATCAGCTTCAATTCTTCCTGGCTGCCGTGACCCGATACGTGAACGCCGGAATTCGAGCCGCTATAAATGACTTCCGCTCCCAGGCGGAACAACTCGTCGATGGTCCGGCCAACGTACTTCTCATTTCCCGGAACCGGCGTTGCGGCAATGATGACGGTATCGCCCGGCAAAATATCGACCTTGCGGTGAGTCGAACGGGCCATCCGCGTCAAAGCGGACATCGGTTCGCCCTGGCTGCCCGTGCAAAGAATGACGACGCGGTCCGCAGCCATTTTGTTGACTTCCTCGGGCTCGATGATAATTCCGTCAGGTACGTTCAAATACCCCAGCTCATCGGCAATCGTCACGACGTTCACCATGCTGCGGCCGATGATCGCCAGCTTCCGTCCGGTAGCGTAAGCGGCGTCGATAACCTGCTGGATCCGGTGCACGTTCGAAGCGAACGTAGCCACGACCACCCGCTGCTGCGCTTTATGGAAAATGTCGCTCAGCACAATGCCGACGTTTTTCTCCGATGGGGTAAAGCCCGGTCTTTCCGCATTCGTACTATCAGACAGAAGAGCCAAGACGCCTTTCTTCCCGATTTCGCCCATCCGGTGCAAATCCGCATATTGATCATTGACTGGGGTATGATCAAATTTGAAGTCCCCGGTATGAACGACGTTGCCTTCCGGCGTTTCGATGCAGACGCCGACCGAATCCGGAATACTGTGATTCGTCCGGAAGAAGGTGGCTTTCATCGTCGTACCCAACTCGATGGTCGAATCGGCGTTGATCAACACCCGTTTCGTTTCGCCGAGCAGGCCCGCTTCTTTCAGCTTGTTCTCCACAAGCCCTAAGGTCAGTTTAGTCCCGTAAACCGGAACGTTCAGGTTCTTAAGCACGTAAGGCAATCCGCCGATATGGTCTTCATGGCCGTGCGTCAGCACGATGCCTCTTACTTTATCACGGTTCTCCGTCAAGTAAGTGATATCGGGAATGACAATGTCGATGCCGAGCATGTCCTCTTCCGGAAATTTCAAACCGGAATCGATAACCACGATGTCATTGGCATATTGCACGACATACATGTTCTTCCCGATTTCAGCGACGCCGCCCAAAGCGAAGATCGACAATTTTTCATTATTCATTTTTTTAGACAAGTGAATCTAACCCTCCTAATTGATTTGGACGTCGTATCAAATGTTTCATATGGAAATGGCTCCGATCACTGCTTAACGATACAATTATCGCAGGAATAAACAACCGTCTCACTATGGACGGTCTGGCCGTTTCTCAAAGTCATTGTCTTTTAGAAAAAATTTCACCGCACCCAGTCACTTGAAACCATTATACATGATTAATTTGGTAAAATACAAGTCAGCGCTTAACCTACGTTTAACGTTACCTTGCTCCATAGCAAAAAAACCGATGCCTCCTTGCATGGCATCGGTTTCTGGAAATGCAGCACATATCTGGTTGGCGATAGCGTCTTACAAATTCAGCAAGTCGCGTATCCGCAAAGCTTCCTGCTCGCTTGGCGGTACGAGCGGGAGCCGAACCGAACCGACTTTATGGCCCGTTTCGTTCAACCCGTACTTGACGGCCACCGGGTTCGGGCACTCAAAGAGGCCTTTAAATAACGGCAACAATTGACGGTGCAGCTTGCCTGCCTCTTCCACGCGGCCCGCCAGGTACCTGCTAATCATCTCCTTGATTTCCTTTCCGGCCAAATGGCTAGCTACGCTCACAATTCCGTAAGCGCCTACCGCCATCGCCGGCAGCGCCGACGAGTCGTCCCCGGAGTATACCCTGAAATGATCGGGAGCTTTATTCACGATTCCGGCCACTTGATCCAGCGGTGCGCATTCCTTGGTAGCGACGACGTTCGGAATTTGGGCCAGCCTCAGCGTCGTATCCACGCTGAGGCTGACGATCGTCCGGCTCGGCACGTTGTACAACATGACCGGTAGGTTCGTCGAGTTTGCAATGGCTTCGAAATGGCGATACAGTCCTTCTTGATTCGGCTTGTTATAGTACGGAGCCACCAGCAATGCTCCATCGACCCCGAGTTTTTCCGCTTCCTGCGTCAAATGGATGGAGTGGGCGGTATTGTTGCTTCCCGTGCCTGCGATAATTTTGCAGCGCCCCGCAGCTTGTTTTACCGCGTAAGCGAACAATTCCAGCTTCTCTTCATCGCTTAGGGTAGGAGACTCACCCGTTGTACCGCAGATGACGAGGCTTTCGGTTTTTTGCTCCTCCACCAAATAATCGATCAGGCTGGCTGTTTGGTCCCAGTCTATATTCCCTTGCTCATCAAAAGGCGTTACCATGGCTGTAATCATTCTTCCGAAATCAATCACGCCATTTCCTCCTTCCATCTCCCGCATCGCGATTTATTGGCACCTCAATAGCATTCCCTGTCCCCTCGCCTCGTACCGATTAGGACATTAACGCATTAACGCCCCAGCTCGAATTTGGCATGCAGCGCTCGCAGCGCCTGAACCATATCATCCTTATGGACAAGTACCCAAATCGTCGTATTGGAATCCGCCGATTGCAAGATTTGAATCTCCTGTTCCGTCAGGGCCTCGACGATGTTAGCCATGATCCCCGGAACGCCGTTAATCCCGCCGCCGATGACGGAAACCTTGGCGCAGCCGGAACAAATTTGCGGAGAAAGCTCCAGCGATTTCAGCACCGCCTCGGCTTTGGCCGAATCTTTGTCGAATACGGTATAAACGACTCCGGTTGGGGTCACATTAATAAAATCAACGCTAATGGCATTTTCCGCCATCGCCTTGAACACTTGCAGTTGGAGGTTATGGGCACCGTTACCCGCGGATTCAACCCGGATCTGCGTCACATTCGCCACATAGGCTATCCCAGTCACGTAACGGTCCACGATGCCCAGCTGAACGTCTTTAAATCCTTCAGGATTGGCGACCAGCGTTCCTTCGCCCTGCGAAAAGGTCGAACGAACCCGTACCGGAATCCCGGCCTGCATGGCGATTTCCACCGCGCGAGGATGAATCACCTTGGCTCCTTGATGAGCCATATTGCAGATTTCCGCGTAACTGACGTAATCCAGCGGTTTCGCGTCTTCCACGATCCGCGGGTCGGCCGTCAGGATGCCGTTGACATCGGTATAGATATCCACCATTTCGGCATGCAGCGCAGCACCCAGCGCCGTAGCCGACGTGTCGCTGCCGCCGCGGCCCAGCGTCGTGAAATCTCCGCCTTGGTTCTGCCCCTGAAATCCGGTGACGATCACCACGTCTTTATGCTGAAGTTCTTCCAGCACTCTCGTAGGAACGATGTCCAAAATTCTCGCGTTGCCGTATTGGCTATCCGTGCGGAAGCCCGCTTGCGCGCCGGTCAATACCACCGAAGTGATCTCGGCCTCAGCCAGAAGGCTGCACAGCTTGGCGGCAGAAATAATTTCGCCGCAAGCCAGCAATAAATCCTGTTCGCGCGGAGGCAAAGTGCCGTTTCCTTCGGCAACCAAATCCAGCAGCGTATCCGTCGCATAGGGATCGCCTTTCCGGCCCATGGCCGAAACCACCACGACGAGCCGAAAACCGTTGTCCAGTTCCCGGCGAATGTGTGAGATGACATGCTCTCTCGCTTCCTTTGTAGAGAGGGACGTGCCACCAAATTTTTGCACCAAAATGCGCATGGGTATTCCTCCAGTTAATAGTTGCGGAGTAAAGCGATGACTTCATTCCGTTGTTCAATTAGTTGTGCGTACGAAGGGCTAATGCTTACCCTTTAGCCGCAATGATCTCCGCGATTTGTACGGCATTCCATGCTGCGCCTTTGAGCAAATTGTCCGATACGATCCTCGTTTTAAGGGTCCGATCCTGATTCAACGCGGCGCAAACGGCCACAAAAACATCGTTTTTGCAGCAGCCGAGTTCGCCAAAGGATAAGCTTGGTTAGCCGGGTCGTCTACGACCTGAACACCGGAATTTGGCCGGAAGCCGTTTCACTTCCTCCAAATCGCAAGCCTGCCTGCGATGCGCATGCCGATTTGGAGTGGCCGTATACAACGGGAATGCGAACGCAAGTCCAGCGACTTCCATCGGCGCATCCCCGAATATTTTCTTCGTTCCGGCAAAGAGCCTCCTTTACTGCATTCAGCCCTTTGCTGGCGGCAGACTTAAACGGGATCAACCATGAAAGCGTTCAATAATTAGCGGTTGCAGCTGTTTACCTTCAAGCGCTGCATAGCAGGCTTCCGGAACCAGCTCCATATTCGCCACAAGCGAGTTTGGTTTGCCGGTTGGATTGTCTTGGCCGAACGGGACGAAATATACGTTTTTGGCCACGATCAGCTTGGCGATGTTCGCCAAATTAAAACCTAAACCGTCATTTGTCGACACCGCGATGACAAGCGGACGTCCGTTCCGCAGCTGGGCTTTGGCCGCCATCAGCACGGGACTGTCCGTTACCGCATTGGCCAGTTTGCTCGTGCTCGTTCCCGTGCAGGGAGCAATGACCATCACGTCAAGCAGCTTGCTCGGACCTAGCGGCTCCGCTTCGACAATTGAAGAAATGATATCATTCCCTGTAATATCTTTCAACTGTTTTCGCCAATCTTCCGATTTACCGAAACGGGTATCCGTCATCAGGACCGACTGGGAAATAATCGGAACCACATTCGCCCCTCCGTCGACAAAACGCTGAACCTGAGGCATCACCTCAGCAAACGTGCAATGCGAGCCTGTAATGGCATAACCTACCGTTTTCCCCTGCCAATTCACTCTTCATCCCCCCGTAAATGATACTCATCCAAAATCGACTGACAAATCGTGTTGGCCATAATGATTCCAGCCGTTTTGGGAGCGACGATTCCGGGAAGACCGGGCGCGAGGATCGCCTTGATTCCGCGCTTCTCGGCAAAACGGAAATCCGTTCCGCCGGGAGCCGAGGCAAGGTCGATAATCACGGCCCTACGGGGCAATTTCGAGATGATCTGCGCTGTGACTATCATAGTCGGAATTGTGTTAAAAATCAAGTCAACATCCCCGACATTAGCGGCCAAATCCCTTGTCGCAAAAGGCTTCCAGCCCATTTGCACCGCCCGTGCCACATCGTCCTCCCGCCTTACCCCAACCTTCACCGTCGCCCCTAAACCCTGCAAAGTGCCCGCCAGCGTAAAACCCGTTCGCCCGATCCCCAGCACGATGCAGGCTGATCCGTGAATCGTAATGTCCGTATTCTGGATCGCCATCATGACGGCGCCTTCCGCCGTCGGAATCGAGTTGTAAATGGCGACGTCGTCGCGCTCCAGCAGCTCGATGATTCGGAAGCCGTGTTCGGCGCCCATCCGCTTCAAGAAGCTTTTGGCAATTCCCGTATATACCAAAGCATCTTTCCGTACAGCCGAGAACCATTCCTGTTTGATGACAAGCTGTTCCGCGGAGAACGGTGCCGGAATGACGCCGTGATCATCGCAACCGATTACCGGAAGGATAATGACGTCAGCGCCGGCAATCAATCCGGGACTTAACGTTTCCTGTGATACTCCCGTGAGCGGAGTATCCAGCCGGTCGAAGCCTGCGACTCTCACCGTAGCATCCAGCTCCAGGCATTTGTTGATCACCTCAACCTGGCGGGCGTCTCCACCAAGGAACACAATCGTTATTCCGGTCAGCATTCTTAGATGGCACTCCTTCCAAGCAACACAGTATAGACCATCTTATGCCGCTGCCTACGAAGTGGTGAAACACGGAGCCCTATTCTTGCGCGCAGACGGCGAGAACCAAGCAGGTGTGAAATGAATCATAGCGATTGGGATACTTTTATTCGTAGGATACACCCAATATATGGTGGCGGGTCGCGCGATGCGAAAACGCGCTCTATTTCCGGTCATGTCCATAGCTTGTTTACTGCTCGTTCTGACTGTTTTTCTTGTCTCGAACCGATTTGGAGCCAAAGAACCCGAGCCTAAAATCGAGGCAGCCAAGCAAACTCAGCAGGACGTCTCCAGCAATGAACTTTCAGATTCTTCGCTATTGAGCGAGACCGAAATGAAGGAAGACCTGGACTACCTCTTAAGTACGCTGGGGCAGGTGCACCCGTCGCACATCGACGGCTGGAACGAAGAACAAAAAAACGTGATTGAGCAAATATACCGCTCGGCCTCCCAACAACCCTTGACGTTGGAACGATTTTATTTTGGGGCCGATGAGATCGTGGCCTTGCTGCATGACGCCCACACCAATATCAGCCCTGCTTCCTCCTCTACTTACTTTTTGAACCTGCCGCTGTTTTGGACCCCGGAGGGACCCGTCGTGCTGAGATCGACACCGGAACTACAACGTGGAGACCTTTTGCTCGAGTTAGGCGGGCTTACGCCACCGAAGTTGCTGGACCAGTTGTCCAAAGTGATTCCGGCGGAAAACGAAAACTGGGTGAAAGTTCAGGGCGTTTCTTTGCAGGCCAGCAAAGCTTTTCTGGATCGCCTGAACCTGTTGGAGGACGGAAAATCCCGTTTGAAAATCGACCGGAACGGCGAGATCATCGAAGCGGAGCTGCCGCTGGTTAATCGGCCGCAGTATCTTGGATTATCGAATACGCCGTACGAAGTCGGCGGAAGCTTTTTTAATTATTCGATCGACGAAAGGTTGTCCTTAGGTTTGCTGCGAATCAATACATGCGCCGTAAACGACGAGTATCTGGACACCGTGGCAGATTTCTTCGCCGAAGTCCGGCAGAAGGGCATTCAGCACATTGCCGTCGATTTGCGGAATAATTTGGGGGGAGACTCCACCGTAATTGACGTATTCATGAGTTATGTCGATGTGGACGAGTACCGGAGTTACGGCCTTGCTTCGTTACTCTCCTCAAGTCGTCGAAAAATACGGAGGAGACGTGGATAGCGGCCTTCGCCGATTCCAAAAACTAGTCATCCGGAAAACGCAAAAAGACCGTCCGATTTTTTGGGACGGTCTTTAATGTGTACGCGTGGCATGGCCTGAAAAAAGGGACTTTTTTAGCCTTATTTTGCCGTCTTTACTCTTTGCATAATAAAAAGGGGCAATTTATGGCCTTATTTCCGCCGGAAACTCGAGAAATTACGGTTTTTTAGCGTTTTGATGAAAATTAAGGGCACAAAATTCCTCTATTTTACCGAGAAGCCCTGCATTTACGAAAATAAGACCACTTTATGCCTCTATTTCCGGAGGGTACTGACCAATGGGTGCTTCCCGCTCACGATCCTCGTGGTTACTTCGTTCCGGTGTGTCCGAAACCGCCGGCGCCGCGTACGGTCTCGGACAACTCGTCCACCTGCACCAGGTTTACCTCGGGCACGATCTGGAACACCATTTGCGCAATCCGCTCGTTGCGTTTGATCGCAAACGGCTCTTGTCCCAGGTTGATCAGCAGCACTTTGATTTCGCCGCGATAGTCGGCATCGATCGTGCCCGGCGTATTAAGGCACGTAATGCCGTGCTTGTACGCCAGCCCGCTGCGCGGGCGGATTTGGGCCTCCAGCCCGCCGGGCATCGCGATCGCGATCCCGGTCGGCACGAGGGCCCGCTGACCCGGCTGCAGCACCAGATCCTCCGTAACGGCCGCATACAGATCAAAGCCGGAGGCCAGCTCCGACATTTTGCGGGGCAGCTCGATATCTTCATTCCCCGCCAAACGGTTTAGTTGCACTTCAAATGACAAGTTCATCTCTCCTTACTCCCGATATGACTTTGTCCGACGAGCCCACCATGGCGAGCGAAAAAGGCTGCTTAAACATCCCCTTCAGCACTTGGTTCACGTCGTCCATCGTCACCGCCTCGATGCGGGCGATCATTTCGTCCAGCGTATAATGCCGGCCGAGCATCAACTCGTTTTTGCCCAAACGGTTCATCCGGCTGCCCGTGCTCTCCAGGCTTAGGATCAAACTCCCTTTCAGTTGCTCTTTCCCCTTGCTCAGCTCGCTATCGGTGATCCCGTTCACGGACACGTCATGCAAAATTTCCTTCGTTAATTCAAGCACCTCTTTGGTTTGCCGCGGAGCGGTCCCCGCATAAACGGTAAACAGCCCGCTGTCGACGTGGGAGCTATGGTAGGAATATACCGAATACGCCAGCCCCCGCTTCTCGCGGATCTCCTGGAACAGCCGGGAACTCATCCCGCCGCCAAGAGCGTTATTCAGCAGCACCATGGCATATTGCTTCTCCTCGCCCACGGGCAACCCCGGAAAGGACAAGCAGATATGATTTTGCTCCGTTTTCTTGCGATGGAATTTCAAACCTCCGAGAAAATCGGGGGCCGCCAGCGGAGCGGACACGCCCCGGTTCCCGAAATCGCCGAAAACCTTCTCCAACAGCTCGATCACGCTATCGTCAATGTTTCCGGCCACGCTGATGACCGTATTTTCGATCGTATAATGCTCGCGCATATATTCCCGGAGATGTTCGGACTCCATCGCGCGCAGTTGCTCTTCGGTGCCCAGGATCGGCAGCGCCAGAGGGTGATCTCCGTAAGCAGCCTGGGATACGAGATCATGCACCATATCGTCCGGCGTATCCTCGTACATGGAGATTTCCTCGACGATGACGTTTTTCTCTTTCCGCAGCTCCTCGGCATCGAACAGGGAACGGAAAAACATATCCGACAGCACATCCACCGCGATCGGCAAATGCTCATCCAGCACCTTCGCATAAAAACAGGTGTATTCTTTGGACGTAAACGCGTTCACGTTTCCGCCGATCGCATCGAACTGCTCGGCGATATCCTTGGCGCTGAATCGCTCCGTTCCCTTAAACAGCATGTGCTCGATAAAATGCGAAATGCCGCCCAATTCGGGTCTTTCATTGCGCGATCCGGTCTTGACCCATATGCCGAACGATACCGAGCGGCAAGTCGGTATTTTCTCCATAACCACCCGGAGGCCGTTTTTTAATTGCGTTTTGTTCACGAAAGGTCCTCCTAAAAGTTTTCCAAAGCATTACCCTTTGATTTGCTCGGTTAATAAATGCATCCCTATCCTACCAAAAAAAGGCGTCCAGCTCAACTCTGCGGAACTTCGACCCGATCAGGAGAGAGCGTCTGCTCCACCGTTCCAAGCGCCAGCCCCTTGCTGCGGATCACCCGGATCATGTCGCTTAAGGCATCGCGGCTGGAAGCCGTTGGATGCATCAAAATAAGCGAGCCCGGTCCTACTTTGCTGCTGATTTTGCTGACGATGCTGGATGCCGGAGGTTTTTGCCAGTCCACCGTGTCCACGGTCCACAGCACCGTCTTTAATCCCTGCTCGGCGGCCAGCTTGACGGTTTGCATATTGAAATCGCCGGATGGCGGAGCGAACCAACGGTTGTCGACATCGAGTTTCTCTTTTAGCAAATCCTTGGTTTTGGATATCTCCAGCCGGGCCCGGGAGGCTTCCAGTTGACTCATGTTCGGGTGCGAATAGGCGTGATTTTCGATCTGATGCCCCCGTTTCTTGATTTCGGCGGCCAGTTCTCCGTTCTTCTTCAGCCAGCTGCCATCGAGGAAAAAGGTGGCCTGTACATTGGCCTTGTCCAACGTGTCCAGCATCGGAACCAGATACTCGTTGCCCCATGCCACATTGATCATGAACGCCGCCATCGGCTTGTTCGGGTTGCCCCGGTAAATCGGCTGTGCACCTAAGTCGTCCAGGCTCACCTTCGGTTTGATTTCCCGGTACACGTATTCGATCTCCGCACCCTCCGGCAACTGTTTGGCCTTCGCATAGGTTCGCTCGATATCCACTTCCCGCCCGTTGTATCCCGGCACGGCTTTCCAAACCCGATCCACCACGGCATCTATCGGCGCAATCCACCGTTTGGCGCCCTCCTCGCGGATCTTCGCTAGCAGGTCGTCTTCAAGTTCGCTTTTGCCGCCGTTTGGCGTTCCGTCATTCTTCTCTTGCCGGCCGTCGACGATATCATTGAACAGCCTGAACGCATAGCTGCCGCGCTCCGAGTCCCCGCTCCCGTTCACAAACGCCCGGATCCCGGCAAATTGGCCTAATATCATGACAAAGGCGATGCATATCGCGATGATGGCGAACTTGTTCCGACCCATGTTAGGCTCATCCCTTCAACCGTTTTAGTCCCCATCATATGTTGACAAGCCCGGATTTATGCAGAAATTAGCAAATGGCCTAGGGTTCGCGGACCGAAGCGCATTAAAAAAGAGCCAGAATGTTGGTATTCTGTCTCTTTTCCCGCATATCTTGCAGCTGCTTTGGTTAGGGTTCTTTACTTCGTGGAACTTTCCGTATCGGCGGTTAATACCGCTTTGCGGGAAAGATTGATGCGGCCTTGATTGTCGATTTCAGTGACCTTCACCGTCACGGTATCGCCGATGGCAACCACATCCTCCACTTTGCCGACGCGTTCGGTCGACAGCTGGGAAATATGGACCAAACCGTCTTTGCCCGGCAAAATTTCCACGAATGCGCCGAATTTTTCGATCCGTTTGACGGTACCCACATAAATTTCGCCAACCACGACTTCCTTCACGATGCCTTCGATGATCGAGCGGGCTTTGTTGTTCATCTCTTCGTTGGTGGAAGCGATAAATACGCGGCCGTCTTGTTCGATATCGATTTTTACGCCGGTCTCTTCAATGATCTTGTTGATGATTTTGCCGCCGGCCCCGATCACGTCGCGGATTTTATCCGGGTTGATGTTCATGATGACGATCTTAGGCGCATACGGAGACAAATGCTCCTTCGGCTTTTGGATGCGTTCCATCATTTTGGACAGGATGAACATCCGCCCGTCTCTGGCTTGCGACAAGGCATCGGTCAAAATCTGCCGGTCGATGCCGTCGATTTTGATATCCATCTGGATCGCCGTCACGCCATCCGCGGTACCGGCAACTTTGAAGTCCATATCGCCGAGGTGATCTTCCATCCCCTGGATATCGGTCAAAATCGAAACATGCTCGCCGTCTTTGATCAGACCCATCGCAACTCCGGCTACCGGTGCTTTGATCGGTACGCCCGCATCCATCATCGCCAAGGTGCTCGCGCAAATGCTCGCCTGGGAGGTGGAGCCGTTGGATTCCAGCACTTCCGAAACGAGACGGATCGTATACGGGAATTCGGATTCCGGCGGAATGACTTTCGACAGCGCGCGTTCGCCCAAAGCGCCATGGCCGATTTCGCGGCGGCCCGGTGCCCGCAGCGGACGAGCTTCGCCTACGCTGAACGGCGGGAAGTTATAATGGTGCATGAAGCGTTTGGACTCTTCCAAATCGATTCCGTCGAGGATTTGCACATCGCCCAGCGCCCCAAGCGTACATACGCTCAGCGCTTGCGTTTGCCCGCGCGTGAACAACCCGGAACCATGCGTACGCGGCAGCAGGCTAATATCGCATTCGATCGGACGAATCTCGCTCAGCTTGCGCCCATCCGGACGTACCTTGTCATGGGTGATTAATCGGCGCACCTCTTCTTTGACGATGTCGTGCAGCACTTCTTTTACATCGGCAAGCAGCTCCGGCGATTCTATGTATTTCTCCTCGAAATGAGCCACCGTCTCATCGTTGATCGCGTCGATCGCATCCTGGCGAGCATGCTTCTCGGCAATTTTCACGGCTTCCACCAAACGGTCTTGCGCAAAAGCGCGTACATCCCGGTTCACGTCTTCGTTGACGGCATGAAGCTTAACTTGCATTTTCTCTTTGCCGGCTACTTTCACAAGCTCTTCGATGGCGGCAACGATGTTCTTGATCTCGTCGTGGCCGAACATGATCGCTTCCAGCATAACCTCTTCCGGCACTTCGTTCGCTTCGGCTTCAACCATCATGATCGCGTCTTTGGTACCGGCAACGACCACATAAATGTCGCTGGCTTCTTGCTGTGCCACGTCCGGGTTAATCACGAATTTGCCGTTCACGCGTCCTACGGCAACGCCGCCGATCGGGCCGTTAAACGGCACGTCGGAGATGCTAAGCGCCGCCGAAGTACCGATCATCGCCGCAATTTCCGGCTCGCAATCCTGATCCACGCTCATCACGAGATTGACGATTTGCACGTCGTTGCGGAATCCTTCCGGGAACAGCGGACGAATCGGACGGTCGGTCAGACGGCTGGCCAGAATCGCCTTTTCGCTCGGACGTCCTTCCCGTTTAATGAAGCCGCCGGGAATTTTGCCGACTGCATACAGCTTTTCTTCATAATTGACGGTCAGCGGAAAAAAATCCAGGTCTTTCGGTTCCGACGACGCCGTTACGGTACAAAGGACCGCCGTATCGCCGTATCGCACCATAACCGCCGCATTGGCCTGCTTGGCCAGGCGGCCGGTTTCCAGGATTAGAGGTCTTCCCCCTAACTGCATTTTCACTTGATTCTCCATGAAATCCCTCCTTATCACCAATACAAGTTCGGTACTGAGTTCATTATTTCCTGCTTTGCCCCAATTCATAAGAAAAAGGACCCTCGTTGTTACGCAATACCCCGTAGTTTTTCGTGCGAAGATAGATTTGCGCGGCTTCGCCGTAAACTTCCGCTCACAACAAAAGCTCCTGACGGAGCTTATGGCTACAATCTTATCATCGCCCTAATTTGTAAAAAGCAACCCGGCCGCACACCGTACGCTTCGCCAGCGTCCGCCATGCAACTAGGCTGCTTTTATGCCAAATGTCAAATTAACGACGCAATCCAAGCTTCTCGATCAAAGCGGAGTAACGTCTTACGTCTTTGTTCTTCAAGTAAGCCAACAGCTTACGACGTTGACCAACCATTTTCAGAAGACCGCGACGGGAATGATGGTCCTTCTTGTGCGTACGCAAGTGGTCCGTCAAATTCACGATGTTCTCCGTAAGGATAGCAATTTGTACCTCTGGGGATCCGGTATCGGATTCATGAGTTTTGTGCTCTTGGATCAATTGTTGTTTACGTTCTTGAGTCAATGCCATCCTGTTCACCTCCTTTATCTCAAATCGCCGTTAGCCTCGTCGCCGGCGGTGAAACCGCGCAACCAAGCCAAGGTTCTCGTTGTCCGGCAGCAAATCTACTCAACCGCGACAACGTTACATAGTATACCATAGCTTATGGGCAAAAGTAAATGCTCTTCCGAACGCTGGACGCTAGGCGATTATTCGGCCGCGGCCAGCAAACCTTTTGCCGTTTCCGCGTCCCTGCCGATCTGCGCGATCAGTTCGTCCAACGAGCCGAACTTGCGCTCCGCCCGGATATAATGCATCAGCTCCACGGACAGGCTTTCGTCATAAATATCGCCGGAGAAATCGAAGAGATGAGCCTCCAGCCAAAATACCTTGCCGTCGTTATGGAAGGTAGGCTTGACGCCAACGTTCATCACTCCCGCATACGTGTTGCCGTTGTGGCTCGCCCGAACGGCATAGACGCCGCTGGCCGGCACCACGTAGTGCTCCTCCAGCTTAAGATTGGCGGTCGGAAAGCCGAGCTGCCGTCCGCGTTTCTCCCCGTGCATCACGGTTCCCTTCAGCGCATACGTCCGGCCCAGCCAATGGTTGGCCAGCTCGATGTCGCCCTCCTGAAGCGCTTTGCGAATGCCCGAGCTGCTTACCTTCTCCCCGTCGATCAGGAAAGGCGGTACCGTATGGACGTCCAGCGAGTTGTCGCTCAGTTCGCGCAGGATGCCGGCATCTCCCTCGCCCCGGTAACCGTAACGGAAATCAAAGCCGACGACGGCCGTATGGACCTGCAGCGGCACCAGGATGCCGGCTACGAAATTTTGCGGGCTTACCCGGGAAAAGGCATCGTTAAACTCAACGATATAGACATAATCTACGCCCAGCTCGCGCAAAATACGTTCTTTCTCCTGAGGCGGCGTCAAATACCCGTCATAATCGCCTTTCTTCATGACTTCCTTCGGATGCGGGTGAAACGTCATCACGGAAGCGGGAAGCCCGATGCGGGCCGCCAGCTGCACGGCGGACCGGATGACGCTGGCATGCCCCAAATGCAGGCCGTCGAACTGGCCGATGGCCAACACCTGCGACCTTGCATTTTTGTCAATAAATTGTTCTGTTAAAGGATAAGATAACCTTATCGTTTCCATATCGTCTCACCTGCAATTTCCCTCGGATTGGCGCATTGCTTACGTGGCCTGTTCAGGTAAAAACACTTTGACCGCCTTCACGGCCAGCGTCTCCTCTTCTACCTGGAAAATGCCTAAAAACTGCTGTTCCGGATCATAAAGCCGGATGGTCTCCCCCCGCTTGACCGCCGGGGACACAACCGCAGAAGATAATCGCTGGCCTTGCAAAGCCGCTTTTACCTTCTCCGCTGACACCGTATGCGCGGGCAGATGCTCCACCGCCTTGTCTACCGGCAGCAGATAATCCTGGAGCTTCCCTTCCGCCGCGTAACGAGCCACGTCCTCCAGGGACAGGCAGCTCCGTTCCGTCATGCCTGCGGACATCGTCCGCTTCAGCTCCGTCATCGCCGCAGGCACGCCAAGGGCTCGGCCGATATCGACGCATAGCGTACGGATATAGGTGCCTTTGGAGCATAACGCCCGGAACGATACCTGCGGATGCGGCCCCTCCGGACGGAAGCCGGTCAGCTCCAGCTCATAAATCGTGACCTCGCGGGCTTTTCGTTCCACGACCTTGCCTTCCCGGGCCAGCTCATACAGCCGTTTGCCGTCCTGCTTCAAAGCGGAATACATCGGCGGAATTTGCGAAATAGTCCCGACAAACCGTTCCAGCACGCTTCGGACCGCCTCTTCCGTAACCGATACCTGCTCTGCCCGTTCAACGACATTGCCGGTCAAATCCTCCGTATCGGTTGCCAGACCCAATACCAGCGTAGCTTCGTATTCCTTAGGCAGCTCCTGCAAGTACTCTACCATTCGCGTCGCCCGGCCCAAACATAAAGGCAGCACGCCGGTTACGGCAGGGTCGAGCGTTCCGGTGTGACCGATGCGTTTCATTCTCAAGATGCCGCGGCACTTGGCGACCACATCATGGGAAGTAAAACCGGCGGGCTTGTGGATGGGCAAAATGCCTTCATACGGCTTCATAACTGCAACCTCACCTGCTCCAGGACCCGTGGAACGATGCTGTCCAGCGTTCCTTCGATCCGCGCTCCGGCTGCCCGGACATGGCCGCCGCCGCCGAAGCTTTGGGCTACCAGGGCAACGTCAACCTTGCCGGCGGAACGCATGCTGACTTTGACGGCGTGCTCGTCAATCACTTTAAATAACAGCCCGACCTCTACCCCTTGAATATTTCGGGGATAGTTGACGATGCCTTCCATATCCTCATGAACCGCGCCGGTCGCCAGCAAATCATCGTCGGACACGGCCACCCAGCTGATTTTGCCGTCCTCGCTGAGCTGAAGGCCGTTTAAAGCCCGCGTGAGCAAACGCAGTTGCGGCAGCGTCATTTGCTCCAGCAACAGCTCCGACAGCCCTGGCCCGTCCACGCCGTATTCAAGCAGCTTCGAGGCCGCAGCCATCACTTTCGGCGACGTATTCGAATAACGGAAGCCGCCGGTATCGGTAAGCAAACCGGTATAAATGGCCGTTGCTACCGGCTCATTTAATTCAAGCCCCATATAAAGAATAAGTTCGAATAAAATCTCTGCGGTAGCAGCCGCCGTCGGCACCACTAAATTGACTGCGCCATAGCGGTCATTGGTTGGATGATGATCAATATTCAGCAATCGGGCCCCTTCGGCAAAGAATTCCTTCGTTTTCCCGACCCGTTTGAAATCGGCGCAGTCGACGCATATCACATGATCGAATTTCCGATCCAGCGGCTCGGCCGATAGATCGCGAATTTGCTCCGCCTGCCATAAATAACCCATCCGCTTCGGAATCGGCCCTTCGTTGACCATAACGTATTTTTTACCCAGACATGACAGAAGCCAGCCCACCGCTAGGGTGGAACTGACTGCGTCTCCGTCCGGCTGAACATGCGACACTACCAGGAAATGATCATGCTCCATCAGAAATTCCTTGCTCTGACGCAGCTCCCGTTCAATGGTCAGCATTGCCGCCTCCTTTTAGAGGTAATCAAAAAATCGGCTCTTGATCTCGAAGCAAATCAAGATTTTGATTCGGCATCGAATCTTGAATTCAGCCGGGCCTTCCGTTGCTCACGTAGGCTCCGCTACTCAGACCCTAGCTTCATCCAACCTTCTCGGTGCTGAAAACCCGATTTTTTGATCTCTATTAGAATCATTTTTCTTGCTCGTGCGTTATATCGCCAAGAAGCTTCTCGATCCGGCTTCCGTAAGCGATGGATTCGTCGATTTTGAAGATCAGCTCCGGCGTATGGCGCAGCCGGATCCGCTTGCCGAGCTCGGTTCGCAAAAAACCATTGGCTTTTTCGAGACCTTTGAGCGACTCGTTTTTCTTCTCTTCGTCCCCGAACACACTGAGGTAAACTTTGGCCTGCGACAAATCGCTTGTCACATCAACCCCGGTCACCGTGACAAAACCGATGCGCGGATCTTTCAGTTCACTCTGGATGAGCACGCTTAGTTCTTTCTTAATCTGTTCGCCTACGCGGCCGGTACGATTTTTGGCCATCTATGACACCCCACCTTACTTCGGTTCAACGGTTTCCATGATGAACGCCTCAATCACGTCGCCTTCTTTAAGGTCGTTGTAATTGTCCAGGGTAATCCCGCACTCGTAACCTTGAGCGACTTCTTTGGCGTCGTCCTTGAAACGTTTCAAAGAATCGATCTTGCCTTCGAATACTACAATCCCGTCGCGGATCAAGCGCATTTCCGCCGAGCGGGTGATTTTGCCGGAAGTAACCATACAGCCTGCGATCGTCCCCACTTTGCTGATTTTGAACGTATTGCGGACTTCGGCGTGGCCGATGACGGTTTCTTTGTAAACCGGATCAAGCATCCCCTTCATCGCTTGCTCGATCTCTTCGATCGCATTGTAAATGACGCGATGCAAGCGGATGTCCACCTTCTCCTGTTCGGCCGTGGCCTTTGTCTGGCTGTCCGGACGGACGTTGAAACCGATGACGATCGCGTTCGATGCGGACGCCAGGATAATGTCGGATTCGGTAATCGCTCCGGCACCGCTGTGAATGATTTTCACGCGTACGCCTTCGACCTCGATTTTTTCGAGCGCGCCTTTGAGCGCCTCGACCGAACCCTGCACGTCGGCTTTGATAATGACGTTCAGATCCTTGATCTCGCCTTCTTTGATGTGGCGGAACAAATCATCCAGCGTGACGCGGGTGTTGACGCCAAGATCGGACTGCCGCTGCGTAATCGCACGTTTATCGGCGATCGAGCGGGCTTTGCGCTCGTCCTCGAACACCATGAGCGGATCGCCGGCTTGCGGCACTTCGTTGAGACCGGTAATTTCCACCGGCGTCGACGGCCCCGCTTCCTTCAGGCGGCGTCCCCGGTCGTTGACCATCGCCCGAACGCGTCCGAAGCAGTTGCCTGCCACGAAAGCGTCGCCGACCTTAAGCGTGCCGTGCTGTACCAGCACGCGGGCTACAGGACCGCGGGCTTTGTCGAGCTCGGCTTCGATGACCGCCCCCCGGGCGCGTTTGTCCGGATTGGCTTTGTATTCGTTCACTTCCGCTACCAGCAGAATCATTTCAAGCAAGCCTTCCAGACCCAGTTTTTGCTTCGCCGAAACATTGACGAAAATCGTGTCGCCGCCCCATTCTTCCGGTACAAGTTCATATTCTGTCAATTCCTGCTTCACTTTATCCGGATTGGCATCCGGCTTATCGATCTTGTTGACGGCCACGATGATCGGCAATCCTGCCGCCTTGGCATGGTTGACTGCCTCGACCGTTTGCGGCATCACGCCGTCGTCTGCCGCAACCACGATAATCGTAATGTCGGTCAACTGGGCACCGCGGGCACGCATCGCCGTAAAGGCTTCGTGACCCGGGGTATCGAGGAACGTAATTTTCTTATTGTTGATCTCGACCTGATAGGCGCCGATATGCTGGGTAATGCCGCCGGCTTCCCCGCCCGTCACGTTCGTTGAACGGATGGCGTCAAGCAGCGTCGTTTTCCCGTGGTCGACGTGGCCCATGATCGTCACGACCGGCGGACGTTCTCTCAAGTCCGCTTCGTCGTCAACCTCTTCCAAAGTTTCGAAACGGTCTTCCTCGACCGGAATTTTCACTTCGACTTCAACGCCGAAATCGCCCGCCAAGAGCAGGATTGTATCAATGTCCAGCTCTTGGTTAATCGTTGCCATCACGCCGAGCAAAATCAGCTTTTTGATGACTTCGGAAGCATCCTTATGCAGCAGTTTGGCGGTTTCGCCCACCGTCATCGTACCGCGTACGATAATTTTCTTCGGCGTATTGTCGATCTTCTCGCGCGGAGGCTGCTGCTGTCCGCCTCTTCCGCCGCGTCCGCCTTTACCCCCGCGGTTGTTTTTGAAGTTGCCGCTCCGGTTGTCGTCATATCCTCGCCCGCTTCTGCCGCCACCGTTATTGTTGTTCCCTTTTCTTTGTCCTTGGCCGCCTTGATTGCCTTGACCCCCTTGGGATCGGCCGCCGAAGCCATTTCCGCCGCTGCTGTTGCCGCCGTTGTTATTGCCCGGCGTGAAGCTGCGGTTTTGTTGCTGCGGGCCACGGTTCCCCCCGCCTTGTCCTTGCCGGTTTCCTGCGTCATTGCGCGGTCCGCCGCTGCCTTGGCCCGGTCCGCGATTGCCCCCCGGGGCACGGTTTGCCGAGGAGGAATTCCCTGCGTTTTGGCCACTCGGACGGCTTTGTTGAGTTCCGCCATTTGTACGACTTTGCTGATTTCCGCCATTGGGACGGTTGTTTCTTTCCTGGACAGCGGTGCTGCCGTTCTTTACATTTTGAGTTTGGTTCGGTCTATTATTCATGCTTACCTGCTTTTCTTGTTGATTTTGGTTTCTTCCTTGCCCTTGATGGTTACCCTGAACTTGACGTCCTTGTTCTCCACGAGTGCCGGAACCTTCTCCGGCCGATGTTTTCGGTGTTTGGCTTCCTCCTGCGGAAGCCGGAGCCGGCGATTTGGCGGAAGCTTCAGTACGTCCCGAATTCTCGCGCTTTGCAGCGGCGTTGCTCTTAATATCCTTAAAAAACTGTTCCACACGACCGACGGTATCGTTCTCCATGACGCTCATGTGGTTGTTGACCGGGATATTAAGGCGCTTAAGAATCGTAATAATTTCTTTGCTGCTCATGTTGAGTGACTTTGCATACTCGTACACCCTGAGCTTATCTTGTTTTTCTTGTTTACTCAATATACTCCACCTCCGACGTTTTCACGATTGCTTTACGAATCATATCGGCAAATCCCTGATCCGTCAGAGCCAGAACGACGCGTTCCGGCTTTCCGACGCTGGATCCGAGCCGCTCCCGGTCGAATCCGATCATCAAAGGGATGTTATAGGTCCCGCATTTATCGCGGAACTTCTTCTGAGTATTGGCAGACGCGTCTCCGGCCACGATCACCAGCTTGGCTTCCGCAGTCCGGATCGCTTTCGTTACGATTTCATCCCCGGTTACCAGCTTGCCGGCCCGCATGGCCAAGCCAAGTCCGGATAACGGTTGCTTATTCATCTTCATCCTCTTCCCGCGCTTGACTTGCCAGGAACTCTTCCTCAACGGCCAGAAAATCGCGAGCCAGCTGTTCATAAACCTCGGTGCCTACCGGCGCTTTCAACGCACGGTCAAGCGCACGGGTTTTGTTCGCCAGCTTGAAGCAGGCTGCTTTGCCGCACAGGTACGCGCCGCGCCCCGATTTTTTGCCCGTGAGGTCGATCGATACCTCGCCCTCCGGCGAGCGTACGATGCGGATCAACGACTTCTTGGGCATCATTTCCTGGCAGGCCACGCATTTGCGCAGCGGGACTTTTCGTTGCTTCATTCTTACCGCCCCCCGTTAGTCCACGGAGATGGAATCTTGAGGCAGTTCGCCTTGTTCGGTTCTTTCTCTTCCGAATTCCTCTTCCGCTTGGGTTTCGCTCTTGATATCGATTTTCCAACCGGTCAATTTAGCGGCCAACCGGGCATTTTGCCCCTTGATGCCGATCGCCAGCGACAACTGATAGTCCGGCACGATCACGCGGGCCATCTTCTCCGCCTCAAATACCTGCACCTCAAGCACCTTAGACGGGCTAAGCGCATTCGCTACGTATTCCTCGACGCTTTCCGAATAACGAACGATATCGATCTTCTCCCCGCGGAGCTCGTTTACGATCGTCTGCACGCGCGTGCCTTTCGGGCCTACGCAGGAACCGACCGGATCCACTTCGCTGTTGCGGGAATAAACGGCAATCTTGGACCGGAAGCCGGCTTCGCGGGCAACGGAACGAATCTCCACCACGCCGTCGAAAATCTCCGGCACCTCCAGCTCAAACAATCGTTTCAGCAATCCGGGGTGCGTGCGGGACAGCAAAATCTGCGGCCCTTTCGTCGTATTCTCCACCTTCGTGATGTAGGCTTTAATCCGATCGCCGTGCTTGAACTTCTCGCCCTGCATCAGCTCGTTCAAAGGCAGATGCGCTTCGATTTTGCCAAGATCGACGTAAATGTTGCGCAAATCCTGGCGCTGCACGATCCCGGTCACGATATCTTCTTCCTTCTCTACGAATGCATTGTAGATAAGTCCCCGTTCGGCTTCGCGGATTCGTTGCGTCACCACTTGCTTGGCGGTTTGTGCCGCGATACGGCCGAAATCGCGAGGCGTTACTTCGATTTCGGTAATATCGTCAAGATGGTAGTTCGGGTTGATCTCGCGGGCCGCCGGCAGCGAAATTTCGGTGCGCGGATCCAGCACTTCCTCAACCACGAGCTTGCGGGCGTACACTTTGATCGCGCCGGTATGGCGGTTCATATCCACACGCACGTTTTGCGCCGTATTAAAGTTGCGCTTGTAGCTCGAGATCAGCGCAGCTTCAATCGCTTCGAACAAAATGTCCTTACTGATCCCTTTTTCCCTTTCTAATTCATTCAAGGCTTCGATAAAATCCATACTCATTTGCCTCGAGTTCCCCCTTTCATAGTCCCCTGTAGGTCACACTAAAGTAAAAACGTCATAGCGACGTACTTTCGCTTCCCGCAACAAGCTCAGGCCGCGCCTCCCGCGGCATAATCCGGCGATACAAGCAAGGTCGGCGGCTGAACCAGCCGTTTCACGCTGCTTATATCCTTAAAAAATGATGGCCAATCGGGCGCTGGCGACTTTGCTATATGGAATGGCGTGACTTTTCTTCCCCATTTCCACGACAAGTTCATCGTTATCAAAGGAAAGAAGCCGGCCTTCAAACTCTTTAAGGCCGTCTACCGGTTCGTATGTAGTAACAAACACGTCTTTTCCGACCGCCTTGGACACATCCTCAGCCTTCTTCAGCGGGCGTTCCGCGCCGGGTGAAGACACCTCCAGAAAATAAGCCGACGGAATCGGATCGTTCTCATCAAGTCTTTCGCTTAGGTATTCGCTGATGCGGCCGCAGTCATCGATGTCGATGCCTCCATCCTTATCTACGAACACGCGGAGGAACCAATTGCTCCCCTCTTTGACGTATTCCACGTCGACCAGTTCAAAGCCGTTTTCCTCCAAATAAGGCGTGACCATTTGCTCCACGGTCGCTTTGATCTTCGGTGTGCTCAAGCGTACATTACCTCCATAATGGTTCATTCCTGTATACCAAAGAGTAAAGAGTGGGTTTCCCCACTCTTTAAACAACGGTTCTATCTTCATGATTGCCAAAAAAATTATAACATAGTCCATTCATAGTGACAAGTAAAAGACCTTTACTAGAGGAAGTTCAAAAAGTCATCTTCGGATCACGAAGCAAGAACAGTGGGCTTATTCGACATCCAATCTTGAATTCAGCCGGGACTTCCGTTGCTCACGTAGATCTGTCTACGCTCCGCCACTCACTCCCTAGCTTCATCCAACCTTCTCGGTGCTCCAAACCTGCCTTTTTGAACTTTCATTGAAACGGAAGTTCAAAAAGTCATCTTCGGATCACGAAGCAAGAACAGTGGGCTTATTCGACATCCAATCTTGAATTCAGCCGGGACTTCCGTTGCTCACGTAACCATCAGCTACGCTGACGTCCCTAGCTTCATCCAACCTTCTCAGTGCTCCAAACCTGCCTTTTTGAACCTTCTGAAACAGTAGTTCCAGCTTTAAAACAACGACAGTTGGTTGCTTTCCGGCAAACCGCGGAAACAGCCCAAGGAGCCGAGCAGTTCGACTACGGTCTTGCTCGCTTTGGATTTCTGCTGGAAATCCTCGATCGAGAGGAACTCGCCTTGCTCTTTTGCCGCTGCAATGTTCTTGGCGGCGTTCTCCCCGATCCCGGCCAGAGCGGAGAACGGAGGGATCAGCGAATCGCCGTCAACGGTGAATTTGGTGGCATCAGAACGATACAAATCAATGTTCTTGAAATGGAAGCCGCGGGCGGTCATTTCAAGGGCCATCTCCAGGATCGGCAGCATGTTTTTTTCCTTCGGCAGCGCTTGGAAGCCCTTCTGCTCGATCTCCTCGATTTTGCGGTAAATCGCCTCGTAGCCTTGGCAGCAAAGCTCGATATCGAAGTCTTCGCCGCGGACCGAGAAATACGTCGCATAGTATTCGATCGGATAATAAAGCTTGAAGTAAGCGGTCCGTACCGCGGAAATGACGTAAGCGGCGGCGTGCGCCTTCGGGAACATGTACTGGATCTTCAGGCAGGAATCGATGTACCACTGCGGCACCTTGCATTTCTTCATCTCCTCGATCCATTCCGGCGTCAGCCCTTTCCCTTTACGGACGCTTTCCGTAATTTTAAAGGCCAGGCCGGCGTCCATGCCCGCTTTGTAAATCAGGAACAACATGATATCGTCACGACAGCCGATGACCGTTTTGATGTTGCAGGTGCCGTTCTTGATCAAATCCTGCGCATTGCCCAGCCATACGCCGGTACCGTGCGACAGCCCGGAAATTTGCAGCAAGTCGGCAAACGAGGAGGGCTGCGATTCCACCAGCATCTGGCGGACGAATTTGGTCCCCATCTCCGGGATGCCGTAGGTAGCGACCGGCGTTCGGATCTGTTCCGCCGCAACTCCCAGCGATTCCGTGGAATTGAACATGCTCATAACCTTCGGATCGTTCATCGGAATGGTCGTCGGATCTACGCCCGTCAAATCCTGCAGCATCCGCATCATCGTCGGATCATCGTGTCCGAGAATATCAAGCTTGAGCAGGTTCGCGTCAAAGGCGTGATAATCGAAATGCGTCGTTTTCCATTCCGCTTCCGTATCGTCGGCCGGGAACTGCACCGGGGTGATATCCTCAACCTCGATATAGTCGGGAACGACGACGATCCCGCCCGGATGCTGTCCGGTGCTGCGCTTCACGCCGGTGCATCCCGCCGCCAGACGGTTCAACTCGGCGCCGCGCCAATGCTTGTTATGCTCTTCCTCGTATTTCTTGGCGAATCCGAACGCCGTCTTCTCCGCGACCGTGCCGATCGTGCCCGCCCGGAATACGTTTTTCTCCCCGAACAACACCTTGGTGTAGTTATGGGCTACGGGTTGGTATTCGCCGGAGAAGTTCAAGTCGATATCGGGAACCTTATCGCCTTTGAAGCCCAGGAACGTTTCGAACGGAATGTCCTGTCCCTCGCCCTTAAGATTGCCGCCGCAGTCCGGGCAGACTTTATCGGGCAAGTCGAAACCGCTGGGCACGCTTCCGTCCAGAAACCACTCACTGTGCCTGCACTCCGAGTTCAAGCAGATATAATGAGCCGGAAGCGGATTTACCTCGGAAATCCCCAGAAACAAAGCCACGACTGACGATCCGACCGAACCCCGCGAGCCTACGAGATAACCGTCCTGATTCGATTTCTTGACCAGTCTTTCGGAAATTAGATAGTTGGCCGAGAACCCGTATTTGATGATCGGCTCCAGTTCCTTTTCCAGGCGCTTGATGATAACGTCCGGCAATTCCTCGCCATAAATCGATTTGGCCGTATCGTAGCAGGTCCGGCGAATTTCCTCGTCCGCCCCTTCGATGATCGGCGTAAACAGCTTATCCGGGAACAGCTCCAGCTCCTCGAACCGTTCCGCCAACATCGTCGTATTCGCGACAACCACTTCAAACGCTTTGTCTTTGCCGAGAAAAGCGAACTCCTCCAGCATTTCATCGGTCGTCCGGAAGTGGGCATCCGGTTTGCGGATATCTTTTAACGGGCTGAACCCGGTAATGCCATGAATCGTAATGTCGCGGAACAGTTTGTCCTTCGGATCCAGGTAATGCACGTTACCCGTAGCCACGACGGGCTTGTCCAGCTTCATACCGATCTCGACGATTTTGCGGACGGCGGTTTCCAGCTCGGCGGGGCTGCCGACCAACCCTTTTTCCACCAAATGCATGTACATCGTCAAAGGTTGAATTTCGAGAATGTCGTAAAATTCCGCGACCGCTTCGGCTTCCTCCACCGATTTGTTCAAGACGGCTTCAAAAAACTCGCCCTTCTCGCATCCGGACATGATCAGCAAGCCTTCGCGCATCTCCACCAGCTTGGATTTCGGGATGCACGGCACCCGCTTGAAATACTCGGTATGGGACATCGAAACCAGCTTGAACAAATTTTTCTTGCCGACCGGGTTGAGCGCGTAGATGCCGCAATGGAACGGACGCGAGTTGGATAAGTCCTTGCCGACCTTGGCATTCAGCCGGTCGAGCGTGGTGTACCCCTCGATTTTGATCGCATCCTCAATGAGGCCGTTCAAGATTTCTCCGAGCGCGAGCGTATCGTCGATTGCCCGGTGGTGATTTTCAAGCGAAACCTTGTATTTGGCGGCTAACGTATTCAGCCGGTGATTTTTCATCGTAGGAAACAGCATCCGGGCCAATTCCAGCGTATCCAGTACCGGATTCTCCATCGCCGGCACTCCCAGCTCTTTCAGCTTGGCGTTGACGAAGTCCACGTCAAACCGGGCGTTATGGGCAACCAGCACCGCATCTCCGGCAAACTCGATAAACCGCCTCAGCACCGGCTCGACATCGGGCGCATCCTTCACCATGTCATCGTTAATGTTGGTCAACTGCTGAATGTTATAAGGAATCCGTTCATGCGGGTTTACGAACGTTGCGTATCTGTCGACCTCTTTGCCTTCTTGCATTTTCACGGCCGCGATTTCGATGATTCTATTCTGCGTGACGGACAGGCCGGTAGTTTCAATATCGAATACGATATACGTCGTGGTTTTCAGATCGTCGCCGCGCGGATTCAACACGACGGCCACATTATCGTTGACGACGTTCGCTTCGACGCCGTAGATCATTTTGATCCCATTCTTTTTGGCCGCTTTGGCCGCATCCGGGTAGCACTGCACGCCCCCGTGGTCGGTGACGGCAATCGCTTTATGGCCCCATTTGGCCGCCAGCTTCACGTAATCGCCGATCGGCGTCACCGCGTCCATCGTACTCATGGTGGTGTGCAAATGGAATTCGACCCGCTTCTCGGCAGCGTTATCCTTACGTCCCGGAGGCGCGGATATCTCGTTCAAATCCGATGGAATCATCACCAGTTCGGGAATTTGCATGAAGCGGTCCATCTCCACTTTACCGCGGGCTTTGATCCATTTGCCGTTCGCCAATTGGTTCATTACTTTCAAATCTTCTTTGTTCTTGGCGAACAATTTCATTTGCAGGGAATCGGTAAAGTCGGTCAGATAAAACATAAACAACGTATTCCCGTTGCGCAGCTCTTTGCGGTCCAAGCCGAAGATCGTACCTTGAATGGTGATTTTCTTCTCTTCATCCTGGATTTCCTGAATCGGTAACGGCTGTTCCTTGATGTCGTACCCGAGTTGCAGCTTGATGACCTCGCCGTCCACCTCTTCAGGCGGGGCTTCGAAGCTCTGACTCTCCATCATTTGCTGGATGACCTCGCGTTCCTCTTCGACGATCCGCTGCTGGAACTCTTCGAAAGCTTCGGCGCTATTTTCGCCGGTTTGCAGTTTGATCCGCAAGGCGAGGGCAAAGTAGGTCTCGAAAAAGGCCACGATCGCTTTGTCGATCTGTTTCTTTCGGGCCAGCTCCAATGCGGTGGCGTCACCTAGAGTGACGGTAATCAGATCCCCGTCCACCTCAAAGCCCGCCCGGGCCATCCACCCGTTAACCGACGGAATTTGCCGCTTCACCCATTCGAGGAACAGCATCCAGTATTCGCTTACGATTTCTTTGGCCGACAGATCGCTGCCGTAAGTAAACACGAAAGAGATCAGGGCGATATGCTCCATACGCTCTTTGACCCGGAGGCAAAAAGTACGATAGGCCTGCGCCGGTACCAGCGTCTCCTTATGAATGGTGATCTTCCATTCCCGATTGCTGCGGCTTACCTCCACCCGCTCGATGCGACCGTCGAGAAAGTAAGGATCGATCAGCGAAGCGGGAACCTCCGCTTGCTTCATCAATAGCTCAAGCCGGTTTCTCTTGTCTTGACTTTCGGTCATGTCTTCTCCCCCAAACCTAGTCGAATTTTGATCACGCCGCTGACCTTGAAACCTATTCGGTGCGGAATCCGACTTATAAACATGTAAAAAGCTTTCGGCGGTAAGCCGGCGGGCGCTTAAGCCTGCCGGCCGATGACTGCCGAAAGCCTCTTTGGCTGTGCCGTTTGCCCGCATTCCTAGTTCCCCTGTTGCAGCGGGACAAATGCACGTTGTCCGTCAACTGAATTAATAGGCTCTGGCAAAAACGACGGTATGTTTCGCTTTCTCCCCGCATACAAGGCATTTTTCCTTCGTGGATTGCGGATGGAACGGGATGTTTCGGCTGGTTGCCCCGGTTTCTTCCTTGACCTGGCGTTCGCAGGCTTCCGAACCGCACCAGCCGGCCAGGGTAAAGCCGCGTTTCTCTTCGATGCTGGCTTTCATTTCGTCGAGCGTATCCACGCTGTAAAAATGCTCCTCGCGGAACGCTTTCGCCCGCTCGTACATTTCTTGATGAACCTGCTCCAGCATCGTTTGGACTTCCTCCACCAGACACTCTTGCTCCACGACCTTCTTCTCGCCGCTGATGCGCGAGACAAGGACGCAAACGCCATTCTCCATATCGCGAGGCCCGAGCTCCAGACGGACCGGTACGCCGCGCATTTCGTATTCGTTAAACTTCCAGCCCGGACGCAGGTCAGCACGGTCGTCGATGCCTACGCGGATGCCGGCCTTCTTCAGTTCGGCAAACAGCTCGTCCGCTCTGCCCACAACCGCATCCCGGGTTTTCGGCGGGCCGATCGGAATGATCATGACCTGCTTCGGCGCCACCTTCGGCGGCAACGCCAACCCCCGGTCGTCCCCATGGACCATGATCAGCGAGCCGATCAACCGGGTGCTCACGCCCCAAGAGGTCGTATGTACATATTCGCGTACATTCTCGCGGTTCAAATATTGGATATCGAACGCCGTAGCGAAGTTGGTGCCCAGGTAATGGGAGGTGCCCGCCTGAACCGCGCGGCCGTCCTTCATCATGGCTTCGATGGAAAACGTGTCCACTGCGCCGGCGAATTTCTCGGAAGGCGTTTTTTGCCCGACGATAACCGGAATCGCCAAGTAATTTTCCACGAAATCGCGGTAGATTTCCAGCATTCGCATCGTTTCTTCACGGGCTTCCTGCTCGTTTTCATGCGCGGTATGGCCTTCCTGCCACAGGAATTCGCTCGTGCGAAGGAACGGCAGGGTGCGTTTTTCCCAACGGACGACGTTGGCCCACTGGTTGATCAGCACCGGCAAATCCCGGTAGGATTGGATCCATTTCTCGTACATGTGCCCGATCATCGTTTCGGACGTCGGACGGATCGCAAGACGCTCCTCCAGCTTCTCGCCGGCGGCTTCGGTTACCCACGGCAACTCCGGGTTAAAACCCTCGACGTGCTCCTTCTCCTTTTGGAAAAAGCTCTCCGGAATAAACAGCGGGAAATAGGCGTTACGATGGCCGGTTTCTTTAAACCGGCGATCCAGCTCCGCCTGGATATGCTCCCAAATTTCATAGCCGTCCGGCTTGAACACGATGCAGCCGCGAACCGGCGAATAATCCATCAGATCCGCTTTTTTGATGACGTCGATGTACCAGCGGGAAAAATCCTCTCCCTGCGGGGTAATCTCCGTGACGAATTGTTTCTCCTCGTTTGCCATATGAACCTTTGTCCTCCCGTTAAAAAAACACAAGTTTAATGTTACGCGCTTAAGGTTACGGCGATCCCCGAAGGGATCAACCATGGATCAAGCGCAAAATATCGTTATAGGTCACCGCGATCATCAGCAGGAACAACATCGCAAAACCGATGAAATGCACCATGCCTTCGCGGTTCGGATCGATCGGCTTGCCGCGCAGGGCTTCCACGCCCAGGAAAATCAAGCGGCTTCCGTCCAAAGCCGGAATCGGCAGCAGGTTAAATATCCCCAGATACAAGCTCAATATCGCTGCCCAATAAGTCAACTGAACGATCCCCTGCTTGGCGATTTGTCCCGTCACTTCAAACGTGCGTACCGGGCCGCCCAAATCATCCATGGAGAATTGGTTGATCAGCTGCTGGAAACCGAGGAAAATGGCTTTGGACATGCCGACCATTTCCTGCCCGGCAACCTGGAAGGTTTCGCCGAACGAAGCGCTGCGCGTCGGGTAGAAGGTAATGATCGTACTCCCTACTTTGCCAGCCTCGTCATCGGCTCCCTGCGGCGTAATCGTAACGGATAACGTCTCTTCGCCGCGTTTGACCGTCCATTCCATCGGTTTATTCTTCGAAGCTTGAATCATTTCGATCATTTTATTCGCATCGGTGCCTACCGGTTGACCATTGATCGTTTCGATAATATCGCCGGTACGCAGGCCCACTTCCTCGGCCGGCATCCCCGCCATGACCTCGCCGATCTGCAAATGGCTGGGCTGCTCCAGCGGAATTCCCGCCATTTGCGTATGCAGCGCGAACAGCACGAACGCAAGAATAAAGTTCATCAGCGGTCCGGCAAATATCGATAGCGCGCGCTGCCCTACCGTTTTGCTGCCGTACTGCCGGTCTTTCGGCGCGATTTGCGTTTCTTTGCCCTTAGTCACCATCATCGCTTGCGGATGCACGCGATAGTTCAACACCTCGCCATCCACATCCAGACGAACCGCGAGATCATTCTCCAGGTCGATATGCTGCACTTCGCCGCGGATCACGTTTTTACGGCTGTCCAGACGGTCCAGGTAAATTTTCCGCACCTGATCGTTGTCCAAACGCAGCGCAACGGTTTGTCCGACGGCGATCTGGATCAGCTCCGGATCTTCGCCCGCCATTCGCGCATATCCGCCGAAGGGAAGCAAACGCAAGGTAAATTGGGTTTCGTCCCGTTTAAAAGACAACAGCTTGGGTCCAAAACCGATGGCGAACTCCCGCACCAAAATACCTGCGCGCTTCGCAAAGAAATAATGTCCCCATTCATGCACCGTAACGATGACGAAAAACATGAGCACCGTCAAAAATATGATTCTTAGCATTTCCAAGCGTAAGCATCCTCCTTTGGGCCACGGATCGTCCAACGTTCCTATAGATTAATATATTCTCCGATCAGGCACAAGAGAATACCGTCACCTCCAGCTTTTGATCACGAAGTGAATCAATGAAGTTTATTCGACATCGAATCTTGAATTCAGCGGGTCTAGCGTATGCTTCCGAAGCATGTTTCCTGCGGAAACATTTCAGTTGCTCACGTAGGATTCACCTACGCTGCGCTACTCAGCCCCTAGCTTCATCCAACCTTCTCGGTGCCGAAAAGCTGACTCTTTTGATCACTTATTACAGTGTTTCGGCCAACTCCCTTGCCCAGCGGTCAGCCTCGCGGATCGTACCCAGATCGGGCTTGGGCTGTGCCACATGCTTGGACAAGGCCGTTTCTAGGATCGTCTCGATCTGCAAGAACGGAATGTTGCCTTTCAGAAAGCGGGCGACGGCTACTTCGTTGGCGGCATTGTACACACTGGTTGCCGTACCACCTATTTTACCACATTCGAAGGCCAGTCTTAAACAAGGGAACCGCTCGAAATCCATTTCCCGAAAATGCAGCTTCCCGACCTCCGCCAGCGACAAGCGTTTCGCCCCCAGTGTCCAGCGATGCGGATAGGATAGCGCGTATTGGATCGGAATGCGCATGTCCGGTGTTCCCAACTGGGCAATGACGCTTCCGTCACGATATTCAACGAAAGAGTGGATGATGCTCTCCGGGTGCAGCAAAACCCCGATTTGCTCGAAAGGAAGTCCAAACAGCCAATGGGCCTCGATCACTTCCAATCCTTTGTTGACCATCGTGGCCGAATCGATCGTTACCTTGGCCCCCATCGTCCAGTTGGGATGCTTTAAGGCATCCTCGACCGTGACATGCCGCAGCTCCTCGCGAGTCAAATCCCGAAACGATCCCCCCGAAGCGGTCAGCGTAATCTGCTGCACTTCGTCGGCATGCTCCCCGTTCAGGCATTGAAAAATCGCGGAGTGCTCGCTGTCGACCGGAAGCAGCGCTACGCCCTTCTGACGGGCCAGATCCGTCACCAGATGGCCGGCTGTCACCAGCGTCTCCTTGTTGGCCAAAGCGATGTGCTTGCCTTCCCCGATCGCTGCCAATGTCGCCGGAAGCCCTGCGCTGCCCACGATCGCGGTTACGACCGTATCGGCCGCGGTACCTGCGGCCACTTCAATAAGCCCTTGCTCGCCGTAAAACAGTTCTACGCCCTCAGGCAGCTGGGGCTTGATCCGGTCCGCCAATTCCTTCGTGGCTACCGAGGCCTTTCGGGGCCGAAACTCGTTGACTTGCTGCGCAAACAGCTCGATGTTGCTTCCCGCGGAAAGCCCTTCGACCCGAAACTGCTCAGGGTGTTCGCGCACGACGTCCAGCGTTTGCTTACCGATCGATCCGGTCGATCCGATCAACGCTATTTTTTTCATCTCGCACCTCGTGTTTATCAAATTTCGGTAGTTGTTCCTGCGATCGCGTCAAAAGCCATTGAACAGGATATGTATGAACGGGAATACCGCGATCCAACTATCGCAACGGTCCAGAATCCCTCCGTGGCCGGGCAGCAGCTTGCCCGAATCCTTGATCCCGTAAACGCGTTTGTATGCCGACTGGATCAAATCGCCGAACTGTCCCACTACGGCGGCGGAAATGCCGATCAAAACGGCTCGTCCTAACGTTAACAATCCGCCTGATGCCAAGGCGAAAAGAATAGAGACCACAACGGCCATCACGACGCCGCCCAGCGCGCCTTCCACGGTTTTGTTCGGGCTGATTGCCGGCCAAAGCTTGTTTTTGCCGAAACGCCGCCCGGTGAAATAAGCGCCGGCGTCGCTGCTCCAAATCGCGGACAACAAGAGGAACGTCCAAAACAAACCATGCCCGTCCGGCGTGCTGCGCGTTTCCGCAATCGACGCAAATCCAATACCGATATAAACGACGCCCAAAAACAAAAGCGCCATCTGTCCGATCGGCTTCTCATTCTTGGAAATGACCGTGACGGCTAAAAATAGCAGCATGAATAGCCATAACAGCGCAGTCGCATCCAGCGGCCTTGCGAGATCCAGCAGCTTCCACGGAAAGGCGAGATACAACACGCCCAAATAGCCCAAAATGGCGGTGCCTCCAAAGGCCGGCAGCTTGGTCATGCGGACGAATTCATAGTATCCGATCAGAGCCATAATTAAGATAAGTACATGATAGGTCAATCCGCCCAACCAGCACATTCCGAGGAAAAAGCCGCCGGCGATGATGCCCGTAATCAACCGCTGTTTCACCAGTCTACACCTTCCATCGCTAGGTTAATCCGCCGTACCGCCGCGTACGCCGCTGATACTCCGCCACCGCTTCCGTTAAATGCTCTTTCCCGAAATCGGGCCAATAGATCTCCGTGAACCACAGTTCGCTATAAGCCGTCTGCCAGAGCATGAAATTGCTTAGCCGCAGCTCTCCGCTCGTCCGGATCAGCAAATCCGGCTCCGGCAAGCCTGCGGACAGCAGACGGGACTCTATCGTGTCGGCGGTAATCTCCTCGACCGTGAGCTTCCCATCCTGCACCTGGCGGGCGATATCCTTGACACATTCGGTTAATTCGCGGCGGCTCCCGTAATTCAGGGCAAAGTTTAATATCAGGCCGGTATTGTGTTTCGTTCGCTCAATAGCTTCTTTCATCGCGGCAATCGTATGCCGGGGCAGTTCGTCCGTATGTCCCATCATGCGTACCTGCACGTTTTTTTCGATCAATTCTTCCAATTCAATCGCCAAGAACTCCTGCGGGAGCGACATTAGAAAATCAACCTCATCCTTCGGCCGTTTCCAATTTTCCGTCGAGAAAGCATATAGCGTCAAAACGGAAATGCCAAGTTCGTCAGCCGCGATCGTCGCTCGTTTCACGGCTTTCATCCCCGTTCGATGGCCGACAATGCGCGGTAAACCCAGCCTGCGTGCCCAACGCCCGTTGCCGTCCATAATGATGGCGACATGCTTCGGAATGTTGTCAGGAGACAAACTTACGGATGCTGGACGCTTCTTTTTTTTCCACCAGGGTTGATTGATCATTCCTTTTCCTCCAGCCGATGATGAAAAAGAGACAAAACCCCACCGTAAAAGGAGGGGCCGCAATATGTCTCTTAAACTTCCATAATCTCTTTCTCTTTCGCGGCAAGAACCTTATCCACTTCCGCGATAAACTTATCCGTCGTTTTCTGGATATCCTCTTGATGCCGGCGTGATTCGTCTTCGGAAATATCCGTTTTCTCCAGCTTCTTGATATCGTCGTTGGCATCGCGTCGAATGTTGCGGATCGCCACCTTCGCTTCTTCGCCGAATTTCTTCGTCATCTTCACGAGCTCGACCCGGCGTTCTTCCGTCAAGGCCGGAATCGACAAGCGAATCGATGTCCCGTCGTTCGCCGGGGTCAATCCGAGGTCGGATTTTTGAATCGCCCGTTCAATGTCCGACAGCGACGATTTGTCCCATGGCTGGATCATCAACGTCCGGGAATCCGGCGTGTTGATGTTGGCCAGCTGGCCTACCGGCGTCGGTGAACCATAATAATCAACCTGGATGCGATCAAGCAGCGAAGGCGTCGCTCTTCCGGCACGCAGCGTCGAAAGATCTCTTTTCAGCGCCTGAATCGCTTTGTCCATGCGTTCCTCGGCATGTTTCTTAATCGTTTGCGGCATTAATCTACACTCCCTTTGACGATCGTCCCGATTTTCTCACCGAGAACGACGCGCTTAATGTTCCCTTGTTCGGTTATGGCAAAAACGATCAGCGGAATGTCATTGTCCATGCACAGCGAGGAAGCCGTCGAGTCCATGACACCCAGGTTTTTGTTAAGCACTTCCAAATACGTGAGGGATTCATACTTCACAGCGCTCGGATCGACGAACGGATCAGCGGAATAGACGCCATCGACTTTATTCTTCGCCATCAGGATGACCTCAGCTTCGATCTCGGCGGCGCGAAGCGCAGCCGTCGTATCCGTGGAGAAGAACGGATTGCCCGTGCCGGCCGCGAATATCACGACCCGGCCTTTCTCCAGGTGGCGAATCGCCCGGCGCCGTATGTACGGTTCGGCGATTTGCTGCATGGCAATCGAGGTTTGTACCCGGGTAGGCACCTCGATTTGCTCCAGCGCATCCTGCAGCGCCAGCGAGTTCATGACCGTCGCAAGCATTCCCATATAATCCGCGGTTGCGCGGTCAATGCCCTTGGCGCTGCCCGCAATGCCCCGCCAAATGTTGCCGCCGCCGCAAACGATGGCAACCTGAACCCCAAGCTCCACCACTTCCTTCACCTGCTGGGCGATCGATGCGATCGTCTCGGCGTCGATGCCGTATCCGTTTTGACCGGATAATGACTCGCCGCTGACCTTTAAGACAACACGTTTAAACACTGGCTGTTCCAAATGTATACCTCCACCTTGAACTCATTCACAGACCATCAGGTTAAAAAAGAAGGAACACGGCGTGTTCCAACTTTCGTTGCATCTATATCATGCTGTTGCTTAATTGTTCACTTGAGACATAACTTCTTCGACGAAATTGTCTACTTTTTTCTCCAAGCCTTCGCCCAGCTCGTAACGAACGAAGCGACGGATGCTAATGTTTTCCCCGATCGTGCTGATTTTTTCGCTCAGCAGTTGGGAAATCGTTTTGTCCGGATCTTTAACGAAAGCTTGTTCCATCAAGCAGAACTCTTCGTAGTATTTGCCGATGCGGCCTTCGACCATTTTCTCCACGATTTTTTCCGGTTTTCCTTCATTCAAGGCTTGAGCTTTCAGGATTTCTTTTTCTTTCTCCAGCTCTTCGGTTGGCACTTCTTCGCGGCGAACGTAACGCGGGCTCATAGCCGCAATGTGCATCGCGATATCGCGAGCAAATTCTTTGAATTGTTCGTTTTTGGCCACGAAGTCCGTTTCGCTGTTGATCTCAACCAAAACACCGATGCGGCCCCCTGCGTGGATGTAAGACTCTACTAAGCCTTCCGTAGCGATACGGCCCGCTTTGTTGGCGGCGGCGGCCAGGCCTTTTTCGCGCAGCAGTTCAGCCGCTTTCGTCAGGTCTCCATTTGCTTCCTCAAGCGCTTTTTTGCAATCCAACATACCTGCGCCCGTTTTTTCACGTAGTTCTTTGACCGATTTAGCATCTACAGCCATGTTAATATTCCCTCCATATCAAATATAAGAAGCCTTTAAAAAAAGGGCAGTGAGAGGTTTGACACCTACCAACCACCCTTTTTCATTTAATTTATCGTTTTACGCTTGGATGCAGCGATTAAGCCGTTGTTTGCTCGCCTTGGTTCGCTTCGATTACGGCATCCGCCATTTTACCGGTCAACAGTTTTACCGCGCGAATCGCGTCGTCGTTGCCTGGAATAACGTAGTCGATTTCGTCCGGGTCGCAGTTCGTATCAACGATACCAACGATTGGGATACCCAATTTGCGGGCTTCAGCTACCGCAATGCGCTCTTTGCGAGGATCGATGATGAACAAGGCGCTTGGCAGGCCTTTCATGTTCTTGATCCCGCCCAGGAATTTCTCAAGACGTTCTTTCTCTTTGCGAAGAATGATAACTTCTTTCTTCGGCAATACGGTGAACGTGCCGTCCTCTTCCCAAGTTTCCAGCTGTTTCAAGCGGTCGATCCGCTTTTGGATCGTTTGGAAGTTGGTTAGCGTGCCGCCCAGCCAACGCTGGTTAATGTAGAATTGACCCGCGCGCTCAGCTTCTTCTTTCACGGAATCTTGAGCTTGTTTCTTCGTGCCTACGAACAGAACGGTTCCATTCTCTTCCGCAACGCTTTTTACGAAGTTATAAGCCTCTTCCACTTTCTTGACCGTTTTTTGCAGGTCGATAATGTAAATGCCGTTTCTTTCAGTGAAGATATAACGATCCATTTTCGGGTTCCAACGACGAGTCTGGTGACCGAAGTGAACGCCTGCTTCAAGCAGTTGTTTCATGGAGATTACTGCCATCTTCACGCACCTCCTAAGTTTGGTTTTATTGTGATGCTTCCTCCGCAGGTTTCATTTCCCGCCAAGACTCGCTTGCTGTTGAAGTGAGCACCCTCGACGAAATCATCCTGCGTGCGTTATAACACCGTCAATTACTATACCATAAGTAAAATGGGGATGCAACCGAAGTTTCGCGCAATTTCGCGGGCATGAAAAAAAGGCGCCTGAAGGTGCCTTATCTCGTGCTCTTTTAGTTTCCCGACGCTTTCGGCGTGATCTTCGAGATGATCGAGTCGTAATCTTCGCCTTCGCGGAAAGTGTACGTTCCTGCACGTACCTTGTAGTTGATTTTTTTCGCGACCGCCGTTTTTAGAAAAGCTTCTTTATCCGCGATCACGCCAGCTAGCTGCAAACCTTCAGCTACGCCATTCAGCGTGGTGCCGTCGACGATCTTGTACTCGACCGCAACCGGCTGGGGCTCAGCCGGCTCCCGAGGCGAATTCGTTTTGCCCGTATTGGCATCGGAAATCGGTTTCCCCTCCCCGTTATCCGGTTGGGCCGGAGAGTCCGGGGTTTTGGGCTTATCCGGCTGCTGCGGGGAAGCCGGGCTTGACGGTTGTCCCGCGGCCCCATCATCCGGCAAGCCGGTTTCCTGGCCGGAACGCTCCAGCCACTCCTGTTCCGTCAAGAGCTCCTGATCCCCTTCTACGACCTTTAGGCCAACTTGCTCGGCGGCTTGCTGAATCTGCTCCTTGGTATACAACGCCTTTCCGCTGCCTTGACCAATCAGCATAACCTGCAGCAGCAACGCTCCGGCAATGAGTCCGCAGCCGAGGCCCAGCATGAAATGACGATTTTTCATCATCGGGACTCCTCCTTCTTGGCCAGCTGCAAAATCAGTTGCACCTCGCCCCGCTGAAGCCCGACCGCTTTGGCGATCATATCGATCGATTTTCCTTTGTCGTACCATTCAAACAACTCCGGATATCTGTCACGGACATGCTCCTGGTCAGACTCCTGTTCCGTCGGCTGCGGATCCCCCTCCAAAACAACGAGTTCGGGTTCTACAGTTTGCTTCTCTACGGCTGAATCCGTCGGCAAGACCCGCTCCGCAGCAACGGTCAGCATGGACTTCTCTCCGATTAATGCTTCCAGGCTTCCCAAACGGGATTCGCTTTGCCGTGCGGAGATCTCCGCTTCCCCCAAACGTTGGCGCAGCTCCGTAATCTGCTCCTGCTGGGCCAACTGTTTAGTGGAGAAGTCTTGCTTCATCTGCGACACTAAAGCGATGAGCTCCTCGTTTTCTTTTTCGATTTCCGACATGTACTGCTCCAGGGTGGCTTCAAGGTCTCTGGCCGTATCGGTTTTGGAATTCGCCGCGGATTGGCGTCCCGGAAGCAGCAGCGCATACACCAGAGCCGCCGCTCCCAGCAATACTATGTAGAACCAAGGATCTCCGAATGACAATGTAATCCTCACCTTTTGCTGTTAAATTTGCTGCGAGACCAAAAGCCGGCCCATCCTGACCTTTGATATAATTACAAACTGAGGTCGATGTGCCGTCCTTTATAAGGATGTTCCGCCAAATGTTCCTGTTCTTGCTCACCAGGTTTGTCTCCGGAGTGGTGCTGTTCCTGCTCCTCGGCGAAGGAACCATTTCCTTCCCGCCTTACGGTCGTATTATGGGCGCTCTCGTTTACTCCGGCACTGCGCCGGCGCTCTATCTCGCTGCCTTTGACGGTTTGTACCGACAGAAGACTTTGATCGATAAGAGGGCGATGCTGCTGATCATGTTGAACACGTCCCGCCTCGCTGGTCCGAGGGACCGCGATTTGCATTTCCACGGATTTCATATTCATGGGATCACCTCATCCAAATGAAGGACATGGATAAACGTAATACGTACTCTTGTCCTGTGAGTGCCGATTCTAGATGTAAGCCGACATGGAAATATCCCCTTCACTATAGTAAAAAGACATTCGCGAGATGGGCTCTTTAATGTATTTGGTATAACGTCCGATGACAATTTTGGAACCGCCGTAGATCATTTTCAGCACATCGACCCTTGCTTTGCCGGTATCCTCCAGCGCCTTTTCGATCGACAGCATCCGTTCCTTCATTAAATTAAGCTCTTGCAGGTTCGATTTCTTCGTCATATTCAATTTAGAACGCATCTCCACCTTATCCGGCGGAAGCTTGCCCATCGAAGCCAGCTGGTCCAGCAGCGTCAGCGCTTTTTCGGTCTTGTCCATATTGGCGAGCTGGTCCTTCACTTGTTGGCGCAGCTCCTGCAGTTCGTTCCGCAGTTCCGGAAGCGCCCCTACTTCTATGGAGGTCGTCGTCGACATCGAATTACCGATAATGCGGGCGGTGACTTTTTCCCCGGCCTGGATGTTGCCCCCGACGATCAACCCTTTGGCACCGCTGCAGATCACGTCCCTGCCGGCACGAATGTTGGAATGCATGATGCTCTGCGAAACGATGACGTCGTCTCCCGCCTGAACGTTGCCGTCTTGGATGAAGGAGCTTTTGACGTTATGACCCGCTTTGATCAATCCCTTGTTGTAACCGATGATGCCTCCGGTAATCTCGATGGAACCATCCGCAAACAGCTCGGCTCCTTCAACCCCGCCAACAACGCGAATGTCCCCGGCAGCACTGATTCTGAATCCCGTCAGTACATTACCGCGGACAACGACCGTTCCCACAAAATCGATATTCCCGATACTGTAATCCACATCCCCGTTAATCTCGTATACCGGGAACACATTCAGTTTGCCTTTGTCCGTTCGCGTCACAAGACCGTCGATCGCCGCATACATGGCGGTTTGCTCCGGATTGAGGACGACGTTCTTTCCGATCTTAAATCGAGCTTCCTTTCCCTCTTTGCAGGGAATCTGCTCTCCGGTGACAGCGGTTCCGGGACGCCCCGGCACAGGGGGGACGAGTTCGGCGATGATTTGGCCTTTCCGGATATTATTCAGCCGGGTGACATCTTTCAAATCAACCTTGCCGTCATCGGACTCCGTCGGCTTATGGTGGTTATCGTCATCGATGGCCATGGCATAGCGAATCATCCCGTTTTCCCCGTGGACCGGCTCCAGCCCCATCGCAACCGGTGTCTTGCTGAAAAAGTACTCCTTCGGGTTAGCCGCAAAACGTTTGACGATATCCTCCTGAATTCCGTATTTCAAGCCCTCGCTTTGAAGATAGAGCATCAGTTCGTCCGCCGTACAGGAAAAATCGTCTTCTTTCTTTAAGAACTGCAGGTAAGCTACGGTCTTATCGTCATTAATGGTAACGCTCAGGACATGCCTTAAATCATCTGGAAGCGCCACGAAGTCGTTCCTCCTTTCATCCATCCGCTCGTTAAAAAGTCCCGTCAGTCCTCACGCATCAGCAGATCCCGCTGCTTCTCAAGGCTGCCGCGAAGCCGCAAAATCGCTTTGGAATGAAGCTGTGAAATGCGCGAAGGCGAGAGAGACATCACCTCGGCGATCTCACTTAACGATAAATCCTCGTAATACAGCAGGGAGACGACCGTGCGTTCCTTTTCGGTCAATTTCTCGATTCCTTTGGCCAGCGAATCGCGCAAATAAAACTCCCTGACTTTATAATCCGGGTTTTTTGCCTTTTCGTCAACGAGTAAAGTGAGACGAGTCTCCGATTCTTCTTCGCGAATCGGATCTTCGAGGGAACAAAGCGTCATGACGGCCACTTCCTGGAGCATGCCTTGAAACTCTTTCTCACTAATATTTAAATAAGAGCTCATCTCGGAATCCGTGACAGAGCGGAGATATTGCTGCTCCAGTTGCTGGTAGCCTTCTTCGATTTTTTTGGCTTTCTCTCTCACGGATCGGGGAACCCAGTCACCCTGCCGCAAACCGTCCAAAATCGCCCCTCTCACTCGCCACGAAGCATAGGTTTCAAACTGAAGCCCCCGCTTGTAGTCGAACTTCTCGACCGCGTCGATCAACCCCATGACTCCATTGCTGGCGAGATCATCCTTGGAAACGTTTTTGGGCAGGCCGACGGCGAGACGTCCTGAAACATAGTCGACAATATGCAGATATTTCTCGATAAGTTGTTTCTTGGCCTCCAAATCGCCGTGTTCTTTCCACTTCTCCCAAACCTCGGCATAATTCAGAGTGGATGCCTTCCGCTCGATCAAATTGCCTTCACCCTCCTTATTGTTCTGTCAGGTGACGAATGACCTTAACCAGTTCTTCAGGATCTTTGTCGTCAGGTGTCTTTACTAATTTAGGCGGACTTAGAGGCGTAAATTGCATATCCTCTTCCGTTGAAACCGGAGACGGCTTCAGCAACTCGTTTAGTTGCTCGCTTTCCTCCGGCGTGGTCAAATCGAGGTTGCCGCCCTTTCCCTGCTCGGCAAGCAGGCCCTCATCCTGGATAGCCGTATGCCCGCTCGGCATTTCCCTCAGAAACCCGAGCATCCAGCCCGCCGCAAACGCCAGCGCAAACCAGACGGCAAAGGAAATCAGACCGCGTATAAAGCTGGTCATGAACAAATTGTTCCCCGCCGATGCGGCAAACGTGATCAGAAAACCGATAAAGCCGAGCAACAAGTAATATCGCAATTTTCCTGTCATGGCTACAATTCCTTTATCCCCATTTGTACGCTTCGAACATATAATATGCCTGTTTCGCTATCCAGCTCAATCGTTCGGCCATAGTTGCCGCCGGTATCTTCGGCCAATAGAGGAATCCCTAATTCGGACAGTTGGCTCTTGCAGGATTCCACGTTCCTTGGACCGATTCGCATCGAGTCTCCGGTGCCGGCAAACGAAAACATCTGCGATCCGCCGGCCATTTTGGCGACCAGGCGACGGGGCGCCGCTCCGATCGCCAGCAATCTCTCGTACAAAGCCGGAATGGCGGTGTCCGCATATTTAGCGATATTCAGCGTCCCTTCCCGGGCGATATCGGAAGAAGGCAGCATGACATGCGCAAGACCGGCTACTTTCAATTGCGGATCAAACATCGTCAACCCCACGCATGAGCCCAGCCCAGTTGTTCGTATCAATCCCTGCTGAGTAATGACATTCAACTCGGCCATGCCTACCTTAACAATCCGTTGTTCATCGATCATAATCGACCGGTACCCCAAGCGAGGCAAAAATTTTGGCGAATGAATCCGGATCCGGAATGAGGAAAAACTGTCCTTCTACCTCATGGTGTCCTTCAATAAAGGTGGTATCGATCAGCAGGGCGGAATCACCCATTTCACCAAACTGCAGGAGTCCGTAGCTCAGGATCGCTCCTGCCATATCCAGCGCCAGAGCCGGAACGGTAGGCGACATCGAAAGCGAAGTGAAATCGGCCAGCGAGGATAAATAGGACCCTGCCAAAATATTGCCGATTTCCGATAGCGCCGACCACTCCATCTCCGTGAAGCTGTCCTCGCTTTCTACGTGGATCCCGGCGAGGCGATGCAGCAGCTTCTTGGCCGCTTCGGGGCTAAGAATGAAAAACAGGTTGCCCGGGGCATCGCCCTCTACCCGGAAGAATACGGCCAATACCAGATTTTCGGCTCCTCCGACGCGATCCGCGATCGCATCAAACGGGAGCATTTGGACTTTAGGAACCGCCATATCGATCGGCTTGTCCAATAATTTGGAGAGCGCCGTAGCGGCGTTTCCCGCCCCGATATTGCCCACTTCCTTCAAAATATCCATTTTGAAATCTTCAAACCCTTTGAACACATCCACAGTATCAGCCCTCTAAGCTTTCCAATTGAATAATTTCCTTTCGGCTAAGCACTTCGGATAGGTTCAGCATGACTAGAAGGCGTTCTTCGGAAATCCGGGCCACCCCATGCAGATATTTTGCTTTGATGCCCCCCACCACATCCGGCGGCGAATCGATCAAATCGGAATCCAGATCGATGACGTCGTTGGCGGAGTCTACGATAAATCCGACTTCCATCTCGTTGGCGGAGACGATAATGATCCGGGTTTGATCCGTATGCTCGGCTTCCGGCAGACCGAAGCGTCCGCGCAAATCAATGACGGGAATAACGACGCCGCGAAGATTGATGACCCCTTTGACGAAGGAGAACGTTTTGGGTACGCGGGTAATCGGCATCATCCGTTCGATCGTTTGGACTTTATCCACCTCGATGCCGTATTCCTCATGCCCCAACTTAAAAACGATGACTTTCAATTCCTCTCCCATGTGAAAACCCTCCCTAGAGTTTGTAACTGGCCTTATTTAATGAAAGCATTGGGATCGATGATCAGCGCTACTTGGCCGTCTCCCAAAATCGTAGCCCCGGCGACCCCTTGCACGGACGGCAAGTACTTGCCCAGGTTCTTGATGACAATTTCGCTTTGCCCAATGAAATCCTCGACCGTGAGGGCAGCCATTCGGTCCCCTTTGCGGATGACGACGATTTCCGTCTCCTCTTCTTCGCTTTCCGAGAAACCCGGTATGTCAAACAGGTTAGCCAGCGACATCAGCGGAATATGCGTATCGCGGTAAGGAACCATCGTATATCCGTGAACCTCGCGAACCTGATCCCGTTTGATCAATCCGGTTTCGACGATCGAAGACAGCGGAATCGCATATTTCTCCGCTCCGACCTTGATCAGCATCGCCGATATGATCGACAAGGTTAAAGGAAGCTGAACCGAGAACTTGGTGCCCGAGCCGAGCCTGGATTCGACGGATACGACCCCGCTGAGCGATTCGATTTTGGATTTGACGACGTCCAGTCCGACGCCGCGGCCGGAAATGTCGGAGATAACCTCCGCCGTGCTAAAGCCCGGAGCGAACAGCAGCATATACACCTGCTCATCCGACATCAAAACGCCATCGCTTTCTTTGACGATTCCGTTTTTGATGGCTTTCTGCAATATTTTCTGGCGGTCAATCCCGTGCCCGTCATCTTCAATTTCGATAAATACGTGATTGCCGCTGTGGAAGGCGCGCAGTTGGACGGTTCCCGTCTCCGGTTTGCCTGCGGCGATACGTTCGGCCGTGGATTCTACTCCATGGTCAACGGCATTGCGCAGCAAATGCACGAGCGGATCGCCGATTTCGTCAATGACCGTACGGTCCAATTCCGTTTCCGCACCAACGATCACGAGATCGATTTTTTTATCCAGCGATTTGGCCAAATCGCGAACCATCCGCGGAAAACGGTTAAATACGGTATCGATCGGCACCATGCGAAGCTTCAAGACGATATTTTGCAAATCGCTGCCTACGCGGCTCATATGTTCTACCGTTTCCGTCAAATCCGCGCGTCTCACTTCATCCGCCAACTGCTCCAAGCGCGAACGGTCAATCAGCAGCTCGCTGAGCAAATTCATCAGCACGTCCAGTCGGTCGATATCGACCCGAATCGTACGGGAAGGAGAAGGTGCTCCGCCTCCGGTCCGCGCGCCGTTTTTGTTCTCGGCGGCCGAGCCCGCCTTGTCTGCCGGTGCTGCTGCCGATTTGTCAACAGAAGGAGCAGGCGGCGCTGCGGTCGCGGCCGTTTGCTTCACTCCAGCCGTCAGTTGGGCCAACGTTTCATGATCGAGCGCTGCCACTTGGGCCGAATCGATTTCAGACAGATTCATGATCATGCTTTGCATTTCGGCAGCTTCTTTTTGGGTTATGTAATAAAGCGAGAAACTGCGTTCAAACTTTTCTTGCTCAATGTCCTGTACCGAAGGAAAAGACTTGACGATTTCCCCGTAGCGCTCCAGCAGGTCGAAGACGAGATAGGCTCGAGCAGCCTTCAATTGGCAATCCTCACGGATGGCCACGTCGAGGTACATCACTTTATGGCCTTCGGCAATCGATTGCTCCAGCACGGAATACTGGTATTCGTCCAGTTGAATGGCCGTTGTCCCCGACGTTGCGGTCCCGGAAGCCGCCGGATGGCTTGCCGGCGTATTGCCCCCCCCTTGGAAGTCCCCACGCACGATTGATTGCAGCGAAGCGACGATCGCGCTGACGTCCGCTTTCCCTTCCCCGCCTTGCGTGATATCCTGAACCATCGATTGCAGGGCGTCCAAGCTTTTGAACAGCGTATCAAAAATAAACTCTTGCATTTTCAGTTTCTCGTTCCGCACCAGATCCAGCACGTTTTCCATCTGGTGCGTCAGCGACGACAAATCCTCGAATCCCATCGTCGCCGCCATGCCCTTCAGGGTATGCGCCGAGCGGAAGATCACCTGAACGATGCTGATATCGTCAGGGTTGCTCTCCAGCTCCAGCATTTTTTCGTTTAATGATTGCAAATGATCGTTCGACTCATCGATAAACATGGATAAATATTGGTTCATGTCCATGGTGAGGCACCTCCTCCAAGAGATTCCGTTATTTCACAACTTGTACAAGCTTGGGGCCGATTTCGTATAGCGGTAACACATGGCTGACGCATTTCAATTCGATTGCCGAGCGCGGCATTCCGAACACGACGCAGGTCTCTTCGCTCTCGGCAATGGTGGAAGTCACCCCAGCGTCATATAACCGCTTCATGACTTTCGCCCCGTCGCTGCCCATTCCCGTCAGCAGCACGATATGCCGCTTTAGCGCTTGCAGCGGGAGCAGCGATTCGTACAAGACGTCCACGGACGGCCTGTGCCCGTTGCAGGGCTCCTGCTTCGTCAGATGCGCGCGGTAACCGCCGACTGGGCCAGGCACGACGTTCAAATGGAAACCTCCCGGAGCAATGTAAGCCGTACCGCTTAGCAACTCCGCTCCTTCCTCCGCCTCAACGACGTTCAGCTCGCTTAAGCTGTTCAGTCGCTGGGCCAACGATTTGGTGAAATTCGGCGGCATATGCTGCACGATGACGATCGGTGCCGGAAAATCCCCCGGAATTTTCTCCAGTACAGCTTTCAGCGCCTTGGGACCGCCCGTGGAAGTACCGATGGCGACCAAATCGGTAAAGGATGCTTTCGGGCGGCCGTGCTCCGGCCGCCCGGCTTGCGCCGCGCCGCCGGCTGCGTCCCGGGCGGCGGCCTGGGCCCCG
>NZ_JBNYYG010000011.1:0-119652 GCF_050565405.1 Paenibacillus macerans | reverse complement strand
GCCTCAGTCCCATGGAATTCAGGACAAAGGCCGCCTAATTGGTTTTTCATTTTTTGTACTGTCTACTTGACGGGGTGTAGTTCACTACCGGGGATAGCCCTTTTCTTTTTCATGTGGTCGACTCTCTCGTTAACGTTTGGCGGGCGAAGCCTGCCGGCTTTCCCGGCCGCGCTGCAGGAGTATGGCCGCAGAGCTCAGGAGAATCAGCAGCAGGAGAAAACCGGCCAGCAGCCAGGCGGACGTATCGGCTCCGCCGAGATCCATGCTTTTCCCCATGAGCAGCGGCAGCACCGCACCTCCCACGCCACCGGACGCAATCAGCAGACTGGGCGTCGACTCTTCCGAACCGGGTAGCAGCTTGTTGGAAAAAACCAGCGCGATGGAGAACAACCCCGACATAAACAAGCCAAACAACAAGATGAAAGCAAACAACGCGATGACGCCGCCGGCCAAAGCAAATAGCGAGATGGCGGCAAAACTGAATATGCAGCCCCAGATCACGTAACGGCTGTAGGCAATACGCTCTGCGATGACCCCGGCAAACAGGCGGCCGAAGGTCATGGCAATCCAGAACAACGTCACGCTGAACGCTGCGGTCGATTTATCGATCCCCACCTTCTCGATCAGAAGCGACGGCAGGAAATTGACGAAGCTCATTTCCGTACCGACGTAAACGAAGAAGAACACAATGAACAGGGCCAGCAGTACCCCTCTCGTTCCCCGGTATTGCTGCAACCAGGCCCCTTTCTCCGCCTGTCTGCCTCCTCTGGCATGCAGTGTCTCCTTATAGTCGCCGAAACGGCCTTTTCCCCACGCGAACAGCATGACGAAAGCGAATCCGGCTACGAACAGGAAGGAAAAGCGCCAGGCCTCCGCTTGAATGAATACGCCGGCGGCCAGCGGCATCAGCAAGGCGCCCAAGCCGAAGAACACCTCCAGTCGGCTCATCGCTACCGCCGTTCCTTCGGTGACGGCAACGATAATAATCGTGCCGATCACCGCCTCGATCATGCCGAAGCCGAAGCCGGCCACCGCACCGATCGCGTACATCCATTCCCAGGGCGGGAGCAGGGTGTAGGCGAATTCCGCCGCGCAGAGCATGCCCGTCGCAATGAGCAATCCATTTAGCTTGCCGAATTTCGCGATCAACAGCGGCGATGCCAATACGCCGATCAGAAAGCCCGCAAATTGGGCGAAAATCAAAGTGCCCCCGGCACTGTAATCTTTTCCGTAATAATCCAGCAAATCCGGCATTAACGAACCAATCACGACATGGGCCAACCCGATCAGCAGATAGGACCAGCACCCTGTCCATATTAACCTTCGCACGATATCTCTCCTTCTCTAAGCGACTCTATCTATTGTAACGGATCAAGCGCATCGCGTCATCTGTTGAAATAGGGCGAACAAATCACAATTTTGTTATATTTATGGAAAATAGTACCTCTCCATTGGATAATAGAGTAAAATCGATATAGTGTTCTCTATTTTTACGTGAACTTGCTATTTCAAAATGAGAGGGTACCTTTATGCCTAGTCGGTTAAAATGGCTGCTTGCGGCCAATTACATGGACCTGCCCGAACATGTGCAGGAAGAAGTATATTACGCCTATTATGAAATGGTATATGGAACGGTGTATTACATGGTCAAAGATCATCAAGCAACCGAGGACATCATTCAGGAAGCCTTCCTGATGGTGGTCAACAAGAAACCTGCCTTCGATAACGAAGTCAGCATGCGCGCCTGGCTGAAAACGGTATCGCGCAACATGGCGATTACCTATATACGCAAAAACAAAAAGCACTACCAGAACATCGACCAGGATCAGATGCTCCATGAAGTCGCCGCAACCAGCTGGAAAGACGATTCCGTCGAAGGCTCCGTAGAGACGAAGTTAATGGAAGAAGCGATATATACCTATTTGCGTCATTTGAAGCCGGAATACCGGATGCTTATCGAATACCGCTGGAAGCTGGGCTTAAGCTACAAGGAGATCGGCGAGCGAATGGGCCTTTGCGAGAACATCGTGAGGCAGCGGCTGTTTCGTACCCGGGAAGGCATCAAGAAGATGCTTTATCTGGAATGGGAAGACCGTAATCCGGCCCAGCCCCCGTCCTCCTTGAACGATACCGAAGAGTCCGGAACGTAACTCCCTTCCGCCTTTCTGACGACGCAAAAAACCGGATGTCCCGCATCGGGATGCATCCGGTTTGTTTTTTGTTGTTATGCGCCAGCTTCCTCCAGAGGCAGCAACTGCTCCCGGATTAATTTAACGCGTGAGATTCTCTTGTTGTCGGTTTCTTCCACTACGTAAGTATATTCGCCATACTCCACGGTTTGCCCTACCTGCGGCGGCAGGATGTCGATGCGCGAATACAGCCAGCCGCCGATCGTATCGTAATCGTCGGAATCGAGCTCAAGGCCAAACCGGTCATTGATCGATTCGATCAGCATCAGGCCGTCAATCGAATAGGCATGGGCATCCAGTTGTTCGATGCCGGGGCGTTCCTCGTCAAACTCATCCTGAATCTCGCCGACGATCTCTTCTACGATATCTTCCAGCGTTACCATGCCGGAGGTACCGCCGTATTCATCGATCAAAATGGCGATCTGCGTTCTCCCCCGCTGCATCCGTTTCATCAAATCGCTGATCTGGATCGATTCGGGAACCGCCATGATCGGACGGATCAGGTCGCGCAGGTTGCGGGTATTGGAGCGGATCAAATCTTTAATATGAATAAATCCGATAATATGGTCTTTATCCTGATTGCACACGGGATACCGGGTTCGGGTGCCTTCTAAGGCGATTTCCAGGTTTTCGTCCAGCGAATGCTGGGTATACAGGCAGATCATTTCCGTCCGGGGAATCATGATTTCCCGGGCGGTCGTATCGGCGAACTCGAAAATATTGTCCACCAGCGACATTTCCGTGCTGTCGATCAAGCCGCTTTCGCTGCTCTCCTTCATCATTACGCGGATTTCTTCCTCCGTGTGCAGCGAATCCAGTTCCGACACCGGCGTGATGCCGAACAGCCGCAAAAGGGCGGAGGAAAGTCCGTTTAACACCCATATGAACGGATACATCAGCCGGTAAAACACGCGCATCGGCCAGGCGAACCATAAAGTGATGGATTCGGCCTTGCGGACGGCGATCGTTTTCGGGGCCAATTCCCCCAACACGATATGCAGGATCGCGATCAGTATGAAAGAGACGGTTAACGATACGATATATACCGGTCGTTCGCCAAAGCCCATCATCTCGAACAACGGGCCGAGCAGTCGGGCGACCACCGGTTCGCCAAGCCAGCCGAGCCCCAGCGAGCTGAGGGTAATCCCAACCTGGCATGCCGATAAATAACCGTCCAAACGGCCTAACAGATCCTTGGCGATTTTCGCGTTCCTTCGCCCCTCTTCGGCCAAAGCTTCGATCCGGGAGCTCTTGACCTTGACGATGGCAAATTCGGCCGACACGAAAAACCCGTTAAGCAATACCAATAACACCATCAATCCTACAGAGAAAAGACTCGGTAAAGGGTCAGTCAATACGTTTCCTATTCCCGCTTACACGGCGGAGAATAGGTGCACCTCCTTCGTGGTTTGAAATCATGCGTATTCGTTTGTATTCCATATGTGAAAGGCAGCGTCAACTTCCCAATGGATCCATCTCCTTTGGCAACGGATTAAATGATCAGGATTGATTACTCTTCATTATATTATTATACACTACACAGTCAAACGCTGCGGTATTCCTTGCGAACGGGCGTGCCAGGCCCGAAAAAATAAAAAAAGACCCCCTCGCAAGGGGTCTTTGCCTGTATTAACGTCTCATCGGCGGGGCGCCGATCGTGCCGGGATATTGATAGACGAGCGGCTCGTCGAAGGTGGCGTAATCAAAATTGACCATCAGCATGACGGTGCGGACGCCGGTGGCGGGATCGCTGATAATGATGTGGTCGCGGCCTGCCGCTTCGAGCACGCCTTTGAACACTTTGGCGTTCCATTCGCTATTATTTTCGTAAGTCATGTAAAAGGTGCCGACCTTGCCTAGATTGAGGCGAAAAATATTTTCGATATAAGATTGCTCATACTGCGGAATCGGCGTCGGCATGACGGTGCCGCCGGGCGTCATCGGGCTGCCGCTGGGAACTTGAGGCGGCATGACGGTTCCGCCTCCATGCTGCGGATAACCGGTCCCCCCGGTATGGGACGGATAAGTACTTTGGCCCATGGAATAAGTCATCGGCCGGTAAGGCTGAGTGAACATGGAAACAATACCTCCTTATTTTTAGCAACCTCTAAAAACTAATAAACGGCGGGGCAATCCTGTGCGGTTGGAGCGAAGAAGCAGTGCGCCTTAAAGCGTCCGGTGTTTTGCTGGTTGTACCACGTCCCCGGGCAATCTCCTGCCGGACGGAAAAACCACAGGGCATTGCTTGCCGGCCATACCCGTTCCCCATTAATGATGCGCTGGGCAAGGCGGATGTCACGGTCGCGCGCTCTTTGGTAAAAGTAACCCTTCACCGTCGCTTCGAATCCGCCGGGACTTTGAAACACCATCCGGTTCATGTCCCGGATATCCTGGAAATCGAGGCAATTTCCCAGAATCCGATTCACGCCGACATTGCCGACCATCAGCATGCCTTGCTCCCCTTCGCCTTCCGCCTCCGCGCGCATCAGCCGCGCGAGCAGCCTCACGTCTTCGGAGTTTGCTTTGATGACAGCCAATCTCGTTCCTCCTTCCTCCCTGCTGAACGCTATATCTTATGTGCAGGCGCCTATCTTGGTGCTTGGCGCTGGAAATAATTCGGTGTCAATAGCCCGGACTCTCTTTTCTTTGTGAATCCGATTACAAGTATGAACATTTCGTGTCTATTTCTATGGACGCGCTTACACGAATAGCATATACTGTAGATGAATAAAGGTTTTTTATACGTAACTGCTTATTTCTTTATAAAACGCTTGGCTTCATTAACACCTTTTAGGAGGTTCCCACATGAGAATCGCGATAATTGGCGGCGGCCTCGCCGGGCTTACGGCTGCTGCGTATCTATCGGACCGCGACGATACGTCCGGTACGGTGTTCGAACGGAGTCCGCAGCTCGGCGGCCGGGCTTTTACTTATGAGAAATCGGGATTTACTCTGAATTACGGAGCACATGCGGTATACGGAATCGACAGACATACGCTCCATTCCATGGAAGAAGAGCTCCATCTGAAGTTCCAGAGCAAGCAGGTCGATAAACGCAAGGTCGTGTACACCAAACACGGACGCTTGACCCCTGCCCCGCTCGACTTCGTCAACATCCTGAAAACGGATGTACTGTCCACGATGGAAAAAGTGCGATTCGTCGGCGAAATCGCCGCGATCATCGGCAACATCCATCAATTGAAGCGCCATCGAACCTTAGGGGATTACCTGGATCATTCGCATGCATCGCCCGATGTGAAGGAGCTCTGGGAGCACCTGGTCTGCTCCAATTTCTTCGTGACGCCGGAGGAAGCGCGAAAGGTATCCGGCGAAGTCATCGCCGACTACTATCACAACCTGTTTCTTTCCCATCGCCCGGTTAACTATATTCTGGGAAGTTGGGCAACGATCACCGATCAATTGATCGAGAAGATCGACAACAATGAAAATTGGGATATCGCTCTCAAGGAGCCGGTCGAATCGATTTCGATGGAAGGCGGCAAATTCGTATTGAACACCAAAACCCGGCAGCAGCTGGTCTTTGACCAGGTTGTTCTGGCGATGCCGGTACAACAAGTCGTCAAGCTGGTGGAGAACACGCCTTGGATGCCTTCGCTGGAGCCTTACAAGGACAGCACTTCCACGGAAGTGCTCGTATACGACGTCGGCTTCTCTAAAGTAGTCGCCCGTCCTTTCCATTACATTAGCGATATGGACCACAAAATATTTATCAGCGACGTTTCCGCGACGGATTACACGGTAGCTCCGGTGCACGGCCAGCTTCTGCAAGGGATCGCCTACTTGAACGACGATTTTTCCGACGAGGAGCAGAAGAAGCAATACCTGGAGAGCAAAACGCAGCAAATGGAAGCCTTGTTCGACACGCATTATCCGAATTGGCGCGAGTTCGTTGAGGTCAAGCGGGTTTCCAAGAAGGCGATGGTCGCGAGCGTCAAAAATATCCACAGCAACAAACTGCTGCCGAACCGCCTCGAAGGGGTACCGTTTTATTTCTGCGGCGATGGCTGCCAAGGCAAAGGAGAACTTGCGGAACGCGCCTTCTCGAGCGGCCGGGCGGTCGCTCAGGCGTTGCTTGAAGAGAAAGCGGACATTAGGGCTTTATCCCATTGATTTCAAGGATTTCATAACAAAAAAACAGAAGCGCTGGTCGATTAGCCTGTCACCTACGGCTGCCGTTACGCTTCTGTTTTTTGTTGTTTGCCCTGTTCCAACCTAACCTTCCTTTCCTGGTTTTTGGGTTTGGCATTCGGACGGAAGTCCCGTTAACCGGAGCTGTGCGACTTGCGGTAATCTTGCAACTCGGTGCGATACGTTCTGCCGGCACGCTCGAAGCCATGATAACGGCGGCCCTGGAACGTCAGCTTGCCTTCATCGCCTTCCGCGCATTGGCCGTACTCCAGCCCAGTGACGGCAAACTCCAGCCGATCCCCGCTCTCCACCTCGAACGTTAAGTAATACTTCGTGTCCGAACGGTTGACCGACGTATCGGTATCATGACGATGGGTCACCTCGGTCCGTTTGCCGACAATCACGGAGCTTACGCTGAGTACGGGTTGCCGGTTGCCGCCCAAGGCTCGCAGGAGCCCGCCTGCCGCCGAAATCAGGATGATGCCCGCGATCACGACGAACAATACCGGCAAGGCCGTTTCCATCACTCCGAACATTTCTGTCCAAGACTGCATCGATCTCTCCCTCCTTAAAAGAGGTAGCTCCCTATTATCGTCCTCCCCTTTCTTTCTTAAGTATATGCCGTCCGAAATAAAACTTGATATTCACCACATCCAGAAAATATGCTACTCTTGTCCAAGATTTTGCCGTCCAAACAAAATAACCCCCGGTTCCTGAGTTCGGAACGGAGGTTAATCGCAGGATGCGTTTGGATTCTTGGCATTAAGCATAGTAGGCGAACAACAATTGACGGGTTTCTTCGGCGCCATCGGCTTCCATCTCGAATTCTTCGTCAAGGCCTTTCTCCGCCCAGCAAGCTTTGCACGCTTCTTCGCTCGTACACAGATGAGCGTCTTCGCAGGTGTAGCAGAACTGAAGGTAGTTGCGGGTTACGGTTTCTTGAGCTGTCGTTTTCATGAGATTCCACTCCTATCGTTGGTTTGGAGCGCCGCTCCATTTATTTTTACTGCGGGTTTGATGCTGATCTTTCTTACAAGTTAAATATATCACAAAGTCCGAATAGCACACGTGATAAATTTCACAATATGATGAACGTCACACGTTTTTTTCTCATTATGCAAAAAGCATGACAACGAGTGCCATGCTAAGTTCTTTCTCTGTGCGAAATTCCGCTGTTTGACTAAAGCACATGCCAGCTTCGGCCCCCGTCCTGGGTCTGCAGGAGCAACGAACGCTGTTGATCCTCCTTGGCTACGAGCAGCCATCCGACGCGCGAGGAGAAAAACTGCAGCTTCACGATTTCGGGGTAATCCGCCATAATTTGTTGCAGCTTCTTGCTTTCGGGCAACGCATCCCAGCTGTTCCCCTGATCCGACGTATAATAAACCGTGGAATCCAGAATCGTCCAACCTTCCTGATCGTTAAGAAAGGTCGGGGCAAACTCTTCGTTCATGCCGGTCTGCCAAGATAACTTGAAAGGAACCATCGTCCAGGTCTTCCCGGCATCTTCGGTGAAATAACCGTTAAATTTGGTCGAGTTCCCCCGGCTGCAGCCGATCGGAATCCACCCCTCGCGTTTATTGCCGGAGAAAAAAGAGACCTTGCCCAGCGTAAACCGGTCGCAGGTTTTATACTTGTCCAGGTTAAAGTATTGCTCGTTTGCCGACCAGGTCAAGCCGCCGTCCTGCGTGACGTATAACGCCGGAATCTGATCTTTGATTTCGCTGACGAAGCCTTGCTGCGAATTCGTGAACGCCATGGACGCGTCTGTAAGGGGGATGACCGAAACCGGTCTTTCCGACGTGAACAGACTGCTCGCATTCTCTCCTCCAATTAAGGCTTCAAAGCTCATTCCGCCATTATCCGTGGTAAACAGGGCCCTGGAGTCTCCCCCGGCCCCGGAGAGCACCCAACCATTGCTTTGATCGGCAAAAAACATCGCCGTCACCTTAACGGTCTCGGGAAAAGAGGCGACTTTCCAGGTAGTTCCCCCATCCGTTGTCCGCAGCACGATCGTATCTCCGGAACCTGCCGAATTGCGCACGATCCAGCCGTGATTCAGATCGATGAAGAAGATATCTTTGCCGTATTGCGGAGTGGCTGGAAAATGCACGGAGGCGGCGGGAGAAATGTTTGCCCACGTTTTCCCGTTGTCCTGGGTAATATAGAGCCTTAGCTCATTGCGGGTGCAACCCCAGGCGATTCCGGTCGTCGCGCTGAGCAACTGGAAATCGGTCAACCGGGTCTGGATTTGGTATTGGTTCTGTCCCTCTTCAGCCGGAGTTGCAGCGGGCTTCCCCTGGTTCTCGGCTCCATCCCGATTAATGACGGTAATCGTCTGCCCCTCCTCCGGAGGTTCGTCCTGCAACGCCGCGGTTGGAGCCGGAGGCGGTTCGGACGTGCAGGCCGTCAGGAGCAAGGCGAACACAAGAGCCGGTCCGGCGAACTTGCGCCACATTCTCAAACCGAACAACCTCGCTTTCTGATTCAAGTTGTACGTCTAGTATAACATAGCCGGCAGAAGCCCTTACAGCCGAGAGTCGTTGCCGAAATTGACGGTAATATGTTGGGCGGGTTTATATACGGCAAAAGCGTATCCTTTCGCCTGCAAATATTCGATCACTTGAGGCAAAATTTCCGCCGTTTGCGCTTTTTCGTGCAGCAATATGACTTCGGTATCCCGGTGGATCTGGCGCTTGACTTCCTTCAAAATCATGCCCGGATCGTCCGGATGCTTCCAATCCTTGGAGTCGACGGTCCAGTCCCACATTTTAAAGCCGGCTTCGGCAATGTCGCCGCGGAACTTCTCGTCGATCTCCGGCTTGCTTCCGTACGGAGCCCGTATCAAGGTCGGGGCGGTCCCCGTCAGCTTCTCGACCAACTGCTGCTCCTGCGTGAACTCTTTCAGGAAATTGGCCGAATCACCGGCATCGTACAATTTTTTCTTGCTGTGGCTCATGCTGTGCAGCCCGACATAATGGCCGGCCTTCGCCGCATCCTTCACCGCTTGTTTATTGGCGGATAATTGGTTTCCGATCATAAAAAACGTACCATGGATTTGATAGCGATCCAGGATGTCCAATATCGGCCTCGTATATTTGCCCGGACCGTCGTCAAACGTCAGATAGACGACTTTTTGCGTTTGCGGAACCTTTTTCTGCGGGGGTTGCGCTGCGTTTTCCTTTTGCATCGGATCCGGAGACGGTGAACCCGTCCCGGCTTCAGATTGGGTTGGGGGCGTCTTCCCCGCTTCTTGCCGGTTGCCGGGAGCTTGGTCCGACGCGGTCCCTCCGCCGGCCGACGCCAGTTTTGCCGGGACGACCTCGGCGGAGTGAACCGGTGGCCGTTGCTTCTGGATGAGCGGAGCTACAGCCAGTACGGTTAACGCCAGGGAAGCCGCGGATAGAAATACTGCCGAGGCAATGACGATGTTCAACCGCCGCGAGCTTGAGCGCTTGGAGGCGGCATGCTTTTCACTTCGACCTACATAAGGCGACATAACGATCACGGTATCCTCTCTCTTCATCTATTTACTAGAATAATATAAAGCGAGAGTTTCGTCCTTACAGAATAGTTAATCGTTGGTTACAAAGTCATAACAACTGAGCGATTCGTCTATTTGGTTTACATAACATATATTTTGTTAAATATCTTTGGGGGTCTATTGTTTTTCGCTCAATGGCAGCGATATCGTGATCGTCGTCCCGCTTCCCGGCTTACTCGCGGCCGCGATAGTTCCGCCGTGCTTATCCACGATCCATTTGGCGATCGCCAGACCCAGGCCGGTTCCCCCTTGGCTGCGGTCCCGTGCTTTATCTCCCCGATAAAAACGGTCAAAAATGTGCGGCAGATCGGCCGCCGGGATACCGGCTCCGGTATCGGCCACGGTAAGCTCGGCACGGTGGCCCTTTCGTTGCGACGTGACGCGGATCGTTCCCTTCTCGGCCGTAAACTTTATGCTGTTATCCAGCAAAATGACGAGAAGCTGCTGTAGACGCTCCCGATCCGCCAGCACGCCGATCCGTTCTTCCAAATCGGCGTGCAAGGAGATCTGCTTCAGCTCTGCAAGCGTTGCGAACTTGCGCAAGGCTTCGATAATCACATCGGCGAGCGGTAGCGGCTTTACGAGCAACTCCTCCTGGTTGGAATCCGCTCTAGCCAACGTCAGGAGCTGATCCGTCAGCTTTCCCATTCGCTTCGATTCGGCCAGCACCATGGAAAGCGGTTCGCTCATCTGTAGAATCGACCGGTCGGGATGGCGGAACACGAACTCTGCGTTGGCCCGGATAATCGATAACGGCATTCGCAGTTCATGCGACGCATCGGCGACAAACCGCTGCTGCTTGTCCCAAGACTTCCGAATCGGCTCCAGCGCTTTATTGGCCAGGTATAATCCGGCCAACACCGTCAGCGCCCCGCCGGTAAAAATTCCGAACACAATCAGGATCAGCAACTGCCGGAGCATGTTTTGCTCCGAGTCGACGATGCTGATCGCTTGGACGGACACAAACCTTGAAGGCGTGCCTTCCAGAAGATTCGGGATATCGATGAGCCCGCCGTTTGCTTGCTTTTCCTGTATTTTCATATTCAGGGAAACCGGCCGCTCATAATCTATGGAATAAATCCGGTAATAATGCCCGTCCACCTTCACCGTCGATGGCGTCGGCATATCCCGATAGGCCTTGAATGCATCCACCGCCTTTTGCTTCTCCGTTGAGGCAAGGATCGGCAAGGCGTTCCCCTGTTCATCCCAAAGCACCAGAAAAACGCGAGGATCAATCCCCTGAACCTGGATGAGCATTTTGTTCCCCTTTTTGTAGTTCTCATCGAGCGGCATTTCTTTCTTCGTTTCGGACATAGAGTAGAAAACCTGGTTGTTTTGCGAGATTTTGAGTACCAGCGATTCATCGACTTTGGCAAACAAATGATGTCGAAGCTGAATGTACACGATCAAACCTATAACGGTCAGGATAATAAAAAATACCGAAGCGTTCAAGACGGTCAGCCGGTTACGGGTGCTGTTGAACATAATGAACGATCATTCTCCTTTAGTATGTACCCCACGTTTCGAACCGTGTGGATGATGTGATCGTAACCAAACGGTTTTAATTTTCTGCGCACATAGTAGACGTAGACCTCGACGATATTGAGGCCGACATCGGAATCCAGGCCCCACACGCGGGAGCAGATTTGTTCCTTGGTCAAAATTTGCTCGCGGTTTTGCAGCAGATATTCCAGCAGTTCGAACTCCTTTTGTGTTAGCTCCAGTTTCTCCCCCGCGATGGATGCTTCCTTGGTCCGCGTATTCAACGCGAGCTTGTGGTATATCAGGCTGCCCTCTCGATCGAACGGAGCTCGCCGGCGCAGCAGCGCTCGGACACGGGCGAACAGCTCCGGCACCTCAAACGGCTTCGTCATATAGTCGTCGGCCCCGATGTCAAGCCCCTTGACCATATCCTCCACGTTGTCCCGCGCGGTGAGAAACAAGATCGGCGCACGTACCTGTTTGGCCCGGCTGCGGCGGACGATCTTCAGCCCATCCATGCCCGGCAGCATCATATCCAGCACCAGCAAGTCGTAAATGTCCTGTTCGGCCATATAGCAGCCTTCTTCACCGCACGCGGCAAGGTCTACCTGATACCCTTCTTCCTCGAACAGGTTTTTTAGCGTTTTGAGCATATGGACATCGTCTTCCACTACGAGTATTTTCATGGGTTCCTCCCGTATCGTTGCGTTAACCCTAATATAGGATTCAGTATAATCCCTTAACATGAAAAAGAGCTTAAAAAGGCGAAAACGCCTTTTCCTTCAGGAAATAGGCGTTTTCGCTCCGGACGAACGTACTGCCAGCTATTCAAGCAGATACGTGCTGACTTTATTCTGGATCACATTGGCGGCTTCTTCCGCCGATTTCTGACCTTGAAAGAACGCCGCGGTTTCCGCCGAGACGATCGCCGTTATTTTAGGATCGCTTTCAGCGTACAGCATCGGTTTGTTAAGCACCTGCTCGATCCGCGCGATATCCTCGTCGGTTGCCGGCTCCATGTTTGCCGCTTTCCCGTTGATGTTGAGCATCGTCTTTTTCCCGTTGCCGTTCCCCTCGCCCAAATGTTTCAAACTTTCCAATTGCGCCTTGGCGCCGGTCTTATTGACGGCGAATCCGCCCAACTCGCTGGCCGATTGCATTTCGTCGGACAGTAGGAATTTCACGAATTCCCACGCTTCCTCCGTATGTTCCGATTTGCTGTTGATCGCTAGCGGCATGGAGGACGAGAAGAGCAACCCCCTTTGCTCGTTTTCGGATGGCAGATCATAATAAGCCGCATTTCCTTCGTAAGACATTTTTGGCATCATGTACATATCCAAATACCCCATCATTTTCGCTTTGGGCTGGATAACGACGCTGGTATTATCCGTGCTCTCCGTGAAAATAATCTGTTCGTCATACAGCGACTTTGCCAGCTCCAGCATATCGACGAACTCCGGCGAATCGAAACGGGACTCCTTGCCGGCCGTGTCGACGAATTTGGCAAAGCTGCTGTTCAGCATCAGCGTCATCAATTGGGCCGGCTCGATATTGCCCAGCGGATAGCGGTCAGGCTGACCGTCATTGTTGGCGTCGGTCAACCATTGTTGCGCTAAGCTTTTAAAATCCGCCCAGGTCCACTCGCTGTCGTCGATCGATTCGTTCCCGAGCACGGCTTGATCCCCAAGCCACATATTCAACTCCACTTTGGCCGGAACGGTATATAATGCCCCGTTATATTCCATTGCCTCGAACATTCCCGCATAATAGTTGTCTAATGGGAAGGAAGCGTCCTGGCTCATCAGATCGCCCAGATTGACGAGCAGGTTTTTATCGGCGTATTTCTTGTACGGCAAGCCATTCATGACGATGATATCGGATGCTTTGCCGCTCATGAGCTCCGCGCCTACCGAACCGACGTATTTTTCCACGGTTTGCGGGTCCGGGTTTTTCGTAACCATCATGTTTTTGCCGCCCTTTCCCGTGGCGTCGGGCGCAGCAGCATATTCCTTGATTTGGATGTCGATGTTCGGATGCTGCTCCTCGAATTTCTGCTCGGCCAGCTGAAGGAAACGGTCGGAGGTCATAACCGATAAGGTGACGGCGACTTGCTTTCCGGCGGAGCCCGAGGCAGCCCCTTCGCTCGGTATGTCCCCTTCCGCAGCCGGACTTTGGGTTCCTCCCGAGCAAGCGCTTAGCGCGATTAATGAGATGAGGGATGCGGCAATCAACCCTTTTTTAACAGTAATCGTTAACATCATGAAATATCCACTCCTTTGGATTCATTGAAATTGAAGATAGAGACGAGAAAAAACATACCGGGTACGATAATCTCCTTCTGATTCAGGCGAAAATCCCACCCGGCCCAGCTAATAAGAGCGAAGGTAATCAACACGGCCGGCGGCAGATAATACGACAATCGTTGCAGTTGAGCGTATGCCGGCATTCGTTCCGCTTGCCACAACCGGATACCGAGCAGAAGCAGCGGTAGCCCAAGCAAGCCTCCTCCCAGGAACAGCCAGCCGACAAGGCGAGCGGCCGCGGCATCAAGTTGTTCCGGCGCGGAAGGAACATAACCGGCTTGCAGCGTTTGCTGTTGCCATATTGCCTGAAGATGCTCGAAATAAAAGGAAACATCAATCAGTCGTTCCGGCACCCAATCCGGCAAAAGGGATAATCGAAACGCAATCGAAGACCAAAGCGCAACCATGAAGATCAGGACAGTGATGATAACGGATAACGTTTTAAGCAAATAAGCCCTTTCCATGCGCAGCGCTTCCGGCCAGTGATTGGTGAGCAGCCTGCGTTTCAGTTGGCGGGCAGCCGCCTTAACATGGCGCAACACCAACCGAATCAATTGGACCAAGGCAATGATGCCGCAACCGAACAGCAGCAGCGACTTAAGCTGCGCGGCCTGCGTAAGGTTGATGCCCCGGTTCGCGATGCGAAACAACGCCGGATTTTTCCCGACGGCCCCAAGTGCCGCCGAGACTTGGTCTTCTCTGCCGACCGCAACGGCGGGTCCGACCGCAAGCTGTACCGTTTCAATCGATGCGTCGGGCTGGATGCTCAAAAAAGTCGTGACGGGAATCAGCACGTCGGGAATACCATCCTCGGCCATCCGCTTCAAAAGGGTTTCTTCCCCGGCATATACGCCGGTGATCGTAAAGGTCGTCCCAAACAGTTCCAGTTGCTTGCCCACTACCCGATTGGAACGATACAACTGCTCGGCCAGCCAAGAGCTAATGACCGCTACGCGGCTGTTCTCCGTTACGGAGGTCTGGCCGATCATCGAACCGCTGAGCATAGGCAGGCTGTTAAAATTGCGGTACTGCTCATTTACGCCGATCACGGTGCAGCTTGCGGAGCTGTTTTGATATCGCGCTGAGGTTTGAGCCCGGCTCGAATACGCGGTCGCCTGCGGTTCCCACTGCTCAGCCAAGGCTTCGGCTTCTTCTAAGGTCAGCCCCGTGGCATCGGCGGCGCTGACGGCTGCCGTTCGGTCCAGATTGACCGTCAGCGCATTGAGCCGTTGCTGACCGCCCGTCTGCTCCCAATCGCCTAGGACGGAGGAGATGCCTCCGATCGCAACCAGCAGGCATAACACTCCGCCAAAAACCAGCCATGGGGCCAGTCTGGATCGCTGCATCGCTTAACCGCCTCCTTCCTCCGCATCATCATCGGTTGCGGCCAGTACCCGGTCTCCTTCCGCCACCGGCTTGCTGCTGGATACGACCACTTGATCGAGCGGCGTCACGCCGTTGGTGATCGAAGTGAGCCGATCATCGCTGTCACCGGTTTGAACCGACGCCCGTTGCAATACGTATTCGCTGCCCAGCGGACCTTTTTTCTCCTGCAGCAGCAAAATATAGGGTCCATTGTCGTCCTCCCGAACAGCTTCGTTCGGCAGAAGGGTCCGGAACATGTCCGTCTGCTTGACGAGCGAAAATTCTCCGGTTTCCCCGCCTTTAAGCCGGTCGTCGGAGAGCGAAAACGTAACGACTTTTCCCGTCTTGCCGGTTGAACCGGATGGGCCGGACGTTCCGGCCCCTTCGCCTTGCCCGCTTGAAAGCGAGGCATCGCGTATCTCGGTCACTTTTGCGGGAATCCGCGCGTTGTTTAGGGCACTGAACAGGATCTCCGCTTCGTCCCCAACCTCCACATACGGGGCTTTGCTTTCATCGATGGTTGCCGTCAGTTGAAGTCCCCGGGCAAGCTCGGCGATGCGGACGGCCGCTTTCCCGGAAGACACGGGCGCCCCTTTGACTGCATTCACTTCGGTGACGATACCTGAAACCGGTGCGGTTAGCCTAGAAAATTCGGCCAGATCTCGCTGCAACTTGGCGATTTGCCGAGCCAAAATCTCCAAGTCCAGCTTGGCGCTGTCGATATCGCGGGAAATGGTGGACAATGCGGCTTCTCCGCCGCTCCGCACGGCATCCTGATAGCTCTCCTGCAGCTTTTCGATGACTAGTCTTTTTTGCTCGTACCTCGCCTGGTTGTCTTTGAGCGCATCCTCCGCATCCCGGGTTTCCATGCGGCCCAATTCTTGCCCGGCCTCCACCGAATCGCCGATGTCGACGTTCACCTCGCTCACCGACCAATTTGTTTCGACATAGATATCTGCTATTTCCACCGCCTCCACAATCCCGGAGCCCGTCACCTCATGCGACAGGGTCCCCTGCTGCGCTCGCTGGACCGTAACTTCGGCCAAAGACAAGTTCAATAAAGAGTTGGAGAAGAAGGTTAACGCGCCCATGACGAGGACAAAGGTCCATATCGCCCGGCGGATGCCCTTTTTTTGGGCTCCTTCCCAATCGTTTAGGGCTAGGGTTGAGTCTTTCATGGTTTCCTCCTACGAAACTATCCTTTAATTCCGGAAAGCTGAATGCCTTCCACCAAATACTGCTCGGCATACAGGGCAATCAGCAGCAGCGGCAGCATGTAGATGGCCGAGGCGGCAAAAGCGATGCCGCGTTCCCCTTCGCCGATGACCGATAAATAGACCGACAACGGCTGCTGAATGGCTTCGTTCAAAAAAATCAGCGGCTGCTCCACCATGTTCCAGTTATCGATAAACACGAGAATAGACAGCGCCGCTACCCCGGTGCCGCACATCGGCAACACGACCCGGGTGAAAATATACAGATGGCCGGCTCCGTCCACGCGGGCCGCTTCGATGTAGCTGTAAGGCACGAACATCATGAACTGCCGCAGCAGGAACACGCCAAAGGCGCTGAAGATGCCCGGAAATATGATCGCTCCACTGGACCCGAGCAGCCCCAGCCGGTCGGCGATGATGAAGTTCGGGACCAGCGTCACCTGGAACGGCATCAGCATCGTCACGATGTACATAAAAAACAGCGGCTCGCGGAAGCGGAAACGCAGGTGAGCGAAAGCGTAGGCAGCGAGTGCGGCAACGGCGATCTGGCCCGCGATGATCGGTGCCGTGATTTTCACGGAGTTCCAAAACATAAACAGAAATTGCGGCCTGCCGATCAACACATCGTAATACTGCGACAGAGCGACGCGTTGCGGGATCCATTTCATGCGCGCATATTCGCTGTTATCTCCGCCTTCCGCCTGAGCCGCTTCGCCTCCGGCAAGCGGGGCATAATTCGCCGCAATCTCGCTTTCCGTCATGAACGAATTGGCAAAGGTCAGCAGCAACGGGTACAGGAATAACGCCGTCAATACGATGAGCAGCAGGACCACGGCGGATTGCCTGAGCATGCGGGTATAACCCATGCCGATTGTCTCCTTTCCATGTAGCTACAGCGACTTCGCGATCCGGCGTTCCGTCAGGAACAGGATCCACACCAAAAGCATGATGGCCAGCGCCATTAAAAAAGCCGCCGAAGTCAGCTTCTGATAATCCAGTGATTTAAACATGTTGTTCATGTAGTGCTGAAGCATGTAGATGCTGGAATCCGGATAATCGCCTGCAATCAGGTACGTCTCCCGAAATACCTTAAACGAGTTAATGATCGACATGATGAATACGAAAAAGGCCGTCGGGGTTAAATAAATCAGCGTGATCGACCGCCACTGCCGGAATTTCCCCGCACCATCGATGGACGCGGCTTCGTAATAGTCGGCCGGAATGTTTTGCAAACCCGCCAGCAGCAGCACCATGTTATAGCCGATGTTTTTCCACAAATAGACGATCATGACAACCGACATCGCCGCTCCGCTCTCCATCCAATCCCTGGTCTCCATTCCGTAGTGTGCAAGCCATCCGTTCAGCGTGCCATGCAGATCAAACAGCGCTTGCCACACCAAAACCACGGAAGCCACCGGCACGACGAGCGGACTGAGGAACGAGATCCGGAACATGGAGCGAAACGGTAGCTTGCGGTTCAGCAGCATGGCCAGACCTAGCGATAGCAGCATATTGAGCGGTACGCAGATCGCCGTGAAGATAAAAGTGTTGGCCGCCGCGCGCCGGAATACGGGATTGCCCAGCAGATCACGGTAATTCGCCAGTCCGGCAAACGAACCGTTGACCGGGCTGTCCATCAGCGAGTAGTAAAAGCCCATGGCAAACGGGATCAGAAAAAAGACCGCGAATCCGGCCAGGCTGGGAAGCAGAAACAGCATCGCCGTGAGTCCTTCCTTACGTCGCCATCCTTTTAGCACATTGATTCCTCCTTTCCGCAGACCTATTCTGCCACGCGAAAATTAGAAGTCGCTTAGAAGTCGGTTTCCGTTCAAATCTCCTTTAAAACTGAATATTCCACATTTTACTTTAAATTAGGAGTATCTTTCGGGTACAATGAAATTGGGGAAAAATACATATCGCGGCGTTTTGGCGCGAGACTGGTTTTGCCTGCCAGTTGCGGCATGAAGGGTTATTTCACCGGCAATGGCGTAACCTAAGGGCTAGAGAATAACTTGAGGAGATGAAAAGATGAAAAACAAACTGCGTTCCAGCCGGGTCGTGATTATCGGAACGGGAGCCGTAGGCGCCACGACGGCTTATACGCTCTTGCTGAGAGAACGGATTTCCGAGCTCGTGCTGATCGATGCCAATAAGGAGAAAGCTCTCGGCGAAGCGCTGGATATGAACCACGGCTTGCCGTTTACCGGCGGGGTCAAGATTTGGGCCGGCGATTACAGCGATTGCGCCGATGCCGACGTGATCGTGATCGCCGCAGGTGCCTCGCAGCGTCCGGGGGAAACGAGAATCGATCTGCTCAAGCGGAATGCCGGCATTTTCGACAGCATTGTTCAGAATATCGTAAAATACAACGATCATGGCATTATCCTGGTAGCGACCAACCCGGTCGATATTTTATCGTATGTCACGCTGAAGAAAAGCGGCTTTCCGTCCAACCGGGTCATCGGCTCCGGGACCTTGCTCGACAGCGCGCGTTTCCGTTACTTGATCGGGCATAACAAGAAGATCAACCCACGCAGCATCCACGCGCACATTATCGGCGAACACGGCGATTCGGAATTACCGCTGTGGAGCTTGGCCAACGTGGCCGGGATCGGGCTGGAATTTTCCGACGAGGATCGCGAAGAGATCTTCAACAATACGAAAAACGCCGCTTACGAAATCATTAATGCCAAAGGGGCGACTTCGTACGCGATTGCGCTCGCGCTCGACCGGATCATCGTCTCCATCCTGCAAAATGAAGGCTCTGTCCTGAACGTTTCGACGCTGCTGACCGATTACAACGGCGTCTCCGACGTTTACCTCGGCGTGCCAAGCATCGTCGACCGCACCGGCGTCCGTCAGGTTCTGGATTTGCAATTGAGCGACGAGGAACTGACTCAGTTCCACGCTTCCGCCAATAAGCTGAAATCCGAGATCGCCAAGCTGGAGCTTTGATTCGGAAATTAAACATTCTCATCAAAAACGCCCAGACGCTGGAAATTACAGCGTAACTGGGCGTTTTTCAATCTAATTAACTCGATGAATTATATTATTTCATGTCATTAAAATTAGTGCGGTGTCTTAGAACGGCGGCGCATCATCGTCCTCTTCCTCCACCATCTTGTCCAGCAAGCGCTGCGCGGCGACCTCGAATGCTTCCGGCTGCAGCAGCACCACCGGCGAGAACGCTTTGTCGAACGTAAAGGAGCTGCCCTCCAAGATCACGGCATACCGCCCGCTCAAGCGGGCGATGTGGATCTGGTCGCTGCAAAAGCTCCGGGCAAACGATGCCTATAAGATGTTTCGTGCCGGATTAGTGGCTGGATTCCACCCCATCGACATGCTTGACATGCTTGTGGTTGGCCGCAATAAACAACACGGCCAGCAGTACGAATCCGGCCCCTACGATAAACGGCACATGCGGATTGTACCATTCGGCCAGCTTGCCCGCCAGGAACGGAGCAACCGCACCGCCGAGAAAACGCAGGAAGCTGTAGGCCGCGGACGCCGTTGATCGTTCGACGGGAGAAGCGTTCATCACGCCCGTGGTGATCAAGGTATTGTTGTTTCCAAGCAACGCTCCGGCAACAATGACGGCGGCGATGATGACCCACTGCGTGTCCGTCCAGATCCCCATGGCCAACAACACGAGCGCAAACATAACCAGCATGGCGCACATCGATTTGACCGTCCCGAACCTTTGCTGGAGTTTCGGTGCGGTAACGACCGAAGTAATCGCAAGCAGGATACCCCAAGCCAGGAAGACATACCCGAGCCCATGTTCATCCAGCCCCATCACGAACGGCGCATAGGCCATCAGCGTAAAAAAGCCGAAGTTATAAAAGCAGGCGGTTAATCCGAACACGACGAGGGAGCGGTGACGCATCGCCCGGAACGGAGCGAGGATAGACATGCGCGCCGGCTTCGTGCCTTCTGCGGAGGTTGCTGCAGGCATTAGCAGGCTGAGGCCGATAAACGCGACGACCATCAGCGAAGCGACGCCAAGGAACGGCCCTCGCCATGAAATGGCGCCGAGCCAACCGCCGACGAGCGGACCGACCGAGATGCCGAGCCCAACCGCGGCCTCGTACAGGATCACCGCTTTGGCGGTCCCGCTTCCCGACAGGGTGACGATCGCGGACAGCGCGGTCGCCACGAACAGGGCGTTGCCCAGTCCCCAGCCGCCGCGCAGTCCGATGATCGTCCATACGTCGCCGGCCATGCCGCCCAATGCGGAGAAGATGGCGATCACGACGATTCCGGCGAGCAGCGTCCATTTCATGCCGATCCGCGAGGAAACCGCTCCGGTGATCAGCATGGCAACCGCCATCACGGCGTTATAGCTGGTAAACAGCAAAGTGACTTCGCTTGCGGAAGCGTTCAGGTTTTGGGCGATCGCCGGCAGGATCGGATCGACGAGCCCCAGCCCCATAAAAGCGATGATCGAGGCAAAAAAAACAGCCCAAACGGCTTTGGGTTGTTTTAATAGACCGGTTTCGCCAAGCTCCGTTTGGCCTGACGTATTCGTTTGCGTTGCTCGATAAGATGCGGGTTTAGATGTAGATGATGACATGACGACTCCTTTCGCTTGTTACAATAAAGATTTAAATGAATGTCTGATCACATCTCCCCGGCTAATGATTCCGACTAGCACTCCGTTACGTTCGACCGGGAGCTTCTTGATTTGCTTCTTGCCCAGGATCGCCGCGATGTTCTCAATTTCTTCATCCCATGAAACTTTGTACACTTTCTTCTTGCCGATCTCTTTGACGTTCAGGTCCAGCAACCTTTGCGCCCGTTCTTCAAAGGCCTCATGGTCCCCTTGAAAGACGGCTACGTAATAAATGGAATCCACGACCACGTCGCGGTGTTTGCCGATGTAGCGCATGATATCGCCGTCGCTGATATACGACACAATTTCGTTTCGTTCATTGACGACCGGCAGCCCGCTGATGCGGTGTTCGATGAATCGCTCGATGACGGAGCGTACCGTGTCGCTTTCTTTTACTTTATAAACCTGCTTGATCATAATTTCATGCGCTTGCATGCATATCCCCCTCATGTAATTGTATTATACAACTACTTAAGATTTTGTCAATCTCCCGCCGCGGGATACTGAAGCGCCAATGCGCTTCCCGCCTGGGTTTCTTTTAAATTCCCCTAGCCTTATGGTACGATAATCATATCAAAACAGGCTGTGAGGTATTCCAATATGGATCAAAAATCGCTGGAAACGATAGAGTTGCAAATGGCCATCTTATACCGCCGGATCACCACCGTCACCGCAGCCAAGAAAACCGGAAATTTGGATCGTTCCGCTTACTTGCTGTTACATCAAATTATCGCTTACGGCTCGGTTGGCGTAAAGGCGTTAGCCGACGAATTTCAACTCGATATTTCAACCGTCAGCCGCCAAGCCGCTTCCCTGGAGCATAAGGGTTATGTGCGGCGCAAGCCGGATCCGGACGATCGCCGGGCTTATTTCCTGGAAACGACCGAGCTTGGGGCGAACGAATATCATGCGTATAAGCAAGGGAGGATCAATCGGATTCAAGAGCTGATCGACGATTGGCCGGAAGAGGAAACGGCATTATTCGCTTCGCTTTTGCAAAAATTCAATCAAGCCATCATCAAACAGGCCGATCGCTAATCATCCAAGTTAACATAATATTTATTACGTACACTTAATAAGGAGGGGAACATCATGAATCATGCGGATCATCCCGCCCAAATTATGGAACGGGCCGTGACGCCCCGCGGTGAAATTCAGCTGCAGCGGCGCGGCGAGTACTACGAAATCATCAGCAACGGAACGTTTCTGATGGCCACCTATAACGGCGAATCGGAGCGTTTGCTCGTCCGCCGCGCTTTGCAGCAGGTCCCTGAGCCGGATCAAGTGCTGATCGGCGGGCTGGGCGTCGGCTTCTCGCTGCAGGAGGCTTTGCGCGACCCGCGGGTACGCGAGGTCACCGTCGTGGAGATCGAAGCCAAGGTCATCGAATGGAACCGCTCCTTCCTGGCTCCGGTGTCCGATCATGCGCTGGCCCATGGCAAAACGCGGCTGATTCATGCCGATCTCGTCGCCTGGCTGCGGGAAACGGAAGAAACGTTCGATTTGATCTGCCTGGATATCGATAATGGTCCGGACTGGAACGTAATCGACGGCAACGCCTCCCTCTATGATTCAACCGGCTTGGCGGCTTTACGCGGCCGGCTGAAGGCCGGAGGATGCATCACGTTTTGGAGCGCGACTCCCTCGCCCGATTTTGCCGCGCGGCTGCAAGCTTTTTTCGGTAACGTGGACATCGGCGAAGTCCCGCAAAGCCATGGCGAACCGGATTATATTTTTCTGGTGCGCCCATAATGGAAATCCATCGGGATCGGAGGTGCTTGGCACTTGAATATCCAAAAAGGAATCGACCGCAAGAAACTCGACGAAAAAACGATTCAAATGCCGTGGTTCGTCCAGCAATTCATCGATTATAAGCTGCCCGACCTGTCCCCCTCCACGCTGCTGGAGTACGTACGGGATTACGAGCAATTCTTCGGCTGGCTCCGGGCGGAAGGCTTGTCGGCGGCGCAATCGAACGCCCGGATCACGCTGCTGGAGCTGGAAACGCTACATATGGAGAGTGTGATCGGTTATCGCTTGCATTTGACGACTCGAACGCAAGGCACGAACTCCAAAATCACGGTATCGCGAAAAATGTCGTCCTTGCGCTCTCTGTTTCACTACTTAAGCCAAATTGCCGAGGACGAGAACTTTTATCCGCTGCTGAAGCGCAACATCATGGCTAAAGTGGAAATCAAGCGCATTCATAAACCCAAGGATACGGCGGCCAAGCTCAAGGGCAAAATCCTCGAGGAGGACGAGCTTCTGGAGTTTATCGCCTATATCGCCGAGGGCTACGGCCGGGATATCGCGGACAATAAGCAGGCTTTGTACGCCTATGAGCTAAACAAGGAGCGCGATGCCTGCATCGTCAGTCTGATCCTGAATTCCGGGCTGCGCGTTTCCGAGCTCGTGAACCTGAACGTAAACGATTTGGATCTGGCCAATAAGCTCATATACGTGTACCGCAAAGGGAACAACGACGAGACGTTCAAAACCCCGGTTTATTTCCGGGAGCAATCCAAGGATGATCTCGCCAGTTACTTGACGCTGCGCCAGACGCGGTATCATACGCCAAAACGGGAGAAAGCGCTGTTCGTCGCCGTCCCCAACGGGCAAAAAGAAGGCAAACGCATGACCAAACGAGCCATTCAGGCGATGATCATCAAATACGCCAAACGGTTCGGCAAGCCTTATCTCACCGTACATAAGCTGCGGCATTCCTTTGCGACGGATTACTATTTGCAGAACGACATCTACAAGACGAAGGAGCAACTCGGCCACGCTTCGACGGAAACGACTGAGGTGTATGCGCATCTGACCGACAAAACGATGTCTGAGGCCATCGAACGCCGGGCCGGCGGTTAAGCCTCGGTCTCAATTTCTTGGCATACCAAAGAGAGGACTTCCCTGCATATTATGCGGGAAATCCTCTTTGCGTTTGTTACAGAAAGTTCTGCCCGATATACCGTGCGATCCGCTCAATCTCGTCCCTTTGGAACCGAATCGGTCCGGCAGCCCCATGGTCCGCATGCTCGGGGATGCTGCCGTGAGCTTCCTTTTGCACGACCGCGCATACTTGCTGCAGCTCCCGAATGAGCGATTCGTCCTCCGCAGAGCGGAGCAGCACCATTTTCGGATAAGGCTCCTGCTTAAACCCCTCGACCAGGATTAAATCGTAGTCCGCAAAATGGCGGATCAAGTCCTCGAGCGGCGTCTCCCGTTCTTCGATGATCGCCGTTCGCCACGGCGAGGTGACCGCGGCCGCAGCAGCCCCGGCTTGCCGGTGGCGAAACGAATCCGTCCCTTCCCGGTCGGCGTCGAACCCGTGCAGATCATGTTTGATGACGGCCACACGAATATTCATGCCGTTGAATAATTCCAGCAGTCGGCCGATTAACGTTGTTTTGCCGCTGTTCTTATAGCCTACAAATTGAATAACGGGTGCCATTGAAGGTTCCTCCTTCCTGCCAAGCGCCTTGCTAGACGGCGCCTCCCGGCAGCTTCAGCACGGTCACGCTTTCCCCCGCCTCTTTGCCTTCATTGGCCGGAGGAATGACGATCAACGCGTCGCTATCCTTAATCGTGATCATGACGCCCGACTCATCCAGCTCCGCCGGATAAGCATATAACTTCCCTTCGCGAACTTCGAGGCGGCCGCGGACGAACCGGGTAAAGTTGTTGATCTTGCCGTAAGGCCGTCCGAGCTCAGCAGTCAATTCGGGCAGGAACGGCTGCGGGATCCCGAGCATCCGGCCGATTGCCGGCCGTACGAACAGCTCGAAGCCGACAAAGCAGGCTCCCGGGTTGCCCGACAGCGCAAACAGCAGCTTCCCGTCCTTGACGGCGGCCGTCGTCACGCTGCCCGGCCGCATCGTAACCTTGTTGAACAGCATGTCCACGCCGCTGCCCGATACCAGATCGGCCATAATGTCAAAGTCTCCGACGGACACGCCGCCCGTCGTGACCACCGCATCGTATTCGGCGAAAGCGGCTTCCACCCGCGCTTTGGCCTGGGCGAGATCATCTTCGATCGCCTCGAAGATGTAAGGCTCGCCGCCCGCTTCGCGGATTTGGCTGAGCAGCATATACGTGTTGCTATTGCGGATTCTCCCGTCCTGCAGAGGCTCATCGATCCGCAGCAGCTCCGAGCCTGTGGAGAAGACGGCGATCCGGGGCCGCTTCATCACCGAAACCCGGTGCAGGCCAAACGTGGCGAGCACGGAAATTTCGCCGGCCGAAAGCTTCCGCCCGGGCTCCAGAATGACATCGCCTGCGGCTAACTCCAATCCGACCGGGGTAATGTTCTTGCCTGTTTCAATTTCCCGGATCAGGCGGATGTACGTCTTCCCCTCCTGCTTCACCGTTTCGGTCATCTCGAACATGACCACCGCATCCGCTTCATCCGGCACTTTGGCCCCGGTCATGATGCGCGCGGCCTTCCCGGGCCCCAGCTTGACGTTCGGCAAGGAGCCGCAGGGGATTTCGTCCACGACCTCCAACAGGACCGGATGATCCGCCCGGCAATCTGCGGTATCCGCGCTGAGAATGGCGAAGCCGTCCATGCCCGAGCGGCGAAAGTGCGGATACGGATGCGGGGCCGCAACCGGTTCGGCCAGGACCCGCCCAAAGGCGTCCGGCAATGCTACAATTTCGGACTGCAGTCGAACGGCGTAGGGCAAAATCATCTCCTGCGCTTCCTTCACCTGCAGCGCCTTGCGGCGAAATTTATCTTGAGCCGATGTCGTCGTCATGATTTTGTCCCTCCATCGGTCCGCTGGTCTCGCAAATACCGGTCCAGCAACTCGGATGTATGGCGGGAGATGGAGAGAATCTCTTCCTTGTTCAAATCATCGTAGTGGATGCCCATGACCACGGTAACGGTTCGGTCGAGCGCTACGGCGGCACGCCGGGCAAAATCTTCGCTCAGCGTATGCTCCTTATGCCCCGGCACGGCCGAGGTTTGTACTTCGGCGCCTTCGCCCGACGGAAAAGAGGTCGATGCGGCCCCAATATGGGCTACGCCGCCGGTGACGAGCAATAGAAGATCGCGACCTACCGGGATCGCTTCCAGCTTAATATCATCAAATAACAACATGCAGCCCCCTTAAATAAAGCTATGCCTTTATTTTACAGGATTCCGCGGATTTCGTCCAAAGTGTGGATGCCTTCCCGTCGCATCAGCGCTTCCAGTTCGCCGATCAGTTGTTCTCCGGCGCGCAAATTCACGAAGTTATGGGTACCTACCTGAACGACGGCTGCGCCGGCCATGATAAATTCGAGGATGTCCTCCGCGCTGCCGATGCCGCCCATGCCCATGACCGGAAACGTGACGGCGCGGCAAACCTGATGCACCATCCGTAAGGCGATCGGCTTGATCGCCGGCCCCGACAGTCCGGCGTACCGGTTGTCGAACACGCTGCGCCGCTTGCGGATATCGATTTTCATCGCCGAAAACGTATTGATCAGCGATACCCCGTCGGCGCCCTCTTCCTGGCACATGACGGCCATGTCGACGATGTCTTCGGCATTTGGCGACAGCTTGACGACCAGCGGCAGTGTCGTAGCCAAGCGTACCTGGCGCACGACCTCGCGGGCGATTTCCGTCTTGATCCCGTAAGCCATGCCACCCGCCTTCACGTTCGGACAGGAGATGTTGAGTTCGATCATATCGACGGCCTGGCGTCCCTCCCGCTTACGCACCGCGGCATCCTCGTCGATCAAGCGGGCGCCTTCGACGTATTCCTCGATCGTGTTGCCGCCCAAATTGACGATGCGCGCAAGGTCCAGCCGCTCCCAACGCGGGCATTCCTCCCGCAGGAACGCGGCGACGCCGGGATTCTCCAAGCCGACGCTGTTCAGCATCCCGGACGCCGTCTCCCACACCCGGATGCCGTCATTCCCGGCCTTCGCATGCAAAGTCAAACCTTTGCCGGACAAGCCGCCCAACCGATTGATATCATATAATGCTCCGTACTCTTTGCCGAACCCAAACGTACCGGAAGCCATTACGATCGGATTCTTGAAAGGCACGCCGGCGATGCTGCAAGATAAATCCATCATTCGAACACGACCTCCTCCGCCAGAAATACGGGACCGTCCGCGCAAGCCTTCTTGCGACCGTCCCGGCATTTGACGCTGCAAACGAGGCAAGCGCCGATGCCGCAGGCCATCCGGTTCTCCAGCGATACATACACCTTCGCGCGGCTTCCCGCCTCTGCCTGCATGCGCTGCACCGCATGCAGCATCGGATGCGGCCCGCACGCAATGATCGTATCGTAGGCATGGAAATCCAGTTTGTCCAGGATCGATCCGCCGACATCAACCACCACCGGCCCCCCGGCCGCTTGCCGGAATTCTTCAACCATGTAAGCCTCGCGGCTAAAGCCGAGGTATACGTCGGCTTCCGGCGCCTCTTTCAGCGCATAAAAAAACGGAGCGATCCCGATCCCTCCGCCTACGAAAGCCGTTTTCCCCGCGAGCTCGGGAAAGCCGTTGCCGAAAGGTCCATCCAGCGCCAACGCATCTCCGGGCTTTAACCGGGATAATAACGCGGTCCCTTCGCCCGCCACTAAATATAAAAAGTCGATCCGGTCCTCCGCCAAATCGAAGATGCTGATCGGCCGGGACAGTAACGGATACCGCTCTCCGGCGCGAAGCATGTAGAACTGCCCCATTTTGCCCGAAAACCGCCCTTGCGCACTTAACCTGAACACCCCTTGCGCGACCTGCTGATTGCTAATCACTGTTGCCATGGATCCACCTCTTCCTACTTCTGCTTCATCACAGAATGCAATTTTTCGGGACGATTCGTCTGTGATCTTTTTCACACCGTTTCTTTCGAGGAATCCTCGGCTAACCGGATTTTTCCGATTTTATAATTTCAGGCGGATTGGATATAACTGATAGGAGTAAGTATCGTCATCTAAGGAGGAGCAGTTTTGCCTAACTTCATGAAAAAGATCATGTTTGTCCTCACCGTTGCGCTCGCTTTAGGTCAGCTTGGCGGTTCCGGATTCATCTCCGTCGATTCTCTCATTTCCGCTTCCCCGACGGCTTCGGCTGCTTTCGCATCGCCGACGCCTGCCGATGCGGACGATTCGGTTCAGGCTGCCTCCAAGCCGGCCGATTTGGGGGAGTTGCGGCGCAAATACTCGGAAACGTTCAAGTTTCGCGGTCCGGAAGTCAAACAAGTGGCGCTTACGTTCGACGACGGCCCGGATCCGAGATTTACCCCCCAAGTACTGGATGCGCTCAGCCGAGAGGGCGTGAAAGCGACCTTTTTCGTCGTTGGTGCCCGAGCCAAGAAGTTTCCCGGTTTGCTGCGACGGATACATAACGAAGGCCATCTCGTAGGCAATCACTCCTTTAGTCATCCCTCCTTTCGCAACCGCTCCGTTAAACAGTTCCAAACCGAAATCCTGCGGACGGAGAAGGTTATTCAGCGAACCATCGGCTACAGGCCCAAGCTGATTCGCCCGCCCTACGGCGAGATCAAGGAAGAGCAGGTCCAGTGGGCGAAGAAAAACGGCTATAAAATCGTCAACTGGAACGTCGATTCCTTGGATTGGAAAGGCCTGGACAAAGCGAAGGTCAAAGCGAACGTGGTCAATGCCGTCGGTCCCGGGGCGATCATTCTTCATCATGCCGGTGGCGGCGTCGGTTCCGATCTGAGCGGAACGATTCAGGCCTTGCCCGAAATCATCGCGGCTTTAAGGGCTCAGGGCTATCATTTCGTCGACCTGTCCGAGCTGCTGCAAACGACGAAATACCGATAAAACAACAAAGAGCTCCCGCGAAGGGAGCTCTTGCTTCTTTTGTTGCTTTTATTTCAAGACGTATAGGGTAACATCCTGATAACCGAACGTTTTGGCGGATTGGGCGCTGCCCGGAATGAAAATATCGATCCGTTTGCCCTTGATCGCGCCTCCCTGGTCGCTCGCCGTGGCTACGAAAGCCTGTTTCGGCAAGCCGTCGTGGCTGTGCCCGGTAACGAGAACCTTCGTCCCCATCGGAATCACACTCGGATCAACCGCGATCGTACCCAGCTTGAGCGGGTTGCCGAAATAATCGACCGCGCCCCATTTCCCATTTTCGCTGGCTGCCGCGGTATAGGCGGAGGCCTTTACGTCAATCGTACGCGAATAATTAAAGGTTTTGCCCCATGCTTCCACGACGTTGTCCGCAGACATGACGCTCAGCTTTGAAGCGGCCTTAGCCTTTACGGCTGTTGTGCCTAGCGACTTCGCGGAATCGGCGGAGGCTATTGACATCGCGCGCGTTTCCGCACCCGGTATTCTGATTTCCAGGCCTTCATAGATATTGGTAGGCTTGATCTTTGGGTTAGCTTTCATCAATTGGTTCAAATCTACCCCGTATTGCTGCGAGAGAAGGTAAAACGTATCCCCTTCCTTAGCTTGATGAATCGCGTCAGCATGTACCGTTGCCGTCTGCAGGACGACCGTTAAACTTGCGGCGACAATCGCCGATTTTGCAATTTTCGACCAGATGCGTCTTTCCAATGGATATTACCCTCCTTTTCGATGCGCCTGCGGAGTTAGTTGTCGGATTCGGAAAAAAAGGATCGTTCCCGGCGCGCCCTGGGCGCGCTTCACCCCAAGAAAACGGTTAACCTTATCTGACGGACCGTTTTCGCATATCGTCCCCCGCACCTGCTCGGAGCAGGTTTCGGCTTATTGAATATATCACAATTTTGTAACCAATAGAGCAGGAAATTCCGACCAATCGGCGCAAACCGTTGGTATGACTGGTTACATTTTTGTGTTCCATCGTAAAAACCGTGTAAAACGGGGCCGCACGTTCGCTGTCGTTGAATGTCAAAAAAACCGCCCGGAAACTCCCGGACGGCTTAATCGTAAACCCTATAACACTTTGCTCAAAAAATCCTGCGTGCGCTGATGCTGCGGCGCGCCGAATACCTGTTGCGGCGTGCCTTGCTCGAGGATGACGCCTTGATCCATGAACAAAATGCGGTCGCCGACCTCGCGCGCAAACCCCATCTCATGGGTAACGATAACCATCGTCATCCCCCGCTCCGCCAGCTTCTTCATGACGTCGAGCACCTCGCCGACCATTTCCGGATCCAGCGCCGACGTCGGCTCGTCGAACAGCATGACGTGCGGCTCCATGGCCAAAGCGCGGGCGATGGCGATCCGCTGCTTCTGGCCGCCGGACAACTGCGCCGGATAAGCGTCCCGCTTGTCCTCGAGACCGACCGTGCGGAGCAGGTCCATCGCGATCGCTTCGGCTTTGCCTTTGTCGAGCTTTTTCACGCGGATCGGTGCAAGCGTAATGTTGTCGATGACGGTTTTGTGCGGAAACAGGTTGAAATGCTGGAACACCATCCCCATCTTCTCGCGGGTTTTGTTGATGTTGTGCCCCTTGCCGGTAATCGATTCGCCTTCGAACGCGATCTCGCCTTCGCTAGGTACCTCCAGCAGGTTCAGGCAGCGCAGGAACGTGCTTTTCCCCGAGCCGCTCGGACCGATGACGACGACGACCTCGCCTTTGGAAATTTCCAGGTCGATGCCCCGCAAAATATGCAGCTGGCCGAATTTTTTATGCAAGCCTTTAACGGTGATCACTGGTCTTCAACTTCCTTTCGAACACGCCCAAAATGCGGGACAAGGTGAATGTCAAAATAAAGTACATGATGGCGATGATCAGGTAAGGCGTCATGCCGTCGTACGTAATGGTAACGACCGACTGCGCCTGGTAAATCAACTCGGCCGTGCCGATGATCGAGACGATGGACGACTCTTTGATGATCGTGATGAACTCGTTGCCGATCGCGGGAAGCACCGATTTGATCGCTTGGGGGATGACGATGTGCCGCATGGCCATCCCTTTGGTCATCCCGAGGGAACGGGCGGCTTCCCCCTGCCCGCGGTCCACACCTTGAATGCCGGCGCGGAAAATTTCCGCCAAATAGGCCGAGCTGTTGATCGACAGCGTAATCGCGCCGGACTGGATCGGCGTGAAGTTGACGTCAAATATGAACGCAAACCCGTAGTGAATGATCAACAGCTGAACCATCATCGGCGTGCCGCGCAGAAACTCGACCCAGGCATGGCCGAGAAAACGGACGATCCCCCAAGACGACATGCGCAGCAGCGCGATAACCAGTCCCAGGATAAAGCCGCAAAACACGCTGATAGCCGCGAGCAGCAGCGTATACTGTATGCCGGCCAGAAAATAGCTCCGGTATTCCATAAACATCGAAATCAAATCCATAAGGCCTTCATTCCTCCTCGTTTACCTCAAACCTTTACGCAAAAAAACAGAAAATAGCGAATGGGCTTCGCTATTTTCTGCAGATGAAGTCCGTGATTATTTCTCGGCCAGTGCGCTCGCATCGGCAACGAATCGATCGATGCTGCCGTCGCCGATCAGGCGGTCCAGCGTCGCGTTCACTTGATCCAACAGCTCCTGATTGCCTTTCTTAATCCCGATCACGTAACCTTCGTCTTCGGTCACCGGTTTGGCATCCGTGATCACCAGGCCTTTGACGTTTTTCACGAACGATTCCGCGACGGGACCTTCCAGAATGGCCGCATCCACGCGGTTGGTATTCAACTGCATAATAATATCGTTGATTTTGCCCAGCGAAGTCAGTTTGGCGTTCGGGATTTCCTTGGCCATTTCCTCTTGGATCGATCCTTGCTGAACGCCGATTTTGGCGCCTTCCAGCGATTCCATCGTGCCGAATTTATCTTTGTCCGCTTCACGGGTAACTACGGCTTGCTCGGCTTTGTAGTAAATTTTCGACATGTCGATTTGTTTAGCGCGATCCGGTGTTGGGCTCAACCCCGAAATGACCAGATCCACCCGGCCGCTCGACAGCTCGTTCAGCAGGGTATCGAATTTCAAGTCCTTGATTTCTAGCTCGGCACCCAAATCTTTGGCGATTTCCTTGGCGATCTCCACGTCAAAACCTACGATTTCATCTTCGCCTTGGTCGTTTTTAATGTGGAACTCGTACGGCGGGAAGTCGGCGCTCATGCCCACGACCAGCTTTTTGCCCGCATCGGTTTGCTCTCCACCGCTGCCTTGGGTTTCGTTCTGATTCGCCGCTTGGCCGGCGTTGTCCGCGGTATTTCCGCTGTTATTTTTTTCCTGTCCGCAAGCGGCCAGCATTAGCGTTACCATCATGACGGCTATTACTAATATACCCCATTTTTTCATGGATTTCTCTCCTGTTCTTCTTGGCTTATTTTCGATCTGAGATGATTACTGGGCTAATTATAAATCAGATTGCATATATATGCAAAACAATTTTCATAGCATTCATGATATGTTCACACTTACCTCATATCCGGCTTTGTTCAAACCTTCATTTATAATACTTTGGTCAATAATTTGAATATTTATGTTTCCTTCGAGGGTTCATGGTCTGCGTGGTGATTGGGAATAATGGAACAACAGGTCGATTATTGAACTTACGAAAAGGAGGCACCGTCCGTGCTGCTTGAAGCGCTCTACCATGTTCCCCGGGATAAATGGGCTTATGCTTACGACCCGGCCACGATCCATATCCGCGTACGAACCAAACGAAACGATGTGGAGCGCGTTTACGCCATGACCGGCGACAAATACGACTGGCCGGGTACCTATCAGGAGTTCCCGATGGAGATCGCCGCGCATGACCGCATGTTTGATTATTGGGAAATCGCCGTGCGTCCCAAATCGAAACGCCTCTCGTATGCGTTTAAGCTCACCTCCGGAACGGAAACCGTGTATATGCTGGATACTGGCATTCAATCGGAACCTCCCTCTCCCCCGGGCGAATGCTACGAGTTCCCGTACATCCACGAAAGCGAAGTGGTTCGGGTGCCGGAGTGGGCGAAGCAAGCGGTGTTTTATCAAATTATGCCGGAGCGTTTCGCCAACGGGGATCCGTCCAACGATCCGAAGCCGGCGGAAGCTTGGGGAGGCAAGCCGACCCGGGATAATTTTTTCGGCGGCGATTTGCAGGGAATTTTGGATCATTTGGACGATTTGACCGACCTGGGCATCACGGCGATTTATTTGACGCCCTTGTTCGTTGCGCCTTCCAATCACAAATACGACATTGCGGATTATAAAAAAGTCGATCCCCACTTCGGCGATAACGCCCTGCTAAAAAGGCTCGTGGAAACCTGCCACGAACGCGGCATTCGCGTGGTGCTCGACGCGGTGTTCAACCATTGCGGCGAGCAGTTCCCGCCGTTCCAGGACGTCCTGAAGAACGGGGAAGCCTCGCGTTATGCCGGCTGGTTCCATATCAACCGGTTCCCGCCTGCCGTGCAAAACGGGATCCCTTCTTATGATACGTTCGGCTTTTTTGCCAATATGCCTAAATTCAACACGGCCAATCCGGAACTGAAAGCCTACCTTCTCGGCGTAGCCGAATATTGGATCAAGGAGATTAAACTGGACGGGTGGCGGCTGGACGTGGCCAACGAGGTCGATCATCATTTTTGGCGCGAGTTCCGGCGGGTCGTCAAGCAAGCGAATCCGGAGGCCTACCTGATCGGCGAAGTCTGGAGCGATTCGCTGAATTGGCTGCTGGGTGACCAGTTCGACTCGGTGATGAATTATCCATTCGCCGACAAGGTGCTGGAGTTTTTTACCGGCGGCGCGGACGGAGCGGCTTTCTCCGACGAAATGGGCTCGCTGATTATGCGGTACCCGCACCAAACCAACGAAGTCGTCTTTAATATGCTGTGCAGCCACGACACCCCTCGCCTGCTCACGCGGGTCGGCGGCGACAAGCGCAAGCTGAAGCTGTGCGTCGTTTTTCTGTTCACTTATATCGGTACCCCCTGCGTGTTCTACGGCGACGAAATCGGGTTGACCGGCGATGGGGATCCGGACTGCCGCAAATGCATGGAATGGGACCCGGCCAAGCAGGATCGCGAGCTGTACGACTTCTACAAGCTGATGATCTCATTGCGCAAAAAAAATCCCGCCTTGCGGCAGGGACGGTTTCGGTTTCTGCATGCGGAACCCGGCGACCCCTGCCTCGTGTATGAGCGTCTGGACGAGAACCGGCATTTTACGGTCTGGATGAACAATACGCCGAAGGCCTGCACGTTGTCCCATCCGATGCAAACAAGCGATTGGCGCGATGCCCTGACCGAGGAAAAGGTCCAGCCGGTCCAAGGCACCATGAACATTTCGCTCGATGCCTTCGGGTATCGGATTTTGTACCGTCAGGTCAAAGGAGGATGACGGCGAATCCGTTTGACGGCTTATGATCTACCCTTTAGCCGTTGGTAAATCTCGATATATTGTCGGGCGGATGCGTTCCAGCTGTAATCCCCGGAAAAAGCCGTCTCCACGATCCGGCTCCACTGCGCCGGACGGCGGTAGAAAGAGACCGCCCGGCGCAGCGTATGAAGCAAGTCATGCGCGTTGTAATTGCGGAACGTAAACCCGTTTCCTTCGCCGGTGAACTCGTTGTAGGCCTGCACGGTATCGTTCAGACCGCCGGTTTCCCGTACCACCGGTATCGTTCCGTAGCGCAGCGCCAGCAGTTGGCTGATACCGCAAGGCTCGAATCGCGACGGCATCAGAAACAAATCACTGCCGGCATAGATTCGGCGGGACAACGCGTCGCTGAATCTGATTTGCGCCGCCAGCTTTTCAGGATGGCGGGATGCGGCCTCGCGGAACCAATCTTCGTAAGCGCGGTCGCCCGTACCGAGCAGCACGAATTGCACGTCGTCGAAATGCAGCCATTCGTCCAGCACGCGGGTTACGAGATCCAGCCCCTTCGGCTCGACCAGCCGGGTGACCATCGAAATGAGCGGAATGTGCGGCGCTTCCGGCAGCCCCAGCTCGCGCTGGAGCACGAGCTTGTTGGCCTGCTTCTGCGCCAGGCTGCCGCTGTAGCGGGCAAAGAGCTCCAGATCGGTTCCGGGATTGTACAGCTTCGTGTCGATGCCGTTGACGATGCCGGATAACCGCCCGCCCAGCGAACGCAGCAAACCGTCCATCCCATAGCCGTAATGCTCCGTTTTGATTTCCTCGGCATAGGTCGGACTTACCGTCGTTACGTGATCCGCATAGACCAGCCCCGCTTTCATGAAGCTGACGTTGCCATAGTATTCCACGCCCTCCGGCGTGAAGTACTTCCAGGGCAAGTCGAGCAAATCCCTCAGCACGCCTTCGGGAAAAATGCCCTGATACAGCAGATTGTGAACCGTATACACCGTACGGATCCCTTGGTAGAACGGGAGATCTTGATAATGCTCGCGCAGCAGCAGAGGAATCATCGCCGTATGCCAGTCGTGGCAGTGAATGATATCGGGACGGAACCCCGTTAGCGGCAGCAGCTCGAGCACGGCCCGGTCCAGGAAGGCAAAACGCTCGCCGTCGTCCCAATGTCCATATACCCCTTCGCGGCCGAAGTAGTCTTCGTTATCCAGCATATAGACGGGGATGCCTTCCCAGTTCATGTACGCCACGCCGCCGTATTTCTGCCGCCACCCTACGGGAACCTCCAGATCTCCGATGCGTTCCAGCCGCTCCGTGTAGACGGACGGAATCTCGCGGTATTTCGGCAGCATGATACGGACATCGTGACCCGCATCGATCAGCGCCTTCGGCAGCGCTCCGATGACATCGGCCAAGCCTCCGGTTTTGATGAATGGCGCCGCTTCGGCTGCCGTAAACAATATGTTCATCGCTTCCCCCTCCTATTCGGCTCCTGTCGCTTCCAGACCGTCATGCTTAGCGGAGGAAGCGTGACAACGAGGCTGTGGGCTTGCCTATGCCACGCCGTTTTCTCGCTGATTAACGCTCCCGCGCCAAGGCAGCCGGCACCGCCAAAGGCTTCGTCTTCGCTGGCGAATACCCGCTCGTATCGCCCCGGCAACGGGACGCCTACACGGTAAACCTGGCGTTCCGCCGGCTGAAAATTAAGCAATACCAGCAGCATATCTTTCGTCCTTTTGCCTTTTCGCAAGTAACTAATGACGCTTTGCCCACTGTCATCCGGGTTGATCCATTGGTAACCTTCCGGCGCGTGATCCAGCTCCCAGAGTGCCCGCTCCCGCAAGTAGAACCGGTTCAAGGCAGCGGTGTAGCGTTGCATGTTGCCATGAGCCTCGTACTCGAGCAAAAACCAATCCAGCTCCCCTTGATCCCGCCATTCGATAAATTGGCCGTATTCGCTGCCCATAAATATCAGTTTTTTCCCCGGGGAGGTCATCTGATACCCGAGCAGCAGCCGCAATCCGGCAAATTTTTGTTCATAGGTTCCCGGCATTTTATCCAAAAGCGACTTCTTGCCGTGCACGACTTCGTCATGGGACAACGGGAGCGTGAAATTTTCCGAATAGGCGTACCAAATCGGAAAGGTTAACAAATGATGGCGTTCCGGCCGGCCGGCAAAAGGGGTTTCGACATAATCCAACGTATCGTTCATCCAACCCATGTTCCACTTGTAGTTGAAGCCCAGTCCTCCGTCATGCGCGGGGGCCGTCACCATCGGCCAAGCGCTGGATTCCTCGGCCATCATCAAGGCCTGCGGGAAATATCGGAACACGGCCGCATTCAATTGCCTCAGAAAGGCAATGGCCTCAAGGTTCTCCGCGCCCCCGTGTTCATTGCGCGCAGCTTCCCATGCCGGTTTCTCGAAATCGAGCCGGAGCATGCTGGTTACCGCATCCACGCGGAGGCCGTCAAAATGGTAAATCTCCAGCCAGTAAAGCGCGCTGGAAATGAGGAACGACCTGACCTCAGGCTTGCCGAAGTCGAAGCTGAGCGTTCCCCACCCCGGTTTTTCCGCCTTGGCCGGGTCGGCGTATTCATAAAGCGGCGTGCCGTCGAATTGGCGAAGCCCATGCGCGTCCTTCGTGAAATGGCCGGGAACCCAATCGAGCAGCACGCCGATGCCTGCCCGATGACAACGATCCACAAAATACATCAGATCCTGAGGTTTACCGTACCGGCTTGTTGGGGCAAAATAACCGGTAGCCTGATACCCCCAAGATAAATCGTACGGATGCTCGCATAACGGCATGATTTCAATATGGGTATACCCCATCTCCGTGATATAGGGAATCAATAAATCGGCCATTTCCCGGTATGTAAAAAACGTTCCGTCAGCCCGCTGCCGCCAGGTGCCGAAATGCAGCTCATAGATGTTCATCGGCCTCTGATACGGCGTGCTGCGGCCGCGAACCCAAACGTCATCGCTCCAAGCATAACCGTCCAAAGCGGTGACGATCGAAGCGGTTTTAGGCCTGATTTCGGCATAAAAGGCATACGGGTCGGCTTTTAGCGCTTGGGTTCCGTCCGGAGCCGCAATCGCGAATTTGTAAAAAGTTCCATCCTCGACGTTCGGGAAAAAACGAGTCCAAATCCCCGAATCGGGTATCTTATATAATACATCGCGGTCCCCCTGCCAACCGTTCCAGTCGGCCACGACGGAGACTTGGCGCGCATTCGGGGCCCAAACGGTGAAACGGACGCCAAGTTGTCCCTTTTCGACGGTAAGATGAGCGCCGAACGTGCGGTAGCTTTGGTACAGCGTCCCTTCACGGAACAGATAAATATCCTCCTCGGATACGGCAGGAACCGGGTCTGATCCGGGCATTTGAATCACCACCTTACATGAATATGTAAAGAAACAAGCTGTAACAACCAAAAAATAAAAATATTTCAGTAATTTTAATGAAATGAAGTAATATTTTCTTCCGATTTCCATAATTTAATTCAACTACATTATATCCTTTAGTGTATGTGCTACACAGACAAAAACATACGGGAGGGAAACGAAAATGAGGAAAAAGGACTGTATTGCTATGCTTCTTGCGGGTGGGGAAGGACGAAGATTGTCCCCGCTTACAGCCAAGCAGGCGAAACCGGCCGTGCCTTTCGGCGGACATTACCGGATCATCGATTTTCCTCTCAGCAATTGCGTGAATTCCGGGATCGATACGATCGGCGTGCTCACCCAGTACGAAGCAGCTTCGCTCCACGAGCATATCGGGGAAGGCGAGCCCTGGAGGCTGCCCCGCTCGGAAAGCGGCGGGATCTCCCTACTGCCGTCATTCCAGGCCGGCGTGGAGGAATATGCGGGAACGGCAGATGCCATTTACAAGAACATGGCATTTGTAGACGGTTATTCGCCCAAATACGTCCTTATCCTTTCCGGAGACCATATTTACCATATGGATTACCGGCAAATGCTCGATTTTCATCTCGGCCACCGGGCTAAAGCCACGATTTCGGTCATGCCGGTGCCATGGGAAGAAGCGCATCGGTTCGGCGTGATGTCGACGGACGAATTGAGCCGCATCACGGAATTTGCCGAGAAACCAAAGCAGCCGGCAAGCAACCTGGCCTCCATGGGGATCTATTTGTTTGATTGGGATTATTTAAAGCAGCAGTTGATGGAAGATGCCGAAGACCCGAGCTCCAGCCATGATTTCGGCAAGGACGTGATTCCAAGGATGCTGGGCGGCACGGAGCCGCTGCATGCCTACCAATTCAAGGGTTATTGGCGCGATGTAGGAACCGTGCACAGTCTGTGGGAAGCGCATATGGATTTGCTCGCCGATTCTTCCGAATGGAAGCTCCACAATGTGCATTGGCCGATGTACACCCGCGAGCCGTCGGTTAATTTGGGTCTGGTCAAAAAACGCGGCGTACAATCGCAATGCTCCCTCATCCATGATCACTGCCTGCTGGAAGGTTATGCGGAACGCTCGGTTATTTTTAGCGGAACCGAAATCGGGCGGAATGCCAGAATCAAGGACAGCGTCGTGATGCCCGGGGCCAGGATCGGCAAGAACGTCCTCATTGAACGAGCCATCATCGGCGAAGGCGCCGTCATCAAAGACGGCACGGTGATCAAAGGCAGCGCCTTCGATATCTCCGTGGTCGGGCCGTACGAAACCGTGGCAGCGAAGCCGGTTCTGCGCCCGCAACCCTCCCGTTTGCTGCAGGAGGTCTACGAAAACGCGCCTCGGCTGCGAGCCGAAGGATTCCCTTCCTAATCTCACCCTGAACAAGAAGGGGCTGCCTCCATGGATGATCTTTCGAGGCAGCCCCTTTTTCCGTTTTTGGACAATCCTAGCTTTGCAAGTACAGGCTATGCTCCAGTTGATACAAATGAAACTCACGCTCATTCAACCGGCCCGTTCCCTGCGGAACAAAACCGAATCCTTGATAAAGCTGATTCAGCTTCAGGTTTTGGTTCCAACAATCCAGCCTGAGGCCGGTTCGGCCAAGGACCTTGGAGCGCTTTGCCGCCCAGCGCAAAATCCGGCCTCCAAGTCCCTTGCCCCGGTAAGGAAGCCGTATCGTCAGCCTGTGTAAATAGCTGTATCCCGGCACGTTCAGCTCTCCCCAATAATCCGGGTCCGAATCCTGCAGCGTAAACATCGCGGCCGGTTCTCCCGAGGCATGGAGCAGGTAAATGTCCCGCTCTTCATAATAGGAACGGATCAGCTCCGGCGTAAATTGCTGCGGATTCCACTGCTTGACGCCGTTCTCCTGCATCCAGTCGGCGGCCTCTATCAGCATTTGGCGTATCATTTCCAAATCCTCTTCTCCCGCCAGGGAAACGGTAAGCGTAATGCCAGCCGCCTCCAGCGTATCGATCGGCTTGTTCAACCCGATTCCCTCTCTCTGTTTCTATTAATGACGCTAAGCTTCGTTAGTGGACTGATGGTCAGCATTCTCCAGCATCGGGAGCGTCACCGAAACCGTCGTGCCCACGCCCAACTCGCTTTGAATGTCCATGATCCCTTGGTGCAGCTCGACCAACTGTTGGCTGATTGCGAGACCAAGCCCCGTGCCGCCGCCTTGGTGGTTGACTTGGAAGAAACGGTCCTTCACTTTGTTCAAATACTCCTCGCTGATCCCGATCCCCGTATCGATCACCTCAACGAGCGCGCGCCCGTCCGGTTTGCGGCTGATGACCAGATGTATCCAGCTCTGTTCATGGGAGAACTTGATCGCGTTGTCCACCAAGTTAAGAAATACTTGCTTCAGCCGGTTGCCGTCGCCGCTGATGATGGCGTTGCCGTCGGTTTTATCTTCCAGCTTCAGCTGGATGTTCTTGTGTTCCGCCTTGGCCCAAACGTTAAGCATCGTTTCCTGGAGCAATTCCTTCAGGTTCACCTCGCCCATCACCAGCTTCATTTCGTTATGCTGCAGCTTGGAGAAGTCGAGAATTTCCTCGACCAGCCCGATCAAGCGGTCGGTTTCTTTGGCGATGATGCCCATGCCGATCTTCGTTTCTTCCGGATCGAAGCCGCCGGAGGTCAGCGTTTCGCTCCAGCCTTTAATGCCGGTCAGCGGCGTGCGCAGCTCGTGCGAAATCGAGGAGATGAAATCGTCCTTGATCTGGTTGCTGCGTACGATTTCCTCAGCCATATAATTCAACGTGGAGGCGAGCTCGCCAAGCTCGTAACGGTAATTGCCCTTGATCCTGGCGTCGAACTTGCCCCGGGCCATCTGCGCCGAGACGTCGCGAATATTATTAATGGGCTTAACGATTGAATTGGCAAGTCCGATGCTGAACAGGGTCACGAGCGCCAATACTGCCCCGGACACGGCAATCGAAAGGAAGGTCAGATTGAGCAGCTTGGAGTTAATCGATTCCATCGAAGTTACATATCGGACGATATACTGCGTTTCCCCCTGGAACTGCAACGGCCTCGAGACGGCCATCACCAGCTCGCCGGTCGCCGGCTGCCGCCCGACCCACTTGCCTACGCTGCCGGCCACGGCTTGCGGGACGTCGCTGGTCTGAATCGCCTTATCGGCCTGGAACGCATTGGTGCTCGCCTTGACCTCGCCTTTTCGGTCGAGGATCATCAGCTCGGTATTATCGAGCTCGAAGGTCCGCAGCATCTCCGTAAAATAATCCGGATCCCGTTCCGCGTTCAACCGTACGAATTTCTGGAAATAATCCGAAGCCCACATCGAATGATTGGACATATGATTATATATCGTATCGTAATAATACATGCGGATGGCCAACGTAAAAATGACCTCTATCATGAACAAGGTTACGAATACGACGATGAAATAGTGTAAAACGATCTGCCGTCCAATCCCTTTCTTGATCATTGCCCCTCGCCTTTCCACTTATAACCGTGCCCCCACACGGTCTGCAGGAAAGCCGGTTCGGACGGGTTGTTTTCGATTTTTTGCCGCAGTCTGCGGATGTTCACGTCCACGATTTTGGGATCGCCCATGTATTCCTTGCCCCATACGTGGTCCAGCAGCAAATCGCGGCTAAGCGGCGTATTCTCCTTCTCCAGAAAATACTGGATCAGCGAAAATTCGGTGGGCGTCAGCTCGATCAGCTGCCCGTTCTTCTTAAACTGCTTGGAGATCAGGTCCAGCGTAAACGGCCCCGAGGTGAACGTCACCTTGGCGCTGCTCTCGCGGTACACATTCACCCGGCGCAGCAGCGATTGGATCCGGGCGATCAGCTCGGTTGGACTGAACGGCTTGCTGACGTGATCGTCTGCCCCGACGGACAAGGCATATACCTTATCCTGCTCCTGCACCTTGGCCGTCAGGAATATAATCCCGATCCGCTCATTGGTCTCGCGGATGCGGCGGCACACCTCGAAACCGTCGATGCCCGGCACCATCACGTCCAGCAGCGCGATATCGATGTCCGGCACATTTTGCAGCTTGCTTAACGCTTCGTTGCCGTCTGCGGCTTCCAGCACATCGAACCCGTTGCGTTTCAAATTAATGACGATAAAACTGCGGATGGACTCTTCATCCTCCAAAATCAGCACCTTGCTCAATTTGAAGCCCCCTCTTCAAAAAAACGGCTTAACGCTTGATTTCCGTCTCGCCTTTATTAACTTTCAATTCCGTATGGCTGAGGAACCCGATCACCTTATCGGCGTCTCTGGCCAACAGCTGCCAGTCCGCCTTATTCCGTTCCCAATCCGCCAGCGAGAAGAAACGAATTTCCGCCACCGGCTCATTCGTATCGATTTTGACGAACCAAAGATGCTCGTTCTTATCCGATTTGGTATCGATCGTCACATTGCCGCGCCATTCTTTCGGGAAATTGAAATAGAACCGCCCGGACATATCCATGTATTGCTGCATCACAAACTTCAGGCCTTCTTTTTCATCCCATTGATAATAGGAGAACAACCACGGTATATCATCGAATGAAATGTATTCCCAGCCCTTCGGTTTCTCCAGCATGCCGATTTCCAGAATGCCGTCGTTGTTGACGTCGCCGCTCTGAATCGGGTACCCCTTCAGCGTCATGTCCTGAGAGGGCAACAAATTCACGAGCTGGCCGTCCTTCATGACGATGACCGTGGAGAACGCGGAATGGGTCCCGACCGTCGCGTCCAGAATGATGCCTTTGAGGTCCGGCGTAATGTTGCCGCTGACCGCATTATAGTATTCGCTGATCGGATCGTCGAGCTCCAGATGGCTAAGTTCCTTGAAGGAGCCGTCATACTGGTAGGTCGACACTGTCGCGAATTGGTCGCGCTTCAGGTTCACGACCGTAATATCCGGCTGTTCGTCCTGGTTGAGATCGTCAACCATGAAGTAGTTGTAAGGCAAGGATAACACCTTCTCAACTTCGCTGCCATTGTAAGTATATACGGTCAAACCTTTTTGAAGTTCCTCGGCTCCGCTGGAAAATCCGGCGATGATGTCCAGGTTGCCGTCCCCGGTCATATCCAGCAGGTCAAACGTTTCCAGCACCTGGCCCTCTCCGTCGAAACGCACCTTAAGCACCCAGGAATCCCCTTGGTGCTCCAGAATCATCCCGTGGATCCGCACCGCTTCTTCCGGCGTTTCATAGAATACGACCGCCTCCTTGATTCCGTCATTGTTCAGGTCGGGCGTTCGGATCGAGCTGATATTGCGGACGTCTCGCGGCGAGATGATCTCCCCTCCCTTCAGCTCCGCTTTGATGACGCTGATCAGCGAAGCTTTGTCGGAGGAGAGCTGCGGCGTCTCCATCAACGATTTCGGGTCGTTTATAAAATTGCAGCCGCTAATAACGAGAAACAGGAAGCTTCCCGCCAAGACGGCTACCCACTTTCTCATGAACATACCATCACTCATTTCATGCCAGATCGATCAGGCGTTTATCTTCCGGCGTCAGCCTTCGTCCGCTGACGTCAAGTTTGAGTTCGCCTTCGTGGATGCCCCAAATCCGGGTGCAATAACGTTCCGCTAATTCCAGGGGCATCGCTGCGATCACGATTTTGTCCTGCTCCGTGCAGAGCGCCTTCAGCGTGTCGAGCACGCGCTCGGCCGATTTCGGATCAAGCCCGATCACCGGCTCGTCCGCGGCAAGAAACCCCGCCCCGTGCACGAGGGCCCGGCACATGGCGACCCGCTGGCGTTCGCCCCCGCTCAACTTGCCGGCCTTGACATGGGCTTTATCCAGAAGGCCGTACTTCTCCAGCTCGTCCATCGCGCCCATGTAATCGTCCGACCGGACCATCCCCGTCAGGCGACGCAGCAGCGGCGTTTGTCCCGCTTGTCCGATCAACACGTTTTTGAGCGTCGTTTTTTCGGGATACAGCGAAGGATTTTGCTCCAGGTAAGCGCATCGGGACCGATATTTCTGCGAACCGGCCCCTCCGCCCTGGATGACATTCTCGCCTTCCCATGTATAATCTCCGCGGTTCCAGCGCTCGCGCAGCGCCAGGCAACGAAGCAGCATGCTCTTGCCGCTTCCGCTCGCGCCGACGACGCCGATCATTTCCCCGGTGCCGAACTGGACGGAAATGTCGCGGAGGACCTTCTTCTTATTCCCGTCCACCGATTTGTACAGGTGGTTTACTCTGATCATGTCCGATTTCTCCTTTTTAAGAGGAAGTTCAAAAAGTCATCTTTTGATCACGAAGCAGATCACGAAGCGGTTTCGGCATCGAATCTTGAATTCAGCCGGGTCTTCCGTTGCTCACGTAGCTCAAACTACGCTGCGCTATTCAGTCCCTAGCTTCATCCAACCTTCTTGGTGCTGAAAACCTGACTTTTTGAACTCGCACTATAACAACAGTACTAGATCCTTTACCTTTTAGTGTATTGGAAAAACCTACGAAAATCCATTACAGCATCTTCATATTTGCGTTTTTTTTAGCGAAATCGGGCCGAAAGGCCAAACCCGTGACGGAAAACAGCAAATACGCCGAACCCAGAAAGACGAACAGCCATGGAGCGGCTCCCAGCTCCATGGCGGCTCCGCCGAGGTTCGGACCGGCGATGCTGCCGAAATTGAAATGAAACGAAGCGATAACGTTCGCGACCGGCAGCAAATGACGAGGCAGCAGGTCAGCCGCATACGCCAGCCCCAGCGAGAAGAAGGATCCGACCAAACCGCCCGCGCCCATAAACAGCAGCAGGATGGCCAGAAAGTGGCTGCCGGCCAGCGGAACGGCAAGAAACATCAAGCCGCCGCCGATGCCGGCTGCCATCAACACCTTCTTGCGTCCAAACCGGTCGCTTAACATGCCCAACGGCAGTTGCAGGATCAGACCGCCGATGCCGAAAAACGGCAGCAGCGTCGAGATTTCCGCGGCGCTTAGCCCGGACCGCAGCCCGTAGATCGGAAAATTGCTGTTCATGGACGCTTCCATATAACCGTACAGCAGCGAAGGCAGTAAAGCAAACCAAGCTAACCGGTAGATCTGCGGAACTCTGCGCGGGGCTCCGTCCGCTTCCTTTTTGACGGGGTCCGGCGAACGATCCGGAAGATACCGCATCGCGATGAGAACGATGGCGAGGAACAAACCTGCCAGAATGAGGAACGGTATGGCTTGGCCATACTCCAGCAAGCGGATGCCCAGCGGCCCGATGCTGAAGCCAAGCCCGTAGGACATCCCGTACATGGAAATGTTTCGGCCCCGCTTATCCGGCGGCGACAACAAAATGATCCACAGCTGCGAGGTAAAATGGATCGCGCTGTCCCCGATCCCGACGAGCCATCGGAGAACGAACCAAAGGCGCAGGTCGGCGACGAGCGGAAACAACGGGAAGGCGATCATGACCAGCAGCACACCGCCGAGCATCAGCTTTTTGAAGCCGATCCGCCGCAGCACCCTCTCCGCCACTAACGACATCGCAAACGAGCCCACATACAAAGCGGCCGCATGCAGGCCATTGACCGAGGAGGAAATCCCCCTTTCTTCCATAAAGATGGACAACACCGGAAGCAGCAACCCCTGGCTAAGCCCGGCGATCACGATCATGGAAATCAATATGGATGTCGGCGAAAAAAAACGTTTCAAGCTTGGTACGGTCGGATTCAAATTGAGCACTCCTTTATGAAAGCAAAGAAAAATCGCCAAAACCTTGACGACTTTTCACCATTTGATGATTTGCCTGAACAATCCTAAACATTATAGTAGACAATCCCCGGCCAAACAAGCCATAATGAATCTGAATGCAATGATTTTTGGGAGGTTTATTATCATGGCCTATGACGTGAAAGTAGATGTATCGCCGGTCTACGAACTGATCAGCAGCTTTATGATATATACAACGCGAAAATGGGTTAATAATCTCGACGTAGGGCAGGAATGGGTCGAGGAAATCGAGGCCTGCTTCGCGCCGGCCCAGAAGGAACGGTTTGCCGAAGCGGCGAAGTTCCCTTTTAGTGATTACGACGTGCTATATGTGTGGGCCCTGGAACGGGATGGTACGGATGAGGTTCCCCGCTTTTTGAACGAACTCGCGGAAATCACCGTGGAGGCGCTTCTTGGGCGGACTAAATCCTACATTCCCACTGTGACTAATGATAATATTGTCCGCATCCGCGACAGTTATGTCCCCCTGCTCAAAACCTGGAATCAGCTCTATTTCGGCAAAACGGAGCCTCAGCTCAATCCGCTGCTGAAAGAAGATGCGTTAGAAAAAAATACGCTACTGCAAAAAATGGACATCGCCGCGCTGATCGAATACGCCTCCGGCGGTTTGGTGCTGGAGCCGCTCAAACCGATTTCGCAGGTGGTCCTGACCCCTTCGATCCACTTCCGGCCGATCAATACATACGTTTTTTACGAGAACGTCTTGTTTATCCAGTATCCGCTCGACCTGCCGGAAATCGACGAAGACGAACCGCCTATGGTCTTGAAGCGCTTGACCCGGGCGCTCGCCGAACCGCAGCGGTTGCGTCTGCTCCGCTATGTTGCCGACGAGCCGAAATCGATACAGGAGCTGTTGAAGGATCTCGGCGAACCGAAAGAGCGGCTGATGCATGATCTGATGCGTCTCCGGGTAGCCGGCTTGCTGCGCATTCATCTGCTCGCCCAGGATACGGAGAAATTCAGCATCCGTCCTGACGGCGCGGCCGAGCTGCAGATGTTTCTTGAAACCTACATCCGGCTCTAGAGCCGCTTCGCTCGTTTTTGGCGGGACGCTTCTGCTTATGGTAGGATAATACTTATAGACAAGCGTTTCTTTGGATAAAAGGAGTGACCCGCAAATGACGACCGCACAACGGCAACAGATTATTTTCGATATGGACGATACGCTGATCCACTGCAATAAGTATTTCGATCTGATTCTCGACCAGTTTGCCGACCTGCTGACCGACTGGTTCAAAGCTAACGGCATCGCCAACGAAGAAATTCGCGACAAGCAAACGGAAATCGACGTGGCCGGCGTGCATCAGATCGGTTTTACCAGCTCGCATTTCCCGCAGTCGCTCGTGGATACTTACCGCTACTTCAGCCGGATCACGGGCAGGAAGGCGCTAACCGAAGAAGAGGATCGGCTGATGAAGCTGGGGCTCAGCGTCTACGAACAGCCGATCGAGCCCTACCCCGGCATGGTGGAAACGCTCAACCTGCTGCGGAGCCAGGGCCATGAGCTGCATTTGTATACGGGCGGCGAACCGGTGATCCAGCAGCGCAAGATCGATCAAATGAAGCTGACCGAATACTTCCAGGACCGTATTTACATCCGCCGCCACAAAAACGCGGAAGCGCTGGAGGAAATTTTGCGCTCACGCTTATTCGACCGAACGCGGACCTGGATGATCGGAAACAGCCTGCGCACCGATGTGATGCCGGCGCTCTCCGCCGGGATCAACGCCATATACATCAAAATTCCGAACGAATGGCTGTATAACATCGTGGAGCTGCAGCACGACGGCGATTCGGACATGCACACGGTGTCTTCGCTCGAGGAAGTGCCGCGGATCATTTTCGACCATATCCATCAGATGACAAGGCAAAAACGGACCTTATAAACAGGTCCGTTTTGTTATTTGGAAACGAGATCCGGCGAAGGGCGGTGGGGTGGGCAGCAGATTAACACTTGCTGTCCGCACGCTTTGCACGATTATCCCGTTTGATCAGGTAGCAGAGAAACAGACAAGCTCAGGAGAAGAAAATAAATGCTCAGGAGAAGAAGCCCCTGCCCCCTGAACGAAAGGGATAATCGTGCAAAGGAGCATGCAGGGACACCTAGACACGAAGCCTCTAGTCAGCCACCCTCAGGATCTAGGCGTTAGTCGCCTCCTCGAAAGCCCGCTCCATTTGATCCGCCTCGGCCGAGACGGCAAACAGGATAAACAAGCCGCGTGACTTCAGTACGCGCTTTTCGAGCAGAAAATATTGTTCCGGACGGTAGTCTTTAAACTTGGCGGTTTGCGCGGCAATTCTTTCCTCGATGTTCGCCATGACGCGGTCTGCCTCGCTTTCATCCTTAAGCCGGACGATCAGCAATTCGTCCGCTTCTACGTTTGATGACGCCGTATAGAGCAGAAAATCCGCGATTTCTTCGCCGGAGATATGATACAACTTTTGCAGTTTCTCGGCATCTCCTTGCTTCATGTTCTCCAAGTTCGCCGCTTGGCGGATTCGTTCCCCGACATCGATTGCGGTCAAGTTCACGGCTTCCCCTTCCCTTCCCGCACACCCGGCCAACAGGCCGGCCGTTACGGCGACTGCCAGAAATGCGATCATCAACCTTCTTTTCCATGAATTTTGCCGATTCATTCGATCATCTCCGATAAGTTCTTGATGGATGGATCCGAAAAAAACGTATTGACATTATAAAGCACCAACATGTCATGAATTTCCTGGTCACGGATCAGCGCAAGCAAATCTTCGCTATAATATCGCAGGTCCACGACATAGATCTCGCCGAAATGCGCCGTCAAAAAAGGAATCAGGCTATTGGCATACGAGTCTTTCACGACCAGCAGCTTCTTCCCCGCCGGATGGTCCGATATGATTTTCACTAGCGCATGATTTCCGTTCAAAAACACGGCATACTTGTCTTTTTTGCTCAGGTTCTCCAGCGCATACAAGGAATCCGCAGTCTGCTGCTCGTCGACGTACTCTACGGAATAACTGTCCTTCTCCTTCGGCAGCCAAAGATCAATTCGGTCCGGCCGCAGATGCCTGAAGCCGCTCCGGGAGTACAGAGATCCGTAGAATTCATCCGTGGCCTGCCGGATATCGAAGTCGTCCGCTTCATGCGGGACCACCCCCATTTGCCTGCAAAACTCCCGATAAGCGTAATAAGCGCCCAAGGTCGTCCAGTGATGATCCGCCTTGTAGTAAAGATATTCCTGGCGTTTGGCATACAGCGCCGGATAGACATCGACAAAGCGCGCGGAGCGGCCGAGCGCATTCCGCAGTTTGTCCAGATAAACTAGCTCCTCGCCGGCCGGTGCGAAAGCCGGAAGTCTGTCCTTATTCATTGTTAAAGAAGTAGGCGCAAGCATCACGTAGGTTTGCAGCGCTGGTGCCGCAGCGTCAAACGAACGGATCGCCTCGGCGATCTCCTCCACCTCCTCTTGAGCCGGCGGTTGGAATTGTTGAATCAGGTAGCCGCCCTTGCCGAGGTAAACCCCGTTGCTTTCCTTTTGCCCCATCGCCCGGTCCGTATCGGATTTCACGCCGATCCAGAAATCCCGGAAAGGAAATTGGTCGGACACATATTTCTCGTAATTGGCCGTAAACTTTCCTGACGTCAGATGCCGCAGCGAAAATTCCGGATTCGGTTCCAGCATCCGGTTTTCCGTCGCTGAGAACTTACGGTCCGGCGTCAGCAAGTCCACTATCGACAGCGCGTTTATAAAGACCAGCAACAGGACAGCCATCAACTTTTTATACCCTATCAATTTCGCCGCCTCCTTTCCCCGCCGCTAAAAACGGAAATATAAAAACGGATTATAGGTTTCATTGACGAGATTCGCCGTTGATAAAAACAACAGCAGCAGGTACGCCCCCAAAGCCGCAAAGGCGCCCGCTTTCGCCCGTCTCCGCCGAAACCTCAGCAAAACACGGCGCGGAAACGGCGACGCGCACAGCACAAGCAAGATCAACCAGCCGGAATAGGCGAACAGATCGTAAAGCGCCTGCCGATCGGCGAAGCCATGCGCACCGTACCCAAACATCGTTCCGATGAAATGGGCGGCAGTCCCCAGGTCTTCGTATTCGAAAAACACCCAGCCGATGATGACCGCCACAAGCGTATAGACATGTCCGGCAAAACGCGGAAGCCGGCGCAGCCTTTTTAATAAAAACAGTTTTTCGGCCGTGACCAGGAACCCGAAATAAAGACCCCACACGATAAAATTCCAGCTTGCTCCATGCCATAAACCGGTCAAGAACCACACCGCCAGCAGATTGCACAGCTGCTTTAGCAGCCCTTTCCGGTTGCCGCCGAGCGGAATGTATACATACTCCCGGAACCAGGAGCCCAGCGAAATATGCCATCTGCGCCAAAATTCCGTGATACTCCGGGATATATAAGGATAATTGAAGTTCTTCATAAAATCGAACCCGAACATTTTACCGAGACCGCGGGCCATGTCGGAGTATCCGCTGAAGTCGAAGTAAATTTGCAACGCAAACGCCGTTATCCCCAGCCAGGCGGAAAGCACGCTCAGCTCTCCCGGCTGCGCCGCCTTGACGTTCGTCCACAGCAAGCCGATATGGTTGGCCAGCAGCACCTTTTTGGCGAGGCCGCGGATAAACAGCTCCGCCCCGTCGCCAAACCGGCCGAGCGACATGTGCCGGGAAACAAGCTGCCGGGCGATATCCCCGTATTTGACGATCGGGCCGGCCACAAGCTGCGGGAACATCGTCACGTAAGCGCCGAACGAGATCAGGTTGCGCTGTGCCGGCACTTTGCGCCGGTAAACGTCGATCACATAAGACATCGTTTGAAACGTATAGAAGGAGATGCCCACCGGCAGCGGCAGATCGGCCGTCTGCAGGTTCAGATGCAATAATTGGTTCAGGTTGTCCACAGCGAACCCGGCGTATTTGAAGAAGCACAACACGCCTAAATTGACGGCGATGGAACCGATGAACTGGGCTCGGGCGATCGCCCGGCGCTCCCGGTACTTATCGATCAGCAGCCCGTTAACATAGTCGAACACGGTCGAAAAGAGCATGATGAAGATATATAGCGGCTCGCCCCAAGCGTAAAACACCAGGCTGGCCGCGATCAAAACTGCGTTTCGAAACCGTTTGGGCGATAAATAATAGACGAGGATCGTCGCCGGCAAAAATTGAAACAGGAAGATCAGGCTGCTAAATACCAACGCTCATCCCTCCCAGCCACGCGGTCCTCCCGCAAAACCACGGCCACCGTCACTCCACCCGGTCCTTCAAGGCGTCCAGCATCAGCGGATAAAACTCCGGCTTAAAATGGATGCCGTCCGTATCGTACAATTCCGGATGGTCCGTCGCCACCGGGGTCAAATCGGCAAACGCGACTTCCTCCTTGGCGGCCATCTCTTTCAGTTTTTCGTTAAAATCGGGGATATTTTGGTAGCGGGGCTCTTTCTCCTGCGCCTCATCCGTCGCGGGAGTTACCGACAACACCGTGATGCCCGCCTGCGGAAGCTTATTCTTGATCGCTTCGATCAAGCCGGTGTAATGCTTGATCGCGTATTCCTGCGGGTTATCCGTCGGCCATAAGATGTCATCCGAACCCAATTGGATAAAAATATGCTCCGGGTTACGCCGGGCCAGCTCGTCGATGTCCTCCATGGCGAATTGCGCTGTTTTGCCCGCTCCGGCCAGCACGTTTTGTTCATCCAGCACATCATGATACGACAAGCCTTCCGTAATGGAATCCCCTAGAAATACGCTGTCTTGGAACAGCGCGGCGAGCGCGTCTTGCGTTGTATCTGCAAAGGTCGTTTCTTGCCTTTGATCAGCCGAAGCCGGCTGGCCGGCCCCCGGTTCTTGCTTCGCGCTTTGCCCTCCGCAAGCCGCGAGCGATAAGGCGATGATTCCGGTCAGCCCCATTCCCAACATCTTTCTCATTCTCTACACTTTCCTCTCTTGTGGCTTTCTGTCTTGCACACTTAGATAGGATAGTAAAAAGAAATGCAGATCGGGTGCAGACCGAATCAATATCAATTAAAAAAAGCGCAGAACCGAAGTTCTACGCTTGTTTGCGCAAGTAAAAGTAAAACAAAACTCCTTCCGCCGTATTCGTCACGCCATAGGGCAAGCCGTGCAGCGCCAAAATTTGTTGGGCGATCGCCAGGCCCAGCCCGGTTCCGCCGGTCGTCGCGTTTCGGGAAGGCTCCCCGCGGTAAAAACGATCCCACACTTTCTCCAGCTCATCCTCCGGGATATGAACCCCGCGGTTTTCGACGCTTACCTTGACGGTATCCTCCTCTTGGGCAGCGGTAACGAGGATGGCTTCCCCCTCCGGGGTATAACGAATGGCATTGGTCAGGAAATTGACCAATACCTGCTCGATGCGGTGCCGGTTCGCAACGACTTCGGCCGGTGCCAATCGGGTTGAGAGGCGCAACCGTTTGATCGCCATATCCGGAGCAAGCTTCTCGCAAACCCGTTCGATCGCTCTGCCGATTTCGAACGGCTCCATATTCATTTTATACGTGCCCGACTCGAATTTCGCCAGCTCCAGCATGTCCGCAATCAGCAAAATCATGCCGTTCACTTCTTCTTCCATCGCCGCAAAATAATAGTCCCGCTTATGGCCGGCAACCCCGTCTTTAAGTACGGCCAGGCAGCTCTGAATAACGCTAAGCGGCGTCTTCAGCTCGTGCGAAACCCCGGCGATAAACTCCTTCCGCGTATGCTCCAACTGCTTTTCCTTCTCGATATCCCGCTCCAGCTGCAGGATATGGGCATGCAGCCGTTCGGACAGCTCATTGATGCTGCCGGACAGCTGTCCCACTTCATCCTTGCCGCTCACCGGCAATTTCTCGGAGAAGTCCAGCCGGGCGATTTGCCTGGTGGTCCGGTTGATGCGCAGCAACGGCCGGGCAATCCGGCGGGAATAGTATAGCGAGGCCAGCACCGCCAGCAGCAATGCGGCGACCACGATATAGCCATAATAGCTCCGCATCACCGCAGCGGCCTCGCTAACGGGCTGGAGCGACGTCATGGCGAAGAGGTAAGAAGGCTGCCCCGTCCGGCCTTCGGTGCGTTTCACGAATAGTTTGTAGTTCACCTCATTCTCCGCGAAATCCATCACCTCGCCATTCGCGCTCCCGTCGTAGTCTCCGTAAAGCAGATCCGCCTGAAAAGCTTTGATCCGTTCCAGAAGCAAACCGTTTGTGTAGCGGGTGACGCCGGCTCCTTCAGGAAGCCGAAGGTTCGTGATGGTTCCCCGAACCAGCGCCGAAGGGTACTTATCATGATACTGCTCCGGGCTCCCGAAGCGCGGGACAACCTCGTATTCCTTGCGGACCAAAGAGGAATTTTCCAAGCGGCCTTCCTCTCTTAAATGGGAAACGCTCCTTCCCATCCGCTGCGGAATCAAATGCCCCTTCATCATAAGGCCCTCGATCGCGATCGGCTGGCCTTCCCGGGCCCACGTCCCCCCAAAAGCGTAAAGCGGATTGTCGGCGCTAAAATCGTCCACATTCGCCACGGCGTAGAGTGGAATCGTCAGCGTTTGGCCGGAAAGGCCGGGGACGTCGTCCGTCTGTTCCAGCTGGACCTCCATCTCAAAATCGCCGGAGTACAGCAAATTCCCCATTTCGTCCAACGCCGCGATCCAAGTGTCATGCTTCCGGTAAAATTCCTGCTCCAGTTCGGCAACGTCCTTCGCTTCCCCGCCGGTGTTCATATAGTCCTGCTCAAAGGTTTGGACGGAGGCTTTGATATCCTCCACCTTTTGATGCGCATAAAATTGTTTGAAAAACACGGTTTGCGCGGCGAAAATCATCGCGACAATAAACAAGCAAAGCGCCGTCGTCAACAAAAACAGCTTGAGGACGATTCCCTTGATCATGGCTGCTCCTCGAATTTGTAGCCGGCTCGCACGACCGTCACGATACATTTGGCCTTGTCGCCCAATTTTGCCCGCAAATTGCGCATATGGCTGTTGATCGTCCGTTCATCGCCGGGAAAATCATAGCCCCATATTTTTGCCATCAAATGCTCCCGGGTCACGATCGCTCCTTTATTCTTCATAAGATAGGCTAAAATCTCGAATTCCGTGTACGTGAGGCTGCAGCCTGTCCCGTCGATCGTCACGGAGCGGGAAGGGATATGGAGCGCGATCCCGGCGCCCGACAGCATGTCTTTCTCCTGCCCGGGAATGCCGCGGGGTTCCAGAAAGCGCTTTGCCCGCGCCAGCAAAATCGGCGGACTGCACGGCTTGACGACGTAATCGTCCGCGCCCAGCTCGAATCCGAGCAGCGTATCGTCCTCATCCGAGCGGGCTGTCAGCATGATGATCGGGACGTTCGACGCCTTGCGGATCCGTTGGCATACCGACCACCCGTCCAATTCCGGCAGCATGATATCGAGAATGATCAAATGGACCTCATGCTGCCCGAATAGCGCTAGCGCCTGTTTCCCGTCGCCGGCTTCCAGTACGCCGTATCCTTCACTCAGCATATAATCTTTAATAATCTCCCGTAAAAGAGGCTTGTCTTCGACAAGCAGAATCGTTTTCGACATGGTTCTACCTCTCTATAATGTTGAAATATTCCCCAAGCCTACACTACCCGTTTTCGCCGGAAACATCAACCGGAGCAACGAGCGAAAGCAAAGATGCAGCCGGTCCCCGAGGGAACAGGCTGCATCGTATCCACTGAAAGAGATATGCCTTTATAAGGTGGATGATGACACCGTACTGTCGGCCTGCTCCAGCGCAAGCTTTCCGGTATTGCGGTCGGCAAGGGCGATCCTCGCCTTGACCTCTCCGCCCGCTTGTTTGAACGTTAGCAATTGGGTCTGACCTTTGGTCAGCAGCGCATTCAGCATCGAAGCCGAAATCTTCTTGCCGGTAAATTCCTTCCAAATCACGAAGCCGCAGCCCTGCTTGTAATGCGTACAGCCGTATCCTTTGCGGCCTTCGATCAGCTGGCCGCCGCAGCCCTCGCGCGGACATGGCGCGAGCGGCTGCAAGCCGCCGGACGCCGCCGGTTTCGCGGCGGCCGAAGCGCTGCGCGCTGCGCCGTCCGGGCTGGCGCCCCGGCCGGTTGTGCCGCCGCCGTTCCGGCTTCCGCCCCGGCGGCTCCCCTTGTCCGCCTCCTCCGTGCCGAACATGGAGGCATCCGCCTTTTGCTGCGTGCGCACCTTATCGATGATCGAGACCGTAAACCGGCGGACGTTGTCCATGAATTTTTCCCGGGCCGCTTCGCCCTTCGAAATTTGATACAACCGCCGTTCCCATTGGCCGGTCATCTCCGGCGAGGTGAGCAACTCGACGCCCGCGCGGCGGATCAGCTCCACCGCCGTCCGGCCCTTCTGCGTGACGGTGATCTTCTTGCCTTGCATCGTGATGTAGCCGACCTTCTTCAGCCGCTCGATCGTTGCAGCCCGGGTGGCCGGCGTGCCGAGTCCGGCATCTTTCATCACCTCGCGCAGCTCTTCGTTCTCCAACTGCTTCCCGGCGCTTTCCATGGCCTTGAGCAGGGTCCCCTCCGTAAAATGCTTCGGCGGCTGCGTTGCTTTCTCTTTGGCTTGTGCGTCTGCGCAATTCACTGGACGATCGCGGTCGATCTGGAACGGTTCGCTGATCAGCTCTTCCGCATCGTCTTCCTCGTCCTTTTTCTTGCCGCGGCCCCCGCCGGATTTGGTACCGTCGTCACCGGGAAGGCATACCTTCCAACCGAGGGACAGCAGTTCCTTCACGTTCGTTTTGAACGTTTCTCCCTCCACCTCGGTTAGGACCGTATGCTGCTTGTATTCCGCCGCCGGATAGAAATGCGACAAAAACCGTCGGATCACCAGGTCGTAAACGTTTTGCTCCTCTTTGCTCAAAGTGCCCGGCCGTCTCAAGGTCGGCAGGATCGCATGGTGGTCCTCGACGCGCGACGGATTGCAGACGGCCTTGTTGCCTACGTGCACCAGCTTCGGATTACCGCCTTCGGCCAGCTCCCGATAACCGGACGATTTCAGCATATGCAGCACCTTATGCATCCCGTCGATGTTTTGCTCGGTCACGTAGTTGGAGCTTGTCCGCGGATAGGAAATGACCTTATGCCGCTCGTACAGCGCTTGGGCGATATCCAGCGTTTTTTTGGCGGAATAGCCGTATTTGGCGTTGGCCTCCCGCTGCAGCAGGGTTAAATCGTAAAGCTTGTAAGGATACTCTTTCGTCTCTTTGACCTCATATTCGGTGATCCGCCCTTCCTTGCCGCGGACCTTCTCGGCGATCGCCGCCGCCTTCTCCCCGTCCGTCAGCCGATCGCCCTGCCAGCTGCCCGTATATTTGCGCGTATCCTGCTCGAACTCCGCCTTAATTTCATAGTAGGTCAGCGAATCGAAGTTTTCGATTTCCTTCTGCCGGTCGTAAATCAGCGCGAGCACAGGCGTCTGCACCCGTCCTACCGACAGCAGCTCCCGGTGTTTCGTCGTGAACGCCCGCGTGGCGTTCATCCCGATTAGCCAATCCGCTTCGCTGCGCGCCCGGGCGGCCATCGTCAAATTTTCGAACTCCGCCGCTTCGTGCAGCTCGGCAAAACCTTTGGCGATGCTCTCGCTCGTCAGGTCGGAAATCCACAGCCGTTTAACGGGTTGCGTCAATTTTAACTGCTGCTGGATCAACGCAAAAATATACTGCCCTTCTCGCGCGGCGTCGCACGCATTGACGATCGCGTCGCAGCGTTTGGCCAACTCGCCGATCGTTTTCAATTGATCTTTGGTTCGCGGATTCGGTACAATTTTGAATTGATCCGGCAATATCGGCAAATCCCCGAAATTCCATCGTTTGTATCGATCGTCGTAGGCATCCGGCTCGGCTAGGCCCAGCAAATGGCCTATCGCCCAAGTAATGATGTAGCGCTCCCCCTCCAGATAGGATCGATTATTTTTCGCTTTCGGCTCGATCACCGCAGCGATCGTACGGCCCATATCCGGTTTTTCGGCAATCACGAGCGTTTTCATGCTTAAGCGCCCCTTTTTCTCCTCTATTCCTTTAGCGACGGGATGGCCAGCATCCAGTTATCGGATGACAACTTTAACTTCTACAATGTTAAAAGAGCCGCGCTCCGCGCAGCTCTAGTAAGCTAGTATCTATTATACCATATCGAAAAAACATCGTCCTACGTTTCTTTTAAGCGGTTGTTCCCGCATTTTAAGCCAATACCGTCGAGCCCATCAAATATTTATCCACTTCGCGGGCCGCTTCCCGGCCTTCGTTAATCGCCCAGACCACCAGGCTTTGACCGCGGCGCATGTCGCCGGCGGCAAACACCTTGTCGACGTTCGTCTTGAACTGGCCGTATTTCGCCTTTACGTTGGTACGCCGGTCTTTTTCGAGCCCTAACTGGTCGGCCAGCGTCGATTCCGGTCCGTCGAATCCGATCGCGATCAGCGCCATTTGCGCCGGGAAGACGCGTTCCGTGCCCGGGATCGGCTCGTAGATTTTGCGGCCGGTCTCGTCGACGATCCGCTGAATCTCGACGGTGTGCAACTCCTTCAAGTTGCCGTTCTCGTCGCCGACGAAGCGCGTCGTCATGATCGAAAACTCGCGCGGGTCGCTGCCGTAAAGCGCCTTGGCTTCTTCCTGCGCATAGTCGAGCGTGTATACGTTCGGGAACTGCGGCCAAGGGTTATTGATCGGATCGCGCTCCAGCGGCGCTTTGGCGTGCGTACCGAACTGCGTGATGCTGCGGCAGCCGTGGCGCAGTGCCGTCGCAACGCAGTCGGAGCCGGTGTCGCCGCCGCCGATGACGATAACGTCTTTGCCTTCGGCCGACAAATATTGCCCGTCCGCGAGCCCGGAGTCCAGATAACTCTTGATCGTACCGTTCAGGAAAGGCATGGCGTAATGCACGCCGTTCAAACCGCTGCCTTCGATGTTGAATTCGCGGGGTTTCGTCGCCCCGCCGCACAGCACGACCGCGTCGAACTCGTCAACGAGCTGCTGGGCCATGATATCTTTGCCGATTTCCGTATTCGTGATGAATTTGACGCCCTCGGCGGCAAGCAGATCCACGCGGCGCTGCACGACCGCCTTATCGAGCTTCATCGTAGGAATCCCGTACATCAGGAGGCCGCCGATCCGGTCGGAGCGTTCATACACGGTCACCTCGTGGCCCGCTTTGTTCAGTTGGGCCGCGCAGGCCAGTCCGGCCGGGCCCGAACCGACGACGGCAACTTTACGGCCTGTCCGTTTCTCCGGAGGTTCGGGAACGACCCAGCCTTCCTCGAACCCTTTATCGATAATGGCCTGTTCGATCGTCTTGATCGTGACCGGCTGTCCGATCAGCCCTACCGTGCAGGAGCCTTCGCAAGGCGCGGGGCAGACCCGCCCGGTGAATTCCGGGAAGTTGTTCGTTTTATGCAGGCGGTCCAGGGCGTCCTTCCACAAATCGCGATAAATGAGGTTGTTCCACTCGGGAATCAAATTGTGCACCGGGCAGCCCGCCGTGCCTCCGGCCATATCCACGCCCGTATGGCAATACGGCGTTCCGCAGTCCATGCAGCGCGCGCCTTGGGTCCGCAGTTCCTCGTCGGACATATGCTTATGAAATTCTTCCCAGTCCTTCACCCGTTCGGACGGGCTCCGGTCTCCCGGAAGTTCGCGTTTGAACTCCATAAATCCAGTTGGTGTAGACATCTATAAGTTCCCCCATCCGTTATCTTATCAAATGAACGAAAAAGCCGATCGTCAAAAAAAATGGCGATTCGATACTTTTCATATGCCGAAACAGTGTATCTTGATGTTAGCATTCGGGAAAAATGTTATTAATGGATTAATGATATGATAATTTGCACTTATCATCACATTATTTTCGGCGTTCATAAGTCAGAAAACGGTAATCATAAAGGTTCTTCTCGTCTCGGACTCCCTGCTCCTCATGCACTAATTCAAAATTCTCCCAATCGAAGTGAGGAAAAAATACGTCTCCTTCGATCTCTTCGTCGATCCGGGTTACCAGCAACCGATCGGCCAAGGGCAGAAAATGCTGAAACACGCCCGCTCCGCCGATGACCATGAGTTCTCCGCGTTCCGCGTACTTGAGCGCTTCCTCCACCGAATGCACAACATCGGCACCCTCCGCTTGATAGGAAGCGTCTGCGGTTAATACGACGCTATGGCGGTTCGGCAGCGGCTTGCTCCCCATCGACTCCCAGGTTTTTCGGCCCATGACCATCGTTTTGCCGGTCGTTTGCGCTTTGAAAAATTTCAAATCGGCCGGCAATCTCCAGGGCAGTTGATTATTCCGGCCGATCGCCCCATTCTTGGACATAGCCCAAATCAGCGTGACTCCCATCATTCCGCCCCTTTCTTGATAACGTGTTATACCGCTACCGTCGCTCTGATTGCCGGATGATATTGATAGTCGACGAATTCGAAATCCTCGTACACATAGTCGAAAATGGAATCCGGTTTCCGTTTGATGACCAGCTTCGGCAGCGGGTAAGGCTCACGTTCCAGCTGGGTCTGCACCTGCTCGACATGGTTATTGTAAATGTGGACGTCCCCGCCGGACCAGATAAACTCGCCGACCGTAAGGTTGCATTGCTGGGCGATCATATGCGTCAGGAGCGAGTAGCTAGCAATGTTGAACGGCAGCCCGAGGAACGTATCCACGGAGCGCATCGTCAGCATGCAGCTCAGCTTGCCGTCAGCGACGTAAAATTGAAACACGAAATGGCACGGCGGCAGCTTCATTTGATCGACTTCGGCCACATTCCAAGCGCTGACCAGATGGCGGCGCGAATCCGGATTGTTCTTGATCGCTTCTACCACGGCGGCAATCTGATCGATCTTCCGCCCGTCCGGCGCTTCCCAGGAGCGCCACTGCGAGCCGTACACCGGCCCCAGGTCGCCGTTCTCGTCCGCCCACTCGTCCCAAATGCGGACGCCGTGCTCTTTAAGATAAGCGGTATTCGTTTCGCCTCTCAAAAACCACAGCAGCTCGTGAACCACCGATTTCAGGTGGATACGCTTGGTCGTTACAAGCGGGAATCCTTCATTCAAATCGAAGCGGAGCTGTCTGCCGAATACGGAACGCGTCCCGACGCCGGTCCGGTCCTCCTTGGCGGTTCCGTTCTTTAAAACATCCTCGAGCAAATCCAAATAATTTCTCATTAAGCGAACACCCCGTAACATTGGTCTAATCTTCCCTATTATAGCAGACTTCCCTGCCTAATGGACTCCCCTACGTTACAAGGTACATAACAGGTCGTGTCAATGAACCGGCTTTGGCGTTACTTTCCCTCCGTCAGGGCGGCGCTCTCCCGGGTTCAGCAGATTTAGCAAAAACGGCTTCAAATCCACGATGCGTAAAAATTCCGGCTTGTCGTTCGTTCCACAAATGATCAGCGGGACCAGCGAAGTCGATTGATCCAGCCCGCCGTGGGCTCCGCCCCCGGGATGCGTCGGCGAGCCCGCTTCAGCCAGCTCATAGCCCGGCTTGGCGGTCGCGATCACAAATCGGCCTTCGTGCGAGTTGAGCGCTCCTTGCAAGCGCCGCAAGGGATCGGGATACTTACCGTACATCAGTTTCGTATGAGAGGAATCTACCGCCTTCCGCTTCAAATCGAGGACCTGGTCATCGCCCTCCACGGTCCACGTTTGGCGGTAATCATCCGCCAGGCTTCCTCCGGGCTTAAACCGCAGCGTTGCCTTCGAGCCGCCTTTCACGCAGGTAATCCATCCGTTTTCCTGCCAGACGATCATATCGATGCGCTGTTCCGCTTGGAGCACGTCGGCCAGTTCCGTTAAGGAGATCTTCGGCTTCAGGCTGTACACGTAGGCCATCGTATCGTTTACGCCCAATGCGACTTCGGTCTCCGGCTTGACGGTTCCTCCCGTGGGCAGGATGTTATAGCGTTTGAGCAGCTTCGGCAGTTCGATCACCGGATTCCGGTCTTTGGGCAGCACCTGACTCATCCCGTTGTCTCCGGCCACGATAAAGATCGTTTCGCGGAGCGCCTGCTCATAGCTGCCATAAGCCTGCAGCAGCTCCTGCAAAAGGCGGTCCGTTTCCCGGATGCCGCGAAGGTCGGCCGGGCCGCCTCGATGCACTTTTCCGTCCAGTTCGGGCAAATACACGAGCAGAAAATCCGGCAACTGCTTGGTCCGAATTAAATGTTTGGCGGTTTCGACGGCATAGCGGTCGTTGAAGCCCATTTGGTCCGTGGGCCCGTCCGGCAAGGAAAGGGTTCCTTCCAGCGGGTTCGCCAAAGCTCCGAACGTCAGGAAGTCCGGCCCTTTTACCGTCAAAGATTTAGGCAGCGCACCGAGCTCGCTAAGCGGCATCGGCAGCCGGAGATTGTTCTCCTTCGGCCCACGGTACATCAAGGCGTTCACCGATCCGGAGGTTAATCCGCGCTGATGCAGGTCATCATAGATCGTCGGCAACCCGGGATTCAAATGTCGTCCGTTCAGCTCGACCAACGTATCGTTCAATACCTGCCTCGTTCCCCGGCGCAGCACCTCCAACGGCGCAGAGCCGTAGCCGATCACCTTGCTGCCGTTTTGGGGGTACCAGGTCAGCCCGGGGAGATGATGTTCGTCAGGATAATGCCCGGTAAGCAGCGAGCTGTCTATGCTCACGGACATCGTCGGAAAAGTGCTGACCATATTTTTATAGTACTGGCCGTGTTCGATTAAATATTGAAACGCGGGAAGCTCGTGCTGCCGGACTCCCCGGTCAATCGCTTGTGCCATCAGGGAGTCCACGAGCAGGAAGATGACCTTTTTCGGGGAGGAATGCTGTTCGGACGCGGCTTGGATACGAAGCAAACCTGGGTCTTTTGCCGTTTGCTGGCTTTGGCAGCTTGCCGTCGCCAAGCAGATGCATATCCATGCAAACCCATATCTTAGCAGGAGTAGCGGTATCTTAATGCGCAACATGGTTCACCAGCCTTAACGTTTAGGCTTAGTATGTCAATTCGCGCCGCAACAATTCGTACGGAACCAAATCCTGGCCATTTCAATGTCCAACGAGTAATGATGAGAATCGCTAATCAATATAGGAACGCCAGTTCGCGAAAAGGGTTGACATTGTATTATTGGAAGGTTATAGTATTATTACCAATTCCAAATAGAACGCGCGAGCGAAGCACCTCGCAAGATTGGCGTTAACGACGCTTTTCTTGGATGTGCTTTTTTGCGTGCTATTTAGGAAGCAATTATTTTTGGAGATGGGAGCTGAAGGTATGAATGGATGGAGAAAATTCCGGTCGTCGTTGCTGGTCTTTGGCATGCTGGTCCTGCTGCTTTGCGGTACGGCTCAAGCCAAACCCGCCGACTCCTGGAATGCCGCTTGGGACGGCATCGATGCCGTGTACGACGGTCTTACGATGGTTCAGTCGCTGGTTAAACAGGAAAGCGCCGAAATCACGGCGCTCAGGAAGCGAAACAATGAGCAATTGTCGGCAATCAACGCTAAAGTCAAAGCGATCGACCGGCCGCTTCTCGACCGCCTGGCCGCCGAAGGCGAGTCGCTGCAGCGCAAGCATGCTGCCTTGCTGGAAAATTACTCGTCGCTGGGCAAGCAAGTAACGGCCGCCAAGAAACGTAAGGACAACAAAGCGGCGGACCTCCTGGAGCTGAAACGCAATCAACTGAAGCCGGCGGCCACCGCAGCGGCCGCGGAGATCAAGGCCAAGAAAGACGCGCTTGCGGCGGCCAAGAAAGCAACGGCCGGCAAGGCAAAAATCGTCAAGGATGCCTTGATCCCGGTGCAGACGCTAAAGAAGCAAATCACCGCCGAGAACAAGACGATCGCCGCGGTCCGCAAAGTGCTCTCCGCAGCGGATAAACGCTACAAATCCAGCGTTAAGCAAGGCGACGCGGTCGGTGCTTTGCTGGAGCTAAAAACGGTTAGCGACCAAACCAATCAAGTACATGCTTCACTCAAGAAAGTCTATGAATGGGAGAAGAAAATCGCCCAAACTCTTGCATCCGCCGCTACCAAGCTGCCGAAGTAGGTATCCATTAAATGTTCAAAGGAAGACCGGAGGGACGGAGGTCTCAACGCATCAATGCAATTATGGAGAAGTATATCTCCCGTAGCGGGTTTCGAGCTGGGTCAAATGCTCTCCATCGCCGTGGAGAAACAGCGTATTGATCCCCTCCGCCCCGTTCCATTCCATGCCTAGCAGAATCCCCTTTTCAGAGGACTTGGCCGCAAACAGAAAAGAGAACGTGTTCTGGTCTACCTCCCCTTGGTCATCCACTCGCCAGACCCCGTTCGTATCTTCCGCGACCTTTGGAAAGTCCAGATACGAAACCCCTTGTTCCCGGTTCAAAATCAGACTAAACATATGTTCATTGCCGGTCCGCTCGAAATGAGCCAAATAGAGATCGTTATCTCCCGCGATATCAGCGAGGTGCAGCAATTTTTGCAGCTTTCTGTCCTTGTCGGTTTCGATCTTTCGCCATAGGGTCTCATCCTTTACCGGCTGTCCGTCGGTCGTGATACCAAGCAGCGACCCCAGCGGCATGGCGAGCTCATGGAAGAAATAGTACGTTTCATTCTGCTGCGCCTTGCCTTCGGTGACCGAAAATACATGCCCTGCCAAATGATCGAAATTGTTGGATAAATCCCGTCCCGTCCCGGCATCGTCCCCCTCCTGCCAATTTTCGTACTTCACGGATATCACGTTCCCGTTCTCCCCGATCGCATAAGCGAACTGCGACAACAAATCCTTTTGCGTGTTCTCTATCCCCGTAGCGATCAGGCGTCGTCCGGTTTCGTCCGTAAAGCCGAAAATCATTTCCAGCTTGGCTAGGTCCGCTTCTCCCCCCTTCTCGTGGGGTTCTAAAGTTTCCTGTTCGGAGTCGACTTGACTTTCAGTTTCGCGATCCTCTGCGTTGATCACTTGTTGCTCCGCCTTCATCCCGCTCCCGACCGGACTTCCCGGATCCTGGAAGCAACCGGTTAGCAGCACCACCAGCAGCAGGAAAAGACTCCTTGATTTTCGCATGACCAGGCCTCCCGACTTTTTCAACGCATGACTAGTCATTGTATATAACTCACCAAGCGCACCCATGTTGCTCCATCCGCTGAAGGATATTTATAAAATGTTTGCTTGGTAAAATTGTGAGTTACTATATTGCTATATCGTAATATTGCGTTATAATGATAATTAGGAAATCGAGGTGAATCTATATGGATAACAATTTCAAGGCTTACCAAGAAGCTGCCGACATGCTGAAGGCGTTAGCCCATCCCGTGCGTCTCTGTATCGTACGAGGTTTGCTGGATAAGAAACAATGCAACGTTACTTATATGCAAGAATGCTTGGAGCTCCCTCAATCGACCGTATCGCAGCATCTGCAAAAGTTGCGCAGCTTAGGCATCGTGGAGGCGGAACGCAGCGGTTTGGAAGTGAACTATAAGCTGGCCAATGATAAAGTGACCAAACTGGTTCGCCATTTATTTGAGGAGGAGAACTGAAATCATGAGCAAAAAAGTGTTGATCGTCGGCGGTGTTGCCGGAGGAGCTTCCGCAGCCGCAAGGCTTCGTCGTCTGGATGAGGATGCCCATATCGTCATGTTTGAACGGGACCCGTACATTTCGTTCGCCAACTGCGGACTCCCCTATTATATCGGCGACTCGATCAAGGAGCGTTCGAAGCTGTTGGTTCAAACCCCGGAGGCGATGCATCAACGGTTTAATATCGATGTACGGACGGAAAGCGAAGTGATCGGGCTTGATGCGTCCAGCAAAACGGTTCGCGTTCGCAGTAAAGAGCGCGGCGAATATACCGAAAGCTATGACGCGCTAATCCTATCGCCCGGCGCCAAGCCGATTCGCCCTAACCTGCCCGGCATCGAGAGCAGCCGGATTCATACCCTGCGGAACATTCCGGATACCGACCGCATCAAACGCCGGGTCGTGGACGAAGGAGCGGCTACGGCCGTCGTCATCGGCGGCGGTTTTATCGGCGTGGAAATGGCGGAGAACCTTCGGGAACTCGGCTTGGACGTCACGTTGATCGAAGGCGGCCCGCAAATTTTGGCACCGTTTGATCCCGAAATGGCCGGCGTATTGGCCAAAGAGCTGGAAGATCACGGCGTTAAATTGCTGATGTCGCAGACCGTAAAGTCCTTCGCGGAGCAAGGAACAAACATTGAAGTGCAAACCTCGGACGGGTTGACATTAACCGCCGATATCGTCATATTGGCAATCGGCGTTGCGCCAGATACGGCTTTCCTGAAAGATACCGGCATGGAGTTTGGCCCGCGCGGCCATATTATCGTGAACGACAAGCTGGAAACGAACCTCAGCGGCATTTATGCCGTTGGCGATGCCGTGGAAGTCACGGATTTCGTGAACGGGACCAAAACCGCGATTCCTCTGGCGGGACCGGCCAATAAACAAGGCAGAATCGCCGCCGACAACGTGTGCGGATTGGGAAATGCCTATAAGGGATCGCAAGGAACCTCGATCATCAAAGTGTTTGGCCTCACGGGTGCCGCAACCGGAAATAATGAAAAAACGCTGCAGCGGTTAGGAATTCCCTATCACGTATCCGTGGTTCATCCCAATTCTCATGCTTCTTATTATCCGGGGGCAACGCCGATCTCGATCAAGCTTCTATTCCAAAAAGACGGAACCGTGCTTGGCGCGCAAGCGGTCGGCTATGACGGCGTCGATAAACGGATCGACGATATCGCTGCGGTGATACGCTTCCGCGGAACGGTGACGGATTTAACCGAGTTGGAGCTGGCTTATGCCCCTCCTTATTCCTCGGCCAAGGATCCGGTCAATATGGCCGGGTACACGGCGGAAAACATCATTAGCGGGCGTACGCATGTATTCGCCCCCCGGGATCTGGCGGCGCGGGATGAACAAACTACGCTGCTGGTCGATGTCCGCTCCGAAATGGAACATGCCAATGGCCATATTCCCGGTTCCCTGCTGATCCCGGTGGATGAACTCCGCGGTCGCCTGCAGGAGCTCGATCCCGCCAAGGAGATTTGGGTGTATTGCCAAGTCGGTTTGCGCGGTTACACCGCTTCGCGGATCCTGCAGCAAAAAGGCTACAAGGTCCGTAATTTGACTGGCGGCTATAAGTTTTATCAAATGGCCAACTACCAACCGGATCAGACGAATGCGGCGACCACGCAGCCCAAACTTGACGCTCAGCCCGAAATCGCCGCAACGGCGATGTCAACGGCCCCGGCGTACGCCCCCCACACTTCGGAGAAGACGGCTAATAATGCCGCGCTCCATGCCGACGCAGAGCTGGACGCTTGCGGATTATGCTGCCCCGGTCCGCTCATTCAAGTGAAGCAGACCATGGATCGATTGCAAGAAGGCCAAGTGCTGCACGTGACCGCTTCCGATCCTGGCTTTTATGAGGATGTGCAGGCTTGGGCAACGATGTCCAAACACCGCATGATCCAGGTCAGCAAAAACGCGAACGGCCTCATTGAAGCTTACCTGTGCAAAGAAGGGACAGACCGTGACGCCGAAACATCGGCGACGCCCGTTTCATCCCCGGAAGGCACCACTATGGTCGTGTTCAGCGGCGATCTGGATAAGGCGATCGCTTCCTTCATCATCGCCAACGGCGCGGCGGCCAGCGGCAAAAAGGTGACCTTGTTTTTCACCTTCTGGGGTCTGAACATTCTCCGCAAACCGGAAAAGGTCCCCGTCGCCAAAAGCTTCATCGGCCGCATGTTCGGCGCGATGATGCCGCGCGGCAGCCGGAAGCTGTCCCTCTCCCGCATGAACATGCTGGGCATGGGCGCGAAAATGATCCGCGGCGTGATGAAAAAGGGCAACGTCTCCTCGCTCGAGGAACTGATGCAAACCGCTATCGACCAAGGCGTGGAAATCGTCGCCTGCCAAATGTCCATGGACGTGATGGGCATTCGGCAGGAAGAACTGCTCGCCGGCGTCAAAATCGGCGGTGTCGGCTATTATTTGGGCAAAGCCGATCAATCGGGCATTAATTTGTTTATCTAAGTTCGATCTCGTTCATAGGAAGATCGCCGCAGCCTGGGCCCGGAAGGGTTTGCTGACGGCGATCTTTTTTGTTGCCTCTCTTCTGCAAGCAAAACCTCCCGATCTCCTGCATTTTGTCCAAAAACGGCCTTCATTTCATCTATTGCCAATATCCAAAGCCGTTTATATAATCTTGATAATGATTATCATTATCTTTAAAGTGAAGGGGTTATCGTATGTACAAGAAAAGCAATATGATGGACTTGCGGCCGTTCTGCTCGGATTCATGATTTTGGCGGCTTGCGGCCGGATGTCGGAGCCGGAGGACAATCCTTCAGAAACGGCGGCTCAAGGCGGTGCACCCGTAACGCGTGTTTACATAGACGTTCAAGGCCGCGAAGTCGAAATGCCGGCCAACCCGCAAAAAATCGTGTATATCGGCAGCAAACCCGGAGACCTGCTTGCCCTGGGCGTAAAGCCGATCGGCGCATCGCTTAGCGTGGTCGCCGGCCAGATTGCCTATTCCGAAATGATCGCTGGCATCGAAGATGTCGGCTACCCCTATTCCGCCGAAAAGGTACTATCCTTAGAGCCTGACCTTATCCTTTTCGACGACTGGGACATCGACGGACTGGCATCTCTGGAGAAAATCGCGCCCACCGTCGTCGTCGGAACGGATGATGCTACGCCTACCCGAGAACGCGTCGGACGCATCGCGGAATTGCTTGGCCGAGCCGATGCCGCCGCAGCCTGGTTTGCCGCCTATGACGCCAAAGCGGCGGACGTAAAGAAGAAGCTTGATCTGCAGGGCAATGAGACCGCCTTATCGCTCCTGCTGTTAGGCAAAGATATGTACGTTATGGGCAATCAAGGGCTGAACGCGACGCTTTACGATCAACTTGGCTTTAAACCTTCCGACGGCGTTCGACAGCTGATCGATCAGAACGAGCGATTTGCCGACATTTCCGATGAAGTGCTGCCGGATTATGCAGGGACGTACATTTTCATCTTAAGCGACAGCGCCGACGAGACGGTTGCCGCTCGGACGAAATTGACCGAAAGCACCCTTTGGAAGACAATACCTGCCGTCCGGGAAGGCCGGGTGTATACGCTGGATAGCAAATACAATTTTAACGACCCGATTACGCTGGACCGGCTCCTGGACGAAATCGCATCCATTATGACGAACGAAGCCGGGTAATCCGGCGAAAGGAGGTTCCCCTTCGCATGCTCCCCGCTCATATGCCAAATCCCGGCGGATGGCCCTATCACCTCGAATATCGGGGTTGTTCGGCATCCGTTACTCCATCCGGCTTCCATCGTCTTCTTATTACGGAGAATCACGATAGCAAAGAACTTTACTATGCCGCCATTCTCCTCGCTCCTCACCAGGAATGGAAACCAGACGGCTCGATAAACCCGGACGCGAACTGTTGCCTGAGCTTCCAACTGTATCAGCCCGGCGACCCGTTGCCGCTGCAGACCAAGGTCGAAGGTCTTCCTTACGGCCGTTCGATACCGCTGGAACCAGCCGCGCAAGCCGCGGAAATCATCGCCCAGTTGCGCGTTCGTCACGAGGCAACGTCGCTCGCTGCTTCGCTTGCCCAGCATATCCATCTGCAAAAGCTTCTGTTGTTGCTGTTGTCCGCCAGTGAGCGCAAGCCCTCCGACGTTGAACGGGCCGTTCATCAAACGATCGATTATATTCGCCAAAATTTTAACCAACCGATATCGGTCGCCCAGCTACAGAAGCTGTCCGGGATGGGGCGTTGGCAGTATCAGGCGATGTTTCGGCGATTGACGGGCCAACGCCCCCTCGATTTCATCAACGAGCTTCGGATGGAAAAAGCCAAGCAGCTTCTGTCGATGACCGGCGGGCCGCTTCGTGAAATCGCCAAAAGCGTCGGGTTGAAAGACGAATATTATCTAAGCCGGCGCTTTAGTCAATTCATGGGAATCCCACCCAAATAATATGCCGGGCTTGCCTCCCGCAAACGCGAATTGGTGCGAACCGCCGGTGCTGCAGGAATCGCCCATCCCCAACGGATTGTAACGGAAGGCCGGATGCTCGGCGATCTGATTCAGCTCGGCGTCACGCCGCAGGCAGCGGCCATCTCCGTCATCCGGGATCAAGTCGTGTTTGCGCCGTTGTTGGAAGCTGTAGCCGATATCGGGGCCGATGCCGACGCAGAACGTATCGCGCCGCATCGGCCCGACTTGATCTTGTGCGGGGCGTTGGACGATGCCCGGCTATATCAATTGGGCCAAATCGCATTTACGCTGTCGATCGATCGCGCCGTAACGACGAACGACCGGTTGAAGTTGGTGGCCGCTCAGGTAGGCAGGCAATGGCAAGCCGAGGAATGGATACGGGAGCATGAGCGTAGCGTTCGAGCCATGTGGCGCCAGATCCGCACCGAACATCGTCTGGCAGAGACGCAAACGGCCACCTGCTTTATCCTGATCGAACGAAACCTGTACGTCATGGCGTCCCAAGGGCTTCCGGCAACCGTCTATCATCCGGACGGGTTCAGACCTTGCGAGAAAGTCGAACGCATGATTCGGGAACGAGTGGATTTTCGGCGCGTGCAGACCGACCGGTTGGGAGAATACGCGGCGGATCGTTTCTTTATACTGGTTGGCCGGCACCCCGGATCCGCCGGCTTCGCCGAAGAGCTGCTACAAGACGGAACGCTGCACAAGCATGCGTCTTTCGTTCATGTCGGTGAGGGCATATGGAACTTTGACGACGCCTACACGCGGCATCGTCTGCCCGGCGCGTTGCCGGAACTGCTGCGGACGCCAACGGCGGCTCCCTGAAGAAGATCGTTTCCGGCATGCTGCCAGCCATACTGATTCTTATTTTCGCTCGTTCCCCCAGGTATTGTATAATCGAAGTACCTTTTCTTAATCAATATCGCCCAAAGGAGTGAATTCTCTTGACCGAGCAGATCCGTCAAAACAATGTGGAACGATTCAGCGGGTTCGGCGAGCTGTATGACCGGAATCGCCCCAAGGCCCCGGAGGAAATCGTCAACATCCTTACGATGTATTTGGGCCGGCACCCGGAGGTGGTTGCCGATGTCGGCTGCGGGACCGGCCTCTCCTCTTTTGTGTGGCTGGAGCATGCGGACCGGATCGTTGGCGTTGAGCCAAACGATGACATGCGCGGCGTAGCCGTGGACCACTGGAATGAGCGAAACGCACCCGCTAACTTAGAATTCGTCAAGGGCTTGTCTTACGAACTGCCGTTTGAAACTTCCACCGTCGATATCATCACATGCTCCCAATCGTTCCACTGGATGGACCCGCAGCCCACGTTGCGGGAGTTCGCCCGCGTTCTTCGGCCCGGCGGCTTCTTTGCCGCCTATGATTGCGACTGGCCGCCGGTTAGCCTGCCGGAGCTTGAACAGAGCTATGAACGCCTGACCGCGCTGGCCGAAACACGCGCCGGCGAATTGGCCGGCGCGGAGAAGCAAGCCCATAAATGGCCCAAAGACGATCATTTACGGCAAATCCGCGAGTCGCAGCTGTTTGATTTCTCCCGTGAAATCGTGTACCACCATTGGGAATCATGCGATGCGGACCGGTATGCGAATCTTGCTTTCAGCCAAGGCGGACTGCAAACCGCTTTAAAGCTGGGCGCAAGCGAGCTAATCACGGCCGCGGAACAGTTCCGGCAGCAGGTAACAGAAGCTTTCGGTGGCGAAACGCGTGAAATCCTGTTTTGTTACCGCATGCGTCTGGGCAGAAAAAAAGGGCAAGACCGATAATTTCGGACCTTGCCTTTTTTAGCCTAAACCTGTCATCCCTCTCACTACCGAACTGGCGCTATATCGAAAAAGCAAAGGCCTATAACTCTGATAGTTCAACTTCGTTCCATTTCAACTCGTAGAAAATAGGCGGGTAATATACAGGATCGATCCATTGATGTACCCCATCCACCAACTCTCCCAAAAGTATGTTTCCCGTCCCATCTTTCTGCAGTTTCCATTTTCCGCTTGCGATCGCTTTGCCTGCTAACACGAGTTGGGTTGCATCTGGATAGGAAAGACCCTCCCCCACTGATTTCACGTTCACAAATTGGGTTTTGTCTTCACTTGATGATATATTGCTAGTGGACGACGAATTCCATACCTCGATAAAATTGAAACCTTTCAACTTCTTCTCTACTATTCTTTCGCTGGAAAAATCGGGAGAGTCGCTATACTTGCCTTCTTGTGGGTTTTCACTTCAATATCACCCCACTCCTCGATTTTAAAGCCATTAAACTTCCCTTTAAAATATTGAGGAAAATCCACTTCACGATTGGCAAAAACCACAGTTTCAAAACCGCTTCGGTTACTATCAAGCTCCCAAATTCTCATGAATGAAACCACCTCCTAACGATAGGTAATCCCTCATAGTTATTATACATCCATAAGGGATAAATAAAGGCTTATTCTGTAAGTCTGCCGAGTTTTAATTGGCCAGTCAATATTTCATTATCTACTGCACTTTTACATTTGAGCTTGTTTGGACTCAGCCACCTCTTTGTATAGAACGAATCACGCCTTCTTTCCCGATCCAACATGATCTCATCGTTGTATGCAAAAAAAGGGCAAGACCGTTAAATCGGTCTTGCCCAAAGTCCGCTTAGGAGTTAATCAGCCACTCTCAGGAGGAGTGGGACAAACGGTCGTTACATAACGTCATGCTTAGCGGGAGATCACGTGGATCGGATGTCCTTCGACGAGCTCCGCAGTTTCCATCACGATCTCGCCCAGCGTTGGGTGAGCGTGGATGGTTAATGAGATATCTTCCAGCGTGGCGCCCATTTCGACCGCAAGACCCAGCTCGGCGATCAGGTTGGAAGCTTCGAGCCCGACGATTTGCGCGCCGAGAACCACGTTGTTATCCGCATTGGCGACGATTTTGATAAAGCCGTCCGTTTGGTTCAGGGAAGTCGCGCGGCCGTTGCCCGCAAACGGGAACTTGCCGGCTTTGACCTTGAAGCCTTTTTCCTTCGCTTCCGTCTCCGTGTAGCCTACGCTGGAGCATTCCGGATCGGTAAATACGACGGCCGGAATCGCTTTGTAGTCGACGACGGAAGGCAGTCCGGCAATCGCTTCGGCAGCGACTTTGCCTTCATAGGAAGCTTTATGCGCCAGTGCAGGGCCGGCTACGATATCGCCGATGGCAAAGACGTTCGGGTTGCTGGTGCGTCCTTGCTGGTCGACTTTGACCAGGCCGCGGTCGGTCAATTCCACGCCGGCCAATTCCAGGCCCAGATCCCCGTCGGTGTTCGGACGGCGTCCTACTGTAACCAACAGGTAATCGGCGGTCACTTCTTTGCTTTCGCCGTTTACGGAGTATTTCACCGTCACGTTCTTGTCGGTTTGCTCGGCGCTTTCCGCTTTCGCGTTCGTCACGATTTCGATGCCGGTTTTGGCCATGCTCTTGGCCACAAGACGGGTCATGTCCTTGTCGAAGCCAGGCAGCACGGTATCCATGCCCTCGATGATCGTTACTTTCGTGCCGAACTTGGAGAACATTTGACCCAGCTCGGCGCCGATGTAGCCGCCGCCGATCACGATCAGGCTGCTAGGAATTTCTTGCAGCTCCAAAGCTTCCGTCGAGGACAAAATGCGGCCGCCGAACGGGAAAGGCTTCAGTTCGATCGGACGGGAACCGGTAGCCAGAATGCAATGCTTGAAACGGTAGCGCGGCGATTCATGATCATTGAAGGCGCGGGCTTCGTTTTCGTTGATGAACATCACTTCGCCGCTGAATACTTCCACTTTGTTACCTTTAAGAAGACCCGCAACGCCTTGAGTCATTTTGTTGACGACGCCGCTTTTGAATTCCTGGGTTTTCTTGAAGTCCACCTTGACGTTCTCCGCCGTAATCCCGAACGCGTCGGCATGCTGCGCGGACTCGTATTGATGGGCTGCCGAGATCAGCGCTTTGGACGGAATGCATCCGCGGTTCAAGCAGACGCCGCCAAGCTCCGATTTATCCACGATCAGCACTTTTTGCCCCAGTTGGGCGGCGCGGATGGCCGCCACGTAACCGCCGGGACCTGCACCGACTACTAATGTATCAATATCAAGAGAAGCATCTCCTACTACCATTGATTACACCTCCATAACGAGCAGCTCAGGATTCGCGAGCAGCTGTTTGATATAGTTCATAAAGTTTTGCGCGGTTGCGCCGTCGATCAGACGGTGGTCGAAGCTGAGCGACAAGGCCATAACCGGAGCGACGACGATTTCACCGTTGCGCACGACCGGTTTTTCGCTGATCCGGCCCGTACCCAAAATCGCAACTTCAGGGTAGTTGATGATCGGTGTAAAGAACATGCCGCCGGCGGAGCCGATGTTCGAGATCGAAATCGTGCTTCCTTTCATTTCGTTCGCCGACAGTTTTCCTTCGCGGCCGCGTGCAGCCAGGTCGGAAATCGCTTCGGCGATCATCCAGATGCTCTTGCGATCGGCGTCCTTGATGACCGGAACGATCAAGCCGTTATCCGTATCGGTTGCAATCCCGATGTCATAATGCTTCTTATAGACGATTTCGTTGTTCGCTTCGTCGATCGAAGCGTTAAGCGCCGGGTATTTCCGCGAAGCGGCGACAAGCGCTTTGACGATGAACGGCAGATAGGTTACTTTGACGCCTTTCTTCTCGGCAACCGGCTTCATGCGGGTACGGAACGATACCAGCTCGGTGACGTCCACTTCGTCCATGATCGTAACGTGCGGTGCCGTATAAGCGGATTTGACCATCGCATTGGCGATTGCTTTGCGGATGCCTTTGAACGGTACGCGCTCTTCGTCCGCGCCGACCGGGATAGCCGTTGGCGCTGCGGCCGGAACCGCCACCGCTGCCGCCGCTGGTGCTGCCGCGTCTTGGCCAGCCGCCGGAGCTGCTGCCGGAGCACCGCCGTTCTTGAAGGCCTCCACGTCTTCGCGAGTGATTTTGCCGGCTTTGCCGCTGCCCGGAACTTGGGCGATGTCGATGCCTTGCTCGCGAGCGAACTTGCGAACGCTAGGCGTTGCCAGTACTTCGCGGTTTGGCGCTACAGGAGCTACCGCTGCTGCTGCCGGAGCCGCGGCGCTGGCCGCTGGTGCCGTCTCTGCCGGAGCCGGTGCTGCAGGTTCTTCATGAGCCGGAGCGTCCCCTTGATCCGGAATGTCGCCTTCCGCATCGATGACCGCCACGACTTGGCCGACGCGGAAGACCGCGCCGTCGGTGCCGAATACTTCCTGCACCGTGCCGTTCACCGGACAAGGCACTTCCACGACCGCTTTGTCGTTTTGAACCTCCATGATAATATCTTCGTCCGTTACTTTGTCGCCTGGTTTAATATGCATTTTGATGATTTCGCCTTCATGCAAACCTTCCCCAAGCTCAGGAAACCGGTATTCAAACTTTGCCACAGGAAAGACCTCCTATTTCTTATTCGATTTAGAATTCTAGAACTTTATTGACGCCCTCGATAACGCGGGCCGGCGACGGCAGCCATTGGTCTTCGATTTGCGCAAACGGATATACGGTATCCGGCGGCGCTACGCGAAGAACCGGAGCTTCCAGGTGCAGGATCGCTTTCTCGTTGATTTGGGCAATGACTTCAGCCGCAATGCCGGCCGATCTTTGCGCTTCCTGAACGATAATGACGCGGTTGGTCTTCTTCACCGAAGCGACGATCGTATCGATATCGAGCGGCACGAGGGTGCGCAAATCGATGACTTCCGCTTTGATGCCTTTCGTTTTCTCCAGTTCCTCCGCCGCTTTCACCGCCGTATGCACCATCAGGCCGTAGGCGATGATCGTCACGTCGGAGCCTTCGCGAACGATATTGGCTTTACCCAACTCGACGGTGTATTCGCCTTCCGGCACGTCGGCGCGGAACGCATGGTACAGGTTCAAGTGCTCCATAAAGAATACCGGATCGTTATCGCGAATCGCCGAGATCAGCAAGCCTTTGGCGTCATAAGGGTTCGAAGGAATGACCAGCTTGATCCCCGGCGTTTGGGCAATCAGGCCTTCCAAAGCGTCGGTATGCAGCTCAGCCGCTTTAACCCCGCCGCCAAACGGCGTGCGGAACACGACCGGAGCGTGGTAACGTCCGCCGGAGCGATAGCGCATGCGGGCCGCTTGGATGAGGATTTGGTCCAAGGCTTCGAAAATAAAGCCGACGAACTGGATTTCCGCAATCGGACGAAATCCTTGGATCCCGAGGCCTACCGCCATGCCGCCGATGGCCGATTCCGCCAGCGGCGTATCCATCACGCGCTCTTCACCAAACTCTTTTTGCAAACCTTCCGTTACCCGGAATACCCCGCCGACGTTACCCACGTCTTCGCCGAAAATTAGGACGTTCGGATCGCGTTGCAATTCGACGCGCATTGCGTCGCGAATCGCTTCTTTCATATTCATTTGTGCCATTGCTTGTATCCTCCTCTTTAGAACGATCAGACTGATTTAGACGTACAATTTATTGAAAATCGGCTTTTTGCTCTTCCAGATGCTTCGGCGTATGTTCGAACATGCTGTCGATCAGGCCTGGAATCGTCATTTTTTCCGTTTGTTCCGCTTTTTTGATTTGCTCGTTGACTTTGGCTTTCGCTTCCTCTTTCACGCGAGCCGTATCTTCATCGGTCCAGAGACCTTTCTTCTCCAAGTATTTCGCGAGGCGGGCAATCGGATCTTTTTCGCTCCACTCGCCTTCTTCTTCTTTCGTGCGGTATTTGGAAGTATCGTCGGACAAGGAGTGCGGACGGAACCGGTAAGTTACCGCTTCGATCAGCGTCGCGCCTTCTCCGTTACGGGCGCGTTCAGCTGCTTCTTGAACCGCGCTGATGACGGCGAATACGTCCATCCCGTCGATTTTTACGCCGCGGATACCGGCGGCTACCGCTTTGTGAGCGATCGACAACGCCGCGGTTTGTTTCGAGAACGGCGTCGTAATGGCATAACCGTTATTTTGCACGAAGAAAATCACCGGCAGCTTGAATACTCCAGCATAGTTCAATGCTTCATAGAAATCGCCTTCCGAGGAACCGCCGTCGCCCGTATAAGTAATGGCTACTTGTTTTTGCTTCTTGAGCTTATAGCCCATCGCGATCCCCATCGCATGCAAAACTTGCGCGCCGATAATGATTTGTGGCATAAGTACATTGACGCCTTCCGGAATTTGACCGCCGTGTTGATGACCGCGGGAATACAGGAATGCTTGGTACAGCGGGAGGCCGTGCCATACGAGCTGCGGCATGTCGCGGTAGCCCGGGCAGACAAAGTCGTTTTTGTCCAATGCGAATTCGCTGCCGACCATAGTCGCTTCTTGTCCGGAGACCGGAGCATAGAATCCGAGGCGGCCTTGGCGGCCCAAATTAATCGCCCGTTCATCCCAAGTACGGGTAAATACCATGCGGTACATCAATTCTTTCAATTGGTCGTCGGTCAGAGCCGGAACTTTATCTTTGTTAACGATTTCACCGTCCGGCGAAAGCACGGTCAAAGCTTCGACTTCTTCCGTGTATACTTCATAAGGAATCTTGCTCATTTTTTTCACCTCGACTAAATATTTGATTATCTTGTTCCTCTGTTATAGAATTATTATACTCCTGTTACATCTTAGAAGTCAAAGGAATTGAGGATAATTGTGTTATATTTTTATTTTTGTGTATGTAACAGTTCACCAAAAATAGTATAACACCTATCCGATTTGTGGAAAGCTATCTTTAAGGCCTTTCCATCGTAAAACCTATCCAAAACAAGAGTCGAAAGCAAAACCAATAAAGCTGGGAGCGTGTGAAACATGACGGAATCTCGCTATTTGAAACGCACCATAATTAAGGAGGAAATCGAAAGCAACACCTTGGGGGAAAAACGTTTTCTGCGTATTTACCTCCCTCCCGGGTACAATGAAATCCTCAGTTATCCTGTCGTCTATTGTCAGGACGGGGAAGAGTTTTTCAATTTCGGGCGCATTGCCACGCACGCCAACCGGTTGATTCTGGACGAGGGCATCGATCCGTTCATCATCGTCGGGGTCGAAGTGAACACCGCCGTGCGCACGGAGGAGTACGCTCCGTTCGGAACCCGTTTTGACGCATATACGCGCTGTTTTACGGAAGAAATTATTCCCTTCATCGAACGTAAATATCCGGTTCGCCGCGAACCTCGCGAAAGAGTGCTGGCCGGCGATTCGCTGGGGGCGACGGTCTCGCTTCATCTTGCCATGAAAAATCCGGAACTGTTTTCCAAAATCATCAGCTTGTCCGGCGCCTACTATGGACCTTCTCTGGAAATCTTGGCGCGGGAAACCGATTTGTCCCATCTATCGCTCTTCATGATCGTCGGATTGCAGGAGGATCACTACACCACGGATACGGGAACCTACAATTTCGTCGAGCTGAACCGCAAAGCCAAAGCGCTGCTGGAGGAACGCGGCGCCCGTGTGGCGTACACCGAGAAGGACGGCAAGCATTTGTGGGGATTTTGGCAGCAGGAGTTGCCCGACGCATTGGTTCATTTATTAAAATAGCGCTTTCAGGAATCATGAAATCAAGAGGCTGTCTCGAATAGTAGAAACTCTACTTTGGACAGCCTCTCTCTTGTAAATGCCTACGCGGCGGTTACGGAGTTTGGTCCCGTACCATAACCCGCTCGGCCTTCGGTTCCGTGCCGATATGGATATCGCCCGTTTCGAGCGATCGCCGCGGCAGCTTCCATTTGTAATGAACGGACAACATCCGAAATAGAACGATGGAAGCAAACAATACGATCAACTCCAACGTCGAGCGGAACCACCCCACTCCAATGGCCAGTCCGCCCAGCATCGCCCAAACGGCGTAAATCTCGTCGCGCAACACCAACGGTTTGCGTCCGGCCAGCAAATCGCGGACAATCCCGCCGCCGATGCCCGTTAGTACCGCCGCTACGAGAACCGCACTCATCGGGTGCTTCATGTCCGTTGCGTACAGCGCCCCTTGGATCGCAAAAGCCGACAAGCCGATCGCGTCGAACAGGACCTCCGTTCGTTTCCAGTGTCGAATCCACGGCATGGGCAGAACGAAGGCGACGAACACCGCCAGCACCGCCAGCATAATCAAATCCCCTTGCCCCCATAACGTCGTGACCGGAACGCCGATCAGCACATTGCGGATAATCCCGCCGCCGAAAGCCGTGACGAGACCCAGCACCAACACCCCGAGGATATCATATTCCTCTTCCATCGCCACGAAAGCACCCGACATAGCGAAGGCAATCGTCCCGATGATACTGAAAATATCGAAGATATGCATTTCTCCCGTCCTTCTCTGCCTTTCTTTGTCAGCTTCTATCTGTCTTCCCCATTTTAGGCCCATCGGGTGAAATTGTGCAACCCTAAAATCTGATTTATACTACTTGAACAAGGGGTTTTTGGGAAAGGAAGCGGTGGATATGAAAAACAGACGGGTTCTTATCTTTGCGGGCGGCCGCATCGATCAATGCTTTATCGACGAAATCCGCCCGGACGATTACATTATTGGAGCCGACCGGGGCGCTTGGTTTCTGGTGCAGCACGGAATCAAACCGCATAAGGCGGTCGGGGATTTCGACTCGGTCAGCGAGGAAGAATTCGCCTTCATTAAAGAGCAATGCGCCGAGGTCGTCGCTTGCGACCCGATCCATAAAGATTTGACCGATACGGAACTGGCGTTTGATCTGGCCATTCAACAGCAACCGGCGGAGATTATCCTGACCGGGGTCATCGGCACCCGCATGGACCATACGCTAGCCAATATCCAAATGCTGCTGCGGGCCGTTCAGCATCAAATCGCTTGCGCCATTTGGGATGACCATAATTACGTAACGCTGACCGGATCTACTTGCCGGATCGAAGACCGCGGCTATGCCTATGTTTCCTTGCTCCCGCTCACGCCCGAAGTGACCGGTATTACACTGGATGGCTTCCTGTATCCGCTTGACGACGCGACGTTGAAAATGGGACAATCGCTGGCGGTCAGCAACAAATTGACGGCTTCCGTCGGAACGGTGAAGATCGATAGTGGTTGGCTGCTCATTATTCAAAGCCGGGATTAGTTACAGAATAAAGACAAATTTGTAACTTTTATAACGCTAACTAAATTGAAAGAGATATGTGAAAAACCCTTGATATTTCAAGGGTTTTTTCTTTTCATTTTCTAGGACTATTTTCTTAATCTTAAAAAACTGTAAACTTTAATGTTTTTTTAATAATCGCTTCCAAAGCGTTGGGGCGCAAGGTTTTTAGGAGATTATACCATCATTTAGGAGATTACAAATCTGTTATACTTCATTACGAACCGGTTAACAAACAAGAACTTTGGAGGTATTACAACATGAACAAACGCAGCCTATTCCAAAAAGTATTGACGGTCGGACTCGCATCCGCCATCGGTTTCAGCACTCTGCTTGCCAGTGGGACTGAAACTGTACAAGCCCAGTCGGCAACCAGCTCCGCCGTTTCGAGAGGAACGCAAGTCGTAAATTACGGAAAGCAATTTATGGGCACTCCTTATAAATTCGGAGCTTCCACCTCGACGACCCGAGTGTTTGACTGCTCCTCGTTTACGAAATATGTCTACAAAAAATACGGCGTTACCTTGCCTCGTACTTCCGCGGCTCAAGCCAAAGCCGGCTATGCCGTATCGAAGTCGAACCTGAAAGCCGGCGATTTGGTGTTCTTCTCCAGCGGCAGCCGCGCGAATGGCAGAAACGTAACGCACGTGGCCATTTACATGGGCAGCGGCAAAATTTTGCACACGTACGGCAAACCGGGCGTGACGATTTCCAACCTGAACTCCGGCAACTGGAAAAACACGTACCTGAAAGCTCGCCGCGTCCTGTAGCGGACAAGCCCGTTCAAAAAGCCGTTACCTCTCTTCCCGAATTCGTCTTGCGGCTTTTTGAACGCAGGTTCACCTAACTCCAAACAAGTCGATCCTTCAAATGATGCCCGGTAGCCTCTCTATCGGGTTATTCGGCTTTTACCCAAGCATGTACCCTGCACCGCGTATCGTATGCAGCAGCTTGCGCATATGGCCACGGTCTATTTTTTTGCGCAAATGCCGGATATAAACATCGACCACGTTCGTACCCGTCGCGAAATCATAGCCCCAGACCTGCTGCAAAATCATTTCCCTTCCGCATACCTTGCCGGCCCGTTTCATGAGAAACAGCAGTAAGTCGAATTCCTTCGGTGTTAATTTGACCTCCACATCATCGCGATACACTTTGCGGCTCCTCAGTTCCATCCGCAGATCCTCGAAAGTGAGCTCCGTCAAGGAACCGTCGCCCAACCGTTTAAAGAGCGACAACAAATGGCCGATTCTGGCATACAGCTCGGCCATCGGAATGTTGAAGTTCACGACATCGTTAGCGCCATTCGCAAAACCGGAGACCACGTCCTCCGTATTCCATTCCCGCAGCAGCAAAATCAGCGGAAACGGGGCGAATCTGCCGATTTGCTCCTGAAGCCCCGCTGCCGCTTCATCCGACAAATCCGTTCCCAGCAGGACGAGATCCGGCAGCTCTTCCTCCACATGCCGCAGCACCTCCACTGCGTTACGATGCCAGTGGATAACGTATCCGGCTTCCTCCAGCCCCGTTTTGATTCGTTCCCCTTCGGAAGGATCTTCGAGCGCCAGCAGCACGTATCTTTTCATCGCTTACGACCACCTTACCTGCATATGCCAATCCATTAATAAGATGGTCATTCCGCGGCAAAACCATTCCGGCCCCGCCCGGGTTTACGATTCAGCCTAAATAACGATCATAGATCGTCTTCGCTTCGGACGGATCCTGCGTTCCATGAATCAGGGCACGTCCGTCTTCAAATAACACGAGCCGGCGATCGCCAATCGTAAACGACAACAGGAACGGATTGATCTCCACGCGGCCTTCCCGGATCCGTCCCAGCTTCTGCGCCATGTCCTGAAGCCTGATCTTCCGTTTGACCGCCGGACGGATCTGCACCGTTTCCCTGCCGCACAATACCTCCGTTTTCCGATGGCTGGAAGCGGACAAATACGGGTAAGTTGCCCCGTGGCCGCAAGAGAGGCAATCTTCCCTTCGGGCCGAGCCTACTTTGATCGAAGTCTGCTCGTTACGCCACAGATCAAAAGTCAACAACGTTCCCCTCAACGATTCGGGGTGTCCGGTCAACAGCTTTAAGGCTTCCGTCGTCTGATGGGAGACGACCATTTGCACGGCCGGCGGAATTACACCAACCGTGTCGCAGGTATCGCCGCCAAGCGGAACCGTTCCAAGCAGGCAGTTCAGGCATGGCGTCATGCCCGGCACGATCGTAAACGTAATGCCGTAGCTGCCGACGCATCCGCCGTACACCCAAGGAATCTTGTATTTTTGCGAAATATCGTTGATCATCAGCCGAGTATCGAAGTTGTCCGTCGCATCCATGATCAAATCCACGCCGGGAACCAGTTCCTCCAGCTCCTCCGGATCCACATCCACCACGCGGGCGTCGATGCGAACCGTGCTGTTGATGGCCATAAGTCGCTCCCGGGCCGCAATCGCTTTTGGTACGCGGCCGGCTGCGTCCGCTTCCGAGAACAATTGCTGCCGCTGCAGGTTGCTCCATTCCACATAATCGCGGTCCGCCACGATGAGGTGCCCTACTCCGGCACGTACGAGCGTTTCTGCGATCCCCGTGCCCAGCGCCCCCGCTCCGACAATCAACACTTTGGCATTCGCCAGCTTGTCTTGACCCTCGTTCCCGATGGGAATAAACAGCTTTTGCCTTGAATAGCGGTCTTGATGATTTATCTCCATACCTATTAGCTCCCCATACGTTAAATTAAGTGTTCAAAAAGTCAGGTTTTCAGCACCGAGAAGGTTGGATGAAGCTAGGGACTGAGGAGCGGAGCGTAGGCAGAACCTACGTGAGCACCAGAAGGCCCGGCTGAATTCAAGATTCGATGTCGAATATGCTACTTGATCTACTTCGTGATCAAAAGATGACTTTTTGAACAACCGCTCATATCCTATATTGCAAGCGGCGAATAAATCGTTTGGTAATCGCGTTGGCCTGTTTTCCTTTCGGGCTGACCCAACCGTAATGCACCGGCTCGTCATCCAGCAGTTCCAGCTCGATCGGCACAAGCCCCGTTTGTTCCCCGGTGTCGAAAGAGTAGTCTACCCCGACGGTTAACGCGAGCCCTTCCTTCACCGCATTTTGTATCGCCTGAATATTGTTGCTGCAAAACAAGATATCCAGTTCGCCGTACCGGGCCAATCTCTCGGCAAGATAACTTCGGATAATCTCATCATCATACAACACCAGCGAGTATCCGGCCAGTTGCTCCGGCTTGATCGATTTTTCCAGCGCCAGCAGCGAATTCCTGGGCACGCCCACCGCCATTTTCCCCGTAAACAGCTTCTCGAAATGCACTGTTTTATTTTGCTGCAGAAGCCGTTCGTTCAAGGCGATAAATCCGATGTCGATGCGGTTATGGTGCAACTCGTCCAAAATCTCCTGGGGCCCGTATTCGAATATGCGGATTTTCACCTCGGGATAATCCTTTCTAAAGCCGGCGATATCTTCTATCAGCAAATGCATCGGCCCCGGGATCGTGGCAATGGTCAACTCGCCGCTAAGCGTATCGCTATACGACTTGGCTTCGACCCGCAGCTCGTTGATTTTGGCGAGAATACCGGCGGCACGGCCGATAATTTCTTGTCCCTCCGGCGTCGGGACCGCGCCAACGCCGCGCGAACGAACAAACAATGGCAGGCCCAGCTCCGACTCCAGCAATGAAATCGACTGGCTGACGGCGGACAAAGTCACGTGGGCGTTTTGAGCCGTTTTCGTCAAAGACCTGGTCTTAGCTACGTCCACGATGTATTCCAGCTGCTCCAGATTCATTTTACACCCTCCTCGGAGAATCACGCCTATTATTAAGTAATTCTAATTTGATAATAATTATATATAAATTTTATTTAACAATGACTTTTGTTACAATCATAGTATAGAACCTAACAAATTACAAAGAAAGGCAGGAGACGGGCAAATGATGCAAAACAGAGTGGCTATCGTCACAGGGGGAGCCAGTGGAATCGGAAAGGAAACCGCTTACAAATTTGCGGCTAAAGGAGATCGCGTCGTCGTAGCCGATTTTAACGAATCGGGCGGACAAGCCGTCGTGGATCGGATTAAGGCGAAAGGCGGCGAAGCGCTGTTCGTCAAAACGGATGTTTCGAAATTTGAAGACGTGGAGGCGCTGGTTCAGCAAACGGTAGAGACCTACGGTAGACTCGATATCATGTTTAACAACGCCGGAATCGGCCGAATGACCCCCGTGCTGGATCAAAATATAAGCGACTATCATAGCGTGGTTAACGTTAATCAGCACGGCGTCGCCTACGGCATCATTGCCGCCGGCAAAAAAATGCGGGAACTCGGCATTAAGGGGATCATCATCAACACCGCTTCCGTATTCGGCTTCCTCGCCTCCCCCGGTACATTCGCGTACCATGCTTCAAAAGGCGCAATCATCATGATGACCAAATCCGCAGCCCTGGAGTTGGCCGATTACGGTATCCGCGTCGTTGCCGTAGCGCCTGGCGCCGTGGATACGCCGATCATTCAAGGTTATAAGGATAAAGGGATGATCGACTCGATGAAATCCAAAGTCATGGGGAACAAGCTGACTTTGCCGGAGCAAGTCGCCGATACGGTATATCTGCTGACTTTGGACGAAGCCAGCGCCATTAACGGCAGCGTGGTTATGGCCGACGAAGGTTATGCCTCATTTAAATAATCGTCGCTTTATGGAGAGCAAGGGAGTACAAAACCCCCTTGCTCCTTTTATTTCTTGGCGGATCGCCGGCAATCCGCCGGGAAATACCCGTTTGCGGCGGCGGCCCGCTCATCCGCAAAAACCTCTTCGATGCGCTTGCCCTGACTTTGCGCCGGAAGGCAGCCGTCGTTATAATAATATTTCAGCCCATTGGCCGGATTCAGCGCTCCCCATACGGGAGACGACTTCGCCACCCTTCCCCCGCCAAGGGCATAATTGTTATAATAACGGACGCCAACCGGAAGGCCTTGCAAAAACACGAGAATCCCGACGTCGTCCAGCGTATTGTTCCAATCCTCCTGCGGGATGAAAGGAAGCGTGAACGTATAGCTGACCCCTTGCTTGGCGGCATAGGCATTATGGCGGTTGATCACTTCCGCGAGCTCCTCCTCAATGCTCCGCACGATCACCGAACGCCGTACGGCCTCAAACTGCTCATGATCCTGCAGCAGCGGAATGGAAACCTGCGACTTGATCTCGTTTTGCAAACCGCTCACCCATCGGTCCGAAGCCACATCGTAGGCGGTAATGTAACGGTCCAGCGTAAACCCTAAACTGTTGCCGAAGGAGTCGGCATAAACAAACGGCTTTTTGGACCGCCAGCGGTGCCGGGCCTCCGTGCTCCCGCCGGGTGACGCTGTCTCTTCAACCGAATAAATGAAATAACCGTTATAGTCTATAACGACGATCGCCGGAATATAAACCATCAAAGCCTGTTGTCCTACCGGATCGTCGGCTACGCCGAAATTCAAATACAAGCTGTTCAACAAGGCGGCCAGCGCTTGCTCTTTGTCGGCTCGCATCCATTTCTCCGACCCGTACCCGCTTTCGAATTGCTGAAGCTCATTCCTGTTCAGCACGTTGCCCGCATCCTGGGTTGCCGTCCTCAAAGCCGCCGTGTAACGGGTTTCCAGCCTGTTCACTTCCCGGACGTCCTCCGCCTGCAAGCTGCCGATCCACAGCAGCGGGCTCACGATCAGCACAAAAATCACGGCCCAATCAGTAATCTTCATTTAATACCATGCCCCCATAGGTCAACCGGTCAGGGACTTCCTTGCCGGCGCCGCCGTACAAGAACTCGGAAAGAACATCCCACGCGCTGCGGGAACGATCGGCAGCCGCAACGGCAAAGAAATCCCCTTCCTGCAGGGTGTAAACCCCTTCCCCTTCGACCGCGGCGCTTCCTTCCGGCGGAAACAACACCCGCAATATATCGTCAGTATAGTACGCATCATATACCACGCTGAAGTCGTTTAGAAAGGTGGCGGGGTTCGCGGGATCGCCGTACTCGGGATGATACTTCTTATGGCGGTGCTCGAGTTCCACTTCGTACGACGCTCCGCCAGCTTCCAATTCGCGGACGAAATCCACGTACATCGACGGGGAGACGTAGCCTTTATTTCTGACCGCATCGGCAAACTGCATCAAGGCTTGATAGGCCGACAAATAACGGATATCTTCTCCCCGCTGCGCGATCTGCACCGCAGGAACCAGGAACAACAGCAATGCGGCCAGCAACGCGGCGGTAACCTTGGACAGCATGTTGCTCACGAACCCCCACCTACTTTCCAGTAAAAAAAATGTTAGCGATATTTCCGGATGAATCGTAATTCCGGCGCACAACATATTCGGCCTGCAAATCCAAGAGAGCCATCGCGAGCTTTCGGCTTTGCTCGAGTGTCTCCGAAGTCACATCTCTAGGGACGATAGCCAGGGGCGTGCCGTTCACTTCGACCGCTGTACCTGTACTCGCCCACTCCGGTAAGCTGTACAGAATTTCCTGTGCGGTATAAGTCTCCGGTTGTTCCGACGCTTCGGTATCGTCCGGGAAAGGCTCCGCCGCGCCGGCCTGGTCATTCCCGCGGGTAAATACGCTATGCCGCTGCCCATGCGCATCCCCTGCCATATCGTCGAACGCCAACTCCTGACGATTGGCAAAATCCAGCATCGTCAACGCCGCCGCCAAGCAGAAGCTAACGGAGACAAGCAGCCAAAGCATACTTTTCACATGGCTAAACAACGTCACTCCCCCCCGCCGTTTTGCATCTTATGGAATCGCCGTAGTTTGCGTAAACAACAATCCTCGAACCACGTTGGAGCTGTCCTTGACCACCCGGACCTTAAACTTGCCGCTTGGATTGACGTATTGATTTAATGTTTCATCCCATGAATTACTGATATCCGCGTAGCTTGGATTTGCGACCGATCCATAAATCTCCGAGGATACCGGAGCGCTGACGTTAAGGACATGCCCGTACCATTCGCCGCCTCTGTTTTTGCCCGTTTTGACCTGGATGCCGAATTGCTCCCGATCCCTGAATTTGCGCAGCGCGTTGGTCACCTGCGAACCGCTGATCGTCGTATCGTCATATACGGTAAACGAAGCCTGCGACAGTTCGGTTTGAATGTCGGAGAAGTTGTTTTGCGCCGTCTTGGTTGCCTCCTGCGCCGAAACGAACAAAATCACCACGATCGTGATCAAAGCGATCGTCAAGAAAATACCGGCCGCTACCTTTAAAGCCGATGAAGCATTATTCATGCCTGTAGCCTCCCTTTTTCATCACAATTTTTGAATTTGTTCAAAATACAAGCCCATCTGCTCGAAGCTCATCCAGATCAGCGGAACGACCAGATAAGCAAAAACCAGCGAATACATCGGAGCAAAACCGATGATTCTCCCTAGCCCCGCCTTCGTGTCCAGCGATTTTTCGTAATCCAGCCGACGCCGTTCGAAATGATAGGACATATCGCTGTCCAGATCGTCAAACGCATCGGCGATCGTAATCTTCTCGGAAGCCAGCAGCAGCTTGTCCGTCAAGCGCTGGAATTCCTCCAGCACAACCTCCCGTTTCATTTCCTGCAGAGCTTCCTCGGCGCCATGGCCATAGTTCAGCGTACATTTCTGCAACGGCGCGCGGAAAATGACGGCATAGGAGGCCAGCCACTCCAGGATTTCCTCCACCGAGATCCGCTCCAGCTCACGCAAAATGGCAATCATCGCCTGGAATTGATAGACCTCGTGCTTCATATCCATCAACCGCATCCAGCGCTGAAACCGTAGTGCCCACAACGGCGAATAGTAGCCGATGAATCCGGCAAGAAGCGCCAGACCAACCTCCCACCATTTCATAACCTCGTCGTTCCAGCGCTGAAGCTTGTCCATCACCCGGTGGGCGGCAGCGGAAATCTCTTCCCTGGAACCCGGCTTCCCGCCGGCCCGAAGCAGGGAAGCGGCGGCCTCCGCTACCGCATCGTACCCGGCTGTCCCCGACATGCCCACCTTACGCATGACCGCGGCATCCAGTTCGGCCCCTCGGCGGCCCGCATTTATGACGTCCTCCGGCACCGTTCCGAAAAAGACCGTTCCCGCCGGCGGCTCCGCTATGATGTTGTGACGGTACAACGAATGCAGCGTTACGGTCGTGCCAAGCAATAACAGCAAACAAACCGCAAAGCCGCAAAGCCGCCTGACTTGAAACCACTCTACGCGCAAATGATGGTTCGTTTCCTTCAACAATTGCGATAAGCGTTGATGCAACATGGACTGAGGCGCGGGCATAAACCACCGGCACAAAGCCCCCCAGACTTTACGCGAATAAAGTGCAGCCTCCCAAGGCGTTCGGAGCGTTCCGGCCCGGTAAGCCGTTTCCTCCTCGCTTTTCAGCTTTTGCAGCAGCAAATAGCAAATCCATATCGTGAGGAAAATCCCGATTTTGATCGCCATGCCCGCTTTGCTTAAATAAAATTGATCCATCAGCGGAAAATGGCTCCGCGCCCAAACCTCGATGGGCTTCGTAAAAAAAACCGGCAACAGCGCAATAACGTTTAGGCCTTTGAGCAGGTAATCAAGCCGGTTCTTTCGGACAAGCTCAAGCTGGATCTCCCCGGTCAATCCCGAAATTCCCCGCAGGTACAACGACCCCTGCTTACGTTGCCGGTCGCCGTATTCCAGCACCAGCCGGGAGATGCCGGCAAAAGCTTTCAAAAAACGGTTGGGCGCCGTTTCATAATATTTCTCCAGCGCTTCGTCCGGACGAACGTCCGCCAGCGCTTCGCCGATCAGGTGCGCGTGACCCCCGATTTCGCGGCCCGCCTGCTCGCCGGCTTCGTCGATCGCATCGTACACCATGCCGTGGCGTTGATAGGCGTGACGGACGGCAGCAAAGAAGTCGAGCATTTGCTCCAGCAACCTGGTCTCCAACCGGTTGACGTACCCGTCCAATAGCAAGCCTTGGATTACCGCTGCCGCGATGAGCAGCGAGAGGAAAAATATCCAGCTTGGATTTAGCGCCGTCAACACCGCGATTCCCGCGGCAGACAGCCCTGTCGTCCCATAAACGAACTGCATCGTCCGGCGCCTCAGCTCGAACTCGTTATAGCGGTGGACCGTCGCCAGACGGCGGCGTACTTTAACCGCATAACCCCTGAGTGGCGGCACCTTCATCCAGATGGCATAGGATTTATTGAACCATACGGATAGGCGGCCGCTTAACCATGGCAAAAGTTGCTGTCGGCCGGTCAGAAGCCGGTCCGTATCCCCCACCCAGGATTCCTCGTACCGCTTAACGATGAATCGGCTGGCCGCATACAGGATCGCGCCGACGAACAATGATCCCGCAAGGACAAGCAGCAATATCGTCCTAAGCTCCAATCGTCTCCCCCCAATAAGTGCCGACGAAACGGCGGAAAGCCTCGGCGTCGTCGGGCATCATCTCCCGGGACATTGCCTCCCGGCAACCAGAAGAGATCGGCTGCACGGCCACATAAGATCCATCCCGGTATTCTACGATCACCCGTTCTTCGTATCCTCGCTCCATCGCGGCGTATCGGTTTACCCCATCGGCGTTCTCCAAGTCCAGGGATCTCCCAGGTGCAATCCCCGCCGCCGGCAACCGGCAGCATTCGGTGATCCGTTCGATGTAGCGCTTCCCTGTCATATCGCGGCGCAAATGCACGTCGAAATCGATCACGGAAGCCACCTGCAGCTCGGCCACCCGCTCGTCGCGAAAGACTCCGGCCTTAAGCAGCGAGTTGCGCAGCGATTCGATCAAGTCCCGGAACGTTTTGGCATGATGCGTGAACAACGTGAACAAGCTGGCGACCTGGGCCATCTGGATCATCCAGGCCGCAACCTCGTCCGTGGCCACTTCGCCTAGAATATTCACGGTCCCGTCGGTCTTTTTCTGCAAATCCAGCCCGGCCTGCCCGCTCACATATTCCGTCTCCCGAAAGCTAAGAATGTTCCGCCCGCTATACAGCCGGCGCAAATGCAGCTCAAAGGACATCTCTTGCACGCGCAGCGTATACGAGGCATAAATGTGCTTGATCATGGCCATCAGCAACGTCGTTTTGCCTGAGCCCTGCGAACCGGTGATGGAAGTGATTCGGCTGCCCCTCATCAAATAGGCGAGAAGCTGCACCGGCAGTTGGGCGTTACCGCCTTCGATAAGCCGCTCGAGCGCTACGCTCCTCACGTCAAACTTGCGGACGAAAAAAGCCCAACTCTCCGCGAACGGCGGCCTGACAACCACCACCCGCGAACCGTCCTTCATTTCGTTCACCTTATAGCCGTTCGCTTCGGATAATTGCCCGGGCAGATTAAACTTGTAAATATTTTGGCAGACCCGCTTCAGTTCGGCTTCCGAGCCAAACGACAGGAAGGAGAGGCGGATGCTTTTGCCCTTATAAAACACCCAGACGCTGTCCCAAGCGTAAGTCACCCTCTCCCCGTCCTCGTCAAAACGAAAGGCCAATCCGTCTCTCCCCCAATACTCCTCGTCCGAATCCTCGTCCGCATAGCCGCCCGGTATTCCGCTTACGCCTCCGCTTACCCCGTCAATGCGCATTTCCCGCAGTTCGTCCACGACCGAAAACCCTTTATACGCTTGATAAACGCGCTGCACCACGATATCAATCTTCTCCTGGAACGTAAGCGAACGAAACTCCAGATAAAATACGCGGTCGACGTCTTCGCCGCTGATTTCGTAGACCGGCGTTCCATTCCCGGACTTTGGCGGTTTTGGCTCATCCAGCCCGTAATCCTCGATCATCCGCGAAAATCCGTCGGCTCCATGACGAACCTTATAAAGGTACAATACGATTTCGAATCGATCCTGAGCCGTCAGCATCTCCCGGTGATGAAAAGGGATGATCCGGTCGATCTGCTCTTCCCGAATCCCGTAATCTCCCGCCAGCAAATCGCGAATATGCAACTTGACGTAACGCTTGTCCTGCGGATTGCCGTAGGTACAGCCCCGCAGCGCCTGGCGCAGCTCCGTCCGCGCCTTGATCCTGCGGTTCCATGCCTCCTCGTTCAACCCCCAGTCATTACGGTGGGAACGGCTGAGCTCATGCAGCTTGTCCTTGACGTAATCCGTCAGCGCCGAGACCGCGTACCTCTCCTCATTCGTGCGCGCGGGCATGCCCCGTGTTTCGGACGTGCGGGCTTTGAGCCATAAACTAAGCAAGCCCAGCAACAAAATAAAGGCTATTCCCAAACCGTTTGACAGCTTGTCCATGTCTAGGCCCCCTTCCCATTCACGGATCCGGGAGCATCCGCCTTGCCCGACAGCTCCAGCACCTTGCCGCTCATCTCTCGGTAAACCTCCAATAATTCTCCACGCGAGCCGCCCCGCTTCGAAAGGAGCTTGTATTTGCGGAGAAACGCCAAGCTCTCCCTGTCGTTCCATGCATCGGCGAATTCGGAATGGTACGGAATGCCGAACATCGGCAGCCTGCTTCGGTAACGGCGCTTCAGGTTGGTCAGATTCCACCGGGAACTCGGGTCAAAAGGCTGTATCGCCAGGCATATCCGATGCTCCAGTTTGGCCGAAATGGGAGCGACCTCCGCAAAAAAATCGTCCAGCAACCCCAATCGCTGCGGTACCACGGCAACGATCACATCGCCGCCCTGCAGCGTCCTAAGCGCTTCGCTTAAGCGCCGTCTGCCTTCAACGCAGGATAAGACGAGATCGTATGCCAGCTCCGCCGTCCGCAGCAGTTCGTTGATTTCCTCCGCTTCGGCCCCCGCCCGTGCCGCGCTGCCGTTCCGTGTCCCGGAGACCAGGTCCAGCCTGCCCTGGAGCACCGGCAACGTATAGTCGGCGAAGTTGCCTGGCGAGAGCCGCCGGCTTCTTAACAGGCGAAGCAGCGCATCGATTCCATGCTCCGCAAGTTCCGCGGCGGCGGCCTCGGCGCTGGAGAGTCCGGACGGCCGCAGTCCTTCCTCCACGCCGCAGCCAATCCGTCCCTCATTCACCAGCAGCACCCGCTGCGGATAATGCAGCCCCAGCGTGACCGCACAGGCAACGGCAACTTCGGCGGCGGCGGCCTGCCCGGCATCCCAAAAAACGAGCCGGCTCATGCTTGTTTCCTTTCGGCCTGGCGCAGCGCCCTTTTTGCAACCGCCGGTTCCCAGCCGGCCAGCTCATGAAGCAGATGACGCAGCGCTCTCTTATAAGAGCGGGAAAGGCTGCCCATTCGCAAGCGCTGCGCATGGTCATTCTCCCACTGTACCGCCAGATTGAGCTCGCTCCATGGAATTCGGATCTCGCCGGATCGCCACTCTAGCGGGATGCCGTCCATAAAGCCCATGATATACTCGGAGCTTAAATAACTGTCGACGGTACGGATATACACCGGACGCACCGTCATCCCGCGAAGCTGTGGCCACATATGCAGCAGACTCCGAAACCATTGCGCGCTGGACTCAACCTCATAACGGTCGAACGAGGTCGCCCAAACGACTTCTTCTGCGGACGAAAACAGCTCAGGCGTCAGAGCATGCATCGATTCCAGATCATGCAGCTCATAATCGTAGCTCATGTTCAAGCCGTCGCTCGGATCGGCCGATAGCGGATCCAGGGAAGGAACGGCGTGCAGCCCCCCAGCCACGTCAAAGCCGCAAAACTCCGTTATCTGAAGCCGGGTGTCACCTCCTCCGATCGAGTAGCGATATTTACCGTTATCGGTGCCGTCGATCAATAAAACTTTGGATCCCGCGGCAGCCAGTACGCTGCATAGATAGAGCAGCAAGTCGCGTTTATCGCTTTTGCCCACAAACAACCATCGCTTCACCACATGCCCCCCCTTCATTTCACCGGCTCCAGCACAAAGCCGTCTTCTTCCTCCGGTGTTCCGCCGGAGCCGGAGACGATGCCGCCTGCCGGAACGCCGTTATCCGAATATCCAGCGTCAGGAACCGACATCGGCAAGGCCTGCGTTTGCGTTTGGCGGCTGGCAAATTCGGCGGCTCGCTGCGGCGACATCGTCAGCAAATCGCTCTCCAGCCCTTCCCTTGCCGCATTGCTGAGCGCATGTTCCGCCCGCTGCACGATATTCGGGTCTTTCTTGATCAACTGCATGACCGCCTCGTTCGCCGGGTAGGTCGGTACCGGCTTGCTTTGCAGGTACGGCTCGACATAGGCGAGCGCATAGATGGATGCTTTGTGCAGGTAGGCGTCTACAATCGCGCTTGACAGCGACAGGATTTCCGCCTCGCCGATCGTGACCGTTACCGTGCCGTCGGCCAAAGCCTCCACCTTCTTCTTGGACAGCAGAATATAGTCCTGACCGGTAGGGAACTGAATGCGAATGTCGACGACATCGTTTGCCTTCAGCATGCCGGGAAGCTGTACAAAAGCCATTTCCCGCCAGCGCAGATCGTCCGGTGTCGGCTCCGCTTCATAAATCAGCGTCTCCGTCAGCAGCGTTTGCGGGCGCAGGGCGATTTTGGCGTATTTCCCGGCGATCTCTTCCCGCGATTTCAAGAGGTCAGCCGGAACGCTGTCCGCCGGCAGCTTCACCTCCTGCATATCCTCGGCCCCGATCCGATGACCTGCCGGAATATCCCGGGCCGGCACCCACCCCTGAACCGTCTTCCGAACGGCGGACTCCCGAACGCGCGCAAGTTCCGCTTCGTAAGACTGCGTCAAGGCTTGCCGGGCCGCATGCTCTTCTTTCGCGTGCACCATCATAATCCCCGCGAAGATCACCCCTGCCGCGGCCGCTCCCGCGAGTCCGGCAATGAGCAGATGTTTCGTTTTCTGCCTTAATCTCGCCATATTCATCTTCCTCTCCTACATTTTTTGCTTCGCCAGAAATCCCCGGCCGGATCGTTTCGGCCGCGGCAACAGATCTCCGCAAACTGCCTGCAGTGCGGCCGAAGCCTCCGGCCCCGGTTCAAACGGATTTTGTTCCGCCGGTATCCCGTGCACGCTCCGGGTGTGCAGCGTGCGATGCAGTCGTCGCAGTGCGTCGGTTGAGGCCATGGGGATGCAGAACCTCCAGTGCCCGGGGAAACTCCCCGCGCCAACCGTCGATTCGACGAAGCTTTCGAGCTCCCCGGATCTCCACGCGGCTCCGGAACCGACGATCAAGGACAGGTTCGCACGCCGAAACTCCTCCATCTGTTCCTTGCTCCGCCCTGTGCCGAAGTCGCACACGATCCATTCGTATCCGTCGGTCAAAAGCGCGATGAACTCGGAACGCGAAGACAGCTTCACGTAATCGACGTCGCCGATGCGAAGCGGTCTTGCGAACCCTCCCGCTGCTGCCGCGGATTCGCCTGCGATCCGGCGAGCCAAGCGGTTAAAGGCTGCAGCCCCCGCATCCATCTCGACGATCGCCACCTTATTGAAGCCGCGGGCCAGGACATGGGCCAGCGCAATGGCGGTATGGGTAGTCCCTACTCCCGTAGCCGCGCCCATCAATGCAATAACCGTCGTTCGTCCGCCCGACGTCCGCGACGAAGTGACATCAACGACTCCCGGCGCATGGCTTCGTTCTTCCCGGCCTTGCGGCCGGATTCCGCACGTCCGCAAAGCCTCGAAAACAGCTTCGGCCGACGGGAACCTCGCTTCCGGCAACGTCTGCATCAAACGGCCCACCACCGGAAGCAGCGAGCCATGGCCGTTGCGGCGAAAAGCCCTCTCTGCTTCTCCAGTCAAAGCGGTGTGTTTGCAGCCGGTTCCTAAATAAAGCAAAACCGCTCCAAGGGAATACAAGTCGGACCGGCCGTCGCTTTGCCGTCCCCCGTATTGCTCCGGCGACGCAAACCCAACCGTCCCAAGCTGGACGGTATCCTCCGCTTGTCCCGCCACGAAGGTACGGGCTATGCCGAAATCGACGAAGCGAAGCTCCCCGCTGCCGTCCATCAGCAAATTGGACGGCTTCACGTCGCGATGGATCACCGGTGGCCGATGGTTGTGCAAATAGTGCAATCCTTCGACGATTTGCAGTCCTATGCGAGTCAACTCTTCTTGAGACAAACGGCCTCCCTGTGCCTTAACGCGACGGTCAAGCGGTTCGCCTTCGATGTAATCCATCACGATATAGGCATAACCTTCCTGATCCGTATCGACGAAATCGACGATGCGCGGCAGGCGATGGTGATTCAACGTAATTAACAGCCTGGCTTCCTGGGCGACCGATAACGGCTCCCCCGGCATCGCCCTGATTTCCTTCACGGCCCACACCTTTCCCGGCAGCTTCAGGTCCGAAGCCAGATAAACCCGGCTCATCCCTCCTTGGCCGAGGATCCGTTCCATACGATAGCGCCCCGCAAGCAAATCGCCCGTGACCAACTTCGGTTCGAACGGCATCCGCATGTCTCCTTTCCTTATCCGACCGCGCAAAAAAAGGGAAAGCCCTCACCTCCTCGCTCCGGCATATAGCCGAAGACGATGACATGGGATGCTTTCCCTTGCGGTCATTGTATAATTTTGGAATCAGTATAGGGCATGTTTGCGTCAGATGTAAAGCTTTTTTTCGATTTATATATTTTATGACATTAATATTTAATCATATACAAGGTGATTTCGTCGCGGTTATGGAACAGCTGTTTCGCCCGCTGTACCTGAAGTCTTGCCTCCTGGAACGTCTCGGTCACTTCCTGGATCAGCGCCATCGGTTTCTTGGTCAACAGCTTCACCGTTACGATCACCGTCCCGCCCGGAACCAAGGCGTACAGCAAGTCGGTCACTAGCCTTGCCGTCAATTTCGGACTCCAGCTCATATCGCATACGAGCAAATCAAATTGATTCTCCTTAAACTTGACGCTGTTGGCGTTCCGCTGCAGGAACGTCAGCGCTCGCGACGGCAGGAGCGACGGATGCAGCTTGGCCGTATCGACCGCCGTGACGTTCAGTCCCCGCTCCAGCAAAAAAGAGGTCCATCCGCCCGGTGCCGCGCCGATATCCAATGCTTCGCGGAACGAAGCGAACGGAATGCCGAAGGCAGCCTCCGCCTCCAGCAGCTTGAACTTGGCCCGCGAGATTTGCCCCTCTTCCTTGCGGAAGCGGATCGCGCCGCCGTTCCAATCGGACAAATTGTCCTGCGGATGCGCTACTCCGGCATAAATCCGATCCCGGCCGGCAAACACGGAGATGATCCATTCCGCGTCCCGGACGACGAATTGAGCGCCGGCTACGTCCTTCAGTTCATCCTGCAGCCGATCCTTTAATTCGGCCGCCGTACCGGCCCAAAGCGATTGTTCCGTCTTCCGCGCTTGGACCGCTATCTTCGCTCCGGGCAGCCGGAAATCGGCCATCAAATACTTGCGCAGCGGCGCAATCCATATGCCGGCCTCGGCGTCCTCCCGCTCCAACGAGCACCATTCCCAGTCCACCAGAAAGGTATGCCGCAAAAAAACCGGCGGCTCCTTTTGAAGCTGGTGATGTACGTCTTCCGGTACCGCCTGCAGAGATGCCGCAAACGCCTCGCCCGGCAGAAGCACCGTGCTTTTGACGCTGCCGAAGCGGCGGCGCAGCTCTTCCTGGGCATAAGGAGCAAAGCCGTGGTTCGCCGTGCAGATCCATTTGGAATGGGGCGGCACCTTGCAGTTTCGGGCGATGTCATCCAGCCGTTCGAACGGAATCGGCCCGTTATTTAGTTGAACCTGCTCCGGTAGATTCGGATACAGAATTTCGTACATGCTTTTTTTGCCGTATATGCTTGAGGTATGGAGATAAATTTCGCGCGGGTAGAGTCCTTCCCGGACCATGGCCGCGGCTACATCCGTCCCGGTCGGTTCATCGGGCCCCATATCGTAGTCGAGCGATAGGATGTCAACCTCTGTCATGCGCAGCAGTTCCAGACACTCGTCGACGGTGCGCGCCAAGGTAAACCCCAGCGGACACCGGCGAAAGTCGTCCATATATACATGAATCAATAGTGTTCTTCCTTTCCCGCGGTATTTCAGCTGCCTAGGCTTCCACCCACCGCCTCACTTGCTCCAAATCATCTTTATAGGTCCCATCTTCCCCGGTTTCGCTTTCGAAAATAAGCGGTGACTTCCGGACAGCGCCGATCTGCAGCAGCCAGCGAAAACCGGATTCGCCGATATATCCCTGGCCGACACGGGCGTGACGGTCCTTGCGTGAGAATACCGGGTATTTTGAATCGTTCAGATGGATGGCGCGAAGGCCATCCCAAAACCCAAGCTGCTCGGCTTTGGCCGCGAAGTCGGCATCCCCTTCGCCCCGCCACATGCCCGCCGCAAAAGCATGGCACGTATCGAGGCAAAACCCGATATACCGTGAATCCCGGCACAACTTGCGAATCTGCACCAGCTCTTCGATCGTCATGCCCATATCGCCGTGATCCCCGGCCTGGTTTTCGATCAGCAGCTTAGCCGAGCCCTGCCAGCCGGAGAGCACATCATTAATACATTGTATAATATTTTGATAACCTTGTAAGGGGTTTCCTGACTTAAATGTGCCAAAATGAACAACGATTCCCATCGATCCGCAGGCTTCGGCGATCTCCAGATCGTTGCGCAGCGAATCCACCACCCGCCGGTAAGCCTCGGCTTCCGCGCTTTGGCTAACGGCCAGGTTGCTGGGATACGGCGTATGCGCGATCGATACCAGGCCATGCTCGGCGCAAAACGCCCGGCAGTTCGCCGCATCCCTCGCGTCAAAGCTTTTTACGGCAAGGCTGCGCGGATTTTTGGGAAAATACTGAAACGCCCCGGCTCCAAGCTGAAAAGCCGCTTTCGCCGCGCCGAAATAACCGCCGCGAATGCTCATGTGTCCCCCAACCTTCAGCTTAGCGGTCATGTTGGCAGCCCGGGCTGTAAAACACCTTGCGCCCGTTCATCTCCGACTTGACGATGCGATCGCCGCAGCGCGGACAAACCTCTCCCTCCCGGTCGTACACCCGGCATGTTTCGTTTGCTCCGCCGGTCAACCGGTCGTCCTTGGTGAACGGCATTTCCATATAGCCGCCGGCCTCCGTCGCTTCGATAAGCACCTCACGCGCCGCCTTATACAGGCGGGAGAAATCTTCGCCGCTGAGGTTGTGCAGCTTGGCCATCGGCAGCAGTTCCGCGGCGAAAGCGATCTCGTCGGCGTAACAGTTGCCGATTCCGGCGATGACGTCCTGGTTGACGAGCGTCGTCTTCAGGCTGCCGCGGCGCTTGCGCAGCAGCGCAATAAACCGCGCTTCGTTCATCCGGCGGTCCAGCAGCTCCGGCCCGAGGTGGGACAGCAGTTCTTCCGCTTCCTTGGCGCTATGCAAATGCAGGTGTCCAAGGCGCAGCCCGATGAAATAGAGCGTCAAATCTTGCCCGAAAGTGATTTCGACCTGCGTGCTGCGATCCGGACGGTCCTCCTTGGAGCCGAGATACAGAAGCCCGCCCAGCATCAGGTGAAGCAGTAATCTTTTGCCGTTGTCGAGATGGAACAGCAGATGTTTGCCCCGCCGCTCCACAAAAATGACCTGTCGCCCGATCAGTTCCCTGCTAAACGCTTCGGGTTCCAAATTGACCGATTTCTCCCGGTTTATGACGATGTCCGTCATCGGGATGTCCAAAATATGTTGCGATAGCTGTATTCGATAGTTTTCCATTTCCGGCAGTTCCGGCATGGTTCATCTTCCCTTCGTCCATGTGGTTCGATCCTGCATTCCTTTGAGATGGCTATTATTTATGTCGAAGCTTAATCAGATTCGTGACTTCGTCAAGCGTCCGGCAGACGACGTCCGGATTTACCCCGGAGGAGTGCACATAATCCGGCAGATTATCCTCCGTCGTCACGCCGGTCAGCGCCAAAATCGTGCCGCAACCGGCATGGGCCCCCGCGGCGATGTCCGTGTGCATATTATCCCCGATCACGGCCACGTCCGAATGGGCCAGACCCAAACGGGCAATGGCGTAATTCATTAGCGGCGCCGCCGGTTTGCCGATCACGACGGGTTTGGTTCCCGTCGCCGCTTGGATCGCAGCGGAGAGTGTACCCGCCCCCGGCATAAGTCCCTCCTGCGAGGGCAGCAGCAAATCGGGGTTCGTCAGCACGTAACGGGCACCGCCTCGAATCCAGCGGGCGGCCCGGGTTAATGTTGCGTATGTAAAATTGCGGTCGATGCCTTGAACCACGACGTCCGGCCGTTCCACAACCAGTGTCAGGCCGGCCCCTTTGATCGCCTCCAGCAGGCCGTTCTCCCCGATGGCCGCTACCCGGCAGGCAGGCAGCTCTTGCGCTATGTATTCGGCCGCCGCCACCGCCGAGGTGCACACCTCTTCGGCTGCGGCCGATATGCCCATCGCCTGCAAATGATGCGCCACCTCTTCGGGCGTACGGGAGGAATTGTTCGTCACGAACAAAAAAGGGATGCGTTCGTCCCGCAATGCGGATATTAGCCGATCCGCCCCGGGAATGATCCGGGGGCCATGATAGAGCGTCCCGTCCAAATCGATTAGAAAGGCCTTCCAAGCCATTGCCAATATATTCATCCTTTCCATTCCGCCATGTCCCTATTATTGTACATACTGAACACAAGGTCAGGCAAATTTTCCCGTGCCCGGCTTCGCAAATTTGTCAAAATTGTGTATCTAAGCGCCGCAAAGCGTCGAACCTTCGCGAAACGTGAGTATTCGGCCGTTTTTCAGCATGCCAAACTTTGAAACGGCCTGTCACTTCCTGCGCTTTCCCGGAAAATAATTTATTTCCGGAGACAGCGGCGGTTCACGGGATATAGCACATGCTCGCGGGCCAACTTCGCGTTCGGGAACACCGACGAGGCTTCCTCCTGCAGACGCTGCAGTTGGTCTTCCGCCTTGTACCGCGAGCTGAAATGGGTCAGCAACAGCTCCTGCGCGCCGGCCTCCTTGGCGGCTTCCGCCGCTTGCTTTGCCGTGCTGTGATGGTAGTCGTGCGCCGTCTTGGCCAACTCATGCAAAAATGTGGACTCATGAACGAGCGCATCGGCCTGCTTGGCTAACACTCCCACGGCCGCGCAAGGACGCGTATCGCCAAGGATCGTTACGATGCGCCCCGCCTTCGGTTCTCCGAGTACGTCTTTGGCATGCAGCGTTTCTCCTCCCGGCGTCACCACGCTTTCGCCGCGTTTGAGTTTGCCGTACAGCGGCCCGGGGCGAATGCCGAATCGCTCCAGCACCGCCGCGTCCAGCCTCCCCGGCAAATCCTTTTCGATCACCCGGTATCCGTAGCTGTCGATCCGGTGCTCCAGCAAGGCCGATTCTACCCGAAAGGTATCATCCTCGAACAGCACCCCGCCGCTATGCTCCACGATATCCAGCTTATAATTGATCCGCGATTCGCTGAGTGCAAGCGACGTATCCACGAAGGCTTTCAGCCCTTTCGGCCCGTAAATTACGAGCGGCGAATCACCGCCCTGGTACGCCCGGCTGGAAATCAGCCCGGGGAGGCCAAACAAATGGTCGCCGTGCAAATGCGTGATAAAGATATATTCCAGTTTGCTTAATTTTAGCGGCGATCTAAGAATCTGATGCTGGGTGCCTTCGCCGCAATCGAACAGCCAAATGGAACGCCTTTCCTCAAGCAGCCGCAAAGCCACCGAGGTCACGTTTCGTTCCAGGGACGGAACCCCCGCATTCGTTCCCAAGAAATAAAGTTCCATGCTTATCGTCCTTCCGCTAGTTTCAATCGCTTTACTCACGGAGTTGCCAAAACCCTCCGAAGTTCGGAGGGTTTTCCAAGGAGCTTCCTAAGCTTTATCCACATTAAAATATTGGGCTTGCGGGTGAGCAAACACCATCGCCGATACGGAAGCCTCCGGCTCCATCATGAAGCCTTCCGTCAGCGCAATGCCGATGTCTTCCGGCTGCATTAAGTCGAACAGCAGTTGCTGATCCTCGAGATCCGGGCAAGCCGGGTAGCCGAACGAAACGCGTATCCCTTGGTAACGGGCACCATGCCGCTGCTTCATCGTCATATCCGCCGGGTCCGGAAATCCCCACGTATCCCGCATGATGTGATGCACCCGTTCCGCCAGCGCCTCCGCCAGCTCCAGAGCTACCGCCTGAAGAACATGGGAACGCAGGTAGTCGCCTTGATCCTTCCACTTCTCCGACAGCTCGCGCACCCCTTGCCCGGCCGTGACGACCAGGAAACCGACGTAGTCCATCTCCCCGCTGTCCACGGATTTCAGGAAGTCCGCCAGGCAAAGGTAAGGCTCGACCTTCTGTCTCGGGAAGCTGAAGCGTTTGATCACTTTGCCGGGTTCAGCCGGATCGTAAATCAAAATATCGTTGCCGGACGATTGCGCCGGGAAGAAGCGATACGTCGCTTGCGTGCGGATGATTCCGTCTGTTACCGCTTCTAGCAAAATTTGATCCACGGTTTCCTTCAACTGCATCGCCTTGTCGTCCTTTGCCGCGAGCAGTTGTTCCACCGAACCGCGCAGGCCCAAATGGTGGCCGAGCAGCATTTGCATATTGATATAAGGCGTAATGTGCCCTATCGGATAATCGCGGAGTACGTGCCGATCCAAATCGGGAGGAAGATAAACCGGCGCATCCGCCGATATGTTCGACCGCTCGACGCGGGTGATCTCCGGCAACGGCTCGGAGACGGCGACCGCGATGTCGGCTTCCCTCTCCGCCTCCATCTCCCGGCGCATCTTCTCCCGGCTGGCCGGGTCCATGAGCTTGTTGGCCAAATCCAGGCCATCCATCGCGTCTTTGGCATAAACCACCATTCCGTCGTATTCGGGCCGAATGCGCGTTTTCGTGAATTTGCGCGTGAGAGCGGCCCCCCCCACGAGAATCGGTACGTCGATGCCGGCATTGCGCAAATCCTGCGCCGTCATGACCATCTGCTGCGCCGATTTGACCAGCAGGCCGGAGAGTCCGATCGCATCGGCTTTCTCTTCCCGATAAGCCTCGATGATGCGCTCCGGTGGTACTTTTATGCCCAAATTGACGATCCGGTAACCGTTGTTGGACAGAATGATCTCGACCAGGTTTTTGCCGATATCATGGACATCGCCCTTCACCGTAGCCAGCAAGATCTTCCCTTTGACGCTGGTCTCGTTCTTCTCCATGAACGGTTCGAGGTACGCCACCGACGCTTTCATGACCTCGGCGCTTTGCAGCACCTCGGCGACGATCAGCTCGTTGTTGTTAAACAGTCGGCCGACCTCTTCCATCCCGGCCATTAACGGTCCGTTGATAATCTCCAGCGCGCTGTACCGTTTCAACGCTTCCTCCAGATCGGGGAGCAGCCCTTCCTTCGTGCCTTCCACTACATAGGAGGCCAGGCGCTCCTCTAGGGAGAGATGAACGGCTTTCTCCGTCTTCTCCACCTTTTTATTGCGGAATGCGGCTACGAACGCCGCCAAAGTCTCGTCATTCGTATTGTAGATCAGTTCCTCCGCAAGGCGGCGTTCCCCCTCCGGAATTTTCGCGTACCGCTCCAGCTTCTCCGTGTTCACGATGGCGTAGTCGAGACCAGCTTTCGTGCATTCATACAAGAACACCGAATTCAAGACCTCGCGACCGGCTTCCGGCAAGCCGAACGAAACGTTGCTGATGCCCAGCACGGTATGAACCGCCGGCAGCGCCTCTTTGATCAGGCGAATGCCCTCGATCGTTTCCTTGGCGGAACCGATATACTGTTCGTCCCCCGTCCCCACCGGAAAAACGAGCGGATCAAAAATCAGGTCTTCCGGATTTAAGCCGTATTTATGCACGAGCAGTTCATGCGAACGCTTGGCGACCTCCAGCTTATCCTCCCGCGTGATCGCTTGACCCCGCTCGTCGATCGTTCCGACGACGACCGCGGCCCCGTATTTATGAATGAGCGGCGTAACGCGCTCGAATTTCTCTTCCCCATCCTCAAGGTTAATGGAGTTAATGATCGATTTGCCCTGACAATACGTCAATGCCAAATCCAGCACCTTCGGATCGGTCGTATCGATCATCAGCGGTACTTTCACTTTCTTCACGACCAACTCCAGGAACTTTTGGATATCCTCCGCTTCATCGCGGTCCGGATCCTGCACGCAAACGTCGACCACCTGCGCCCCATTCTTCACCTGGGACCGGGCGATCTCCGAAGCCTCTTCATATTTGCCTTCCACGATCAATCGTTTGAATTTGCGCGAACCCAGAACGTTCGTTCTCTCCCCGACCAGATAAGGACGGTTGGCTGCTTCGATATATACCGGCTCGATCCCCGACAGCGCGGGAAGATGTTCACCGTTAAGCTCTCGCGGCCGATACGCCCGCAACGTGTTCGCCAAAGCGGCGATATGCGCAGGGGTCGTTCCGCAGCAGCCCCCGGCGATGTTCAACCACCCTTGTTCGGCGAACGCGGACATTTTCTGGGCAAGCGAATCCGGGGATTCGTGGTAGTTCCCGTTCTCGTCCGGGAGACCGGCATTCGGATGGCAGCTTACCGCCGCTTTGGCGATGCCGGACAGCGTGCGGATGTGGTCGCGCATAAATTCGGGGCCGGTAGCACAGTTCAAGCCGATGGAGACCGGCTTCAAATGCTCCAGCGAAATATAAAAAGCTTCGATATTCTGGCCGGCCAGCGTCGTGCCCATCGGCTCGATCGTGCCTGAAATCATCAGCGGCAACGTGCTCCCCGTACGTTGGAATGCACGGGTAATCCCGATGCTCCCCGCCTTCACGTTCAGCGTATCTTGTGACGTTTCCAGCATCAGGGCGTCCACGCCCGCTTCGATCAAGGCAACGGCTTGCTCTTCGTAGCTCTCCGTTAATCCGTCAAAGGTGACGCCGCCGGTGACGGACAGCGTTTTGGTCGTTGGCCCGAGCACGCCAACCACGTATCTCGGCTGGTCCGGCGTACTGTACTTTTCTGCGGCTTCCATCGCCAGCTTGGCTGCGGCAAGATTGATTTCACGCGCTTTGTGCGGGATGTCGTATTCAGCCAGCACGACGGATGTCGCGCCAAACGTATTCGTCTCGATCAGGTCGGCACCGGCCGCCAGATACTGCTCATGAATGCCTTGAATCACATCCGGACGGGTGAGCACGAGCATTTCGTTGCAGCCGTCAAGATCCTCGCCGCCGAAATCTGCCGCGGACAGGTCTACTTGCTGAATCATGGTGCCCATGGCCCCGTCGAGGATCAATATTCGTTCTTTCATTCTTTCGAGTAGGCTTGGTTTACTCATGATCATGTCCCTCCCGTAAAACGTTAAGTTTTAGTTTAACAGAATAAAGCGGTGATGGAAAGAGAATTTATGAATTACATACCGAGATGAACCACGTTTTAAATGTAGTATTCCAATGGTTGAAATAAGATTTAAAAACACGAACGAAATGGTCATGCACGCTGATAAAGTTCGGAAATTTCCGATCCATTCCAAAGCGACTTAAGATAGGACCGCTAGAGTATGGTATGGCCGCTCGCCCCCCCCAAAGTTAAACCAAAAAGCTGCATGTCCCATTGCGAGGGCACGCAGCTTTATCGATTATTATAACCGGTTCACTCCACCGTAAACGGCTTGGACGGCATGGAATGCTGATCGCGGGCTGTGACGTGGGAAATCACTTCGTACGTTCCCGGCTCGTCAAACTTGTGCTCCAGCACGTAGGTGCCGTCACCGGCGCTTTTGACCTTCACTTTACTGTGTTCGGCTGTTTCGTCCGCAATATTCCAAAATTCGAACATGACCTCTTGCGCATCGTCCACGTTTTCGCCCTGATGGGTAACTTTGGCGGTGAACGTCACCGGGCTGCCGCTTGGCACCGTTGTGGGCATTACCTCCAGGACAACCTTGATCGGTTCCAGCGGCACGTCATGGGTGGCAGTCGTTTCACTGCGGCCGCAGCCGCCGAGTGCGGCAATCGCCAGTACGAAAACGGCAACGAGCCAATCTTTTCCCTTCATTACCAAATAGCCCTCCCTCCGCGGCGCATCGGCCGGAAATTCGCGACTTAGTGCGGGTATAAGCTTAACCTAGCCGAGCCAATAAGCTATGCAGCTCGGATAAATGGGCAATTTCATAATCCGGCACGATCTCATCGCTGCGCGTTTTGCCGTCGCGATTGACCCAAACGGCCGTCATGCCGACGCTAAGCGCTCCTTTGATGTCGGTTGTCAGTTTATCGCCGACCATGATGCCTTCGCTTGGCTCGATATCCAGGAGCTCCAGGGCATGCCGGAAGATGGACGGATCCGGTTTGCCTTTACCGAATTTGCCGGAGATGACGATCTCATCGAAATAAGGCGATAACTCAGGCACTCCGTCCAGCTTCTCCTGCTGCAGGGCTGGGCAGCCGTTCGTCAGCAGCAGCAGCTTCACGTTGCCTTGCAGTTCCTTAAGCACCTGAAATGTTTCTTCGTACACATGGGGGCGCGAGCGGCGTTCGCGGGCGAACTGCTCTGCCAATTCCCCGGCCAGCGACTCATCGTCGATGCCCACGGCCTGTAGCCCCCGTAGCCAGGATTCCTTGCGATACACGGGGGCAAGCTGCTCCAATAGGCGAAACTCCGGTTGTTCGCCGGATGCAAACGTCGCCCACAACCCTTCGAACGGATTGATTCCAATCATCGTCGTAAAAGGGTAAGTCTCATACGATTCGTACAACCCCCTGGCTTCCCGGCGGACGGCTTCTTCCAGCTTCTCCGGGTCGAGCCCGTTCGCTTTCCGCGCTGCGTTCTCGCAAGTGGCCGCAAAAGATTCTCTCACGCTTCGCTCATCCCAGAGCAACGTATCGTCCAGGTCAAAACATACCGCTTTGATCGTCATCGTCCCCGCCCTCTCCATTCGTCTCAAATTTTGAAGCTTTATTCTTTTTCCAATTTCACTTGATGGGTATACGCATACGTTTCGAGCCGGGTAGCCATCGCTTCAATATCAAAGCGGTTGCGCATCCGGTAGAACACCCATTTAGGTTCTCTGCTCTTGGGTTCGATCACGATTTTGCTGCGGCTGATGCGGATTTTGCTAATGTTGCCGGCATCGAGCATTTTATCCCGATTGAACTTCGATGTGTACAGCCAGCTCTTGTTCACGCGCAAATATGGCTTGCGGAGAAAAATCGCCAACGCCAACACCATATACAAGATGATGGTCGCCCAATACAATATGGAGTTCACTTCCTCCGGATTGCCTATGATCCCCACGCTGGCATACAACAAGGCCAGTAAAAAGAGTGCAGCGGGCAAAATGATGTTGCGTCCCTTGAAGGTATCACCGTCGCCGTTGGCGCCAAGTGTAGCCCGAGGGTTTTTGCTGCCTTGCCCCCGACCCACATTCGGGCCTTTTCCTTTCTTATTCATTCTGATTTGATTCCGCTCTACTTTCCGATCAAACGAAGCCATGCCTGTTCCTCCCCTATTTATCTACAATCTCGATCGATTCGAGCTGCTGACGAAAATTTTTGCGGACATTTTGCAGATACGTCTCCCGAAGCTGGGCTCTTTCCAGCATCTCGTCCTGCGTCAACCCGTCCGATTTAGCCTTGCGGGCCAGTTCGTTAATCCGCTTTACCAAAGCATCGATATCCATAAATTCCTCCTGCTTCATCTTTTAGAGGTCGTTCAAAAAGCCTCTCGTCCCTAGCTTCATCCAACCTTCTCGGTGCTGATAAGCCGACTTTTTGAACACGCACTTACGCTCACACTATGCAACCTGAATTCCTAGTAAACCCCTGCAGGGCGGAACAAGCCTTGCACAGGGCATTAATTCTTACTTTGACATGAGAAAAAGAGCTTGTCAAGGCGGCGGAGATTTCCGTCGTTGATCCTCGGACAAGCTCTTAAGCTCATATTAAATAAAGGTACCGGCTCGGGCTTATTTGGCGGGCAGCACTAAAGTCTCCCCTGCCTGAATCGCGCTTGCGCTCAGCCCGTTCGCCCGCATCAGCTTCTGAACGTAAACCCGCGTATCCTGTCCCTTCGGCTTATTGGCGACCGCGATTTCCCACAGGGTATCGCCGGGCATCACAACCACGTACGCCTGCTGCAATGGTTGTGTCTTATCTTCGGAGGACGCGGCGAATGCCGTCACCATGCCGGTGCAGGTTACGCTTAAAATGACCAGCAATACGACGATTTTGGAGAAACGGCTCTGTAACGCGTTCATATGTAATCTTCTCCCGGCAGGATGACGAAAAGAAGGTTTATCGTAGATGCTTTGATAGGTACCATACTTTAACATTTCACATCACTCCAAACAAATGTTCTTATTGATGTTTTCAATATAACACGAACACTTGTTTGATTCAATACTTTTTCGAACGGTTGTTCCTGTTTTTTTGTTCGCGGCTCGATTTTAGAACTAATGTTTGTACGAACGGCAGTTCTATGTTATAATTTTTCCAAACCTTACTAAATGGGGATGATCCGAACAATGTCAAAGGTATCAAGTAGGCAGCAGGCCATTCTTGAATTCATACGTAATGAAGTACGCGCCAAGGGCTACCCCCCTTCGGTTCGGGAAATCGGCGAAGCCGTCGGTCTAGCCTCCAGTTCTACCGTACACGGTCACCTGGACCGGTTGGAGAAGAAGGGTTTTATCCGCCGCGACCCTACGAAGCCGCGGGCCATCGAGCTGCTCGGCCAAGAAGAGTCGGAGAGCTACAATTTGTTTTCGCATACCGTCGCTCGCGTTCCCGTCGTCGGGAAAGTAACCGCAGGCGTACCGATTACGGCGACGGAGAATATCGAGGATTACTTCCCGCTGCCGCAACATTATGCGGGAGACGGAGAGATCTTTATGCTTTCCGTTGTCGGCGACAGCATGATCGAAGCCGGAATACATAGCGGGGATTACGTGATCGTCCGCCAACAGCAGACGGCCAACAACGGAGATATCGTCGTCGCCATGACGGAAGACGACGAGGCGACGGTCAAGACTTTTTACAAAGAGAAAGACCACATCCGCCTGCAACCCGAGAATTCAACCATGGAACCTTTACGCTTGAAGCACGTGAGCATTCTTGGCAAAGTCGTCGGCCTATTCCGTGACTTGCACTGATTACCTTCCGTAACTCCATAGCTGCTTAAGCAAACAGGACGAAGCGTGATTTTCTCACTAACTTCGTCCTGTTTGTTTGGGCTTTCCAAGACAGCATCTTCATTAATCCCATTTGAGATCCGGGAACTTCATGGTGTTGTAGCCGGTTTTTTCCCGACGCCCGCGGGTGCCCCAACCAAATCCGGCGCGCTCCGATATCCACCACTGCTTCATGCGGTACCGCCGACGTTGGTATCTTTTCAATTCGGTTACCATCTCATTCAGCCTCCTTATCATTTTATAAGGTGTCCATATCTGAATAAATCATGGCGTTTTCAGGAATCCAAAATATCCCACACCGGACGGGTACGACGCAAAAAAACCGCAGGGCCGGAGAACTCTCCGTCGCGCCTGCGGCTTTTGCTGTTGCTAGCTTAGTACAAAGTCATGTATTGATCGCGTTCCCACGGATGTACTTGGGTGCGGAAGATGTCCCATTCGATTTCCTTCAGTTCGAAGAAATGGGTCAGGGCATGATCGCCCAACGCTTCGGTGATGATTTCACTGCGGAGCAGTTCGCCAAGCGCTTCCTTCAGATCGGATGGCAGGCTTGGAATGCCTTCTTCCACCCGCTCCTCTTCGGACATGACATAAATGTTCCGGTCCACCGGATCAACGAGCGGCAGCTCCTTTTTGATTCCGTCAAGGCCGGCTTTCAACATAACCGCCAAAGCCAGGTACGGATTCGCTGCCGGGTCCGGGTTGCGAACCTCGACGCGGGTGCTGAGCCCGCGGGAAGCCGGAATGCGGATCATCGGACTGCGGTTGCTCGAAGACCAAGCCACGTAGCATGGCGCTTCGTAACCGGGTACGAGACGTTTGTAAGAATTGACCGTCGGATTCGTGATAGCCGCAAATGCGCGGGCATGCTTCAAAATGCCGGCCATATAGTAACGGGCTTCCTGGCTCAAGCCAAGCTCATCGCTTTCTTCATAGAACGCGTTGACGTCGCCTCTGAACAACGATTGGTGGCAGTGCATCCCCGAGCCGTTCACGCCGAACAACGGTTTCGGCATAAAGGTGGCATGCAGACCGTGCTGACGGGCAATCGTTTTGACGACCAGCTTGAACGTCTGGATTTGGTCGGCCGCTTTGATCGCATTGGCGTATTTGAAGTCGATCTCGTGTTGGCCGGGAGCCACTTCATGGTGGGAGGCTTCGATTTCAAAGCCCATTTCCTCCAACGTCAATACGATTTCGCGGCGGCAGTTCTCGCCAAGGTCCGTCGGCGCCAGGTCGAAGTATCCGCCTTGGTCGTTGAGTTCGGTCGTCGGATTGCCTTTTTCATCGGTTTTGAACAGGAAAAACTCCGGTTCCGGTCCCACGTTCATCGACGTATAGCCCATTTCTTCGGCTTCCTTCAGCACCCTTTTCAAAATCCCGCGCGGATCGCCGGCAAACGGCGTGCCGTCAGGCATGTAGACGTCGCAAATCAGGCGCGCGACGCGATCCTCGGTGACCCAAGGGAAGATCACCCAGGTATCCAGATCCGGGAACAGATACATATCGGATTCCTCAATGCGGACATAACCCTCGATGGAGGAACCGTCGAACATCATCTTGTTATCGAGCGCTTTTTCCAGCTGGCTGACGGGAATTTCCACGTTTTTGATCGTACCCAGCAAGTCCGTGAACTGCAAACGAATGAAACGAACGTTCTGTTCCTTGGCGATACGCAAAATGTCTTCTTTGGTGTAACTTGTATAGCTCACGATAACCTCTCCCAACATTCAAATTATTTTTTGAAAAAACGGGACAACTCGCCCTGAATCAAAGAAACTTGACCCGGCTTATTGCTCCCTGTGACCAACTGCTGCTTCAGCATGCGGTAGAGCTGGGAATCCGTCATTTCCTTGCGCTTCTCTTCCGTGTCCTTCGTAATGACCGTCGCTTCTTGCGATTCCCGGGTCATCGGATTCATCACTTGCTTGATGCCCGCGATATTGACGCCCTTGTCGATGAGCCCTTTGATCTCTAGCAAACGCTCTACGTCATTGAAAGAAAACATACGCTGGTTTCCCGAAGTACGGGCGGGCACGATCAATTCATGCTGCTCGTAATATCTAATTTGTCTTGCCGTTAAATCCGTAAGTTTCATAACGATACCAATAGGAAACAAGGCCATATTTCTGCGAATTTCGTCACTCATCGCTCTCAACCTTCCAGTTTAATTATCATGACCTTATGATATGTGAGTTATCCTAACATGTCAATAGATATGTTAGGATAACTCACAACAAGTTACGGTCCTTCATAGTCTGCAGCGCGGTGAGAAGGCCGAATTTCACATGAGAATACGTTAATCCGCCTTGCATATACGCGATATACGGCGCGCGGATCGGTGCATCGGCGGACAACTCCAGGCTACCGCCTTGGATAAAGGTGCCGGCGGCCATGATCACCGGATGCTCATATCCCGGCATATCCCATGCTTCCGGTACGACGTGCCCGTCTACCGCAGCCGCCCTCTGAATGCCCTGAACGAACGCAATCAGCTGCTCAGGGCCGCTGAACGAGATCGCCTGGATCAAATCCGTCCGTTTGTCTTGCCAACCGGGCCGGCTCTGAAATCCGGCGCGTTCAAACAATGCCGCAGCCAGTACGCTGCCTTTCACCGCTTGTCCTACGATCGTCGGCGCCAAGAACAAGCCCTGATAGATTCCCCGGGTCGTCCCCAGCATGGCCCCGACTTCGCCTCCGATTCCGGGTGCGGTCAACCGATAGGAAGCCAGCTTGACCATTTCCTCGCGTCCGCATATATATCCCCCGGTTTCGGCCAAACCGCCTCCAGGATTTTTGATCAGGGAACCGGCAATCAAATCCGCCCCGACCTCCGTCGGCTCCCGCTCCTCGGTGAATTCGCCGTAGCAATTGTCGACGAACACGAGGACATCCGGCTTTATCGCTTTCACCAGCTGCACCATCTCGCCGATTTGCGCAACGGAGAAAGAATCCCTCCAGTCATACCCCCGCGAACGTTGAATGCCGATCACCTTGGTCCTATCGGTAATTTTCGCCCTCACCGCCTCCCAGTCTACCGCTCCATCGGCCAGCAGCGCCACCTCGTTATAGGCAATGCCGAAATCCTGCAGCGAGCCGCTGCCGTCCCCCGGTTTACCTATCACTTTATGTAGTGTATCATATGGACGGCCCGTGATATAGAGCAGTTCGTCTCCCGGGCGCAAAACCCCGAACAAAGCCGTCGCAATAGTATGCGTGCCGGAGGCGAAATGAGGGCGCACCAGCGCCGCCTCAGCGCCGAATACATCGGCATATACGAGATCCAGCACCTCGCGTCCCCGGTCGTTATACGCATACCCCGTCGACCCGGCAAAATGGTAATCGCTCACCTGGTGGCGTTGAAAGGCTTCGATCACTTTCCACTGATTGAGATCAACGATCCGGTCGATCTCCCGAAACCGGCCTTCCGCTTGCTTTTCGGCTGCTTCCAGCCAATGTACGATTTCTTCCGAAAATACTACCATCGTTACGTTACCTCTCCCTTATGCTGATCATTCGCTTTTGGTGTCTTCGCTGAAGGCGTTCTGCTTCCGAACCGCAAAGGGAGCCAGCGGATAGCCGTACTTGACGAAATCCGCTTGGTTTACGTCGATCTCGTAAATCATGTCTTCCTCGTCCATTTGCTTGTCCACCACTTCCCCAACGCGATACAAAACAGGGGTCAGATCGCCGCGTTCGGCAGGAATCCGGAACGATTTCGTACCCCCCGACAGCTTTCGCTGAACGGCTTCGCGAATCGCCGCAAGATCCCGCTCGTCGAACGCGCTGATCTTTAGATACGCTTCGCCCGAAGGCAGCATCTGCAGCCTTTCGGGCGGACATATATCCTTTTTGTTAAACAAAGTGATTTGCGGTTTTCCCCCGGCCCCCAAATCATTCAGGATGCGATCGACTACCGCCATCTGTTCCTCGCGCATCGGCGAAGACGCGTCGACGACATGCAAAATCAGGTCTGCCTCATTTGCTTCCTCCAACGTCGCGCGGAAGGCGGCAATGAGGTCGTGCGGCAGGTTCTGAATGAACCCGACCGTATCGGTCAACACGACCTCTCTGCCGCCCGGAAGCGGCAGCACGCGAGTCGTCGGATCCAGGGTGGCGAACAGTTGGTTCTCGATATACACGTCCGCTGCCGTCAAAGCTTTCAGCAGCGTCGATTTGCCGGCGTTAGTGTAGCCGACCAGGGCAATCTGCACCACGCCGGTTTCCTTCCGGCGCGACCGATGCAGCTGGCGGTGCCGCGTAACCTCCTCCAGCTGGCGCTTCAGCTCGCCGATCCGGCGGCGGATATGCCGGCGGTCGGTTTCCAGCTTGCTTTCCCCCGGCCCCCGCGTCCCGATGCCGCCGCCGAGGCGGGACAAATTTTTCCCATGCCCGGCTAAACGCGGCAGCAAATAAGTCAGCTGCGCCAGTTCCACCTGGATGATGCCTTCCCGCGTCTTGGCCCGCTGAGCAAAAATGTCGAGGATCAATTGGGTACGATCGATGATTTTGGCATCCAGCAGTTCCTCGAGGTTGCGCACTTGCGCGCCCGATAGCTCCTGATCGAAAATGGCGGTATTCGCCCCCATTTCGTCGATCATCTTCCGAAGCTCGAGCACCTTCCCTTTGCCGACGAACCATCTCGGATCGGGTTTATCGCGGTTTTGCACGACCGTTTCGGCCACCTCGACCCCCGCCGTCTCCGCCAATTGGACCAACTCGGCCAAGGAATAGTCCGGGTCGACTCCGCTTTGCTTCGTGTCCGGGGTAATCAGGCTGACCAATACGGCTAGGTCCGGTTGTTGGTTACTAGTCTCATGCAACGACAATCACTGCTCCTTAAAAGTAATCAAAAAACACGGCTTTCCAGCACGATGCGGTTCCATGAAGCTTATTCGACGTCGAATCTTGAACTCAGCCGGGCCCTCCGCTACTCACGTAGGATTACCTACGTTCCGCTGCTCTGTCCCTAATCTTCATCCAACCTTCTCGGTGCTGAAAACCCGATTTTTTGATCTTTATTGGATTCGGTAATCAAAAAACACGGCTTTCCAGCACGATGCGGTTCCATGAAGCTTAGTCGACGTCGAATCTTGAACTCAGCCGGGCCCTCCGCTGCTCTGTCCCTGATTCTACGGCTTTTTGTCGAGCTTCAAATCTTCGGTACGGATCGTCATTAACTCCAGCTTGCCCGGAGAACCGCCGCCGTATTGGCTTAGCAGCCGGACCGCCTGTTGGCGGACGGATCGCTCGATCACGTTGCGGACATACCGGGCGTTGCTGAACACGTGCTCGCTTTCGCACTTCTCCCGCAGCAAATGCTGCTTTAATTTGAGTATCGCCTGCGGCATCAGGATATAGTCGCGTTCCTTGGCCATACCTTCGGCGATTTGAATCAATTGATCGATCGAATAGTCGGGGAAATCCATCTGGATCGGAAAACGGGACGGCAGCCCCGGATTGGTGGATAGAAAAAAGTCCATTTCATCGGAGTACCCGGCGAGGATGAGAATAAACTGGTTTTTCTGATCCTCCATCGCTTTGACCAACGTATCGATCGCTTCCTTGCCGAAGTCCTTCTCGCCGCCGCGGGCCAAGCTGTACGCTTCGTCGATGAACAAAATGCCGCCCAGCGCCTTCTTGACCAGATCGCGCGTCTTTTGCGCCGTATGACCGATGTATTCGCCTACCAAATCGGCCCGTTCCACTTCAATCAAATGCCCTTTGCTAAGCACGCCCATCCGCTGAAACATCTTGGCGACGATACGCGCTACCGTCGTTTTGCCGGTCCCCGGGTTGCCCTTGAACACCATATGATAGACCTGCGAGCCGGACAGCAGCCCCGCCTCCGAGCGCATCGAAGCGATTTGCAGAAGCGCATATATCTCGTACATTAACTCTTTGATATGATCCAAGCCGATCAGATGATCCAATTCCTTTTGAATTTCGGCAAAAAGGCCCTGCTGCGGCAAACTTTTTGCCGAGGGTTGCGGTTCGCTATCGGGAACCGTCTGCGAGACGACCGGCGGTTCGGTATTGCGAAGAATCACGTTGATTTGCCGCGACGGTCTCTCCTCGGGGGAGCCGCTTCTAGCCATGACGCGCCCAGACATAGAGTTATCACCTCTTTACAAAGGTAATCAAAAAAATTCGGGTGCTGAAAACCCGATGTTTTTGATCTTATTAAGGGGATAGGGCTGAAAAAGAAAGCCATCATCAAAACACACTTTTAAATGTATTCTCTCTCCCCGTCCTTTATTAGAAGTTTTATCATTCCAGGCCAAGGGCCAAAGCAAGCTGGTCCAGCTTCCATTTGGAATACGCCAGAATTTCCCGGAACGTATTCGGAATCGGCTTCAACACCTCCGATTTCTTCAAGGAAAGCTTGGGATCCGCGTAATTGAGCGATTTCGCGATTTCCAGCGACCGGTTGCCGTGATAGGTGTGGGTGATGATAAGCGCGGACGTCAAGCCCCGCTCGTTCATGATAGCCTGACTGAATTTTAAATTTTCATAGGTGCTGGTAGCTTTGTTCTCCAGGAGCATCTTGTCCCGCGGAACCCCGTGTTGCTCCAGATAAATCGCCATGCCCTCCGCTTCGGTAAAATTCGATTTTGGCGTGTCCAGGCCGCCGGTTAACAAAAACAGCTTGAATTTGCCCGATTCGTAGTCCTGCAAGCTTTGCTCCAACCGTTCCCGAAGTCCCGGGCTGGGAGCGTCTCCCCACATCGCCGCCCCCAGGACGATGCCGACGTCGGCCGGCTGCGCCAGCTCCGTGACGACGGACGGATTTCGTTCGATGCTCCCGATTTGCGCAAGCGCAAACAGCATCCAGCCCAAGCCCAGCAGGACGAGGATGGATGCCCAGCGAAACAAACGCTTCCGTATGCCGGATCGTTTACGCCGCGGTTCTCCAAAATGGATCGTCCGATTCCGTTTGGCAAACACCATATTCCTTAACCTCCAGGTTGAAATGGCTCCGAAGTCATATACCCGGTACGAAAATGTCCCAGAGACAACTGAAAGTAAGGAAAACGTTGCTCCTTAATGGCATGAAGCAGTTCCTGGGCGGTCTCCGTAGCCAAATCAAAATCTTTTACCGTAATAAGGCCTTTGGTCAACGCTTCATCGAGCTCGTCTTCATCCAGCAGAAACACCTCGCGGTTCTTCAGCACAACGATGTCCAAATACAAATCATCAAACCAGGGAACTCCCTGATCCGTAATCCCTTGCGTCTTGCAAATATCGATGTACCATTCCACGATCTCGCCTTGATCGTCAAACATCGCCGTGACCACGTAATGCGCCCCTTTGGGGTAGTACTGCAGCCAGGTGAATCCCTTGTCGGCGATACGGAACGTATGCGACCCGTACGTTTTCCATAGCGGGTCGCGCAAAGCGTAGATGCTGTACGAAGTGACATAACCCGTAAAAACGTCGTTCTCCACATACTTGGACTTGAATTGACGCTGGGTCACGCGGCGCCAATTCGCGCGGTCTCCGAATTTTCGCTTCATAAAATGTTCCCTTTCAACACAATGTACTACCAGCTTACCATATTTGAAAGAGAGTCACAAAAGTCATTTTAACGACGTAAAAAGAACCCTCAACACCGCGGTTTGCGGTACTGAGGGTCCCTATCCGTGTTATCCGATCACAAAATTTTAGCCGCCTATGCCCTGGCTCCCATCCGTCGTACCGGCCGGAACGTTGCTGCCGTTTCCGGCTCCGTCGCCGTCTTCGATCGGCGGGGTCACGGTTCCTCCGCTGCCGTCATCCTCGTCCATCGGCGGAAGCTCCGTGTCATTCCCGGCGCCGTTTCCTTGGCCGTTCCCATTGTTGCCGCCGTTTCCGTTGCCATTGCCTTGGCCGTTGCCGTTTCCTTGGCCATTGCCCGGCAGAGTACCTGAACCGCCGCCTCCATTTTGCCCGTCGTCGCCAGGGAATCCGGGATTAGTCGGATCAACCGGGGTACCGCCGTTGCCCGGATCCGATGGTTCATTGTCCGGAGGCGGCTCCGCAGCATCGATCATCACCTGGGCGTTGTTGGACGGTTCGCTTTCGGTGTCGTTCACCGGATCATAAGCCGTAATATAGTAGACATATCCCGTACCCGGCGTGACGCCGATATCCTCCGCCTGCGCCACGACGGAATCCATGATATGGGTGAAATCCTTCTCGGAAGCTTCCCTGCGGTAGATTCGATACACCGCATCGGTCTGCTCGACGCCGCTCCAGCTCAGCGATACGCTTCCCGTATCCGCGTTATAGGACGCGCTTAATCCGGTCGGCGCCGCGGTCGGGGTTTCGTCTGCCGGCTTCTCGTCCTGCAGGTTTTGCGGAACCGGGAACTGCTTCACCGGCACGCCTTTGAGCGCCTCTTTCATGACTGCGGCGAACAAAGCGGCCGTTTGGCCACTGCTGCCGTTCAGCAGATGGTCCTTATCGGCTTTGTCATATCCCATCCATACTGCGCCCGTCCATTCCGGCGTATAGCCGACGAACCAGACGTCGCGGTTTTTGCTGCTCTTCAGTCCCGGGATCCCGTGCTGGGTCGTCCCCGTCTTGCCGGCAACCGGACGATCCAGCTTGGCCCGTTTCCCGGTCCCGTCGTTAACGACATTTTGCATCATCGAAGTCATATAATAAGCGGTCTGCTCGCTGAGAACGCGCTTCGGCTTCGGTGCTTTGTATTTGTATTTCTCGACGCCGTCATGATCGACGATCGATTTGATGGAATAGGGCGGATTATACGACCCGCCATTGGCAAACACGCTAAACGCGCCGGCCATTTCCAGCGTATTCGTGCCGTAAGTCAGACCGCCGAGGGCAATTGCCAGGTTACGGTCGTCCTTGTCCATGGTGATGCCCATTTCCTTGGCGTACTTCACGCCGGTGCCCACCCCAACCTCATTTAGCAGCCAGACGGCCGGGATATTCTCCGACTTCGTCAAGGCATCCGTCAGGTTGATCGTGTGAGAATACCCGTGCAGGTTCGTCGGACAATACTCGCCGAAGCATTGCTTCTCGTTGCTGATCTGCGAATTCGGCGCGAATTTCCCCGACTCCAGCGCCGGCGCGTAGGAGACGATCGGCTTGAACGCCGACCCCGGCTGCCGGCGGCTATCCAGCCGGCTGAAGCCCTTGCGCTGGTAATCGCGGCCCCCGAGCAAAGCGACGAGGCTGCCGTTCTCATGGTTCATGATGACCATGGACGCCTGTACCTGCTGGTCATCCTTGCTTTTTTCGAAGAACTCGTCGTTGGCGAACGCCTTTTCCAGCGCTTTTTGCGCTTGCGCATCCATCGTCGTGTAGATTTTATAGCCGCCGCGGTTCAATTCGTCTTCCGTCATCCCGAATTTCTCCTCGGCTTCTTCCACGACGTAATCCTTGAAGGCCAGATAGTTTTGGTTTTTCTCCGGCGGCTCGTAATCGTAATCCACCGCTTTGGCTTCGTCCCGCTCCTCCGCCGTAATGTAGCCCTCCTGATACATCAGGTCGAGCACGACGGCGCGCCGTTCTTTGGAGAGGTCCGGATTTTTGAGCGGATTGTATCTCGAAGGCGCTTTGGGCATCGCCGCCAACGTGGCGATTTCCCAAATGTCGAGCTGGTTCAAATCGCTTTTGCCGAAATAACGGATCGAAGCCGCTTTGATCCCGTATACCGTACCGCCGAAAGGAATCCGGTTCAAATATAACGTTATAATTTCATCTTTCGTGTTGTGGCGCTCCAGCGCCATGGCAATCGACATTTCCGTCGCTTTGCGGAAGAAGGTTTTGTCCGCGCTCAGGAAAATATTTTTGGCGAGCTGCTGCGTAATCGTACTGCCGCCCTCGACCAGGGAGCGGGCTACGATATCCTTGACCGCCGCCCGGCCGATCGACCATAAATCGACGCCGTTATGCTCCATGAAACGTTTATCTTCGGTGGCGACGAAAGCTTCTTTGAGCAGCTTCGGGATCTGGTCCGATTCCACCGGCTCGCTTTTGTCGATGGAGAGTTCTCCCATCAATACCCCGGCTCGGTCATAAACTTTCGTCGTTTCGTACACCGTCAGCTTATCCTTGTTTTCCGTCAGGATCTTCTCCCCGCTGACCGTGATGTACATGTAACCGGCGATCGCGCAGAATATCGCAAACGCAATCGTGAAAAACGAAGTCCAGAGGACTCTCTTGGCCGTCAGCCTTCTCTTTTTGGGTCCTTTCGGCGATTTTCCGTGTTTGTCCGTTTTGCTGCTTCTCTGCAGTCTTGAAGGACTTTTGCTAGCCATGGTTTTTCTGACTCCCTTCCTGCCAGTCTGCCTTAAAAGGTGGTTCAAAAAGTCATCTTCCCATCACGAAGTAGAACCACGAAGAGGGATTTCGGCATCGAATCTTGAATTCATCCCTTCTTGGTGCTGAAAAGCTGACTTTTTGAACTTTCATTTAACCTTCATCTAAGGGTTGATGCACTCGCAAAAAGTGCCCGGAAAGAGAAAGAACAACCTTTGCTCAGGTTGCTCCGTTCCCCATCCTATACCTTTAACGTATCGAAATCAAAAAAGTTTCAAACCGGCTTACTCCTCGTTTTGCGATTCCTGCATCAGCGAGACGTTGCGCTGCGGCTGGAACGTCGAAATCGCGTGCTTGTACACCATTTGTTGGCGGCCGTCGCTGTCGATCACGATGGTAAAGTTGTCAAATGCCTTGATCGTTCCCCGGATTTGAAAGCCGTTCGTTAAAAATACGGTGACCGGAATGCTCTCTTTTCGCAATTGGTTCAAAAATGTATCCTGGATGTTAATGGTCTTATTCATAGCCGTACCCCCAATAGGAATCAATTAGTGTTCTGAATTATATTCAAGATCTTCGGGAAACTTTCCTGCTATTATAGCATGGGCCGCCGCCAAAATCCCGGAAAAATTTTCTCCGTCGCCCACGTCGATCCATTGGATATCCTGCATGTGGCGGAACCAGGAGAGCTGTCTTTTGGCAAAACGACGCGTGTCCCTTTTCAATTTGTCCACGGCCTCCTGAAGCGGAAGCCCATCCTCCAGGTGTTCGGCGATTTCTTTGTAACCGAGACCCTGCATGGAGACCAGGTCGCGGGTATATCCTTGGCGGAGAAGTCCGCGCACCTCCTCTACGAGCCCCAGCCGCAGCATCTCGTCGATTCGCCGTTCAATACGGTTATAAAGCATTTGACGGTCCATTGTCAAACCGATCAAGCAAAGCTCGTAGGGAGATTGCCTGGTTTGCCGGTCCAGTTGATCCGACAGCGTCGTTCCCGTCAGATGGTAGATTTCCAACGCCCGCACGACCCTGCGAACGTCGTTCGGATGCAGCCGGCCTGCGGACTTCGGGTCGACCGCCGCGAGTTTGGCATGCAGCGCCTCCGCTCCGTTCTCCTCCGCAAAGGCCAGCTCGCGGGTTCGAAACGCCTCGTCCGCACCCGCTTCCGTAAATTGGAATTCGTAGCAGACCGATTCGACGTACAGCCCCGTGCCTCCAACGATAAAGGGAAGATGCCCCCGTTCTCGGATCTCCGGAATCAGCTTGCGGCACCATTCCTGAAACAACGCCACGGAAAATGGCGTGCCGGGATCCAGCACATCGATCAAATGATGGGGAACGCCGTCCATTTCCTCGGCCGTAATTTTGGCCGTCCCGATGTCCATTCCCCGGTACACCTGCATGGAATCGCCGGAGATGATTTCGCAGGACAACCTTCGGGCCAGCTCAATGCTGAGTTTCGTTTTGCCGACCGCCGTCGGTCCGACCAGCACCAGCAGCTTCGGTTTTTCATTCATGGTCAAGCGAAATCACTCCGTAGGCAATTTTGGTATGGGAGCGGACGCTCGCGGCGAAACCGAGGCGATCGAATTCGCCGCTGCCGCGCTGCTCCTTCAGAACGACCGACTTTCGGGCTACCCGGCAAGCCTCCTTCACCGCGTCCGGGTGCAGACGGTTCGGGTTGGCGAACGCCCGCAGCGGCGAGATCGAAGAGGATTCCTGGATCGGGTCGCGAAACATCGGGTCAAAGTATACGATATCCGCGCTGTCGTCGGGCATGGCCCGCAGCGCGTCCAAATGATGGGCATGCAGCGTCTCGATGCGGCGCATCGCCTCGTCGAATGCCGGCAGACCGGAAACGTAATGGCCCAGCCCCTCATGCAGGAGCGCCCACAGCGGAAGCGAATCCTCCAGCGCCAGGACTTTGCCCTGCGCGCCGGCGGCGATCGCAAACACCATGGCGTCCGAGCCGAGGCCGGCCGTCCCGTCGATGATGACATCCCCGGGAGCGGCCTTCGCCGCCTCAAGCATGGCATCGCTTTCGCCTTTGAACAAGCGCTTCGCACGGACGAAGGCCATGCTCGGGTGAAAGGCCATCGGCTCTTGGCCCGTGCGGTGCAGCCGGGCTCCCTGCTCCAATACGACCAGAATGTCGCCGTCCCCGTGGCGTTCCGCCAGCCGGGGCAACGCCGTCCGGTTGCGCGGAACGTAAGGCGCGCCAGCCAACCCCGCCAACTCGCGCGCCCGCTTTACCGCAACGGGTGTCTCGTGGTCTCCCGTAGTAATTAACATGATGAATTCCTCCAGTTTGCTGCCGTTACATCACCCGTTTAAAGAGCTTCTCCAAATCGTAAGTGGAGAACGACACGATAATCGGTCGTCCGTGCGGGCACGTGTACGGCTGTTTGCAGGCGGCCAGCCGATGGATCAGCGTGTTCGCCTCCTCCGGCGTCAGCTTCTGATTGGCTTTGATGGACGCCTTGCAGGATACCATCGTCGACGAGGCCTCGCGCAGCTTGGCAAGGTCGATCGCGCGTTCGCTGAGCACCCATTCGGCCATTTCCTCGATGATCGCCGTCTCCTCCCCTTGCGGGAACCAATACGGATGGGCGATGACGCGGAAAGTGCCGCCGCCGAAATGCTCGAGAACGACGCCGGCCTGCTCGAACCAATGCAGGCGTTCCTGCAGCTTGTCGGCGTCCGAGGGCGTGAATTCCAGCGTGATCGGCAGCAGCAGCTCCTGCGAGGCATCGGCCGGATGCCCGAATTTCTCATAATAATATTCGTAATTGACCCGCTCGTGCGCGGCGTGCTGGTCGATCAGATACAAACCCTGCTCGTTCTGGGCGATCAGGTACGTGCCGTGATGCTGTCCGATCAAGGACAGCTCGGGAAACGCCGGAAGCTCCGGCGGCGCCGCAGGCGTGCCGTACAGCGCTTCCGGCATCTCCTGCAGCCGCGCCGCCGGCAGCGGCTGCTGCGAGGCTGCGCCGCCGGCGTGATACGCGGCGGCGCTTTGGCCAAGCCCGCTAGGCGGCTTGGCCACGGGCTTGATTGGACCGGCTTCATCACCGGGGTGAAGCTGGCCGAAGGCGGGCATCGTTTCTGCGTGCCCGAAAGCTTGACCCCCGGATC
>NZ_JBNYYG010000010.1:0-125211 GCF_050565405.1 Paenibacillus macerans | reverse complement strand
AGACTCGAACCCTATTGACCGCCACGCCTTGGCCTGCCTTTATGCACATCGGGTATCTTGTTGGGTTTAATGCAACGCCTATGCTAAATCGACTTAAATGCTCCATTCTATTCGGTTTTTGATATACATTTCGCTGAAATCGACATAAATATCGAATTCATTATAGCGATTTCACAATTTGATAGACAACGTTTATTTTAACGTGTGCAAAGCACAAAATCGTTGACTTATCCAGGAAAATGAGAATACAATGTAATCGTTAAATCATTTATTCATTCCCTATGAAGAAGAGGTCCTATGGTCACGATCAAAGACATCGCAAAAGTCGCCGGCGTTTCGCATACCACGGTTTCCAGAGCGCTGAACGGCAATCCGCTCATTAAGAAAGAAACTCGGAACAAAATTGAAAAGATCGCCGCCGACTTGAATTATGTGCCTAATTTTAGCGCCAAAAGTCTCGTTTTAAAAAAGTCGTATACAATCGGATTGTTTTTCTCAAGCATCGATCAGGGAACCTCGGCCAGCTTCCTTGTTGACGTTATTAAGGGGATCAACCATGGTCTGGATGAAAATTACAGTTTGACCGTGCATGGGATCGACAGCATCAAGCATTTGGACGGCATCTCGCCGCATCGTTTTGACGGGATTCTGGTGATGAGCCAAAGCGATGCGGACAATGAGTTCATTTACCATGTCAAAAGAGCGGGGATTCCTTTTGTTGTTCTCAACCGTCATTTGGAGGATCCAGGGATCATGAACGTGGTTGCCGATGACAGGGGCGGAGTGCGGGAAGCGATCGACTATGCGATTAAACAAGGTCACCGCAGGTTGGCGATGATCGAAGGCAAAACCGGGTTTAAGTCGTCCACGGAACGCAAGCAAGGTTTTCTTGACAGCCTGCTCGCCCACAGCATAGCTTCCAGCTCCGATTATTTTGTGAACGGCGATTACAGCATTGAGAGCGGATACCAAATGATGAATGTTTTGCTTGCTCGGCCGGTCCCTCCATCGCTCGTGTTTTGTGCCAACGACGATATGGCGATCGGCGCGATGAATGCATGTTACGCGGCCCGGGCGGCTGTTCCGGATACGATATCCTTAATCGGATTCGACGACATCGTGTTTGCGCGGTACACGAACCCCGCGCTGACTACCGTACGCAAGCCGATTGCGGATATCAGCGAGCTGGGTACCAAAAAGCTCATCGAACTCATGCAGGAGCCGCACACCAAACCGGAGCAATCTTTGGTAAAAACGACGCTGATGATCCGTCAAACCGTGGTGAAATTAGAAGCTTGAACAAAGGATGTCCATCCTCGGGCTATCGGGATGAAAAAATCGGTTTAAAGAAGAGGTTTCTCTTTTTTAAATAAAAATGTTAACGTGTGCATTCTTTTATTAACCTTTACTAAAGGAGAGACATTATCATGGCACAGACGCTTTCGCGAACTGCTTTTCCTGATTTACCCTCCTATCCCGAACGAGTGATCCAGTTCGGGGAAGGAAACTTTATGCGCGCCTTTGTGGATTGGCAACTGCAGCAAATGAACAACAAGGGGTTGTTCCAGGGCAGCGCGGTCTTGATCCAACCCCTCCAAACCGCCCCAAGTAATCTTTTTGCCGAGCAGGACAATCTCTATACCGTGCTTCTCTGTGGCATTCTGAACGGAGAAAACGTGGACGATCGGGAAATCATGACGAGTGTCAGCCGTCTTATCAATCCGTATACGGACAATGATAGTTTCCTGGCCCTGGCGGAGAATGATCAGCTCGAATTCATTACCTCCAACACGACCGAAGCCGGAATAGCCTACCATCCCGGAGACCGTCTGGAGGATGCGCCGCAACAGAGCTTTCCGGGAAAATTGACGGCATTGCTTTACAAGCGCTTTCAATTAGGTAAAAAAGGCTTTGCCATTATCCCCTGCGAACTGATCGACCGCAACGGCGAGAGGCTGCGCGACATTGTCCGGCAATATGCGGAGGACTGGCGTTTGGGGGCGGATTTTCTGGAATGGCTGGACCGGGAAAATACGTTCTACTGCAGTCTGGTCGACCGGATCGTTCCGGGTTATCCACGCGACAAGGCGGAACAAGTGGCGCAGGAGTTGGGTTACCAGGATAACCTGATGGTTACCGCGGAACCATTCCTGTTCTGGGTTATTGAAGGCCCTGCCTGGCTGGCCGAGCGCCTGCCTTTGGCTCAGGCCGGATTGAATGTCGTCGTCACCGAAGATATGACACCCTACCGTGAACGGAAGGTTCACCTGCTCAACGGCCCGCATACGGCCATGGTTTCCCTGGGATTGCTGGCCGGTCTGGAAACCGTCGAGGACGTAATGAATGACGATGTTTTTTCCGTTTTCGTCAAGCGACTGATTCAGGACGAACTGATCCCTATGCTGGATCTTCCGCGACAGGAATTGCAATCTTATGCCGAAGCGGTGCAGGAACGCTTTAAAAATCCATCCATCCGGCATGAACTAACATCCATTTATCTCAACAGCATTTCCAAATTCAAGACGCGCCTGCTGCCGATCCTGCTGCGTTATCAAGCGGAAAAAGGCCAGCTGCCTCCGTTGATCACGCTGGCCTTCGCCGCGCTGCTGCTCAGCTACCGCGGAGATAAGGTCAAACGCCAGGACGGCGAGGATGTGATCGCCCGCTTCGATCGGGCCTGGGCAGCCCCGCTAACCTTCGTAACGACGATCCTGAAGGAAGAAAGCTTGTGGGGAATGGATTTGACCATGGTGCCCGATCTGGAGAGATCGCTTCAATCATGCCTGACTTTGCTTGAAGAACGGGGAACTCGTTCAGCTTTGACACAACTAGTATAGGAGGATGCGGCAGATGAAAACGCTCATGAAAATGAATCCGCGCGATACGGTCGCGGTGGCGCTTCGCCCAATTCAGGTGGGGGAGAAACTCGAGATCGGCGGGCAGGAGTTGCAAGCGGCGAATGATATCGCACAGGGCCACAAAATCGCCCTTGCTTCCCATGCTTCCGGGGCGGCCGTGATCAAGTACGGCTACCCGATCGGCCATGCCGCGGCCGACATTACCGCAGGTGAATGGGTGCATACGCACAATATTAAAACGAATCTGGCAGGCGAAGAGCAATACGAATATGTGCCGGACCTCAATCCGGTCACCTATCCGAAACGCCGGCTTACTTTTGAGGGGTACCGCCGCGAAAGCGGCAAGGTCGGCATCCGCAACGACCTTTATATCGTACCTACGGTGGGCTGCGTGAACGGGATCGCCGAACAATTGATCACCGCATTCAAGGCGGAGCATCCCGATCTCGGTACCTTTGACAACATCACCGTGCTGAAGCATCCCTACGGCTGCTCGCAGCTTGGCGACGACCACCAGATGACGCGCAGCATCCTGCTGGACGCCGTGCAGCATCCGAATGCCGGCGGCGTGCTCGTGTTCGGCCTCGGCTGCGAGAACAACATCGTCGACGACTTCCGCAGCTTGCTGGGAGGCTATGACGAACGGCGCGTCAAGTTTCTTGTCGCCCAGGAGGTTGAAGACGAACTCGAGGCTGGGCTGGCGCAGCTCGAGGAGCTTTACGAGGCCGCCCGGCAAGACCGCCGCGAGCCGGTTCCGCTTAGCGAGCTGAATGTCGGGCTGAAGTGCGGCGGCTCTGACGGCTTCTCCGGCATTACAGCCAACCCGTTGCTCGGCGCTTTTTCCGATTTTCTGGTCTCCCAGGGAGGCTCCACGATACTAACCGAGGTTCCGGAAATGTTCGGCGCGGAAAAAATGCTGATGGCGCGGGCGGAGAACCGGGACGTGTTCGAGCAAATCGTCAGCCTGATCAACAACTTCAAGCAGTATTTCCTGTCGTACGGCGAGCCCGTGTACGAAAACCCCTCCCCCGGCAATAAAGCGGGCGGCATCAGCACTTTGGAGGACAAATCGCTCGGTTGTACACAAAAGGCCGGGACCGCTCCGGTCGTCGACGTCCTGCAATACGGCGAGAAGCTCCGCAAAAAAGGGCTCAGCCTGCTGCAAGCCCCGGGCAATGATCTGGTAGCCTCCTCCGCCCTGGCCGCCGCCGACTGTCAGCTCGTCCTGTTTACGACCGGCCGCGGCACTCCGTTCGGCAGTTTCGTCCCAACGGTAAAAGTAGCCACCAACAATCAGTTGTTCGACCGCAAGCAGCACTGGATGGATTTTAACGCCGGACCTCTGCTGGAAACGCCGATGGAGGAGGTACTGGAACATTTCATCGCCTACGTTATCGAGGTGGCCAGCGGCCGCAAAACGCGGAACGAAGAGAATGAGGTGCGGGAACTGGCTATTTTCAAAACCGGGGTGACGTTGTAATTGCGCGGGCTTCAGACCATGCTAACGGACCGTAATGACGTTATTTGCCCATTTCCCGATCATTTCCCGCTTTAACGGACTCCAGGGGCCTAATCGGGCTCAAATCAATGCAGTTTACGGTTGTTTGGGCCGAATAACGTCTTTCCGGTCCGTTCATTCGGGAAAACATCGTTTTCCGGCAAAATAACGTCTCTTCGGTCCGTTAACCCCGGCGCCAAAAAAGCCATTGCCCCGGCCGCTTCAGGCCAGGCAATGGCTTTATAAGTTAAGACGACACCGTCTCCTCCCGATGGTGTTGCCGCGCTTGGCGGACGGTAACAAGCAAGAGCAGCAAAGAGGACAATACCAGCGCCAGGCAAAGGACGAATACGGCGTGCAGGCCTGACATGTCCGCCGTTTCGGTCATCCCCGTCATCCCGGCTGCTCCGGCGCCGCCCGCCACGGCCTCTCCCACGGCCGGCCCGCCTGGCCGGCCGTCGTCCTCTCCGGCGAGCAGCGCGCCGCCCGCCGCGGTGCCGAACATCATGCCGAGGTTCCGGGACAAAGCCAACAGGCTGCTGATCAAGCCGAGGTGCCCATTGCCGGCCCGGCCCATGACGAGGCTGGTATTGGGCGACGTGATCATGCCCATGGAAACGCCAAGCAGCACGATCAGCAGGATCAGGAGAAACAGCGGATACGACGGCGAAAGGAAACCGAGGGCCGCCAGCGTGCCCCCCATCGTCAGCAGGCCGGCCGACAGCAGCGGCAGCGAACCCAGCTTGTCCGACAAACTGCCGAACACCGGCGAAGCGACGATCAGCGCCAGCGGGTATCCCATCATGATCAACCCGGCCATCGCCGGCTGCGTGTCCAGCTCATGACGAAGAAACACCGGCAGGACCAACTGCGCCGAAAAAGCGGCCATATACGTCACGATCGTGATCCAGATCCCGGCGTTCGTCGCGGCGTCCCCGAGCAGCTTGACATCGATGAACGGGGAACTGCCTGCACGTTGCATCGGTTCTAGCGGCTTACTGCCCGCCCAAGGCTTGCCAACCTGTATTCTCCGACGCCCGCTCCCGGGCAAATCAAGAGTAGCTGCGCCCGCTCTCCGGCTCCATCGCGGGGATAGGCACCAGGCGGCAAAACCGCCGGCGCAGCACGCGAACAGGAGCAACGGCCCCATCACGGCCGGGGAGTTCCAACCCCACCCGGGGCCCAGGTTGATCGCGGTGACCAGTCCCGTTAGCGCCGCGGCGAATAGCAGCGCTCCGGTCACGTCGATCCGTCCCCGCTCTTCCGGGATATCCTTCGGAATAAAGCGCTGGGCGAGGGCCCATGCCAACAAGGCCGCGCCGGCCAACAGCCAGAAGCACGTTTCCCACGAAAACCACTGAATCAGCACGCCGCCCAGGCTTGGCCCGACCATCGAACCGGCGGCGACGAAAGTGCTGATCAGTCCCAGCGCCTTCCCCCTTTTTTCCGGAGGGAACAATGAAACAATCAACGCCATATTCGTCGCCTGGTACATCGAGGCGCCTACACCTTGCACGATCCGGAAGAAAATCAACCAGCCCAGCGACGGCGCAAACGCGCACCCTAGCGCCCCCAGCGCGAAGCCGAAGTAACCCAGATTATGCACGAACCGCCGGCCGCGGGTATCTCCCAGCCGCCCCATGACCGGCAGCAGCACGGAAATGACCAGCAGATACGATGTCACGACCCACTGTGCGGCGGCGATGTCGACCGCATAATCGCGGGCGATATCCACCAGGGCGATGTTGAACATCCCGGCGGATAAATTGGACAGAAACGCGCCCGTGCAAATAATGTATTGAACCAGCGCGCGAGTTTTATCATTCATGACATTCACCGGCTTTAAGATCGCGTCATCGTCATTGGGTTGGCCGGCTCTTTCCACGCTCGATCCCACAGGGAAACCACGTGGCGGGCCTCCGTCACTTCGCCGAAATAACCCGCGATATTTTCCACCGTCATCTCATGGGCTTGTCTCGAATAAGACGCGCAGGCATCGCTAAGCAGCACGATATGATAATCCAGCATAAATCCGTCCCGCGCCGTCGATTCCACGCACACATTGGTGCTGACGCCGGTCATGATCAGCGTCTCGATCTTTTGGCTGCGCAGCACCGAATCCAGCCGCGTATTCACGAAGGCGCTGTAGCGGTGCTTATTGACGACCGCCTCGCCCGGCTCCGGCGCAACCTCGAAAAAGTCGGCGCCCCAGGTACCGGTCCGGCACACCTCGGACGACCGGCCGCTCGAGCGGTCTTTCCAGGCCTCGGAATCCGTCGCTTCCTCATGAAAGGTCTGGATAAAGATGACCGGCACGCCGAGTCGTCTCGCCGCCGCCAGCAGACGGTGCAAATTCGGCATCATGCCGCTTACGGCTCCAACGTCGTTGCCCACCTTGGCCAAGGCTCCTTCCGGATGGCAGTAATCGTTCTGCACGTCCACCACCAAAACGGCCGAGCGGCTGTGCAGCAGCTTTTGCTCCAACTTGTTCACTGACCTTCACCTCGCGTTCCCTTATTTGGATTGATTGACGAACTGCATGTCGACCAATTGGTCGTAAGCATAGTCCCCCGTAAAAATGCCGGTTTTGATCAGCACGTCCATGTCCTGCCTTACCGCCGCTTCCGTGATGAATCCGTCCGGGCTCCAGAGGCTGTCCGCGTAGGCGCGGTCGAGAGAAGCCTGAATGGCGTTGTCCGATAGCGTCGGGAACTCGGCCTTCATGTTTTTCATGGCCAGCTCCTTATCGTTTTTGACCGCTTCCAGCGCTTCGATGATGGCGTCGGTAAATTTCCGTACCGTTTCCGGGTCCTTTTCGATCGTCGACTTCTTCACGCTGAGCACGGAATAGGAGAAATCGCCGAAATCATGAAACTTGTAAAAAGGCTCTCCCCAGACGTCCTTGGAAATGCCGTCGCTGATTTGCGGCTCGGCGCCGTTGCCGATGTCCGCCGCTCCCTGCTGCACCATCGTCACGACAGTCGACGCGTCGGCCGGCTCAAGCAGCGTCACGTCTTTTTCTGGATCCAGCCCCAGGTAAATCAGCAAATACCGGATCAGCAAATTCGGCGTGCCTCCGTGGCGCCCAGCATTGATTTTTTTACCCTCGAAAAACGCCTTCAAGTCCGCCTCCGAATCGCCGGCAGGGGCCAGCCCCTTCTTGGCCACCAGGTAAACGTTGGCCCGGTTGACGACGTTTACGATCGAAACGATCGGATCGGAATTTTTGTTGTTGGCCAGCGCATTGGACTCCGTCCCGCCGATGACGCCCCACGCGTCGCCGCTGACCACCGCGGTGACGTGAGCCCCGCCGGCGGCCTGGATCACTTCCACGTCCAGCCCCCGCTTCTCGAAGTACCCTTCCCGCTGGGCCAAATAAAGCGGAAGATACCCCGTCGAGTGAACCGGTTCGGCGATCACGATTTTTTTCAGGTCTCCGCCGCCCCCGGCCGCTTTCGCCGTCGGCTCGCCCTTTTCGCCGCCGCACCCCGCCAGTAATCCTCCGGTTAACGCCAATAACAGCAGCAGCGGTAACGTTTTGCTTTTTCTCATGCGAGTTCCCCCTCAACTTAAATTCTCCGGTTCAGCCGGGTTACGGCCGTGCCTATTTCACACCCAACCCTTTGGACAACGCTTTTTCGAGGAGTACCACCCCCCAGTACATCACGATGGAAAGCACCGACAAAACCATCACGCCCACCCAAACCAGATTGATATCGAGGATCGTGCCCGCGTACATGATCATTCGGCCGACGCCTTGGCTGGAGGCGATGAATTCGCCGACGATCGCTCCCGCCAGCGCCAAAGCGATGTTGATGCGCAAGCTGCTGATGATCCACGGCATCGACCACGGAATCACGACTTTGGTAAACACTTGCATCCGTTTCGCCCCGAGCGAATACATCAGCTTTTCCATATCCGGGTCCACGCTTTTTACTCCGCTGTAAGCCGATAAAGCCGAGACGACGATCGTCATGGAGAAGGCGAGCGCCACTTTGGAGAAAAAGCCGATGCCCAGCAGAATGACGAGCACAGGCGCCAGCGCCAGCTTGGGCATGGCGTTCAAAATGATCAGGTAGGGCTCGCTGATGCCGGCGTAGCTCCGCGACCACCAGAAGGAAAGGCCGAGAAGCGCGCCGCATAACGTGCCGAACGCGAAGCCCAGCACCGTTGAGCCGGACGTATAAGCGATATCGGAAAGCAGGGAGCCTTCCGTCATCTGCAGCCAGGCCGTTTGCACGATCGCGCTCGGGTTGCTCCAATAGTAAGCGTCAAGCCAGCCGATGCGGGTAAACGCCTCCCATACGACGAAGAGCAGGACGGCAACGGCCAGCCTCCCCCACCCGATCACCCGGGACCGCCGCCGATTCGACTTTTCTTCATCGTGAATCAGCGGAAGCGGCTTGGAATCGGGCGCGGGCTTAACCGTCTTCCCCACCGTTTCCACAGCCTCGTGAGGCAGCGAATGGATCACAAAAGCCGATTTTCGCACAGTTTCTTCCATACTTCATCCCTCCTATTTTTTGCGGATGTTGCGGCTCTCACATCTCACAACGCGATATCCTCTTCGGCATGCCCCGCCGATAGCTGGTCGAGCAACAGATGCTTGAGTTCCATGAAATCGGGCGAGGTCATGTCCTCCGTCTTGCGCGGACGCTCCATCGTCACCGTGATTTTCGTTTTGACCCGGCCCGGACGCGGGGAGAACACGTAAATGTCGTCGGACAAATAAATCGCCTCGTCGATGTCATGCGTTACGAACAGTACCGTTTTGCCGAAGTCGGTCCAGATTTGCAGCAGCCAATTTTGCATCGTCAGCCGGGTTTGGGCGTCCAGCGCGCCGAAAGGCTCGTCCAGCAAAATAATGTCCCGGTCGTACAGCAGCGTGCGCAATAATGCGGCCCGCTGGCGCATCCCTCCCGACAGCTCCTTGGGATAATGCTTGTCAAATCCCTTGAGCCCGTATTTCTCCATCAGCGGCAGGGCCCGGTCCACGGCTTCCTTTCTGGGTACCCCCCGGACTTCCATGCCGAGAATAATGTTGTCCAGGATCGTCCGCCAGGGGAGCAGCATGTCTTTTTGCAGCATGTAGCCGACGTATCCCGTTTTACCGACGATATTTTGCCCATCCGCCAGCACCTCTCCGGTCGATGGCGGGATGAGCCCGGCAATGATGTTAAACAATGTAGACTTGCCGCAGCCGCTGGGGCCGATAATGCTGACGAACCTCCCTTCTGCGATCGTTAAATTCGTTTCCTGCATGGCGGGAATGTCCTGACCGTTTCTGCGGAACCACTTGCTTACGCCGGCAATTTCGATTTTGTGCCGCATGTCTCATCTCCTCCTTGAACTTCAACTCGTTATTGGCTATAAAAAAATCGCCAGTCGAGGCCCATAGCGCATCCTATATGATGCACTGCGAGTCTAAACTGACGATTGGCCGGCTCTTTCGATCACCGAAGTTCCAGCGGTTCCTTCAGATATTGCTCCACGTCGCGATCCAAGACCACGATCGTACCGGAAAATTCGGTCTCCGCATCGTAATCTTTGAGTACTGCGACGATATTCAATTGAAATTGACGTTCGAGGGCCGCCTTGATTTCCCGCTTGAACACCTGAAACAACAGGTAATCCAGCTGCCTGGTGGCCTGGGGATAATCCTCGTCCAAGAGCTTCAAAACCGGCACTCGTCCATTCAATGAGATAATCACGATTTTGTTGCCGACGAAATCCACCTTTTGCTGTTTTACGCCCACGTTAAATATTTGCTTATTTATCGCGTTGTAAATCCTCAAAATGTCCTGCTTCCATTCGCCAGCCGTTGATGCCGCCATTTCCACACGCCCCTTTTCACGTTAAGTAATCTACCATTAAATTGGGGGGGGTGATCGTATAAACTAGCAATCTTGTGTATTATTATAGGCGAATCAAAGCTAATGTCAATATATTTACGCTAAAATAATTAAAACTTAACTCTGTGGCGTTATATTATGTAACACAAAAGCACTATTCAATCATGCCATGTATGAGCGTGGCTGTGTCAGGTCATCCGGTTAGCAACGTCAATCTGTCGATTTGCTGATACAGTCGCTCCGCCTCGTCCGCCATGCCCGGCTCGTTCAGCCGGATCGACATCGCGAGCAGCCGGTCGGCCTTCTGCTTGAGCCGCTTGATCTCCATTAAAACGGCTTCTTGATCCATCCCCAGATAACTTGTCACGAGCGCTACTCCTTTCGCCTGATTTTCAAAAAATATCCATGCACCTCCATTCAATTTACCGCATTTTGCATTAATGGCATTTTCAAGGACTTTTGAATTGGCGGCATTTTTTTCGTTTTCTTGATCTGGATCAAGAATAAATCGGGCTAACGATGCTAACATTGAACCAGGAAGAAACGAAACCCGCCACACACTAAATCATCCGGCTCGGGCCGGACGTTCAAGGAGGAACCTACCTATGGAAAAATTGGCCTTAACCGCGCTGCAGGACTATCAAGCGGATAAATTCACGAAACGCATCGCCTTCAAAAAGGGAGAAAGCGTCGTCTTCGTGCTGAACTTCATGCCGGGGCAAGAGCTGCCGCCCCATACTCATCCAAACACCGACGTCTTTATTCTTGCTCTGGAAGGCGCAGGCGCCGTCACGGTAGACGGAGAAACCTCGCCGCTAAGCAAAGGCGAGGTGCTGCACCTATCCGGCGAAGAAGCGTTCTCTTATCGCAACTCCGGCAGTGAACCCGCCAGCCTGTACGTCGTGCTGACCAAGGTGCCGTCCCCGGAATATGCTCAAAACATTTAATAAGAAAATGGCGGTGCAAGGGAGTGATCCCCGCACCGCCATTTTCGCGTTCCCGGCCATTTATGCTTTGCCCCGGACGATTGACTCCAGCGCTAATGGATTCTACTATATCGGCAAGGCTTCGTAACGGACCGTAATGACGTTAATCGCTCATTTCCCGGTTATTTCCTGAGCTAACGGACTCCACTGACGTTATCGGGCTCCAAACGAGACGATTTTCACCTTTTTAAAGGGAATAACGCCCCCTGGGTCCGTTACAATTTTTATGCCCTTCTTTTGGGGCAATTAACGGCCTGGGGTCCGTTATCCTTCGTATGCGGCGGCGACCTGGACGGCAGTAATTCCGGTATTGTAGCATTGTGGCATTACGGCCATTACGGGCATTACGGCCATTGCGGGCATTGCGGGATCGCGGCATTACGGGCATTGCGGCCGTACCAGTCTATCGGTCGTACCAGTATCCGGATATGCCCTTTTCCATGCGCATCAACGCTTCCAGATAGAAATAGTCGCCCCAAATCGTATAGTCGTCCGGGGAAGCGCCGCTGCGGACGGAATAAGAGCCGTGCCGGATAAAGCCTTCATCTCCGGAAGCCGGGTCCGGCGCGTAGTTCTGAGCGAGCGAAGCCATCGATCGGGTCACGGCCTCCTGCAATTTACCTTTCAGCGGATCCTGCGGGTCCAAATGGCCGATCAACTCCAGCATCCCGGCCGCGGCGATCGCGGAAGCCGAGCTGTCGCGCTTCGTTCCCGGGACCTGCGGGGCGTCGAAATCCCAATAGACGACGTGATCTTCGGGAAGACGCGCGATGAAATACATCGCCAGCCGCTTGGACGTTTCCAAAAGCTCCGGCCGGCGAAGAGCGCGGTAAGCCAGGGCAAAGCCGTAAATTCCCCAAGCCTGTCCCCGCGTCCAGGTGGAACCGTCGCGGTAGCCCTGGTGCGTCCCTCCGCGTACGGCATCCCCGGTGAGCGGATCGAAATAAAACGTGTGGTACGAGGAATCGTCTCCCCTCACCAGAAAACGCCGGCTTTTGTCGGCATGGATTCCGGCAACTTCGCGGTATTTCTCCTCGCCGGTTTGTTCGTAAGCCCAATACAGCAAAGGCAGGTTCATCAAGCAATCGATAATGATCCGGCCACCGTTCTCCGGATCGTTCTCCGGCCCCCAGGCCTGGATCAACTGCGGCTTCTCCCGCCAACGCTTCAGCAAGACGTTCGCCGCCTCCAGCGTAAGCCGGCGCGCTTCCTCATCCCGTTCCAGGATCCAGCCCGCTTGAGTCGACAGGGAATACAGGAACCCGATGTCGTGATGGTCCAGGCTGGCCGGGTTCCGCTCCAGCCGCCGCCGAAAGCCGTCAACCGTGTGAACCGCCGCCTCGCGGAACCGCTTCTCCCCCGTGTATTCGTAACAAAGCCATAAAATGCCCGACCAGAACCCGTCCGTCCAATCGGTGTTCGGATTCAGCTCATAGTGGCGGCCGTCCCGGCTTACGTGGGGGAATTGGTCCCGAAATCGTTCGATATTGCGTTCCGTTTGCCGGACGGCTTGTTCAATCGCTTGTGCCCACATTTTGCGTGACCTCCCATTTTAATAGGTTTCGCTTCAAATTATAAGGGGAGGTTCATTGCGCTCTGTTGTGCCTTTATATCGCTATATTGCGTTTTTCGTTGGCCGAACGATAGGCAGCCTCCATGAGCCGGGTCAATTCCACGGCCATGCGAACATTCTCGTCCGCCGACGTATCGTTTTGGATATGGCCGATCCACTGCGCAAATGCGCTTGAGCGGTTGGTCGGGATCGGCAACTCATGCCAACGCTCGGCGTACTCCTCACCCTTCGTCCCGGTGCGAAGCAGCAGCTTCGATTCCGGCGCGCCGTACAACAAGGTGCCGTCGGTTCCGTGAACCTCGATCGCAAACGGCGAAAAGCGGTTCACGAAACCCGTCTCGGCGATGCCGACCGCTCCCGATGGCGTGCCTAACGTTACGACGGCGTTATCCTCGACCGGCTTGCCCGTGACATAACCGAACTGCGCCGAAATCTCGGCGGGGTCTTCGCCCAGGAAGAGCCGGGTCAAATACATCGGATGACAACCTAAGTCGATCAGGGCTCCGCCGCCGCAATCCTCCAAGTCGTAGAAATGCTCCGGCAGCCATCCCGCCGTCGCGCCGTTATGGGACAAACGAACGCGGACCTGGGTCACGCGCCCGACCAGCCCTTCTTGCAGCGCTTCGGAGATGGCCAGCGTATATCCGTCATTCAAGCGAGGCAAGGATACCGTCAGCTTGACGTTGTTTTTTTGCACTTCGTCCAGGATTTCCCGAACCTCCCGAAGCGTAGGCGCCAGCACTTTCTCCGTAAAAATATGCTTGCCGGCGCAGGCCGACGCGACCATCACGTCCCGGTGCAGGCGCGTCGGGGCATCGACGATGACGGCATCAATGCCGCTCGCCAGTAGCTCATCCAGCTCGGCAAAAAATGGGACGCCCAACTTGGCGGCTTCCTCCCGGCCCCGCTCCGGATTTTCGTCCCATACCGCCGTAATCTCCGTATCGGGATGCGCTTGCGTTTCCTTCGTATAATCCCAAGCATGCACGTGCCAAAAACTGATCTTGCCGATCCGTATCGCTGCCAATGGAATTCCTCCTTAAGAACCTTAAATAAGATGCATTGCTAACATCCTTAATGTATCACATACCGTTTCCGATTTTAACCTGTTATGATATATGGGAATATTGCGTTTGCGGATGGAGGCTTTCATGTGGAGTATCGTGAATCGATGGATCTGGGCGCAGCCGGCTATACGTTCGATTATCGGAACGAAACCAAAGAGGTGCACTGGCGAAGAGTCCATGCCCATCAAGGGATCGAGATGCTTTACGTGCATCAGGGACTCGGCGAGATTGCGGTGGAAGGCGTAAAATACCCTTTAGCAAGCGGAACGCTTGTCCTTTTCCAGCCCTATCAGCTTCACCGGGTAGAGGTTCCCGTTCATGGCGACATGTCCTACATCCGCACGAATCTGACCTTTAACCCGCATTTGGTCGAGCCCTGGCTGGCGCCGTTTCCCAAGCTGGCGTTCTTTTTCAGCAAAGTGTGGCGAGGGGTTTTGCCCAAGCAAGTATTCCAGCTGCATGCCGATCGGCGGCTGCCGAATCTGCTGGAGGATTTCCAGCGGCTGCGGACCAAGGCGTCGCCCGCCGTCGAGGAGGATCTCGGTTTGTTCTTTCTGGCGCTGCTAAGGCATCTTCAGCTTCACGTATTCACGGACGGCATCGACGCCGATTCCGGGCAGGGCAAGGCCACGCAGCATGTCGAGAAGATGATGGATTGGGTCGAGGCCCATTTCAAAGAACCTTTCCAATTGCAGCGGATCGCGGAGGATCTTCATCTGTCTCCGTACCACCTGTCGCATTTGTTCAAGCAGCATACCGGACGAACCCTCTCGGACTATATTGCGGCCAGGCGAATCAGAGAGGCCTGCGCCCTGCTGATACTGACCTCCAAGCCGATCAAGCGGATCAGCCGCGAAGTGGGCGGGCTGAGCGAAGCTTATTTTTGCCAGCTGTTCAAAAAATGGAAAGGAATCACTCCCCAAACCTATCGCGAAACCGTGCGCCGTTTTTATTGAATGCGTTCCCGGATCGCCTGTATTGCAACGGGGATATATATCCCGCCAATCAGGAGGCCTTGCGGTTTGAGGAGAAGCAAGCGGATGAATTCATATTCGGGCAAAAACAAACAGACCGATCGTCGATCCAGGATCCGCATCGGTCTGTTTTGCAATTCTTATTTAGAAAGATAGTCTTCCAGTTGGATCGTGTAGCCTTTGGAGACGTTTCCCGAACTATCTACGGCCTTAAACACGACCGAATAATGCTTCGGATTTTTTATCCCCGGCAGCATGGCCGTCTGAATGCCCCGTCCGACCTCGAGCGTATGGCCTTCCTGCTTTTTGTTCTTGAATACGCTGATCCGAACCATCTGTCCGTCCATGTCGTACGGGCCGTCCCAATCGAGCCGGATTTGCCCGTTTTCCCGCATCGCCCGAACGTTCTCAACGTCTCCCGGAGGCACTTCGTCGCGAGGCGGAGCGGGCGGAACCGTAGGAGCCGTAAACACGGCCGGATCTCCGAACGTAAACTTATCCAGGTTAAACAGCCAATCCGAGCCTTTGAAGATCAGGAACACGATATGTTTTCCCGTCACCGCTGCCGTCACGTCCGCCGAGAACACCTGAAAGTTCTGCCAGCCGCCGGTTCCGGTCACGGTACCGGTCGCGATCACGGGGCCGCTCAGGCTGTCGATCCTCACTTCAATCGTCCCGCCGCCGGTATCGCTGGCTGCGTTGACATGAAACCGGGTTGGATTCGTATCGCCGAAATCGACGTAGTTGTACATCGCGTAGGGCTGGTTCGGTCCGTACAAACCCGCCAGATAGGTTTGCCCGCCGCCCTGTTCCGTGCCGAAGCCGCCGCCGCTTGTCGCGTTTTCGGCTTCAAGCTTGCCGTACGCATCCCTTGCCTTGCCCTTGACGGTCGTAAAGCTGAACCAATCGAGGTTGCAGGGAAAGTCGCTGCCGTTCGTCCCATGAAAAACAAGATACACGTCATGGATGCCGACGGCCCGGGTATCGTCGATCATGGACATGATGTCCACCCAGCTGTTCCAATCGCCCATGGCGGGAATCGGAATGACGCCGACGGACGGTCCGTCCGGAGCGTCCAACTTGACTTCGATCGTCCCGCCTTGATGGCCGCTCGCTACGCGCACCGTTACGCCGGCCGCGCCACTGTCGAAATCAAGGTCCCGATACATGGCGTACGCGCCATCGGTGATCGCATCCAAATAGCCGTGTTCGGCATGTTTGCCCAGCCCTTCGCCGGCATCGAAGTTCCCCGCCCGCAGCTTGGCGAAGGCATCGGTTTTCGTCGGATCGGTCGCCGTGAACTTGAACCAGTTCAAATTGAACAGGTAGTCGTCGTTCGTCTTGGCAAACACCAGGTATACATCATGGATCCCGGTAACCGTCAGCGGTTTCCCTTGATCATCCTGAAGCACGGCGACCGCGTCGATGAAGTTGTTCCAGCCGCCCGTTCCTTCCACGCTAACGGTACCGGCCTTCGGTCCGTCCAAGGCATCCAGCCGGATTTCGATCTTCCCACCGGACGTTCCGCTGGCCGCCCGGGCGATAATCCCCGCAGCCCCGTTCGTCCCGAAGTCGACATTCTTGTAGGCGGCATAATGACCGGACTGGATGCCGCCCAGCTGCAACGTGCCTTCCGCGCTGCCCTCCAGCACGAACCCTTTGCCGAGGTTGTATTGTTCCGCCTCGATTTTGGAGTAAGCGGATTTCGCCGGGTAGCTCAGGTTAACGTCCTTCGGCTCCAGCACGGTCAACGCCTCGACGGCACCCGAGGAAGCCCATGATTCGTAGGTTCCGGCGAGCAGCTGCCCCACCCAGTTCCCGTCGACGATCCCCTCCTCGTTCCGGTGGTTCCATGCCGTTGCGGCGTTGAAGGCCAGCCAGGCATCGAATCCCTGCTCAAATTCCCGGTAGGCGCGGGCATTGCCATCGTTCAGCGCCTGTTGCAGATACGCCAAATTCCGGATGAGAATCGTCTTGCCGCCTTTCAAATCCCCGTTAGGGCCTTCGTAGTTCAGCAGTCCGTTATCGTCGACCAAACGCTCCATCGTAAACCGGGCAGCCTTCACGGCATCCTCCAGGTAAATCGGGTCGCCGGTCACCCGGTGCAGGCCTACCGCCGCGCCGACAAACGTTCCCTGATTGTAATGCGTGGCGTCCGGGACGGCGCCGCGATCCGGCTCGATCCGGTCGAATACCTTGCCGTTGCCGTCGGTCAGCATCGTTTTGCCCCAGCGGAAGATGCGCTCCGCCGCCTCCAGGTAATGCCGATCGTCCGTAATTTCGTACAGGAACACGGCTGCCTGGGCGGCAGGGAAATTGATGCAGGCGTTTTTGGTGACATGCTCGCTGTTCAGCCACCAGATGCCGCCGTTCGCGAATGAATCGTCCCACTGCGTGTCGTACACGAAATCGAAGTAATATCGGGCCTTCTCCAGATATCTGGTTTCGCCCGTGATTTGATAGGCCCGCGCGCTGGCCATGGCCCACCACATGATGTCGTCGTTAAACGGATTGTTCGTCCAATCCTCCCCGTGCTTCGCGACGGCCCCGTCGAAAACCTCGTCGATTTGCGTACGAAGCTGCGCCTTCAGCTCCCGGTCCGTTGTGCGCTGATAGGCATCCATCACCATCTCCCACAGCTCGGCTTCCACCCAGAAGCTTTGGTATTTGTCGCCGCGGTTCGAATCGGCCCAATAATACTTCGCCTGCGGGTCCCAGAACTTCGCGTTAAACGCTTTGATCGCCGCATCCGCATCGGCAGGCCCGACTGCGGCGGCTTGAGAGCTTCCCGCCCCGGCGAACATCGTCAAGATTAGGGCAAACGCCAGGGGCAGCGCGAAAAAATACGACAACGGCTTGTTGCTTCGATTCCTATTCACGGCATGACCTCCAAGGTTTCATTTTATGGATCCTGGGCTATCGCATGCTGATTTGCAGGCCGCACAAACTTAACACGAACTCGACGAACATGGCGTTGGACCAGGAGAACCATTCCCGCGTATATTCGTCCGGATGATCCTTATGGAAACCTTCGTGGACCAGTCCCGTCCCGGCGTCGGTTCGCTCGAACATGTTCAAGATCTCCAGCTTCTCCGCTTCCTCAACTGCGGTGATGCCCTGAATGGAGAGACCGATATGCCAAATGTAATCCTCGGGAGTATGCGGGCTGCCGACGCCTTTGGCATATTTCCCTTCATAGTAATAAGGGTTGCGGCGGCTGAGGATCATTCGGCGCGTGTTCAAATAGACGGGATCGTCCTTGCGGCAATAATCCAGATAAGGCAGCGACAGCAGACTGGGGACATTGGCGTCGTCCATCAGGTTGATCCCCCCGAGCCCATCGACCTCATAGGCATAAACCGGGCCGAACTCCGCATCCTCCAGCAGAGCATGCCGTTCAATGCCTTGCTGGATGTCTCGCCGCAGCAAGCGGATTTCCTCTTCCAGCTTCCCGTCTTGATAAAACCGTTCATTGATTTCCAGCAAATAGCCCAATACGACGACGGCAAACATATTGGACGGTACCAGATAGCCGTACTTGCAGGCGTCGTCGCTGGGACGGAAGCCCGACCACGTCATTCCCGTATACGCCGTCCGCCCCGGGAGGGTATTGGTTTCGCCGCCGTTTTCCCGCACGAACGTATACTTCGATTGCTCCTCGTGCCGCTGCTCGGTACGCCAGGTTCGCAGGATCAGCTCGGCGGCCGACTTGAATTCCGCGGTAAAATGCCGGGTTTCCCCGGTGTTTTTCCAATACAAATAGGCCAGTTGAATCGGGTAACACAGCGAATCGACCTCGTATTTGCGCTCCCAAATCCAGCCCGACATCTCGGTAAGATCCTGGTGGTGGCCGCGGAAGTTCTCGAATTCGTTAAACGCGTTGGCGTAAGGATCCCGCAGGATGCACCCGCATTGCGTCCTTAGTACGCCTTCGATGATCTCCCGCAGGCCGGCATCCTGAGCGGCCGGAATCAAATACGGCCTCAGTTGATTGACGGAATCCCGCAGCCACATCGCCGGAATATCGCCGGTCAGCATGAATACGGTGCCGTCCTCGTGGCGGTGGATCGTCGTTTCGAGCGTATTTTCGTAGCATCGTTTGAACATCTCCACGATTTTCGGACGTTGCTGCATCGTTTGCTCGACCAAGGCGATGATATCGGCTTGGGAAAGGTGTTGGGTCATGGTCATTCTCCTCTGTGGTTATGGATGTCGGGAGCCGTCCGCTCCCGTTCTTGCTGAAATGCGGTCACTCAAACGCCCGCGGGTAGCCGTACCATTCGTACCGGACCACCCCCCGGGCCGTCCGCCAAAGCGACGGGGTGCCCGTGGATAACCAATCGAGCGGTACCGCGGAAGGCTGAGGCGTGGCGGCAAGCGCAAATGCCTCGCGTAAATCCGCCCGCATCGCTTCCGTCAATTCGCGCGGATTGCAGGAGATAAACAACGGCGTCCCGCTATGAGCCACCGCCTTTAACCATTCGCGGTTTTGCTCCCACGGAATGTCGGCCGCAATGCCGACGCAATCGGCATCGGCCAAATAGAACGCCTGATGCTGCGGCATGCGGAAGGCAAGCGTATTGACGCCCATTTTTCGCGTGCGGGCAAACTCTTTGCCGCTGGTATCGTCTCCGGTGCGCTGAAGCTCGAAGATGCCGGCCGCCAAATGGCCGATCGTATTGCAACCGATGATATAAGCTTTTCCGGCATGTTCCCGGATCGTTTGATAGAAGGCTTTGATGATTTGCGCCGTCGTTTTGGACTTGTCGCAGAAGCGGATTTCCTTGTCCGTATAACGCAAATCCATCTGGAAGCCCCAACGCCCGAACAGGTCCACGGTAGTGAAATCATGTTTGATCAGCTCATACCCCCAGCCAACGATCCGGCTGACGTCCTCGCCGATCCGGCGCAAGACTTCGGGATCGCTGGGATCAAGTACGTATTCGCCCTTGCGCAGATCGGCATGGAGCACCCGCTTCCGGTCGCCTGCCTCCCGGACCAGCAGCGGGCGGAACCAGATGCCCGGTCGAACGCCCAGCTCTTTGATCCTGCCGGCGATCTCGGCCATCGACCCGAACTTGACGTTTCCCCGATCCCAGGGACCGCCGTTATAGTCGGCCGCATGCTCCGGCTGCCAGCCGTTGTCGATGACCATGAACGGCCTGACGGCATTGCCTTGCGATAACAAGGCGACCAGCTCCGCGTGTTCGGCAATCAGCTCCGCCGAGTTGTTGCCGTAGGCATAATACCAGTCGTTGCCTCCGTGTACCGGTTCCGCCGGCAAACGCGGCCGCGGGCACATCGCCCGGCAAAAGGCGGCGGCCGCCTCGAACGGTTCCACCCCCTCATGCTGCGCAAACACCACAGTCGCTGCCTCCAGCTCCCTTTCGCCCAGCTCAATCGGATAGGTCCCGTTCCGGATATCCATCCATAAGTCGATGGCCGTATCGTTGACCTGCCAATGGCACAGCGCGTTCGGCCCGGTCATGACCCCGTAGCATTCCGCCAGCCCGGGCGCCGCCGCGATGAAATACCACGGCAGGATGCGATCCGGCCGAAGCGGCTCGAACCCCAGATCGCCGTATCCCCGCTCGAACGCGTCGCCCAGATATGCCGTTTCCGCCGGAAAGGCATGCTTCCAGCTCAGCTGAATCCGGGATAACGCCTCCGACGGCGAACTCACTTTGACGGCAAAGCTGTTTCCGCCGGCCGCGGCCGCGAATTCAAGGCGAATCCCCCCATGGGGAAACGCCCAGCCTCCGTCCGCCGGGTCCAGCCGGACCCAGCCTCGGCCGCCTGTCTCCAGCCGCACGGCATCGGGAAATCGAATCAAACTAACCGCACCTCCTGTTTCTACTGTCATTCCAACCTATTCCTTAACCGAACCCAGCACAATCCCATGGATCAGATACCGCTGCAGGAACGGATAAATGAGCATGATCGGAATCATCGATACGAGGATTTTGGCCGAATTCAAGGTTGTACTGGATATTTTGTTGAACTGCTGCAGTTGCTCGACCGTCAAATTCTGCATTTGGTCCCGGGTCAGGCTAAGCTGCTGCAGATAGGTTTGCAGCGGGATCTTGTCGCTGTCGTTGATCAGCACGATCCCGTCAAAGAAGTTGTTCCAGTGGCCCACGATGACGAACAGCGTGATCGTCGCCAGGCTTGGCAGGGAGACCGGCAAAAAGATGTGCGTCAAAATTTTTAGCGGTCCCGCGCCGTCCATGAACGCCGCCTCTTCGAGTTCTTTCGGGATGCCCCGGAAAAAGTTCATTAGGAGAATCACGTTAAATACCGGAACCGCCCCCGGCAGCACCAAAGCCCAAAGGGTATTGATCAGCTTCAGATCGCTGATCACCATGTACCAGGGCACGATTCCGCCGCTGAACAGCATCGTGAAGATGATGATCCACATATAAAGGTTGCGCGACCGAAACTGCACGATGCTCCGCGACAGCGGATAAGCCATCAGAACCGTAAGCAGCATGTTGATCGCGCCCCCGAGGAATACCCGTTCCACCGACACGGCAAACGACCGCCAAAACTTCGCGTCGTTCAAGATTTTTTCATAGGATGAGAAATTCAGGTCGACGGGAAGAAAATAGACCCGGCCGGCGTTCACCGCCGTACTGCTGCTGATTGAAACCATGATCGTGTTGATCATCGGCGCCAGCGACAGGAACGCGATGACCACGAGCGCAAAGACGATCAGCACGTTTACGAATCGGGACCCTAACGTTTGCGACTGTACCATGACGATGCCCCCCTAAAAAATCCTGTACCCGGCGTATTTGGCCGCCAGCTTGTAGGAGATGATGATCAGCACGAAGCTGATGACGGATTTCATAAGCCCGATCGCCGTGGCGAACGAATACTGCATATTGATGAGACCCATCCGGTACACGAACGTATCGATGATGTCCCCCGTCTCGTAAACGAGCGGATTATACAGGTTAAACACCTGGTCAAAGCCCGCGTTCAGCACATTCCCCAAGCTTAGCGTGCCGAGCAGCACGATCGTCGGGAATATCCCCGGCAGAGTGATGTTCAGCATCTGCTTCCAGCGGTTCGCCCCGTCAAGCGCCGCCGATTCGTAAAGCGACGGATTGATGCTCGTCAGCGCCGCCAAATAAATAATCGTCCCGTATCCGAATTCCTTCCACGTATCCGTCAGGATCAGCAGCGGCCGGAACCACGTATTGCTGGCCAGGAACATGATTCGCTCGAGCCCCAGAAATTCCAGCAAGTTGTTGACCATCCCGTCGTAGGAAAAAATCATCGTCAGCATCGTCCCGAGCACAACCCAGGACATGAAATGGGGTAGATACACGATCGTTTGCACCGTGCTTTTGAACAGCTTCAGCCGCACCTCGTGGAGCAGCAGCGCAAACACGATCGGCACGACCAGGCCCAGCACGATTTTCCCTACGGCAATAACGATCGTGTTGATAAAGATTTGCTTGCTGTCCGGCAATTGAAACATGTAGGTGAAATTGTCCCACCCGACCCAAGGGGATTCCGCGATCCCCTTGGCCGGAATGAATCTTTGAAACGCCATGACCGCGCCGAACATCGGAACGATCGAGAACATGAACAGCATGATCATGCCGGGCAGCAGCATCAGGTGATACGTCATGCCGTCCAGCCGGTTGCGCATCTTGCGTTTACGCAGCGGTACCTTCGCTCCGCGACCTAAACTCGCTTCGGTTTGAGCCATTTTCATCACATCCCGGGTTCAAAGTTATTGCCCATTGATCTCAGCCATAATTTCGTCCCCGCCGGTACGGTGCCAGGTATCGACGAATTTATCGAACTCGTCCGGCCCGGCTTCGCCCATAATGATTTTCAGGATCGTCTCTTCCTCCATCTTTTTCAGGTTGGCCCATTTCAGCTTCATCGTTTCGGTCGTGCCGTAGAAGGCGCCGGGAATCACGTCCAGATTCGGGTTGTTGGCTTCCCGTTGCCCTTCGATGCGGGAGATGTATTCCCCGTACGTATTCGCGTCGATGCCGTTGCCCTTCTCTTTGAATTCCTGGTAGGCGCGCAAGGATACGATCCGGTCTTCCTGAATCGACGATTCGTCGCCGGATTCGTCGGCCTTCATGATGTCTTCGTAATAACGTTTCAGAACGTCGTCGTAATCGACCTGCATCGGAATTTGCGTGGGATCGTTGTTCCAGCGGCTGTTGTCCGTCAGCAGCTCATCCGGATGGTCCTTTTTGTATTGAATGGCATCCTCGGTCAAGGAATACAGGAAATCGGTCGTCAGATTAATCGATTTCATGATGGCTTCCGGATGCGGATAATCCTTCTTCACGACCACGATCCCGCCGCCGACCGGATCCTGGCGGATGGTTTTAAATTTTCCGGCATCGTCGACCGGCGCCGATACGGCCACCCACTCCGCTTCCGGATTCTGCTTGATCGATTCCTTATAGTTCGTATAACCGATCCACCACGGATTAAAGATCATTCCGACCTGTCCGTTGATGACGAGCGCCTCTTTCTCTTCATTGGAACGAACGGCGAACTGTTTGTCGATCAGCCCTTCTTTGTAGCGTTCGCTCAAATCGGCCAAAGCGGCTTTCATTTCCGGCTGCACCGATCCGTAAACGGTTTGCCCTTCGGCGTTTTTGATCCATTGGGTCGGAAACGCGTTATGCGCGGCAAACACCGGCGAGAAGTTCATCGCATTTTGGTCCATGACGAACCCGCCGGTTTTCCCGGTGCCGGAGGCGTCTTTTTCCATGAACGTACGCGTCAGGTTCCAAACGTCGTCCAACGTTTTCGGCAATTCCGCCCCGACTTTGTCCACCCAATCCTTCCTTACCCACAACAGCTGGTGCTGGTTCCCGATGTTCGTCATCGGCAGGCCCATGATTTTGCCGTCCACCTTGACTTGGTCCAGCAGCAAATCGCCGTAAGACCCGTAAATCTCCTTGATTCCTTCGGAAGCGGTTTTCTCGTAAACCTCGGTTAAATCGGCAATGAGATCATTGTCTACCAACTGGTTGAAAATCTCCCGATCGACCAGCATGACATCGGGCAAATCGCCGGTCGTCATCGACAAGGACAACTTCTGCTTCATGTCGTCCGTTTCCCAGGCGACCTTCGCCTTGACGTTCACCCGGCTTTCCACGTATCGCGTCGCCAGGTTGTTCTCGATGGTGTCGCCTTCCGGCAAGTTGTTGACGTGATTCGTATGGCGGCCGATCGTAAACTCCACCGGCGTTTCATACTTACCGTAAGGATCGAAATTCGGCGAGTCGCTCTCCTGAGCCGAATCGGCGCCGCCGTTCGAGCTGCCGCCGTTGCCGGCCGCGTTGCCCCCGTTGCCTCCGCCGCATGCGCTGGCCGTAAACAAGCTGAGGCAAGCGGTTAATATCAAGGCTAACTTCCATGTTTTGTTCATGTCCCTAACCCCTTTATCGTTTGATAGCTCGATTGTATCCGGTTTCAAAAGGGGCGCCTATGCAACGTTTTTTTGATTTATAGCAGGATTTGCATGGCTTGCGTTATGGACTTGCGGAGGGCAAGTTGAACAAATCATTGTGCAGACGGAGGCAGCCGAGTGAAATGTTCTTACGATCGCTGTTGTTCCCGGATTTCTAGGATTGAACCTGATTCAAGCAAGGTAGAAATCCGGTCGCAAAGGCGAACGCTCCGCTTCTTCAGAATCATTTCACCCTCTTGCCTAATTCCCGCCCTGATCTCCAATTCAACTTATAAAACCGCAAGCTTAGTTCTGCTCAAGCCGTTTACCGTCCATACGGCAGCGTAATCGTCACCGCCGTGCCGAGCCGGGGCTCGCTGGCGATGGCAAGCCCGTATTTCGGGCCGTAGTACAGCTTGACGCGGTCATTGACGTTTTGGACCCCGCAGCCGCCGTTTTCCGCCGACAGCAGCCTCGCCGCCCGCTCCGGGGACATGCCGACGCCGTTGTCGCGCACGCTCAGCTTAAGTTCCTCTTTGGCGCGGCAAGCCGAAATCCAGAGCTGAAGGTCCTCGTCCGCCGTTTCGGCAAAACCGTGCTTAATGGCGTTTTCCACGATCGGCTGCAAAATAAAATGGATGATCTCATGCGTCAGCAAGCCCTCGTCAATGTCGTAATTCGCTTCGAAGCCGCCGTCATGCATTATCATCTGCAGGTCGATATAGGCCTTGATGTTATCCAATTCGTCCCGAAGGGTCACCCGGGTTTTGCCCTTGTTCAACGTCGTCCGGTAAAACTTGGCCAAGGCGGCTACCATATAACTCGTTTCGATATCCTGCTTTTTCACCGCCCGCCAGTTGATGAAGGACAGCGTATTGTACAAAAAATGCGGATTGATCTGCGTGATCAACTGGTTATACTCGCTTTCCCGCTTGGCGATTTCCGCTTCGTATACCTGCCTGATCAGGCCGTTGATCCGGCTGAGCATTTTGCCGATGCCGTTGGTCAACTCGCCGACCTCATCCTTCGAGGAGCTGTGGATCACGACGTCGAGATTGTTTTGTTCCACCTTGTCGACCTTGTTTCGGAGACGGACGATGCGGCGGGTGAAATTGCTGGAGAAAATATAGATCAGGCAAAACGTAATCAGCAAGCTGAGAAGAATCACGAAGAAAGTGATCTTAAAAATCGCCATTGCATTCAAATAAGCGTTGTCATAGGAGAGGGAGTACTTCAGCATCCAATCGATGTTCTTCAGCGGCTCGCGGATTTCCGCCGCGTCCCGAGCCGGGGCAAACGGCTGGGCGCTGTGATAGATCGGCTCCCGGTCCACGCCTTCAATGCTCACGGAAATATGCTCCGACAGCCGGTCCAGATCGGAAAAGATGCTGTCGTAATCGATCGTGATCACCATGAAATTGCTTTCTTTCAAATTGCTGATCAGTTGCTGCAGCAAATACACATGCCCGTCGTAAACGATCCAGTGCCTGCCCCTGTACCCGTCATACCACGGCTGTCGCTTTAATTCGTCCAGCGGGAGGATGTTCCCGCGAATGCCCGGCAGATCTCCCGACGTGTAGAACGTAATCTCTTCGATGTCCTCGTCCATCAATTTCGTTTGCGCGATCAACGGGTCCACGATATCCCGGAAGTCGAGGTACATGCGAAAATAGTTGCTGCCGTAATCTTTCAGGAACACGGCGGAGAACTCCCGGTTCAGCACGAGGAACTCGCACAGCATATTATACCGGTTGATTTTGTAGTCGAGGATGCTGGCCACCTGGTTCATGCTGGACCGGGCTTCGCTTTTCAGCTCTTTCATTTGCGCATGGTACGATTGGGAAAAAGACAGCATCCCCAGCAGCAGAATCGGAATCAAAGCGATAATGAGGTGGGAGAGCAGCAGCTTGCCGCGAAATTTCAAGTCGTTGAATTTGCTTTTGATCAGGCGTATCATCATCGTTTGGCCGATTCAGCTTTCCCGGTATTGCAGCGGACTGACTCCGTATTTGTTGCGGAACAGCTTGCAGAAATACGACGGATTCTCGATCCCGACGGAAGCGGCGATATCGTTGATTTTCATGTTGGAGTGAAGCAGAAGGTAGTCCGCCCTCCGCAGCCGATAATCCGTAAGGTACTTGGAGAAGTTGACGCCGGTTTCCTTTTTGAACAAAATGCTCAGGTAACCCGGGGAAAGGAAGACTTCATTCGCCGCCTCGGATAAGGAGATGTCCCGCTGAACATGATCCCTGATAAACTGCTTCACCTGCCGGATCACCTTGGATTCCTCGGTTTCGTGATCGGGAGCCGTATAAGGCTTCTCCTGCGTCACGTTCTCCATAACCTCCAGAAACTCGTCGATGATCAGCGGCTTGAGCAAATAATTGACCACGCCGAGCTTGATGGCGCTGCGGGCGTACTCAAATTCGCTGTATCCGCTGCAGATGACGATTTTCAGGTCTTCTTGCGTTTTTCGGGCCAGCTCGCTTAATTCCAAACCGTTCATCATCGGCATTTTGACGTCCGTAATCAGCAGGTCGACGGCATGGCGATTAAGAATTTTCCCGGCGGCATAGCCGTTCTCCGCTTCGAGAACTTGACAGGGGAACTTATATTGATGGATCAGGTTTTTGATTCCCTCCCGTTCCGTCGCTTCGTCGTCGACAACCAGCACATTCATCATCCCACCGCCTCCTTTCAGGCTTGATTGACGGTTGCCTCCAGTACGGCCGCCGCCTCCAGCAGCATCAGGCCGCTCAACTGCACGCTCAGCTGGACCGGGAGCCTCGGCGGCTCCTGCCATGAAGGGCCGCATAATCCGGGCGGACGCAGCAAGCCGCTGGACCAGAGCCGTTCCGCATTGGCCATGATGATCTCGCGCACGCGCGGGCAATCCGGGTCCGCCCTCAGCAGCTCCACCAGATAGCGAATGAGAATCCCTTTGAACAGCCCGGTATCGTCGATCCCTTCGTCGGGTAGCAGCCCGGTGCCGGGTTCGCAAAGCGCATCGAAGCAGGCGGCCGCCGTCCGCTGCGCCTCCTTCAGATAGCCGGGATCGCCGGTGCATCGATGAAGCTCCACGCCTGCGCCGATGAACACCCCTTGGCAATACGTGAACTTCCAGTCCTTGTCGATTTGGCCGTCGCCGAGCCGATTGATGCCGTCCCAAACGAAACCCGTCGCCGGGTCCACCAGCCGGGACCGGTTCCAGTCGTAGATGCGCTTGGCCCACGCCAGGTCCGCTTCACGGCCGAATAGCCGGTAAAGCCGGGCCGCCAAAATGGCGGCCGGGGCGTTGGCCGGCGTATTTTTGTAATCGAGCTGATCTTTCTTCCAGGCCATCCCGCCGTCGAAGTACCCGTTCCAAGCCGTTTGGATATCCTCCCACAGCTCCAGCGTCTTCTCCTTGTACCAAGGCTCGCCCGTCCCCTGGTAGGCCCGCAGCAGCGCCAGCGCCGTCCACTCCATATCGTCGTAATAGTTATGCGTGAACGTGCCGCTGTTATAGCTTTCCAGACTGCGGCAGAACCGTCCGATCCGCTCCGGCAAAGCCGGATCGCCGGTCCGTTCGTAAGCGTCGACCAACACGTCGAGGACATGGGCTTGCCACCAGTAATAGAAATTGTCTCCTGCCCGGTTTGCCGTCCGAGGATACCATTGATCAAGAATGCCCGTATCCTCGTTCATGTAACAAGCGAATAGGTCGCGATGCATCCGATCCGCCCGGTCGGACCACGCGTCGGCACGCCCCGGCAACCGCAGATTCTCTTCGGAGCGCTCGTTTTTCATTTTCGCATCCTCCTTCAGGCCTTCCGTTCCGTACCCGGCCCGGCAGCCATCTCCAGCAGCATGACGCCGCTGAGCTGCGAGCTTAACGACGCGGTGTCGCCGGGGGCGGGGCCACGGTTCCAATCCGTGCCGAACCGCGGCTGGTCCGGAACCTGCAGCCTTCCCCAAGCGTTCTCCGCCTGGGCATCGATATACTCGGCGATTTCGGGATGGTCCGGCGCCGCCTTGGCCAGCTCCGCCAAATAGCGGATCAGAATGCCTTTGAACAGCCCGGCGTCGCCGTCCCCTTCATCCGGCAGGAGGCCGTTTTCGGGCTGAGCGAACTCGTTCGCGACAACGCGAAACGTCCGCAGCGCCGCTTCCGAATATTCCGTTTGCTTGCTTATCCGGTGCATCTCCACGGAAGCCCCGATAAAGACGCCCTGACAATAGGTGAATTTCCAGTCCTTGTCGATCGCGCCGTCCCCGGTCCGGTTCATGCCGTCCCATACCAGGCCGGTTGCCGGATCGACCAGATTCGCCGACTGCCAATCGTAAATCCGCCGTGCCCAAGCCAGATCGTCCGGATTCCCGAACGCCTGGTATAATCGGGCCGCTAAAATGACGGCCGGAGCGTTGGCCGGCGTGTTTTTATAGTCCAGCTGCGACTTCTGCCAGGCGATCCCTCCGCCCATCTGCTCGTTCCACCCGGTTTGGATGTCCTGCCATAGGATAAGGGAAGCGGCCTTGTATTCAGGTTCGCCGGTCGCCTGATAGGCGCGCAGCCAAGCGAGCGCCATCCACTCCATATCGTCGTACAGCTCATTGGGCCAGACGCTGCCGTTTCGCTCAAGGAGGCCGTCATAAAACACCCTCAGCCGCTCGGCATACCGTCGGTCGCCCGTACGCAGCAGTCCGTCGACCAGCACATCGACCGCATGAGCCATCCACCAATAATGGAAAATACCGTTGCAGCCTCCACCCTCGCAAGGAGTTTGAATGTTGTACATTCGAATCCGTTCGTTCCAGAAGAGCTCTTCCAGCGCCAGCTGAGCAAGGTTGGCCCGCTCCCGCCGCACTTCGGTTTCCGTCGTTGTCGTTTTCATCTTATCTCTCCAATCTCTCCTACCCTTTGATTCCGCTGAACGCAATGCCTTGGATAAAATACCGCTGCAGCAGCAGGAAAAGAACCAGAATCGGCAGGATGGCCACCAGCGCCCCCGCCATCATCGGACCGTAATCCGTCTGATAGTTGTACGAAAAAGCCTGCAGCCCCATTTGAATCGTCGCTTTCGCCGGATCGTTCAGCACGATCATCGGCCACAGGAAGCCGTTCCATCCGGCCTGGAACGTAAAGATCCCCAGCGTCGCCAGCGCCGGCTTCGTGAGCGGCAAATAAATGCGCCAGAAGATCTTGAACTCCCCGCAGCCTTCGATCCGCGCCATTTCCATCATGTCTTTCGGCAGCGTAAGGAAAAACTGGCGCATGAAAAACACCGCAAACGTCCCGGATGCGCCCGGCAAAATAATGCCCCAAAACGAGTTCATCAGCCCGTTGCCCCCGCTGCCGAACAGGTCATTGCCGCCGGCGAACGGAATATGGCGCAGCACGTACACGCTCGGGATCATCGTCACGATGCCCGGTACCATCATGGACACGAGCAAGATGCGAAAAAACGGCTGATTCATCTTGAAGTTCAGCTTGGCGAACGCGTAGCCGCTGAGCGACCCGAAAAACAGGTTGAACAGCACGCCGACCGCCGCCAGCAGAAAGGAATTCCAAAAATAAAGTCCAAAAGGCACCGTCGTAAAGGCGTTGTAATAGTGCTCAAACGTCAGGTTTGCGGTAAACCATTTGATCGGCATGGAGAACATCTCTTCATCCGGTTTAAAGGAGGTAAGCACGCTCCAGTAAAAAGGCAAAAACATGATCACGGCGATGATGCCGCTAACCGCATAGAACAACGCATTCGCCAGCCTTTTCTGCGCCGGCACGCCCAACTGCAAGGGACGGGCGCCAACCTTTCTCGCATCGCGGTTTGTCATACGATCGGCTCCTCCGCTTTGGTGATTTTCATGCTGATCAGCGAAAAGATCAGGATCGCCATCGCCAGCACGAACGCCTGCGCCGAAGCGTAGCCCATTTGCAGTTGGTTGAAGCCCTGCTGATAGATCAGATACACCGGCGTTTTGGTGACGTTCGCCGGTCCGCCCTGCGTCAGCACGAACGCCTGGTCGAACAACTGCAGCGCGCCGATGATGGACAGGACGCTGACGAGAAACGTCGTCGGGCGAAGCTGCGGCCAGGTGATATAGCGGAAGCAGGCGAACCGCGACGCCCCGTCCAGCCGCGCCGATTCGTACAGATAATCCGGCACGCCTTGGAGGCCGGCCAAATAGATGATCATGTTGGAGCCGACCGACTGCCATAACGTCATCACGATGATCGACACCATGGCGGTCTCCGTCTGAGACACCCAGGCCGGACCCGTGATGCCGATGTACGACAACAATCCGTTGATCAGGCCGTATTCCGGATGCAGCATCCAAATCCATACGGTGGCGGCGGCGACGGCCGAGGTCAAGGTCGGCAAGTAGTAAAACGTGCGGAACAACTTGACCCCGCCTTTTCTTTTGTTAAGCAGCATCGCCAGCAGCAAGGAGATCAGCAAATTCAGCGGCACGAAGACGACCGCGTAATAGAACACGTTCAAGAAGGTCTGCCACAGCAGGTGATCGCCGATCAGGCGGCGGTAGTTTTCCAGCCCGATCCAATCGTTGGTGCTCAGCACGTCATAATTGGTGAAGCTTAAATAGAGGGCCATCACGACGGGGATGACCATGAATACGGCAAACAGCAGCATGGTTGGCGTAATGAACAGATAGGCCATTCGGGCCTGATGCCGTTCGAGCTTATTGACGGATGCCATTCTTCGCTCCCCTTTCAGCGGCCCGGTTTATTTGGCGACCGCGTTTTCCGCGAGCAGCTTGTCGCCTTGCTCCTGGGCTTTTTTGAGCGTATCGTCGATGCTTTGCTTGTTTTGCTGAAACAGCTCCAGATTCGGAATCAGCGCGTTTTCCTCCATCACGGAATAACCGGGGTGCGTCGGACGCGTCTTGGCGAATTCAAGCGTTTCCGTAAACGGCTTCCACAGCGGGTCCTCCGTAAAGAAAGCATCCTCCAGCGCCGGCTTGAAGCCCGGCATATTCAGGCTCGTTTTGGCCCACAGCAAAGCGTTGTCCTTGTTGGCCGTCCACCATTTGATGAATTCCCACGCTTCCTCCGGGTGCTTGGAGCCCTGCGGGATGACCAAGCCGAAGCCGCCCATCACGCTGCCTTGATCCCCGTTCGGCCCGCTTGGCGGCGGCACGATGCCGTAGTCGAGATCCTTGCCGTATTTGTTGTAGGTGCTCATCATCCACGGGCCGGTGTACAACATCGCCACCTTGCCGGTCACGAACGCGTCCGTGCCTTCCCCAAGCCCTTTTTCAAAACCGACTTTATACACTTTGTCCTCGTTCAGTAAGCGCTGCCAAAATTCCAGCACTTGTTTGCCCTGCTCGTTGTTGAAATTCGTCTTCTGATCCTCGCCCAGCATCGTTCCGCCGGCCTGCTGCAGGTACATATTGAACAGCCCCGGATCGGCCATGGAGAAACCGGCTACCTCCAGCTTGCTGCCGTTCCATTTCGTCAGCGTTTTGGCCGCTTGCTCCAATTCGTCCCACGTCTTTGGCGCCTCCAGCCCCGCGTCCGCAAACATCTTCTTGTTGTAGAACAAAGCGCGGGCGTCCACCGTTAACGGCAAGCCGTATAATTTATCGCTATAAGTCAATTCCTTCAAGGACTCGTCGTAGAAATCGCCCTTGTTAATGCCATCGCGCTCCAGGTAATCGTCGATCGGGCGAAGCACGTTTTTCGGAGCGTACAGTGCCGTTCTCCAGCGGTCCCAAAACAGGATGTCCGGGGACCCTCCGCTCGTCGCGGCCGTCAGGAATTTTGTGATCATATCCTGCTGCAATACGTACTTCACCTCGATTTTGTCCTGCGACTTGTTGAAGGCGTCGACCATCGTCTCGAATTGCTTCTGCCCTTCGCCGCCCCAATCGCCCCAAAAGGTCAATTGAACTTTGCCGCTTTTGCCTCCGCCAGCCCCGTCTCCGCTCGCCCCGCTACCGCTGCCGCTTCCTCCGCAACCAGCCATGAGCGCGCCCAGCATGACCGTCGCCAGCGCAACAACCAACCATTTCTTCATCCCTAAACCCTCCCTTTTCATTTCGACCCATTTACAAAATAAAGCGTTTTCAATAAACATAGTATATTAGCATCATATCATTATGTCAATAGGAATAAAAAACGATTACACTGGTATACGAAGCATATCAAATCAACCTTTTCCCGGGATGCCCATAACCCAAAAAAACCGTAACCGTGCTGCCTTCGGGAAGGCTGCCGGAAACGGTTTTGATCATGCAATTAAAAACCAAACAATATTCCATTGTTTTTCGGCGTGGCGAATCCATCGTTCAACCGCGGAGATATCGCACCTTGGTCGGACAGCCGGTCTCCCCGTATCCGTCCGTTTGTCCGCTTACCCATGAACGTAGATGATTTTCGTAAACCATTCATCGAAATCACAATGGCGTTGCATTAAAGCTTCCAGGAAACCCATGGAATCTGAGTCGTAGCCCGCGATGGTTCAGATGACTCCGGGTTACTCCGTACGAACATGATTTGGGAAACGAATTACAAACCGCGAGCGGGAGCGGTGGATTCACCCGGAACCAATTCGGCCGGCAGCTTGATTTTGTTCGCTACCGTTTGGTTATCCATGATCGCCATCACGTTCTCCACGGCCAGCTTGCCCATGTCCTCTTCGTTTTGCCGCATATGGGTGAAGGCATACCCTTCGCCGATCCGGAACTGCGGGCTGTCGAAGCAGAGGATCGAGACGTCCTGCGGAATGCTTAAGCCCAACCGCTTTACCGCAGCCTTCGCCAGCAGGGCAATATTGTATTCGATCGCGAAAAATGCCGTGATTGATGGGTGTTCCCTGAAATGCTTCATGATTTTTTCGATGTCCCGCTCGATGTTCTCGTCGCTGAACGAGCTTGGCAGCGTAGAGGTCAGATCGCTGACCCACAAGCTCCGGTCCGCGGCGATGCCGCGGCTAGCATGGGCTTGCACGAAGCCTTCGATCCGGTCCTCTACCGCAGAGGTATCCACCGGCGGGGGGGACAACAGCGAAATATGGGCGTGGCCCAGATCGAACAGGTATTCCACCGCGGACGACGACGCCTTCACATTGTCGGTGCTGATCGACGCCGCGGCCACCCCCTTGATCTCCCTGTCGATCAATACGAGCGGGAACCGCTCGATCACCATCTTAAGGATTTCCGCGTTGAAATACTCTCCTTGGGCGGGAAAAACGATCAGCCCGTCCACCCCAAGCCGCAACAGCTTGCGGATCGTATCCTCCTCGTTCTCCTGGATGCCGAACGTTCGGCGCAGCACGAGGAAGCAGTCCTGCTCCCGGGCGGCATCCTCCATCCCGTAAATCAGCCGGGTTCCGTAGCTGCCGGCGAAATCCGTCAGGACGACGCCGATCAATTTCCCGGCAAGTTCCTTCTCCGTCTCGTCCACGTCCCGCCCGTTTCCCTGCCGCCCGGCTTCCGGGGCTACCTCTCCATCGGCCTCCGGGTCGGCCACGAAGGAACCCCGTCCCGGCTTGCGGACGATGATCCGCTCGGCCGCCAGCATTTCCATCGCCCTCTTGCTCGTGATCCGGCTTACGTTGTATTCTTCGGCCAATTCCTTCTCCGAAGGAATCCGGTCGCCGGGCTTATAACTATGCGCCATGATTTGCCGCTTCACATCATCGAATATTTTCTCGTACATCGGTTTAGACGAGGTCGTTTCACTCATGACAATCCTCCCGTGCATCCCCACTAAAGGACTTGATATATATTATAATATATCATGATATATTATCGTTGTCGAATAATGTTTAAAGCTCTACGTCAAATTGGGGCCGCCGAATCTACCGGCAGCCCCTACTATAGGTATATGCTATAATCATAGAACTAGATCTGGCCCGTCTTATGACCGGCGCGAAAGGAGTACCCCGATGTTATCCCGTAGACACCGCAAGGCGGCGGACCTGTCCGCTTTTCATCCTGTCCAGCCCCGCCCTAACTCTTTCCGGACCGGCCGGAGGGCTGGCTTGCTTGGCTTGTCGGCGCTGTTGCTGTTCATCAACTGGAACGCGGCCGGCATCGGCTACACCGCGGCCGATTCGTTGAAACAAACGGCGCTGTCGGGGGAAGAGCGACCGCAGAACGAGCCGCGGAAGGATCATGCCCCGCAAGGCCAGGATCGGCTTGAACCGCCGCAGCCTCGCATGATGCAAGCTGCCCAGCCGCCTGCCGCCGCGATCGCCAAGCAGCACCAACTGCCTGAAGGCAAAGGATTCGTTTACCTCGACGAAATCATCCCGAGCGCCGAATATGATATCCGTTATTACACCGGCGACAACTTTATCGGGGAGCAGATCAACGGATACAACGGCCCGTTCGCCATCCTGACGTTGCGAGCGGCCCGCGCTTTGAAAAAGGTCAACGATGATTTGGAAAAGCAGGGATACCACCTCAAAATCATCGACGCCTACCGCCCCCAAAAAGCGGTCGATCATTTTATCGCCTGGGCCAAGCAGACCCATGACACGAAAATGAAAGACAAGTTCTATCCCGACGTCGACAAGAAAAATTTGTTCAAGCTGGGTTACCTCTCCTCCAAATCGGGTCATTCTCGCGGCAGCACCGTGGATCTCACCATGGTGTACAAAAAGACCGGCCAAGAAGTCGACATGGGCAGCCGTGTCGATTTCCTGGGCACGATTTCCTCACATGGCGCGAAGGGGCTAACCAAAGAGCAGCGCGCGGGCCGTTACATCCTAAAGACGGCGATGGTCAAGCAGGGCTTTAAGCCGTACAGCAAGGAATGGTGGCATTATACGCTGGAAGACGAACCGTACCCGTCTGCTTATTTTGATTTCGACGTGGAATAACGCAGGCTTACCACTTTAACCGGTAAATTCCCTTGTTCTCCAGGCCGCGGATGAGCGGCGTCCATGCCTCCGACTCCGGCGTGGCGGCCAACGTGTCCTCGACCATCTGCAGCTTGGCGTCCAGCGCGTCGATATGGTGCAACGCGACGGCCTCCGGCGTTTGCGGCTGCACGGGACTGCCCCATTCGCCCAAATTGTGATGGGACAGCACCAAATGCTGCAGCCCCAGCACCTTCGGCGAATCGAGCTCGATGCCGAGGCGGATCGCCGCTTCGGTCACCCACTGGGACGCCATCGAAATATGTCCGAGCAGCTTGCCCGGCGTGCTGTACTCGGACACGATCCCCAGCTCGGCCACCATTTCCTCCGGCTTGGCGATATCGTGCAAAATAATGCCCGCCTTCAGCAGATCCTGGTTCAAGAACGGACGCTGTCCGCACAAAAACTCCCCGATCTCCAGCATCCGCACCATATGGTAAGCGAGACCGGCAAAATAAGCGTGATGATGCGTTTTAGCCGCCGGATAATGCGCCAGCTTCTCTTCCACCTTGCCGACGCAAAAGGCGACGATCGCGCGAATGTCGGCGTCGGCAAGTCCCGCGATCACGCTCTGGATCGTATGAATCAGCGCTTCCGGCGAAATCGGCGCGGAACGGATGAAATCCGTCAGCCTTACGCCATCCTCGGTATTGGCCGGGCGGATTTGCAGGATTTTCACCTGCAGCTTATCCCGATACGTCTGCACGAGGCCCCGCACCTTTACAAGTCCCATCGGAAAAAAAGTCTCTTTATCGGTCTGCGAAGCGTCCCAAAACTTGGCCGGAAGCTCCCCGGTCGAATCGCATAATACGATATCCAAATAATCCTTAGGCGGATTGGCGTTCGTCTGCTTTACCTCCAGCTCCTTCAGCAGGTAGTAGCCTACGAACTCGTCCTGGTTTTTCAATTGATTAATCTGCGTCACCAACGATTCCTCCAAACCCATGATAGATTCATTATACTACGGTCGAATGACAAAAACCCCCCGTTATTTCGGGAGGTGAACTGACGCATAACGATGGGGATGCCCGGCCAGAAGCGATAAATGTTGTAATTCGTACAACAATTTTGTATCTATTGGGGCCGTTTGGGCTCAAAAGTTGCATTTCATGCAGCATTTTGGGGCGCCCCGGGCTAAAAGTCGTCGTAATATTGGGTGGCCGCTTAGCACCCGCTCGATCGGATGACCGAAATGGTCACGAGAGCAGGTCAAATGCTCTTAGTACGTACGTACTCATCACAAATTTCCGTAACGGTTCTCTTTCGCTCCCCCTCTTCTCTTCCTTCACTTCACCATCGCGCACAGCAGCCGAGGCATTTGCTCCAGAGGCGCTTGCTTCTCCACCGCGTCCAGCTCATAGGCAACCTTGGGCATGCCGTACACCACCGAGGACTTCTCGTCCTGCCCGAGCGTTCGCGCGCCTTTCCGCCGCATCGCCAGGAGGCCCCTCGCCCCGTCGTACCCCATACCGGTCAAAATGACGCCCACCGCGCGCTGGCCGCATTCCTTGGCCGCGGATTCGAAGAGGACGTCGATCGAAGGGCAGTGCCCGTTGATCTTGTCCCCTTCGAAGCACTCGACCTTAAACCGGTCGCCCAACTTGCGCAGTCGCATATGCCGGTCGCCGGGCGCGATCAACACCTTGCCCGGCCCGAGGATGTCGCCGGTTTCCGCCTCCTTCACTTCAAACGGCGTGCTGTGATTCAGGCGATCGGCGAACATTTTGGAAAACAGCGGCGGGATATGCTGGACGATCACGATTCCCGGAAACAAGGGGGGCAACTGCTTCAGCAGGAACGTGATCGCTTCGGTACCTCCGGTCGAAGCCCCGATGGCGACGATTCGGTCAGCGCTGAAGGGCTGATCCACGATAGGGCCCGGGGCCGTCGCTTGGCCCCCCCTAAAGCCCGGACGCAGCACCTTCGTATTCGCGGCCATCTTCACCTTCTCGATCAGTTCGCGGATGAAACCCTCGACGCTCATCGGCGACCGCGGATCCGGTTTGCACACGAAATCCACGGCTCCCGCATTCATCGCTTCAAAGACGGCGTCGCTGATCGTGCTCACCACGATGACCGGCAGAGCATACTGCGGAAGAAGACGGCGGAGAAATTCGATCCCGTTCATCTTGGGCATTTCCACGTCGCAGATCATCACGTCCGGACGGAGCTGCAAAATTTGGTCGCGCGCATCGAACGGGTCTACCGCTTTGCCGACGATTTCGATGCGGGGATCCGACGATAACCCCAAGGACAACACTTCCCGGTACATCATGGAATCGTCGACGATCAGCACGCGCAGTTTTCGGTTGTCCCCCATACGATCTCCTCTTTTTCCAAAAAGTTATTCCTTCCGGTACACCGCGGGCATGACGTATTTGAACGGCGTCGTTTCCCGCTGCAGCGATTCGGAATGCCCGATGAACAGATAACCGCCGGGCTCCAAATGCTTATAGAATTTGTCCACCAAAGTTTCCTTCGTGGGATTGTCGAAATAGATCATGACGTTCCGGCAAAAGATGACGTGAAACTTGCGCTTGAACGGAAACGTCGGCTCCATCAGATTGAATTTGCGGAAGATCACTTCCCGCTTCAGCTTCTCATGAACCGCGCTATGCTCCCGGTCCTGCACGGAGAAATACTTCATTCTCCATGAAGGCGGCAGAACCTTGAGTTCTTCGTTGGCATAAATGCCTCGTTGCGCCTTGCCCAATATTTCCCCGGAGATGTCGGTCGCCAACACCTTGGAATCCCATAAGAGTTTGTTCACGCCGAAATAATCGTCCAATAACATCGCCAGCGTATAAGGCTCCTCGCCCGACGAACAGCCGGCGCTCCAAATCCGGAGGTCCTTGTCTTTCACGACGCTCTCCAAAAAGGGGAGCACCCGGTCCCGGAAAAATTCGAAATGGTCGAATTCCCGCATGAAAAACGTATGGTTGGTCGTAATTTTATCCACCAGCGTCATCACGGCTTTCCCGGATCGGTCCGAAACGATATCGTCATAATACTCTTTGAAGCTGGAAAAGTTCTTGCTAACCAGGACATGCTGCAGCCTCCCCATCACCAGCGCCTGCTTCTCCTCCTTCAAATGGATCCCGTAATGACTGCGAATGTAATCCGTCAGCTGTTTGAATTCCTCGTTCGTGATCGTAATCATGGATTAATATTTGCCGAATTCCGAATCGCTGAGCAGGATTTGGGGAGAACGGTTCCCGCCGGACTCGGATTTCCGCGAATCGTTCAGATGTTCAAGGACGCGCAGCACTTCGGGATTCATTTCATCCTTGCCGCTATAGACGCCGTAACCGTTGCGCTTTAAGTTAAATTGCGCCACCTGCTGCTTCAGCAGCCCCGCCTGGCTGGACAGCTCTTCGCTCGCTGCCGCGCTTTCCTGCGAAGTGGCTGAATTGGTCTGAATGACTTGGGAGACCTGCGAGATCCCTTGGTTGATTTGCGTGATGGCAGCGGCCTGCTCCGTGGAAGCCGTTGCGATATTTCCAACGAGATTGGCAACCTTTTCGATATCCCCGACGATCGATTGCAGCGCTTCCGCCGTCTGATCGGCGATCCTCGTGCCTTCCTGCACCTTGTTGATCGAGCCTTCGATCATGTCGGTCGTTTCCTTGGCGGCATTGGCCGAGCGGGCGGCAAGATTGCGCACCTCCTCGGCCACGACGGCAAAGCCTTTGCCGTGCTGGCCGGCCCGTGCGGCTTCGACCGCAGCGTTCAGCGCCAGGATGTTGGTTTGGAAGGCGATCTCGTCGATCACCTTGATGATCTTGGAAATGCTACTCGAGGCCTCGTTGATTTCGCGCATGGCCCCCAGCATATCCTTCATCTGCTCGTTGCCCTGCAGCGCGCTTTGTTTGGAATCGGCGGCCAGTTTGTTCGCTTCATTGGCATTTTGCGCGTTCAGCTTCGTCTGCGTGGAAATTTCCTCCAGGGAAGCCGTCAGCTGCTCCACGGAGCTGGCCTGCTCGGTTGCGCCCTGCGACAGCGCGATGCTGGAATCCGAGACCTGCTTCGAGCCGGAAGCTACCTGATCCGCCGCCGTATTGATGCTGGTCAGGATCTCGTTGTTCCGCTCGATCATCTCCTGCAGCTTTTTGCCCATCAAATCGTTCTCGGATCTCACCTTCACCTGAACGGTCAAATCGCCGTTAGCCACCTGCTCCACCCCTTGCGCTTGCTCGCGAATACTGGCGATCATGCGGGAGAAGGACTGCATGAGCTTGCCGATTTCATCCTTGCTGTTCGTTTCCACGTTGATATTGACGTTCCCCAACGCCAGATCCTCAGCCGCTTTGGAAAGCTTGCCGATCGGCTTGGTAATGCTCAGGATAATATACACGGCCAGAATCACTGCAAGCAAAACGGCGATCACGATGATTGCGATCAAGGTCGCTACGGTGCCGGAATATTCCCGGTCCCCTTCGTCGCTTGCCAGCTGGGCGTTGTCCACATTGAATTTCACCAGTTCGAGCAGCGTGTTGGATGCCTCGTCAAAATGCTGCCGAGACTCCCCGCGCATCAATTCCATCGCTTCGTCCGATTGATGGCGATCGATCAAGTCGACGATCTGCCCGCTCGCGTTCAAGTATTCCGCCCACTCGGTTTTGAACCGCTCAAGCAACTGCTTCCCTTGTTCCGTGATCACTTTTGCTTCATAATTTGCAATGAGTTTCTGCACCTCTTCGTCTTCCCGGTTTAGCCGATCCGCCAGTTCCTTCTTCTCATCGGGATGCTCCGCCGCAAGAACGTACCGCAATTCGGATATCCGGTAATTGGAAGTTAACGTATTAATGGAGTGAGCGCTGTCCATGCCGGGCAACCAGTTTTTGGTGATTACCGTAGACTGCTGGTTCACCGAATTGATCGATTGGATCGCGAATATCCCCAGTCCCGCCAAAGCAAGAACCAGAATCGCAAAGGCCATCGTTAAGCGCGCTTTAATCGTAAGCTTCGTCATTTTTCAAAACCCCCGTTGTTTGTTTGTGATCAAAGTTGACTTAAATGCTCGGCTTCATCATGATGAAGCAGCTTATCGCCGTCCAGCAGCAGCTTAATCTCGCTTCCTACCTTGCCGACCCCTCTGATGAAACCTTGCTGTTGCGCCGAATTGATTTCGGGGGGCGGCACGATGTCCTCCTCGGCGATCTGCACCACTTCAGCCACGCCGTCCACAATCAGCCCGATAGATATATCGCGGATTTCCACCACCACGATGCAGGTTCGGTCATTGTACTCGCGGAAGGGCTTTTTGAACCGCAGCCGCACGTCCATGACCGGGATGATTTTGCCCCGCAGATTGATGATTCCCCGAATATGCTCAGGCAGCTCGGGCACCTCCGTGATGGCCTGGATGCCGATAATTTCGGTTACGTAGCGGATTTCAATCCCGTAAACGTCGGATCCAATCTGAAAAGTCAGAAACTTGCCTTTTTGCGTATCCTCGTCTTGCTCGATCTGCAGTTGCGCCGTTTGGTCCGCCATGATCCCGTCTCCTTTGATTTATTCATGATGTTCTTGCAAGTCCTCCGACATCGAGGATCAGGCTGATGCTCCCGTCCCCCAGCATGGTGCAGCCCGCCAATCCCCGGATATGGCGGATTTTGCGGATATAAGGCGGCAGACTCTTCACGACGACCTGCTGCTGGCCCAACAATTCATCCGCGAAAAGACAAAACGGCTTATCGTCCTGCTCCACCATGATCAAAATGCCGTCCTCGATTTCCGTAACGGCCGTCTCCACCCCATAACGCTTGTACAAGCGAAGTACGCTGTAGCATTGGCCGCGCACCATCACCATTTCGTTGCCGTCCGGGTCGACGACGATGCTGCCGCGGCCGAGCCGGAACGATTCCTTGATCGCCGTCGTCGGGATCGTATATCTGGCCGGCCCTACTTTCACGTTCATCCCGTCGATGATCGCGAGCGTCAGCGGGATGCGGATCGTAATCGTCGTTCCTTCCCCCGGCACGCTATCGACGGACACGTTGCCGCCGACGCTTTCGATGTTGCGCCAGACGACATCCATGCCAACGCCGCGGCCGCTGAACTCGGTAATGACCTCTTTGGTCGAAAAGCCGGGCAGAAAAATCAAATTATAAATCTCCCGCTCGCTCATGTCGGCTTCGTCCTTAAAGAGCATCTGCCGCTCGCGGGCCCGCTGCAAAATCTTAGCTTTGTTCAACCCGCGTCCGTCGTCGCGGACGCTGATAAGCACCTCGCTGCCGACGTTTTTGGCTTCCAGAGTCAGCGTGGCGGCATTGGTTTTCCCGGCTGCCAGCCGCTCCTCCGGTTTCTCGATGCCATGGTCGATGGCGTTCCGTACCAGATGCATGATCGGATCGGAGATATGCTCGATGATGTTCTTATCGACCTCCGTTTCCTCGCCCAACAGCTGCAGCCGCACGTGCTTCCCTTGTCTTTTGCACATATCGCGGACGATGCGGTGCATTTTTTGGAAGGTGTTCACCAAGGGGACCATGCGGATTGACATCACTTTGTCTTGGATCTCCCCGGTAATTTTCCGCAAATGCCGGGATGCCTTCTGGAACTGCTCCAGCTCAAGTTCCGCCAGCTCGGGGTTTTGCGTCACCATCGACTCGGCGATGACCAATTCCCCCACCAAATCCATCAATTCGTCAAGCTTGGCCAAATTGACGCTGATGAAGCTGGATTGCTGCGAAGCCGTCGCCTTAGAGACGTCCGGCTTGGAGGATTCCGTGCCGCTGCGTCCGGCCGGAACGTCCCCGGCTTCGTTAGCAGGCGGCTTGTCCTCCGTCTCGCTCAAGTGCTTCAAGCCTTGCCCATCAGCCGGAGGCTCCTGCTCCGGTTCCGGCGCGGATTCAGCCAACCCGGGAACCTGCATTTCGCGAATTTCCAAGTGTTTCAGGCATGGCGCTTGAGAGAGATAGGAGGAGATCAATTCGGCGCTTTCACCGTTCCGGAAGAATAACTGAAAGCCATGCCGCTTGATGATTCCGGCGGATTCCTGGTTCTCGGCGATGTCTTCCGGCCAATAGCTGAAACGCTCGGTCATTTCACGAAGGCTGTGGACGATCTGATAGGCTCGGACATTCTCCATGTTATAGTCGTCGTCGAAAAACACGACGGCTTTGATATGCGCATCCCGATCGGGGAGTACTGGGAATTCGGCACCTAATCCCGCCTCATCTTGAGCGGAACTGGGCGATTCCCCGGAAGCCGCAGCCGCGGCCATGGCCTGCTCCTCCTTAAGCGCCTCGAGATACTGGTGAATGCTGCTCCTCAGCGGTGAGGAATCGCCGTCAGGGACATCTCCGTTCCGGATTTTGTACAGCTCCAGCTTGATGAAATCCCCTCCCTGCAACACCAAATCGGACAAGGCCGAGTAATCCGATAATCGGGGCTGATGCTCGCGGATAAACGCAAAGAGGTCTTCGATGACATGGGACAACGCCGCAATATGGTCATAGCTCATCATCGTAGAGGAGCCTTTGATCGTATGCATAATGCGGAAAATGACATCGACCGCCCCGGATGAAAACGTATTTAACTTTTCGCATTCCAAAATACTCTGCTCCAGCTGTTCCAGAAGCTGCGAATTTTCGTGAAGATAGATTTCTAATAATGGATCCGAAGCACCGAATTCTGCCATCACATGATCTCCCCATCCTACATAATTCGACAAATAATAATTAAATTCGACAAAACTATAGCATAAAAAAACTCTTTCTCGATATACCCGCATTTCGAAGAAAGAGAACTTTCAGAAAGATTGAGCCACGCAACCTAATATGAAACCCGGCTGCCTTTGCTGTCCTTCGCTTTAGGCCCGTAGCTTTGCGTCCTTGTCTTTCGGCAAGTTTGCCCTTCTAGTAAAATTGCTATTTTTAGTTAATTTATACTAGCATGCCAGGTGAGAAGTTGTAAATGACAATTTTACATTCGCATGTCAAAAGACAAAAGCCCCCCTCGCACGGTTTGCAAGGGGGGCTTTGTTCATGTGCGCATAGACTTGGTTGCCGGGAGGTTTCGATTATCTGCCGGCGTTTTCAAGCGCATTTTTGATCGCGTCTACGACTTTGGCGGATACGGCTTTTACGCCGTCCGTCTCGCCGAATGCAGCAGGGCGATAGCCGTATTTATGCAGGGATCCGGTTGTCGTCGGCGTTTCGATTTCCGTCTTGACGGTCTTCTCGTCCGCGGACAATTGATCCTCCGTTTTGATTTTCGCTTTGTCGTCGAGATAGAATACTTCCATCTTGAACGGAACGTTGTTTTGAACGGTTACCATAACATAAACGGATTTATCTTTATTGATGCCGGCAAAGATGCCGTTGGCGTAAGCCGTTTTGTAAGTCTCGCTGATTTCCGCTTTTTTGTAGGCCAGCTCGACAGCCGCTTTCAAAGCCGTGCTGCTGCTGGTAGCCCCGGTTACTACGTCCACTTTTTCCGCTTTCTCTCTCGTTCCCGCGAACAGCAGGTCGCGAGTCAAGATCGGGATCGCTCTTACGACTTCGGCATAAGCCGATTGGCCGCGGTCAACCATGTTGACGCCTACGCGGTACAGCTTCAGGCCGACGATCACGCCGTTGCGCAGCGTTACGTCAGCGCGGTTGGTCCCTTTGTCATAGGCATCGCCGTAGGCGGTGAAGGTGCCGTCCTTGTAGTTGTTTTGCGCTTTCGAAGCGTTGTTCAGCAGGTCGGCGAAAGCCGCTCTGGCTGCCATGCTCAGCGCTTCCTGCGTCGGAATCGGTGTCATGTCCGCACCGTATGCGTTCAGGCCTTCCGTGAGTTGGGCAACAACCGTTTTTTGTTCTTCCGTCAGTTTGTCGCCCGCAATCAGCTTGCCGTCGGCGCCAAACAGATATACGGTCGCATTCGTTGCTTTATCGGCTTTGACGTCGGCAAGGACAAGCACTTTGGACAAATTGTCCACGCCGGCAAAAATTCCTTCGAAATATTTCGCTTTGCCCGGAACCTTTAGCGCTTTTTCAAACGCTCTTTCCACGGCCACGTTCCAGCTATGGCTGCTTTCGGTCGCACCGGAAATCGCGTCGACGTCATCGCTGTAATTCGCGATAAACGAACCGTTCGCCAGCAGTTTGGCAACCATCGGCGCGTTGGCTTTCACGACTTCGGCATATGCGGTATCGCCGCGGTCGATCAGGTTGGAGCCCAGTCTGTACAGCTTCACGTCAACCAGCTTGCCGTTGCGGATGTAAACGTCGGCTCTTTCCACGCCTTTATCGCGGGCTGCGCCGTAAGCGGAATAGAATCCGTCGACGTATTTCGCCGCATTGTTGATCTTCGCGTTTTGCTCGGCATCCCAATAAGCGTTGACGGCGGCTTTGAATTCCGCTTCGTTGCCTTTGGTAGCTACGGCGTTGGTGCCGTTAGCCGACAGCTCGGCGGTGATCGCCTTGGTCAGCGCGGCTTGCGCTTCGGTCAAGTTCGTTTCTTCGACGGCATTGCCGCTGGCGTCAAGCGGATATACCTTGACTCCCAGACGTTTCGTGGCGTCGTAGTTCACGAATACCATGTATTTGCCTTCAGGGTCTACACCCATGTGCTCCCCGGCGAAATAGGTTGCGCCTTTCGGCTTCTCCTTCAGCGCTCTTTGGAAGGCCCGGTCAACGGACAGCTTCCAGCCTTCGCTCGAACGGGTTGCTCCGGAAACGACGTCCACCTTGGCAGCTTGCTCTTGCGTTTTGCCGAGCAGGTTTTTCTCCATCGTTTCATAAGCTTGCCATAGGCCGCTGTAGTTGTTGCGCACGTCGCGATCGATCAGCTTAGGGCTCGTTCTGAGCAGCTCAAGCGCAGCCACCTTGCCGTCTTTGATCGTGACTTTGGCACCTTCGGTACCTTTGGAGTATGCGTTGCCGTAAGTGACGTAAACGCCGTCGGCATAAGGACTTTCTACCGGTTTAACGACCGGTGCGGTCGTCTTGGCCGGAGTCGTTGCTTTTGTCGGAGACTTAGCCGGCGTAGTCGTGGACTTCGCAGGCGTCGTAGTTTTGCTTGGTGTTTTGGTTGTTGTTTTGCTAGGCGTTGTTGTTTTCGTAGGTGTCTTCGTTGTCGGTTTCGATGGCGTTTCTTTCGCTGGCGTTTCGGTGGTTTCCGATGCTGCGGATACGACGTCAATGCCGGTCAGCTTGAACCCGGACGTATCAACCGTAAGCGCCAAAGACGATAATACCAGCGTCGCGCTTACCGTAAGACAAATCAGCTTTTTCAAATGCGATCCTCTCCCTTGTGAAATTGCCCAAGCTATGTAAATACATAACCTGCTTCTTAATGACGGTTTCTCTTTGTTTGTCTGCCTTTGCTCAAAAAATCGCGATAGCTTTCTGAGCAGTCACGCCCCTCCCTTGGTACCGAAACTTCCTTCAAACCGCAGCACCCCATTACGTGAATCTATTCACATAATAAAGGAAAAAAATAGATGCAAGCGGTTTCCACTTATACTAGGTAATTCGGCTTAAAAATGCTGTACACAAAATCACACGCTGTGAAATATATATCACTTTTCATGGTAACTACAGCCGAATCAAACAGCCACCGGAGAGTCCGGCGGCTGTTTGGCATACCTCGTATTTTAGAGCGTATCTCCGATCGCGATCCACGTCACGAAGCCGTAATTCACATTGCTTTCCTTAAGCTTGGAAACCGTAATGACGGCCGATTCGACAGCCTGGTCCTTCAGCGTGACGTAATAAGCCGGATGGTTGGTCATGCCTACGATCACGAAATTGGGCGAAGCGAACGGGGCATCGAACACGATCGTGATCTCCGTTTCCTCCTCGTGGCGCTGCAGCAAAAACGGAACCATGCCGAACTGCTGCTGAGCCGGGAGCCCCGGCAGCGTCTGGACCGGGGTGAAGGCAAGCTGCTCAGGCCCGACGGCGCCCGGCTGCAGATGGCGCGAGCTTACCGCTCCGTCAGCCAGCTGACCGCTGCCGATCGCATCGGACGCGAGGTGGACGCCGTGCACCGCCCCCGGCTGCAGGTGTCCCTGGCCGACCGCGCCTTTACCGAGCACGATGGCATCCACGGACCCGGGCTGCAGATGCGCCCGGCCGATCGACGCCGGCTGAAGGTCCCCGCCGCCGACGCCTTCTTCCGGCAGCAGGCCGCTTTGCCGCAGCTCGGCGGACAAATGCCATAGGTTCACGGCTTCCGCCGAGAGGTGGCGGGCTTTCACCGCCGCCTCTTTAATGTGCCGCGAATCGATGCTGTCCAGCGCCAGATGCTGGCCTTGCACCGTGCCTGCCGCCAGGTTCCGGCCTTGCACGGCTTCCACCGACAGATGGCTGGCTTGCACGGCCCCGGCCTGCAGATGGACGCTGCCGACCGCCCCCTCGACGAGCACGTCGGCATCCACCGAACCCGGCTGCAGATGCGTCCGGTCGATCGAATCCGGCCTGACGTCCCCGCCGCCGACGCCTTCCTTCGGCAGCAGGCCGCTTTGGCGCAGCTCGGCGGACAAATGCCGAAGGTTCACGGCTTCCGCCGCAAGATGGCGGGCTTTCACCGCCGCCTCGCCGAGGTGTCGCGGCTCAATGCAGCCCTCGGCCACGTGCAGGCCTTCCACTGCGCCCGGAGCCAGGTGCCCGTTTTGCACGGCCCCGGCCTGCAGATGGACGCTGCCGACCGCGCCCTCGCCGAGCACGCCGGCATCCACGGCTCCCGGCTGCAGATGCGCAAGGCCGATCGACTCCGGCCGGATGTCCCCGCCGCCGATGCCTTCTTCCGGCAGCAGGCCGCTATGCTGCAACTCGGCGGACAAATGCCATAGGTTCACGGCTTCCGCCGCGAGGTGGCGAGCATTCACCGCCGACTCTTGGATGTGCCGCGACTCGACGCTGGCCAACGCCAGATGCTGACCCTGCACCGCGCCTGCAGCCAGGTGCCGGCCTTGCACGGCTTCCGCCGACAGATGGTCGGCCTGCACAGCCCCGGCTTGCAAGTGGCCGCTGCCGACCGCTTCGTCGGCCAGCACTTCGGCGTCGACCGCCCCGGCCTGCAGATGCTCGCGTCCGACGGACGCCAACTGCAGGTCATCCGCGCCGATGCCGCCCTCGGGCAGCAGCCCGCCCCGGCGCAGCCCGGGAGTAAGGTGGCCGGCGGATATCGCCTCCTCGGCAATATGGCGGGATTCGACCGCCGCTTCGTCGAGGTGGCGGCCCGTTACGCCGCCCGGAGCCAAGTGGCTGGCCTGCACGGACCCTGCCGCCAATTTGCCCGCGGTGACGGCGCCGTCTTGCAGCGTTCGCTCGGAGATCGAACCGGTGCTAAGATGCCCTTCTTCGACGGCCTGCGATTGAAGCTGTCCCGAGCCGACCGAAGCGGCGGCCAAATGCTCCATTCGTACAGCCTCCGCCGCCAATGCTTCCGGCTGCACGGCACCGGGCGCCAGATGAGCCGACCGGACGGCCTGCGCAGCAAGCTTCGCCGCCGTTACGCCGCCGTCGGCCAGCTTGGCGGACGTTACCGCCAGGTCCCCGAGCTTATCCGTCGTCACGCTTTCCGGCGACAGCTTTACACTCGTGACCGCATGGTCTTGGAGATGCGGCGAGAACACGACGCCCACTCCCAAGTGCGCCTCCCGGACCGCGCCGGACTGAAGCAGGCTGCCGTCGATGCTGCCCTTGGCCAGATGCTGGCCCTGCACCACGCCCGCGCCCAGATGGTCGGCATTGATTTGCCCGGCTCCGATGGCGGCTGCCGTCACCGAGCCGGATCCGATCGCGCGGCTGGTCACGCTGCCCGGCGCCAGCTTATCGGCGGTGACGCTGTCCGACTGCAGATGATGCTCGGAAATGGCCCCGATGGTCAGGTGATGACCGGACACCTCGGCTAATCCCAGTTTCTCGCCGGTTACCGCGCTATCGGCCAAATGCCACTCCTGCACCGTCTCCGGGAGCAAATGCTCGCCTTGCACCGATGCGGCAGCTAAATGCAGGCCCGTCACCGCCCCCGGTGCGAGCTGCGCCGACTGCACGGCGCCTTTGGCCAGATGGCGGGTAAATACGGCTTCCTCGGCGATTTTCCCCGGCAGGATGCTCTGATCGGCGATTTTGGACGAGGTCACCGCCTGCTCGATGATGTGCGCCGTGCCTACGGACTGATCCGCCAGCTTCGAGGAGAGGAGCGTTTTGTCGGCCAGATGGCGGCCTACGATCTCCCCGTCGGGAATGTGCTGCTGCCTGATGCTGCCCGGCTGTACCTGATCGCCGGCAATCGCACCGGGCGTAATATGGCGGGACTCCACCGCCCCATCGGCCAGATGGACCGCTTTCACGCTGCCTTCCTGCAATTGCTCGGCGCCGACGCTGGACCCGGCCAGCAGCTCCCGGCCGATCAGCCCGGGAGCCAAATGGCGCTGGGCGATGGCGTGTTCCGCTAAATGATGGCCCTCGACCGCGCCGTCCCGCAGCTTGGCCCCGGTGACGGAACCGTCGCGCAGCTTGGACGTGGTCACGGCCTCGTCGCCGAGCTTCGAGGTGTCGACCGCCCCGTTTGCCAGCTGCAGCGCATCCACCGCCCCGCTGCGGATTTTATCTCCCGTTACCGCCTGGTCCTGCAGCAAATCCGTCGTTACGATCCATTCGCTTAAATGCCGGCTTTGGATCGAGCCGTCCGCCAGCTTCTCTCCGGAAATGGCCTGGTCGGCCAATTTCTCCGGCGTTATGCTGCCATCGGCCAGCTTCTCGCCACCGATGGCGTGATCCTTGATCGCCCGTCCCTCGATCGAGCCGTCGACCAGGTGGCTGCCGGTCACCGACAAAGGGGCGATTTTGCCGGAGGTCACCGCCCGGTCGGCCAGCTTGATGTTCTCCACCGCATAGTCGGCGATCCATGCCGTGCCGACGGTGCCCCGCATGATCCGCGAAGCGTCGATCGTAAACGGAGCGATCTTCTCCCCCGTGATAGCCGCGTCCATGATATCGTCCGTATAAATGATGCCCTGCTCTTGATGCGGCGCGGCTTTTTCGCGCAATAGCTCCTGCAGCACCCGATCGCCGAGCGTCGGTGATGCCGCAGGCTCATTGTTTGGCGGCACGCTAGCCGCTTCGTTCTCTTCAGGGGCCGACAGCGCCGGCGCCGAGGTCTGGTGAATGTGCAGTTCCTTTTCCTCGGACTGCAGCTCGGCCTTTCGCTCCTCCAACAGCTTTAATTCATTCATTTCCGGATTGTCCACGTAATAAAGCGATTTCCTCGCTTTGCCTGATTTCGCAGGTTTTATCCTTTTCAGAGCCGCCCTCTCCTTTGCCAAAAGATGATCCGTCTTCGGTATCATATGCGGACGATTAGGCACTTGTCACAGCGGCTTTTGCCCAGTCTGCGGGCTAATTAAGGGGCCTGGCCCGAAAAAGCGGAAATCCGTCAATGATTTTCTACCGTTTTTCTCCTGCCGTTCCCGCGTTACAATAAGATCGCGTCAAGCACGCCGTAAATCACATTCGCAATAGCCTGGAGGCATAATCACGCCATGGAAACCGACTTCGCCCCGCTCAAAAAGCAAACCGCCGCAACCGGCCCCATCGCTTCGTTCGATGACGTGAACGGGACCGGGACCGATTTCGAGTCCGAGCCCGCCACCGCTGCCGAGCCCGCCCTGAAGCCTCGCTTCAACCGCTCGTTTGCGATCATTTTGTCGAGCGTGCTTCTGCTGACCTTCGGCAGCAAGCTTTACGAAATCATCCTGCCGCTCATGATGTACGACATCACCCGCTCTGCCGTCGCCATGTCCAGCATGAAAACCGCGGAGCTGCTGCCGAACTTCTTCTTTGCCATTTTCATCGGCGTGTTCGTCGACCGGGTGGACAAAAAGCGTTGGGTGCTCTGGATGATCGGGCTGCAGGCCGCCCTGCTCCTGGGCTTCGTCGCTTTGTTCCGCTCCGGCATCCATATTCTGCCGGTGTATTACGCGATCGGCTTCTTGCTGATGACGCTGAGTTACGGCTATTTCAACGCGCAGGTCAGTTTGACCAAGCTTAGCGTCCCGACGCGGGAATTGACGAGCGCCAACGCCAAGCTGAGCTTCGCCGAGACCTTCGTCGGCATCATGGGCCCGGCCTTGTCCGGCCTGATCCTGATGTTATCCGACATTTCCGACGGACTGATCATTACCTCGGCGTGTTATTTGCTCTGCATGGGCCTGTTCACGAGGCTGAAATTGGCCGAGGAAACCAGAACTCCGCGGCGAACCCGGTTCGCCGCGGAGTTTCTGGAAGGTTGGCGCGCGTTCAGCGCCAATAAACCGCTCATGATGATGACCGCATTCGTCATCTTCCTCAACTGTACCTATACCGTAGTCAACACCACGGTGATCTTTTTTGCGAAGGACGATCTGGGCCTCTCCTCATCCCTTCTGGCCGTCGTGCTCTCCGCCTCCGGCGCCGGCGGGCTGGCGGGAAGCCTGTTCCTGAGCAGGCTGAGGGCGGTTTGGGGGCTGGGCAAGGTGTATGCCGCCTCCATTCTGCTGAACGCGCTGGCGTACGCATTGCTGTTCTTCACGCATGGGCTCGCCTTGTTTATCGCCGCCCTGTTTCTGTGCGGGTTCGCCGCCACCCTGTATAGCGTGTCGATCTACGCGTTCCGCCAGGAGCAGACGCCGGCCCCGCTGATGGGCCGGATCGCCGGCATCACCGGGACTTGCTTCCGCATCGGCATGCCGATCGCCGTGTACGCCTCCGGCTGGGCGATCGCCTGGTGGGGCGCGTCGGTCGTTTTTGCCGCCTGCGCCGTCTGGAATATCGCCGTGCTGCTCGTTTTTCTGCGAACCCGCTTGCGGCATATTCAATAAGAATCAAGAATCGGTAAGCCGTCTATCTCTCCCGTACCCATACGGTCATTTCGCCTTCGCCGCGGTTGGCCCAGGCGTAATACGGAATGAACTTCAGCGCGGCCGGCTGCTCGCTCGGCTGTGCCGACGGACTGTACAAGCCGCCGGACCACCCCCGCTCCGACACCCGCACGGCCTTGGCCCGCACGGTGACGATGCGGCCAAGCGGCCCGTCCTCGCGTTCGGCGCTAAGCTCCGAAGCTTGCGGCAGCACGAGTTCATGCAGGTGCTCGCCGTTATCGGCCTGCTCGAGGCAATACACGAGCGGCCCGCGCTGCAATGCCACCTTCCCGGCGTTGGCCCGCACGAGCGGATGGCTGTGCATGCGCGTCACCGGCATCGCCAGCTTCAGCTCCACCACGTCGCCGGGCCGCCACTGCCGCTCCAGACGGATATAACCGTCTTGGATCCGGCCCTCGTCCTCCACCGCAACCGCTTCGCCGGCCACCGTCAGGGCCGCCTTCGGACACCACTCCGGCAACCGCAGGGCCAGCGTAAACCGGCCGTCTTCCTCCGGCTGCACCTCCATGCGGACGGTTCCGTCCCAAGGATACTCCGTCGTTTGCACGAGCTTCACCGCACGGCCGCCCACGTTTAGCTCCGCTTCCCCGCCGATGTAAAGGTGGGCGTAAACCGTATCGTCCTGCACCGTATAGATGTATTCGCCCAGCGAAGCCAGCAGCCGGGCAACGTTCGGCGGGCAGCAGGCGCAGCCGAACCATTCCTGACGGACCGGCTTGATATGGTCGAATTTGTGGTTGGCGCCCCCGCAGGCCTTAGGATCCACTTCCAGCGGATTGACGTAGAAGAAATGCTTGCCGTCCCGGGCCATCCCGCCGACCACCGTGTTGTACAAGGCCCGCTCCATCACGTCGGCGTATTTCGATTCCGGCGAGATCCGCAGCATCCGCTGGGCGAAGAAGATCAGCCCGATCGAGGCGCACGTCTCGGCGTATACCGTGTCGTTCGGCAGATCGTAGTCGAACGAAAACGCTTCGCCCTGCGGCATCGAGCCGACGCCTCCGGTAATGTACATCTGCTTGCCGGCGATGTTGTCCCATAGCTTGCGGCAGGCCTCGAGCATCGCGCCATCCCCGGTCAACGCCGCAACGTCGGCCATCCCGGCGAGCATATACATCAGCCGCACGGCATGCCCGACGGCGGTTTCCTGTTCGCGCACCGGCAGATGCGCCTGATGGTACGCCAGGTCGATGCGGTCGCCGTTCCCCGGCCAATGCGATTTGCCGCCCCTCCGCCGCAACTCCTCCTGGAAGAAATTAGGCTGCTGCCCGCGCTGATCGAGAAAATAGCGGCTCAAGCGCAAATAGCGCTCCTCGCCCGTGGCTTCGTACAGCTTGACGAGGGCGAGTTCGATCTCCTGATGGCCGTCGTACCCGGGCAGCTGGTCCGGCTTGGTGCCGAACACGCCGTCGATGTAATCCGCCAATTGGGAGACCACGTCCAGCAGCTTTCTTTTTCCCGTGGCTCTATAATAGGCGACTCCCGCTTCGATCATATGTCCCGCGCAGTACAGCTCGTGGCACTCCGTCAAGTTTGTCCAGCGTTTGTCCGGCTCCTTCAGCGTGAAATACGTATTCAAGTAGCCGTCTTCCCCCTGGGCCAAAGCGATCACGTCGATCAAGCCGTCGGCGATTTCCTCGAGCTGCGGGTTTGCATCCGCTTCCAAAAGATAGGCCACGGCCTCCAGCCATTTGGCCAGATCGCTATCCTGGAACACCAGCCCGTAGAAATCTCCCTGCTCCAGGCCCGCCGCGATGCGGAAATTGCGTACGGCCCCGCTGGGCTCCGCCGTTTCGACCCGGTCGTTCAGCGCTTCCCATTGGTAAGGCACCACCACGTCCTTGACCAACCCGATATAGTAGCTCCAAAAATCGTCCCGAATCCGCACCCGATGGAGCGCCACCCTTTCGGAACGCGGTGTATGCTCGGTTTGAAACATCACAAGGAATCCTCCTTTATTTTTGAAATATCATACTGACAAAATTCATTTTATCTCATATATTTAGTTCATAATACGAATGACAGCAACCTGAAAGTTATAATATTTCACACTCACCCTGGAGGAGAATGCAATGTTGAATGCGTCTGAAATGGTGCAGTTTGCAGCACCGCCCTTGCCCTATTTCCTGGAGTGCGGGCATACCGTATACCAGCCCGGGGACGAACATCCCAGCCGGCGCAATATCGGCATCTTCGATCTGATCGTCATGGAATCCGGGACGCTGCATATCGGCGAAGCGGACACGACCTGGAGCTTGACCGGGGGGCAAGCGCTGCTGCTGCTCCCCGATCGCGATCATTATGCGGTGAAGCCTTGCGAGGAACCGACCGTCTTCTACTGGCTGCATTTTCATACGGTATGCTCCTGGCAGCAGTTGCCAGCGGAAGAGGCGGATTACCCGCTTCCCGGCGCGGACGGGCATCACAAGCGGTTTCGGGTTCCGCCGTACTCTCTCCAGTTGCCGAAAGTCTGGGACATTCCCTATCCGGAGCAGGTTCATCAACTGCTCCGCCACCTGCTGCAAACCTCCGGAGAACGCCAGTCCCGCGCGTTTTGGACCCGCCAGGAGCGTTTTGAAGAGCTGCTGCGCGCCATGGACCTTCGGCAGTTGGAGTCATATGCGTCTCCAGTCGTCAACGTGGCGGAGAAAGCCGAGGCATTCATCAAAACCAACTTTCGTTCCGAGTTGAATAGCGAGCAGCTGGCGGGAGCGCTGCATTATCACTATAACTACATCACCCGCTGCATGAAGCAGGTGTACGGCATGACGCCCAACGATTATCTGCTGCAATACCGACTGGAACAAGCCAAACTGCTGCTGCTGAAGACGGAGTGGCCGATCGCGGACATCGCCGCTTATGTCGGGTTCAACAGCACGCCGTATTTCTCGAACCGCTTTACGCTTAGGAACGGCTGCTCCCCGAGGGAGTTCCGAAAGCGGTATACGTCTTGATCAGACCGCGCGGACGGATCAAGACGCTCATAGCCGAAATGGGGGCCACCCGCTCCAATTGTTGTACAGAAAAGGGGCAGGCCGACCCTTTGGCACCGCCTCGCCCGTCAAGCGCCGATTTGGGCTATATCGAAAAAGCCGTCCGGCGCAGGTTCCCCGCGCGGACGGCATCATTACGTTACCTTATATGTTCTTCAATCCGTCGCCACGATCGTGTTCAAGGATGCGAAGGCCAGCGGGCCAAAGCCTTCCGAGGCTTCGCCGTGCGGCATGTTGATCATCCACGCGTAACCCTGCCCGCCGATGTTCTTGACGATGTACTCCCGCGTCAAGTCATCGCCGCTAGCGATCAGGTACAATTCGGCATCGCGCATCGTGACATAGATCTCTTCGCCGGAACGTTCCTCGACCTTGCCGGTTTTGGACAGTTCCTCCCGGGCGGTTTTAGCCAAATCGGCCACGTCGTAGCCGGCCGGCAGTTTCGAAATGTCCACATGGTATCCCGGATCGTAGTCCATCGTTAACCGATGGGCGCCGGCATCAAACGAGAAGCCGTCGAACATATAAAACGCATAGCCGGCGCCCTGCGCCAACTTGGCGGTCCGCTGCTCCTTCATGCCCTCCAGCTCGACTTCGATCGCCTTCTCGGCCGGCAGGCCCGAAGCTTCCTCCACGCCGATATCGGTCACGGCTTTCCCTTCGGAAGCCTCCAGCTTCGTCAGCACCAGTTGCTTAAGCAAGTCATCGCCTTCCACCGCTTGCTCCACGTAATCAAAAGCCACGGGCGTGCCCTGAGCTAAGCTCTGCGCCAATGCGGCCAAGGTTTCATCCATTTGAAACGCGGTCGGCGTTCCTTCCAGCTCGATTTCCGCCGAATGGTTATCGATCAGGCCTATGAAAATCCCGGTCCCCTGCTTCGTTTCGGAAGGCTTATCCTGCACATCCGTCCGGCCGCCGTTTTGGTCCTGAACCTGATTGCCATTCGTGCCGCCATTCTGCGCGTTGGTTCCGGAGTCTGCCGTTTGGCCGCTGCAGGCGGCAAGCGACATGGATAGCAGGATCACAGTCATACATCCCAACGTTTTCATCGATTTGTTCAAAAAAGCTGCACCCCCTTGCCTACTCGAACGATCCGAACGGTCAAAAGGTTGCAGCTTCTACTGTTTTCCAGTTCGCGTAAGGCCGAAGACCAGTCATGCGTCATCCCGTTTCCGGCGGGCCGCCGTCAGGCACAACGCGATCAGCACGAAAGCGACGAGCGCCATAAACGGGATCGTAATAAACCCGAGCCAGCCTTGGCCCAAATAGTCCACGTTGCACGGCACGCCGACCTTGCAGGGAAGGAGCTTGGACAACGCGGGGATTTTTTGCTCGCCGTAATGGTACAGGGAGATCGAACCACCGACGATGCTCAGCGGGAGCACGTACGGAATGATGTGCCGGTCGTTCTTGTACGCCGCAATGCCAAGCAGAATGACCTGCGGGTACATGAAGATGCGCTGGAACCAGCATAGCCGGCAAGGTTCGTAATGCAGCACTTCGCTTAAATACAAGCTGCCCGCGGTCGCGACCAGCGCCACCAGCCAGGCCGAATAAATGCCGTAATCCCTCAAAAAAGCCCGCATCGTCCGTTTCCCCCTTTTATTCGCCGGACAGTTCCTGGTCGATCGCCTTTTTCAGCGCCCCGTAATCGCCGAGGTTGCCGGCGTATTCCACGCCGTTAATGAACATCGTCGGCGTGCTGTCGACGCCCAGCTTGTTCCCCTGCGCCAATTGCGCTTCGACCTCGCTTTGATACGTCCCTTCCGCGATGTCCTTCTGCAGCAGGTCGTAATCGATCGGCAGCTCCAGCTGCTTGGCCAGATCCACCAAGGCTTCGGCCGAAGCCCATCCGCTGTTCTCGGCCCCCTGAAGCTCGTAAATCGCATCGAAATAAGTCCAGAACGCGTCGTTGCTTTGATGATAGACCGATTGCGCGGCCAAGGCGGCCGTAAACGAGTCCGTGCCGATAAACGGCAGATTCATGAAATAAAAGGCGACTTTGCCTTGATCTATATAATCCTTGGCCAGATCCGGCTTAATCAACTCATTGACGTGTTTGCATGACGGACACTGATAATCTCCGAATTCAAGCACCTTCACCGGCGCATCGGCTTTACCCAGCACGGGGAGGCTCTCATAGTCGAACGAAGCGGCTTTCGGTTTGGGCTGAATGGAGAGCACCACGATAATCAGGACAAGCAGCAGTCCTACCGTCGTGAACCAAATCAGGCGTCTCGTTTTCATTTTTTGCTGCTGTTTCAACTGCTCGGCCTTGCGCTGGGCCAAAGCGTTGGTGGCGGTTTTCGGCGGCATGCGACCCCTTCTTTCCTAAATAGTTAAAATTCGTTTTATCCTGCAACCATTCTAGTTACAAAAGTTCGATTCGTCAAGCCGGGCGCGGAAAGAAGAGTTCCGGTCCTTCTAAACCCGGGGACGCTGCTCTAACTATGGACTCCGAAACAAACCCGAAAATTCCATCAGGTCAACACTCGCTGTCCGGACGCTTTGCACGATTATCCCATTTGGTCAGGCAGCAGAGATACAGAAAATCCTCGGGGGAAGAAAAGAAAATATTGGGTGGAAAAACAGAGCGGTTCAAGATCATGAGGCGGGCTTAGGACAAAGGAGCAGGTTAGAGGGAGTACGACGGTGCAGGCGCTGCCGCAGACGGAAGGGTTCAGACTGCAGCAAAATCACGACCTTCTCGTTTCCACCGCGTCTTGTCCTCTATCTTTTCGTCCGGTCTGCTTTACTTCCCTAGCCCCTGACCTTCGTTCCTTAACGAAAGGGATAATCGTGCAAAGGAGCAGGCAGAGACTACAAGACAGAATATATCACCAAACTTCTGATATTGGTTAAATTTGACGATAAAAGGCTGCCCCCGGCATCATTTGCGTCAGGGGCAACCTTTCATCGGCTTTCAACCCGTACTTTTATTCCGCGTTTTATTCTTCGGCTTCGCCCGATCCGTTCGATCCGACCACGCCGGACGGCTCGCCGTCGGCCGCCGCGTCCTGCGCCAGGTCCGCATCGGCGACGCGCGGCAGCACGATCGAGGCCAGCAGCTCTTCCGCCTGGGCATGCAGGATAATCCCTGCCGGCAGCTTCACATCGCCGGCCGTCAGCTTGTCCCCCGCATCCAGGGAAGTAATATCTATGTCCAAAGCGGCCGGCAAATCATCCGGCAATCCCTCCACTTCCAGCTCCGTCGCCTGAATTTGCAGGACGCCGCCAACCTTCGTGCCTTCCGCCGTTCCGGTAAAGTGCAGCGGTACTTTCACGCGAATCGGCTTATTTTTGGACACCTGCTGAAAATCGACGTGGACGATCTTCCCTTGCTGCTGCTGCAGCTCCTTGATCAACGCCGGAATCGTTTGTCCTCCATCCACCTTCAGGTCGAAAAACTCCGATCTTCCCGTACGCGCGACCTTCACAAGCTCCTTCACATCCACATGAACCGCGAGGTTCCCGGACTCGGCTCCATACACGACAGCCGGAACGCGTCCGTTTTGTCTCAGCTGGCGCAGCGACGAACGGGTGAAATCCGTTCTGGGCGTGGCGTTCAGTTGAAACGTGTGATGGTTCGTACTCATCTTGCAACAACCTCCTTGATATAGTCCCCTGGCTGGTCCGTTTTGCGGACGCCATACACCTATATTACCCAACTTTGCCCACATCTTAACAAACGTTCTGCCTTTAAAGAAGAGATGTTTACATAGAGTTATAAATTTTACATAGATTTTACAAAACCAGGTATTTCGTTTTTGCCCGTCATAGTACAATAAGAAGAAAATGGCCATCCATTTCTTTACCGGATATAGCTGGTTTGAACTTGTGATTTTAGGCGGAGGTTATGCCAAATGGAGCTTACGGACAACAAAAAACAAGGACCTCGATATTTGAACCGCGATCTCAGCTGGGTGGAGTTCAACCGCCGCGTGCTGCTGGAAGCCAAGGACTCCGGCACGCCTTTATTGGAAAGAGCGAAATTCCTGTCCATCGTTTCGAGCAATTTGGACGAGTTCATGAGCGTGCGCGTCGCCGGCATCCAGGACCAGATTCGCGCGGGTTATTCCAAGAAGGACTTTACCGGCTACGCCCCGGCGGGGCTGTACAAACGCCTGATTCCCCGGATCTCGGCGATGGTTGCCGAGCAGTACCGGACCTTCCGGGAGCTGTCGAGACAGCTCGCCAAGGAAAATATCATGTTCCTCAAATATGACGAGTTGAACGGAGCCCAGCGGAAATCGATGGAGACGTATTACCATGACATCATTTTTCCGGTGCTCACCCCGATGGCGGTCGATCAAAGCCGCCCGTTTCCGCTCGTGCATACCGGGTTCGTGTATCTGGCGGTCGTTTTGATGCGCGTCGGCGGTCCGAAGCAGGCCGAGGAGGAAGCGGATGAGCCTTATTTCGCGATCGTGCAAATTCCTTCCAACTTGTCCCGCATCATCCCGCTGCCGCATCATTCCAATAGCAAGAAACAGTCTTTCATTCTGATCGAGGAGCTGATCCGCCATCACATCCAAACGTTGTTCAGCGGATTTGTGCCGCTCGCGGTGCACGAGTTCAGGCTGACGCGCAACGCGGACCTGGCGTTCGACGAAGAAGGCGCCGAGGATTTGCTGGAGGAAATCGAGAAGGAGTTGCGCAAGCGCCGCTGGGGAGCGCCCGTGAGGCTGGAGATCCAAAAGGGGATCCACCCTTATGCGCTCGAGGTGCTGCAGGAGGAATTCGAGATCGCGGATGCCGTGTTCGAAATCGACGGACCGCTGGATTTGGGCTTTCTCGGCAAGCTGCCGGGGGCGGTCAAAGGTTACGCGAGGCTGCGTTACCCGCAAATCGACCCGGTCTATCCCCGGGAATTCGACGACAACGAGGATTTCTTCGATGTGCTGAAGCAGAGGGACGTCCTCGTCTACCATCCGTACGAGAGCTTTGACGCCGTCACTGATTTTATCGGCCAAGCTTCGGAGGATCCGGCGGTGATGGCGATCAAAATGACGTTGTACCGCGTCAGCGGCAATTCGCCGCTCATCCAGGCACTGGCGAGCGCCGCGGAATCGGGCAAACAGGTCACGGTCGTTGTGGAGCTAAAGGCACGGTTTGACGAAGAGCGGAACATCGCCTGGGCCCGGACGCTGGAGAAGGCCGGCTGCCATGTGGTTTACGGCTTAATCGGGCTGAAAACCCATGCCAAAATCCTGCTCGTCGTCCGTCAGGAAGGCCGGGACTTGAAGCGGTACGTCCATGTGGGGACCGGCAATTACAACGATATCACCGCCCGGCTCTATACGGATATCGGGTTGTTCACGACCGATTCCTCCATCGGAGAGGATGCTTCCCAATTGTTCAATCTGATCACCGGTTATTCGGAGGCCGACCGATGGCAGGCTTTCACCGTGGCCCCGACCGGTATGAAGGACAAGCTGTTCTCCTTGATCCGGCGGGAGGCCGGGCACGCCGCGGCCGGCCGGCAGGCGAGAATCATCGCCAAGATGAACTCCTTGTCCAACCAGGAGATGATCGACGAATTGTACGATGCTTCCGATGCCGGCGTCCATATTGACCTTATCGTGCGCGGCGTATGCTGCCTGCGGCCCGGCGTCGAAGGATTGAGCGAACGGATTACGGTACGCAGCATCGTGGACCGTTTCCTTGAACACTCGCGAATCTATTATTTTGAGAACGGCGGAGAGCCCGAGGTTTGGCTGTCCAGCGCCGACTGGATGACCCGCAACCTGACGCGCCGCCTCGAATTGATGTGCCCGGTCACCAATGCGGAAACCCGGGAGACGCTGGTGCAAATCCTGATGCTCTCGCTCGCCGACAACGTGAAGGCCAAGCGGCTGCTGACGAGCGGTAAATACGAGCCGATTCACAGCACCCAGCCGGCTTGCCGCAGCCAATTCGCCGCCCATGACATCAACGTGTGGAAGTCGGAACAAGCTCCCACTCCAATTTAAGTTCCCAAGCTTTCTTGAAGTTTTTGGCCGCAGCCTCCAGCTGCCTGGTTTCCAGGTAGGGGTAGCTGCGGCTTTTCAACTTCAGCAGCAGCGTTTCTGCCGTCATTGTTGCTTCCAGCATGTCGATGTTTTGCGTCTCGCCGGCATCCAGCGCGATCGCAACCTCCACCAGCGCCCCCATTCTTTGAATCAGCTCTTCGTCCTTGTCCTGCAGCAAGTCGCCGTATTCCTGCAGGTTGATTTTTTTGCCGTGATTCGCCGGGAAATCGGCGATCAAGCCGCACAGCACCGCCTCGCGATGGGATAATGCCCCGAGCGGCGCATGCGTTAGCCAATACAGCGTATACCTGTCGTATTGGTGGTAGCGGATCTCCCCGCCGATTTTGTACAGCATGGAAGCCGCCGCGATCAGCCGGCTCATGCCGGGCTCACGATTCGCCCCGGAGAGGATCCGGTAAAGCCGCTCCGCATCCCCGCCGACCTGCCGGAAATGAGCCAACGGCGCGCGCGCGTGGAAGGCCAATAGGGTTTCGGCTTGCCGAACCAGCACCTCCGCGGCGGCGGGGACGCCCAATCCCAGCGTATCCTGCAGCAGGCCTTCGCGCAGCCCCGTGCCGCTGACCAGGCAGCAAGCCGCCCCGGTCCGGGCAAACACGGTTTGCAGAATGAGCGTTCCGGGTACGATGATGTCGGCCCGGGCTTTGGACAAACCATCCAACCGTTTTCGCTTCTCCAGCGGCATCTGCGGCAGCGATTCGGCGTAATGCCGAATGCTGTCCGGAGATAGCCGATAGTTATGAGCCAGCCGAAGCGGGTATTTCCGCCGCCGCTGATCCAGCTTGCCGAGCGTCCGAATCGTCCCTCCCAAGCCGATCAGCGGCAACCCCGGATGCCCCTCGATCCAAGGCAGGCCGTCCAGCAGCCGCCCGATCTCCGCCTGCAAACGGGCCACGTGTTGCTCCGTCCAGGGCTCCTCTGCTTGCCCGAATTTGACCTGGGCGTTCACCGCTCCAAGCGGCAATGAGACGCTGCCCAGCAACCGGCGTCCGCGAAACAGCGTGATCTCCGTGCTTCCGCCGCCAATATCGATAATGAAGCCGTCCTCGACGGCCATCCCTCCGGCAACGGCAATAAAGCCAAAATAGGCCTCCTGCTCGCCGGATAAAATTTCAATGTCCATGCCTGTCTCGCGTTCGAGCAGGTCCTTGATTTCAAGCGCATTCGCCGCGTTTCGGATTGCGGCCGTGGCCGCCACGCGAATCTCCCGGCAGCCGTATGCGTCGCAAACCTCCCGAAACTGGCGTAAAATCGGCACGATGGAGCGAATCTCCCGCTGTTCCATCGCACCGGCCGAATTCATCTTTTCGCTTAATCGGGCGGATTCCTTCAGCTCGTTAATCAGCCTGTACTCCCCTTGCGCCGTGGCCTCGTAAATGGCCAAGCGGATGGAGTTGGACCCGATGTCGATAATCCCGATGTTGAAGTGGTTGTTATGCATAGTTACGAAGCTCCTGTTCCCGCTGATAATCAGTTTTACCTCACTTTATCCCAAACGCGAGCAAAAATAAACCTGGGGCCCGTTAAAATTTTGCCGCTCCATGGTCGGAAATGCCTTCTTCCGAACCGACGCAACGCGAAAAAAACCGGCGCCCGAGAGCGCCGGCTTGATAGAAACCCGCAAAACTTTTGGAAAAGATCCGATTCGTTTATTCGCCGATGCTGCGTACCAGCTCGACGACTTGCTGCGCGGTCTGCATCTGCAGCGCCTTCGCCGCCAGCAATTCCATGTCCGCTTTGGACAGTTTGGAAATCTGGGAGCGAGCCGGCAATATCGACGTCGCGCTCATGCTGAATTCGTCCAAGCCGAGGCCCAGCAGCAGCGGAATCGCCGTCGCATCGCCAGCCATCTCGCCGCACATACCGGCCCATCGGCCTTCCTTGTGAGCGGCATCGATCACCATCTTCACCAGGCGCAAAATCGCCGGGTTATAGGGTTGGTACAAGTAAGCAACGCGTTCGTTCATGCGGTCTGCCGCCATCGTATATTGAATGAGGTCATTGGTTCCGATACTGAAGAAGTCTACTTCTTTGGCGAATTGATCCGCCAGGACGGCCGTCGAGGGGATTTCCACCATAATGCCCAGCTGGATTTCCTCGGATACCTGAACGCCTTCGGCTTTCAGTTTCTCTTTCTCCTCCAGCAACAGCGCTTTCGCCGAGCGGAACTCATCCAGCGTCGCGATCATCGGGAACATGATCCGCAGCGAGCCGTATACGCTGGCCCGGAGCAAAGCGCGAAGCTGCGTGCGGAACAGATCCTTCTGCTCCAGGCACAGGCGGATGGCGCGGAAGCCCAGGAACGGATTCATTTCCTTCGGCAAATCCAGGTAAGGGAGCTCTTTGTCGCCGCCGATATCCAGCGTTCGAACGACGACCGGCTTGCCTTCCATTTTTTCCAGCACGGTCTTGTAGGCATTAAACTGGACTTCCTCCGAAGGCAACTCCGTGCGTCCCATGTACAGGAACTCGGTCCGGTACAAGCCGACGCCTTCCCCGCCGTTCTCCAGTACGCCCGTCACGTCGTTCGGCGTGCCGATGTTGGCAGCCAGTTCGACATGCACGCCGTCCTTCGACGTCGTCTCTACCTCGCGCAGCTTTTTCCACTCTTCGATCTGCGCCAGATGCCGGTCTCGTTTTTGCGTATACTCGCTCACGACGTCCTCGGTCGGGTTCACGATAACGCTGCCGTCCAAGCCGTCGACGATGACGAGATCGCCGCTGTTCACCTTGCCGAGGACCTCTTTGGTGCCCACGACCGCAGGGATTTCCAGCGAACGGGCCATAATGGCGGAGTGCGACGTCCGGCCGCCGATATTCGTCGTAAAGCCTTTGACGTAGTTCCGGTTCAACTGCGCGGTATCCGACGGGGTCAAATCTTCCGCAATCACGATGACCTCTTCGCTGATTTCCGCCGGATTCACGTAAGTCAGGCCAAGCAGATGGGTTAACACGCGCTTGGTGACGTCGCGCATATCCGCGGCGCGTTCTTTGAGATACGCGCTTTTCATATTTTCAAACATGGCGATGAATTCGTTAGCCGTTTCGTTCAACGCGAACTCCGCGCTGACCTTTTCAGCCGCGATTTTATCCCGAACCGGCGTCAAGAGCTCCGGATCGTTCAGGATCAACAGATGGGATTCGAATATTTCCGCTTTTTTCTCGCCCAGCTCTTGAAGCGTGCGCTCTTTGATCGCCTCAAGCTCCTGTTGCGATTTCGCCAATGCATCCTCCAACCGCGCCAGCTCGGCGGAAGGATCGGAGGCATCCCGGCGCGTTACCGTATAGTCGGGATGCTCCAGTTTGAAAGCCTTGGCAATGGCCACGCCGGCCGAAGCGGCAATGCCGTCGATTTTAAGCATTCACTTCTCCTAACCCTTCGTTAACCATGACATCGGTGAGCGCTTGAAGAGCGTCCGCAGCCTCTTCCCCTTCGACGATCAGCTTGATCGAATCGCCTTGCTCCAGACCCAGGGACAATACGCCAAGAATCGATTTCAATGTGACTTTCTTGCCGTTTGCTTCCGCAAAAGACTCGGCTCCTTTGAATTTGTTTGCCGTATTGACCAGTGCTGTAGCCGGACGTGCGTGAATACCGTCTTCATCCGTAATTTTAAACATTCTTTCCATATCGATCCTCTCGCTTTCTGTTCATGTATTAAAAAATATCTATGAAATACGCTCCCTCTTATTGTAAGGGATCGTGATAACCAAAGCCAAATGTGCCGCCAGCCGCTGACGGCACATCCGCATTCTCGGCAGATTACTTAATGGTAACGATGTCCGTTTCGCCTTTCGGCAGCTTGCCGGTTTTATTCAGCTTGACGGATGCCCCTTCCGGCAGATTGGAGAATACGATCGGCGAAATGATCGATGGCGCATGCTCCTTCACGTAATCCAGATCCACTTCCAGGATCGGCTGTCCGGCAGCGACCAGGTCGCCCTCCTTAACGAGCACGTTGAAGCCTTGGCCTTTCAGCTTCACGGTATTTACGCCGATGTGCACCAATACTTCTTTGCCGCCGTCCGACATGATCCCGATGGCATGCTTGCTCGGGAACACGTTGAACACTTTCCCGTAAACCGGAGAAGTAATGACGCCGTCATGCGGCAGCACCGCAAAGCCGTCGCCTGTCATACGCTCCGAGAATACCGGATCCGGCACGTTCGAAATATCCATCAACTCGCCATTGACCGGCATCACGATATCTTCGTTGATGATCGCATCTCCGTCTTTCGCCGCCTGTTGTTCGACCTCGGCCGGTTTGGGCGGTTCGGTTGCGACAGCCGCTCTCGGCGCCTTGCCGCTCATGATATCGGCGATTTGCGATTTGATCGTATCGGAACGCGTCCCGAAGATCGCCTGGATATTGTTTCCGACTTCCAGCACGCCGGAAGCGCCCAACTTCTTGAGGCGGTCCTTGCTCACGTTGCCCTTTTCCTTCACCTCCACCCGCAACCGGGTAATGCAGGCATCCAGGTGAACGATGTTTTCCTGTCCGCCTAACGCAGACAAAATGTTGTGCGGCAATTCATCCTGCGTAACGGTTCCTCTGGCTTCCGAACCTTCCGCCTCGGCTTCCGGATCTTCCCGGCCCGGCGTTTTCAAATTGAACTTGCGGATAACGAAGCGGAATCCGAAGTAATAAATCACCGCAAGAATCAAGCCGACGATGATGACGTTCCACCAAGGGGTCCGGTTAGGAATAACCCCGAAAATCAGGAAGTCGATCAAACCGCCGGAGAAGGTCATCCCGATTTTGACGCCCAGCAAGTGCATCGTCATAAACGACAAGCCGGCGAAAATCGTGTGCACCGCGAACAACGCCGGCGCGACGAACAGGAACGAGAACTCCAGCGGTTCCGTAATCCCCGTCAAAAAGGTGGTCAACGCGGCCGAACCCATAATCCCGGCCACGTATTTCTTGTGCTCCGGTCTGGCTTCGTGGTAAATCGCCAGCGCCGCAGCCGGAAGCCCGAACATCATGAACGGGAATTTACCGGTCATGAACGTACCGGCCGTAAACGGAACCCCGTCGCGCAGCTGAGCCATGAAAATCTGCTGATCCCCGCGAACCAGGTCGCCCGCTTTGTTCACGTATTCGCCGAATTCGAACCAGAACGGGGAGTAGAAGATGTGGTGCAAACCAAACGGGATCAGCGCCCGTTCCACGACCCCGAAAATAAACGCGGACAATGTCCGGTTTTGTTCCAGCATGAAGTGCGAAGCGTTATTCAATCCCGCTTGGATCGGCGGCCAGATCATGACCATTAGCAAACCGAGCAACACCGAAGTGGCTGCGGTCATGATCGGCACAAACCGTTTCCCGGCGAAGAACCCGAGATAGGACGGGAGCTCGATACGGAAGAAGCGGTTATACATGGCAGCCGCCAATATACCCACGATAATCCCGCCGAACACGCCGGTAGCCAGCGTCGGGATTCCAAGCACGTTGGCATAGGCCGGATCGGTACCGATCATTGCCGGCGTTACGCCGATAACCGTACCCATCGTTACGTTCATCACGAGGTAGCCGATGATGGCAGCCAACCCGGCAACGCCTTCGCCGCCGGCCAAACCGACGGCAACGCCGACGGCAAACAGCAAGGCTAGGTTCGTGAACACGATCTGCCCGGCATTCATCATAACGGTGGCTACCGCATGAACGCCATTGTTATCTAATGCCGGTACTAAGTCAAGGAACTCGGGGCTGACCAGCATGTTGCCGATCCCGAGCAGCAGCCCCGCTGCAGGGAGCAGGGCTACCGGCAGCATCAGTGCCTTACCGACTCTCTGTAAAATACCAAACAAACGCTTAAACATATACACCCTCCTGTGTGCGACTTTGATGTACCTAACACAAACAAAAAAGCATGAGCCAATTAAAAGTTTGTTGATGTTCCGTTATCGTTTAGGGATATAATACCCCGTAAACGAACGATACAATCAAAAACCTTTTATCAACTCATGCCTGATCGAATCAGTCACACATTGTGATTATGAAATTATTGCCGATGCTTTAGGAATTATAGCAGAGCTTTTTTTTACATGCAAGCTGCTATTGAACATCGGCCGGGGCAACCCGGTGCAAATGCAGCGTCAAGTAGCTGACTTCGGCCTGATATACCGGCATTTTGAGCCGTTGCTCCATCACTTTTGTCAATTTGTAGGCAAGCGAGTACAACGTTGGATATTCCTGTTTCAGCAGTATTTCCAGCTTATCGACCTCGCTGACCTGCTCCCCGCGACGTATTCGTTCGATGGCAAAGCGCAGATGGGTCAACATACGCGAATAATCGAGCGAATGGCGCAGGATCGAGAATTGGAACTCCTCTTCGATGATCCCGACCAAATCGGCGATGAGCTGGGCGTGCCCGCGAACTTCGCTGATATGGCGGTTCGTCATGGCGCTGTTGATATGCAGCGCGACAAACCCGGTTTCATCTTCGCCGAGATCGACGCCCATTCTTTGCTTGATCAAAGCGATGGCGTATTCCGCCAACTCGAATTCGACCGGGTAGATCTCCTTGGTCTCGAACAAAAACGGATTGTGGAACGCAAGGTCCTGCTCCGCCCGCTTGATTGCAAACGCCAGGTGGTCGGTGAGGGCAATGTGGATATGTTCGTTCAATTCGACTTGCGTTTTGCGGGAGATGTACATGATGATCTCCCCGATAATCTCGATCAGCTGTTCATCCACCTGGGGAACGAGCTGTTTATATTGTTCCTGCTCCTGCTGATTCGTGAGAATGAACATTTTCTCAACCGCATCAAGGGCGATGGAGTCATCCGTTTTGCGATTAAATCCGATGCCTTTGCCGATCACAACGACTTCGCCGTGCTCCGGGTGATTTGCGATGATGACGTTGTTATTCAACACTTTGGCCACGCGTAGGCTGTTCACAACAATTGCACCCTCTTCTTGTCCTTTTCTCCAAAACGCTTATTCCCATTATAATCGATTTCAGCGGCTCCTGTCAGCCGATTCCCAGGCATTTCAAAAGCGCCCGCGCCCAAGATCGGACGGGACGCTTTAGCGTTTACCCTATGCAAAAGTACAAGTTACGCCGAAAAATGTCAAGTAAAGCCGCCCCCTAGCATAGGAATAGGGAACAAAGGCCCGGTTATATGGGGCCGGTCATCCTTCCGTTTCCTGCGAAGCAGCACTTTCTAAGGCGACAGGTTCGATACTGGGCGCGCTTTTTGCCGTATCCGGCTTCGCGGAAGCCACCTCGGGCGGGAGCGGCGCTGCCGCTACTTTACCCTTGGTAAATCCCTGAATCAGCCGATCCAGCTCGATGCCCGATACGCTCTTCAGCATGTCGGGAGCCGTCGCCATCAGTTCGGTCACATAATTGCTGACCCGGGCTGCGCCTTCGCCTTTGCCGGTGTCCACGACCGTCAGCTTATCGATGCTCGACAGCGGCCCGGCGATTTTCCCAGCCAAGTCAGGAAGCATTTTAACGACGATATCGAGGACAGCCGCTTCGCCGAACTTCTGGAAGGCTTCCGCCAGTTTCTCTTTCGCTTCCGCTTCGGCCAAACCGCGCAGGCGGATAATCTCCGCATCCGCCGTCCCTTTGGCCCGCTCAGCATCGGCGATGGCGAGGCCTTCCAGCCGCTTCTGCTCGGCGGAGGCTTTGGCCTGCGTCTCGATGGAGTATTGCAGCGCGTCGGCTTCCCGCATTTTCCGCGCTTTTTCGGCCTCTGCTGCCTGTTCGACCGCGTAGCGATCCGCATCGGCTTTTTTCTTCACCTCGGCATCATATTGCTTCTGGCGTACCGTAATTTCCTTGTCCTGCAAATCGATTTCCCGTTCCTTGCGCACCAGCTCTACCTTCATTTGCTCTTCGACCATCGTCTGTTTGGCCCGGGCTTCCTGAATGTGATAGGCCTGGTCGGCTTCAGCCTTGGCGGTATCCTGATCCTTCTTGAAGGAGGCGACCTTCAGCTCTTTATCCTTCTCCGCTTCGGCGATATTCGTGTCGCGCAGCAGCTCCGCTTTCTGCCCGGATTCTTCGGCGAGCGCCTTCTGAATCCGCGCATCCCGCAGGGCTTCCGCCTCGGCGATGTCAGCGTCGCGTTTGACCGCGGCGATCCGCGGTTTCCCCAGCGCCTCGAGATAACCGTGCTTGTCGCGTACATCCTTGATCGTGAACGAAACGATTTGCAGACCCATCTTCTTCAGATCGCGGGCCGCTACGCCCTGAACCTCCTGGGCGAATTTATCGCGGTTGCGGTATACCTCCTCGACCGTCATCGATCCGAGAATAGAGCGAAGATGGCCTTCCAGCACTTCCTGCGCTTCGCCTTTAAGCGATTCGATCGGTTTTCCCATAAACTGTTCCGCCGCCGTAGCCACGTCCTCGATCGAGCTGCCCACCTTGATAATCGCCACCCCGTCGGCCGAGACCGGGACGCCCTGCTCCGTGTAGACTTCGGGGGTCATGACATCCAGCTTGTGCGATAACAGCGACATGAACTCGGCTTTCTGGAAAACCGGCCAAATGAACGCCCCGCCGCCGCGGACGATTTTGATTTTACGGCCGGATTGATCGTCGGATATGTTCTTGCTCCCAAGGAAAGAACCCGTCACGATCATCGCTTCGTCCGGACTGACCGTCTTGTATCTGGCCCAGAAGGCCAGCCCCAGGACGACAATCACCGCAATCACGATCAAGGGAATCAGCAAAAAATCCGGAATACTCTCAAACAACTACATCAACTCCTCTTCTTATTGACTACCTAGGGTGGGGATACAGCTCGGAGACCTGCACGGTTCCTTCCTTCGTCGTATCCACCACGACAACCGTCGTGCCGACGGGAATTTCCCGCCGATCCCAGCTGGAGGCGATATGGATCGTGTTGCCGGCCACCAGCTTCACCATCACTTCGCCATACCCCTGTGCCGGAATCGGCACGGTCACCTCGCCGACTTTGCCGGGCAGCTCGGAGGTGGAGAATCCGGTGGAGTTTTCGCTATCCTCCATCGGCCTGACATAAGCGAAATAAACGGCCGCGGACAATGACACGGCGATCAGCACGGCCAGGATGAGCACCCCCGCCGTCCCGAACCCGGTATAACGGTCCAGCAAAATCCCCGCGCCGCCAAAAGACGTAATCGCCGAGGCCGTAATGACCGGCTTCAGGAAATCCGCGGACATGAAATCAAAGATGCCGTCCAGCCAACTGCCAATCAAATCGCCGAGCACCGCGCTGATGACCGCGAACAACGCCCCGCCTACGAAGCACCCCCAAAACAGCGCTTCCATCCCGTTCCTCCTTCCACCCAAAAATTAGGTAACTCTACCTAATACATACGTAAGCTTTAGAATATTGTTTCGAAAAAACAGCCGGCCTGCGGCAAAATTCGCCACGGGCCGGCTGTTAACCGATGTTGATTACAGGGACATCCGGTAAATCTCCAACACGTCCTGCTTATCCAGTACGGCAAAATTGCCGAACGAACCAAAACGGACCGCCTTGTCGGCCATCGCTTCCAGCTGGCTGTCGTCGATGCCGTAATCCGCCAGCCGGCCTGGGGCTCCGATCGAGCTCCAAAATGTCCGCAGCGCTTCGATGCCTTCCAGCGCCACGGCTTCGTCGCTTTTGCCTGCCGGATCGACATGGAATACGTTGATAGCCAGTCGCTTGAAGCGAAGGACATCCCGCTGCAGGTTGTACTTCATCCAGTTCGGGAACAGGATCGCCAAACCGCCGCCATGCGGGATATCGTAAACGGCCGATACCGCATGCTCAATGTTGTGGGTTGCCCAGTCGCCGGAGTAGCCCATGTTCAGCACGCCGTTCAGCGCCATCGTACCGCACAGCAGAATCGTCTCCCGGTAATCGTAGTTTTCCAGATCGGCGGCCAGCTTCGGCGCGGTTTCGATTACCGTCCGCAGCAGCGATTCGCAGAATTCGTCCTGCAGCGGCGTGTTCGTCGTATGGTGGAAATAGTGCTCGAACACGTGCGACATAATGTCGACCATGCCGTACACGGTCTGTTCCTTCGGCAGCGAAGCGGTATGCTCCGGATCCAGGATGGAAAAAGCCGGGTATGCCAGCTTGCTGCCCCAACCCAGCTTCTCCATCGTCGCTTCGTTGGTGATCACCGAGTTGCCGTTCATCTCGGAGCCGGTGGCCGCCATTGTCAGCACGGTCCCAAGCGGAAGAGCCGCCTTGGGCGCAGCTTTACGCTCGGCAAAATCCCACATGTCGCCGTCATATTTGGCGCCTACCGCGATCGCCTTCGCGCAGTCGAGCACGCTGCCGCCGCCGACGGCGAGCACCAGCTCGATGGCGTTCTCCTTGCACAGGTCCACCCCGCGGTGCACCGTCGACAGCCGCGGATTCGGCTCGACGCCCGGCAGCTCCGTCACTTCGGCGCCGATCTCACGAAGGATCGCCACTACTTTGTCATAAAGACCGCTGCGCTTGATGCTGCCGCCGCCATAGACGAGCAGCACTTTTTTACCGTAAACCGGCGCTTCAGTTCTCAGCGATTCCAGCTGGCCTCTGCCGAAAATCAGTTTTGTCGGATTATGAAATACGAAATTGTCCATGTCGAATCCCCCTGACCTTATGTAATGGAACACGGTGCTAATGTAAGCGTTCCGCGACATCATTATACTCCCAACTGTAACGGATCAACAAACAGATTTGTCGCTGCGGCGCCGCCGTGAAAGGAAACAACTCGAAATCGCCATTAAAAAAGCCGCCCCAAGCCGATTTCACGGCTTGGGGCGGTCCTTGTTCCGCTCTCTGATCTTACTTTTCCCGATACCCGGCGGAGAGAACGAAACGCTCAAAGGCTTCGCGTCCTTCCGCCGTCGCTTTGAAGACCCCCGCATGCTCGAGAATCTGCGCGAACTTGCGTCCGACTTCATCGCGCAGCAGCGCTTCGGCTTCTTCTCTCGGCAGCGGGTTGCCCGCGCGGGCGACGAGTTCCTTCACCCATTCGGCGTGTACGGCCAAAGGCGCCGCTGGATCGGTAACGGTCCGCTCGTATAGCGCCGAATCCCCGCTCAGGATGACGGCGATGTCAGCCAGTTCTTCCTTCAACCGACCCGGCAGGATGGCCAAGCCCATCACTTCGATCAAGCCGATGTTTTCCTTCTTGATGTGATGCATTTCCCGGTGCGGATGGAATATCCCTTCCGGATGCTCCTCGTTCGTCCGGTTGTTGCGCAGCACGATGTCCGCTTCGTAACCGCCGTCCGCGCCGCGGCGCACGATCGGCGTCACCGTGTTATGCGGAACGGACTCCCCGTTCTCCTCGGAGAAAGCCAACACATCGGCAGCCGGATCGCTGTACGCTTTCCACTTTTCGTACAAATCGTCCGCGGCGGCGAGCAGCACATCGGGGTCCTGCCCGCTTACGCGCAGCACGGACATCGGCCATTTCACCATGCCAACCGTCACTCCAACGAAGTGCGGATGGTTGAATTCGGCTTCGATCGGCGCTTTCTCCAACGGGAACGTATGCCGCCCCCCTTGAAAATGGTCGTGCGTCAGAATCGAACCGCCGACGATCGGCAGGTCCGCGTTGGATCCGATAAAGTAATGCGGGAACAACGTCGTGAAATCGAGCAGCCGCCGGAAGGTGTCGCGGCTCAGCTTCATCGGCACATGGTCTTGATGAAACACGATGCAATGCTCGTTATAATACACGTACGGCGAGTATTGAAAGAACCATGGCTCTTCATTCAGCGTCAGCGGAATGACCCGCAGATTCTGCCGGGCCGGATGGTTGAGCCGTCCGGCGTAGCCGACGTTTTCGCGGCACAGCTGGCATTTCGGATAAACGGGCGGCGGCAACAGCTTCGCCATGGCGATTTCCTTCGGATTTTTTTCCGGCTTGGACAGGTTGATCGTGATCTCCATATCTCCGTAAGCCGTCGGTTGATTCCAAGCGATATTTTGCCGCACCCGGTCCATCCGGATATAATTGCTGTCCACGGACAGCTTGTAGAAAGCGTTCGTCGCCGCCTCGATTCCTTGCTCGCTTTCCGTCTTGCGGAAGGCGGATATCGTCTCGGAAGGACGGGGCATCAGCAGGCCCATGATCTTCGCGTCCAGCAGATCGCGGTAAGTCGCGGTATCTTCCGGGATCAGTCCGGCGCCATAGCCGTAATCGATGAGAATTTCCAACGGTTCCTGCGGTCCGGACAATGCCTCCTCCGCCAAGGCTCCGGCGAACGGCTCATCGAATGCGAACAGCTCCAGCAGGCGGTTGCGCGAATAGTCCACGTCCCACCAATCGATCATCCCTTGCTCCAACGCATAATGCACCAACCGTTCGATGGCATGCAGCGCATCCTGACGGTTTCTCTCTTCTACTCCCATCGGTTCACTCACCCCTTAGTTGTCGTTGTAGCCGTTCGGATGGCTGTCGTGCCACTGCCAGGCGCTCCGAATGATGTCCTCCAGTTTGTTCCGCGTCGGATTCCAGCCGAGGACGCTTCGCGCTTTGTCCGAGGAGGCGATCAGTACCGCCGGGTCGCCGGCGCGGCGCGGGCTGATGACGACCGGGAAGTCGCGTCCCGTCACTTTCCTTACGGTTTCGATCACTTCCTTGACCGAAAATCCCTGGCCGTTGCCCAGGTTAAAGACGTCGCTGTCCCCGCCGTTCAGCAGGTGGTTCACCGCCCGCAAGTGGGCATCGGCCAAATCGCCGACATGGATATAGTCGCGGACGCAGGTGCCGTCCGCCGTGTTGTAATCGTCGCCGAACACCTGGATCGACGGGCGCTGTCCCAACGCAGCCTGGATAATGAGCGGAATCAGATGGCTTTCCGGACGGTGATCCTCGCCGATTTTGCCGCTTTTATGCGCCCCGGCCGCGTTGAAATAACGCAGCGACACGTATTTGATGCCAAGGACCTGGTCGAACCAGGCCATCATCCGTTCCATCGTCAGCTTCGTTTCGCCGTACACGTTGGTCGGCCGGGTCGGATCGGTTTCTTCGATCGGCACCTTCTCCGGTTCGCCGTAGGTCGCGGCCGTGGAAGAGAAGACGATTTTGCGTACGCTCGCCTGATCCATCGCTTCCAGCAGGCAAAGCGTCCCGTATACGTTGTTGTCGTAGTATTTAACCGGATCCTTCATGCTTTCCCCAACCAGGGAATTGGCGGCAAAGTGAATGACCGCTTCGATGTCGTTTTCGGCAAACAGCTTAGCCAGGAGCGCCTTATCGCGCAAATCTCCTTCGTACAGCTTGCCGCCGAGCAATGCTTCGCGGTGCCCGGATTGCAGGTTGTCGATGACGACAACCTCCTTGCCTTGATCCAACAGCGCAGCTATCGTATGCGAACCGATATATCCGGCTCCCCCCGTCACCAAGATCGCCATGCTTAATTCTCCCCTTTCATTTCATGCACGCCGTCGCCTACGCCGCACACGTAGAACTCGCCTTCCAGTCCGGTCCGCTCCTTATAGGCCTTGCCCACCTCGGCCACGAACCGCTCCACCGAACCCTCATGCACCAGGGAAACGGTGCAACCGCCAAATCCGGCTCCGGTCATCCGGGAGCCCAGCGTTCCTTCGATCTTGCGGGCCTCCTCGACCATCACGTCCAGCTCCAGGCAGCTCACTTCGTACAATTCGCTCAGCGAATCATGCGAAGCGTTCATCAGTTCGCCGAAGGCCTTCAAGTCATTGCCGCTCAGCGCTTCGACCGATTTCAGCACGCGGGCGTTTTCTTCCACGACGTGTTTGGCCCGTTTGAGCAGCACTTCGTTCCCGAAATCGCCCTGCCATTGCGTAAGCTGGTCCGGTTTCAAATGCGCCAGAAACTGCAGGCCGGGATCGCGTTTTTGCAAAATGGCCAGGGCCTCGTCACACTCCGAGCGACGTTCGTTGTACTTGGAATCGACCAGTCCGCGGCGTTTCTTGGTGTTGCCGATCACCAGCTTGTAAGCTCCCGTCCGGAACGGCACGAGCTTGTATTCCAGCGTATCGCACATCAGCAGGATCGCATGGTCCTTCGCCCCGTTGGCTACGGCAAACTGATCCATGATGCCGCTGTTTACCCCCACGTACTGGTTTTCCGCCCGCTGCGACAGCCGCGCGATTTCGACCTTGTCGGTTTCCCGTCCTTCCATGCTAAGGAACGCAAAGGCCGTTACGACTTCGATCGAAGCCGAGGAGGATAAGCCCGAGCCGTTCGGAATTTCGCCATGGAACAGCAGGTCGTAACCGCTCGTCAACTCGACGCCAAGCTTGCCAAGCTCGACGATGACCCCGATCGGATAATCGATCCATTCGCCGGTTTTGTTCGTGCCCAGCTCCGCCAAGGCGATCTCCGCGGTATACGGAAGATTCATGGAAGCAAATGACACTTTGCCGTCGGCGCGTTTGCGGATCGCCAGCGTCGTCCCGAACTCGAGCGCGGCCGGGAACACGTAGCCCCCGTTATAGTCGATGTGCTCGCCGATCAGATTCACCCGTCCAGGCGCATTGAAAACGCTTGGCCGCTCGCTGCCTTGACCGTATTTCGATATAAACAATTGTTCCATTTCCTGTTTCTTCATCAACGTACACCCCATCGTCATGGAATCTTTACTTCTTGTACCCAGTATAAAAAAAACGCTCTGGTTTGATAATGCATCTTTGCGAGTTCTATATAGATAAATGTGACTTTTCGGAGTAAAATGTGAACAAGCACCCACGGTGCCGGCAAGAAGATTATCGAAAAGGAGAATTCGGGCATGATCCAAGAAACCTACAGCGCGGCCGCCAATCCCGAAGTGACCGAAGCGGAAGACCTGCACGTGCTGTTTGCCGGGGAAAGCCAAACCCGCGCCGACCACCGGCTAGGTCCCAAAGTCTATGACTACTTCCTGCTGCATTTCGTTGAACAAGGCAAAGGAAACTTTCGCACGGAGTCGGCCGCCTACGAGCTTAGCGAGGGGGACTGCTTCCTGATTCTCCCGGAGCAGTTGGTCAGCTACGCCTCCGACCTTAAGGATCCTTGGCGTTACCGTTGGATCGCGTTTACCGGGGACAAAGCCGCAGGCTTGGTAGGACGTTCCGGCTTTACGCCCGAGCAGCCGGTGTGCCGGCTGGGGAAGGATAGCCGCATTCCGGACATGCTCCGCAACGTGCTGCAAATCTTCCAATCCAAAAAAGCCAGCTCCCATCTGGTCTCGCTTGGACTGCTTCATCTGTTGATGGGCGAAGCGCAGGAAACGCTCGTCAAAGAATCCGCCCTTCCGTCCGGCGAGTCCGGCGTGCAGCGGATCGTCAAACAAATGATTCACTATATGGCAAGCCAATATGCGCATCCGGTATCGATTGAACAGATGTGCTCCTCTTTGGGTTACAACCGGGCGTATTTATCGCGTATTTTCAAAAAAGAAACCGGCTTTACCCCCGTCACCTACCTGCTCAAGCTGCGCATCGACAAATCGCGCCAGCTGCTGCGCGAGCGGCCGGAGCTGTCGATCGAGCAAATCGCCGCTTCCGTCGGATTGACCGACCCGCTGTACTTCTCAAGGCAATTCCGCCGTTTTCACCAGGAGTCGCCAAGCGAATACCGCAGGGCGGTGACGGGCGCCCAGGGTTCAAAAACGGCGAAAAGCGCCCCCCCATCAACATGAGAAAACGCCCCGTCCTCCAGGCACATGCCGGAGTAACGGGGCGTTTGTCCTTTATCCGCCTTACCTTCTTCAACTCCACCCCAGCCGCTTGCCGACGGCGCCAAGCACCGCTCCGATCGGCTCCGTGATCAGCAGGCTTGCCCGATGGTCGTATGCTGTAGACGAGGCGTTGATCAGCACGGTCCGCTCGCCGCGGAAATAGGTGACCAGTTGCGCCGCGGGCTGCACCGTCAATGAGGTGCCCCCGATCAGCAGGAGGTCGGCTCCGGCAATGGCCGCGACCGTATCCTGAATCACCTGCTCATCCAGGTTCTCGCCGTACAGGACGACGTCCGGTTTGATGATCCCGCCGCAGGCGCAGCGGGGAACGACCTCATCGCTGTTCATGATATCGTCCAGCGCGTAAGCGCGGCCGCAAGCCATACAGGTGTTGCGGTGCACCGATCCGTGCAGCTCCAGTACCTTCCGGCTTCCCGCCTGCTGGTGAAGCCCGTCGATATTTTGCGTAATGACCGCATCCAGCTTGCCTTCCCGCTCCAATGCCGCCAGTAACGAATGCGCCGCGTTCGGCCTGGCCTCGGGGTGAATCATTTTCGATTTGTAGAAATCGAAGAACACCTCGGGATGCCGGTCGAAAAACCGCCGGCTCAAGATTTCCTCCGGCGAATACGGCGATTCCCTCTCCATTTGATAAATGCCCGCGGCAGAGCGAAAATCGGGAATCCCGCTTTCCGTGGACACGCCGGCCCCGCCGAAAAATACGACGTTCCCGCTCTCTTTCACCCAAGATACCAGCGTTTCAATCGTTGACGTCATCAAGTTGACTCCTCCTTATCGATGTATCGTTAGCTCGCGATAGCCGGTCACGATCACGTCCGCATCCCGCAAATAGGACGCTCCCTCCGGCTTGCCGGATTCGGACTCCGCCATTCCGATCGTCAGGCAAGCCCCGGCCCGTTTGCCCATCTGCATGTCAGCGTTGCTGTCGCCGATGACCACGGCCTCTTCGGGCAAGATGCCAAGCTCGCGGCAGGCGAGCAGGGCCATATCCGGCTCGGGTTTGCCCCGCTCCACCCGGTCCCGGCCCACCACGCTGCCGAACTCGCCGCGGATGCCCATCCACTGCAAGTGCTCCAACGTATCCGTCGTCGTATCGGACGTGACCACCCCTAACGGCAATCCCGCTTGCCGGCAAGCCCGCAAAAACTCCCGCAAGCCCGGCAAAGGACGCGCCTGCCGGCGTTGTTTCAGCTCCGCCAGGGCGGCGGCATTCAACTCCCGTACCATCCCGGTCGCTTCGTTCCAAGGGATCCCCGCCGCGTACAGCGTCGAAGCGAGCAGCGCCGTTACTTCTTCTTCCGTGCCCATCGCCAGCGGACCGGTTTTGTCGTAGCCGGTCACCCGGTTTGCCTCGTCCAGCCGCAGTCCAAGCAGTACAGTCTTGTCGAACGGACGCATCGCGCCGATTCCGGTCAATTTACGCTCCACCAGCCCGGTCAGCGTTTCCGCCCAGCTTCCCCAAAGATCCAAGAAATCCAGCAGCGTGCCGTCCTTGTCGAACAAAATTCCCCGGCAAACCGCCGCGCGTCCCCGCGCCTGAATCGTTACCATGTTCTACCTCGCCTTCCCGTACGCAACTCTCCTTATTATACCATTTTCGGGCAGCGGCCATTTCCAAAAAGAGGTTTCGACAGATCGCCACAATTACAGCCGCTGATAGCGTTTTCTATTGTGATTATTATCACAAGGTATTTTTCGCAAAAAGAGTACCTTAGACATGGGACTTTTATTTAAAATTTTTAATTTCATCCGATCAGGACCCAGAGGAAAGCGAGGCGAAAAAGAGTCATGGCCCAATCGAAAATCACCCCGCAAGGAGAGGCTTTTTTTCTTAACCTGCGCTTCCTGCTCATCGTTTGCGTGTTCGTCGGCAATGCCATTGAGCCTTTGATAACGCGGATCGACGGAATGTATGCGCTGTATCAATGGATTTTTACGTTTCATATGCCCTTGTTCGTATTCGTGACCGGCTATTTCGCCAAAGCGAATTTGCTTGGGGAGGGCGGACGGAAAGTCATGCTGCAAATCGGATTGCAATACGTTATCTTTCAAAGCCTTTACTCGCTGCTTGATGTCACGGTCTTTCAGGTGAACCATATCCACCATTCCTTCTTCGCGCCGTATCTGCTGCTCTGGTTCCTGGCGAGCCATCTGGGCTGGCGGCTGGTCGTCATGGCCATGCGCAAATGGTCTCCGCTGCAGCAATTGTCCGTTTCCCTTCTGCTGGCGGTGCTGGTCGGCTACCTGCAAATGGACGGCGTCTGGTTCAGCCTGTCGCGCACGTTCGTATTCCTGCCGTTTTTTATCCTCGGCTATCATTTCTCGGATAAATGGCTCGAACGCTTGATGGCCAAAAAAGTACGCCTCGCCGCCATGGCCGTATCGCTCGGCTGGTTCGCCATCATTGCTTTGGGCGCCTTGGACATCGCGCCGGGATGGCTTTACGGCAGCATGACCTACGGGCAGCTTGGCGAGCACGCGTGGTACGCCGGCGCTTTCCGCTTGCTCTTGTATCCTTTGCAACTGCTGGCCGGCATCGCTTTTCTGGGATTCGTGCCGTCTACGGCAGGCAAGCTGACCGATCTGGGGCGGCGAACGCTTTATGTGTTTTTGCTCCATGGCTTCATCGTCCGCCTGGCCGCCGCGTCTCCCCTGTACGCCTACGTACGAAACGAGGCAACCGCCTTGCTGGTCATTGCCGGTGCTGTGGCGCTAACCCTCTTGCTCACCCATGCATGGGTACGCAAATGCAGCGGCCCGCTGATCGAGCCGCCCGTGCATTGGCTGTTGAAGCTGGAACGCCGCGCGTTCGGTCAATTTAGCGCCGCTAGCAAGCAATAGTTTCATAGAATACGGGCTTCGGGATTATATTAGGGATGCTCTCCATGCGGAGAGCATCCTTTTTGGCTTTAATGGCAAAATTTTGCTCGGTTATTCGTTTCAAAATGGCAATCCGTGGTAAATAAAACATACGCAGTCCAAATAAATGTTGAAGGAGGGATCATATGGTACGGAGCCACAACAAAATGACCCGCGAGGAAGCGGGGCGTCTGGGAGGGCTGGCGACCGCCAAAAACCACGGCAAGCAATTTTACCAGGAAATCGGCCAAAAGGGCGGCGAAGCAACCTCCAAATCCCATAAACGGGAGTTTTATCAGGAAATCGGCCAGAAAGGCGGCGAAGCAACCTCCCAGAAACACGATAAGGACTTTTACCGGAAAATCGGCCGGAAGGGCGGAGTTTCCCGCAGCAAAACAGAAGAAATCAACTAACCTTGCGAAGTCTCCGGGTACCCGGAGATTTCTTTGTTTCATCAAGGAACGGGCCTTTGTTCCATATCGTTTCTTCCTGTGATCCACGGTAGAAAAAGATAATTGATTGTGATAGACTTTAGAGAAAACCTTTAGCGGTGTAAAGCTCCAAATTATAATTCATTCATGGGGGGATAAGGAAATCATGACAGCCAAGAAGATGCGTTCCGATATGATCAAAAAAGGCTTCGACCGTGCGCCTCATCGCAGCTTGCTGCGGGCTGCTGGCGTGAAGGAAGAGGATTTCGGCAAGCCGTTCATCGCGGTTTGCAACTCTTATATCGATATCGTACCCGGGCACGTGCATTTGCAGGAGTTCGGAAAAATCGTCAAGGAAGCCATTCGCGAAGCCGGCGGCGTTCCGTTTGAATTCAATACGATCGGCGTGGACGACGGGATCGCGATGGGACATATCGGGATGCGTTACTCCCTGCCGAGCCGGGAAATCATCGCCGACTCCCTGGAAACCGTCGTTTCGGCACACTGGTTTGACGGTATGGTTTGTATCCCGAACTGCGACAAAATTACGCCCGGCATGATGATGGGCGCGCTCCGCGTCAACATTCCGACCGTGTTCGTCAGCGGCGGTCCGATGAAGGCCGGCGTGGACAGCAAGGGGCGCAAGCTTTCCCTAACCTCCGTATTTGAAGGCGTCGGCGCGCATCAAGCCGGACAAATCAGCGATAATGACCTGCTTGAGCTGGAACAATACGGCTGTCCGACCTGCGGCTCCTGCTCCGGCATGTTCACCGCCAATTCGATGAACTGCCTGGCCGAAGCGCTGGGTCTGGCTATGCCGGGCAACGGCACGATCCTGGCGGTTGCCGAAGAACGCCGCGATTTCGTGCGCCAATCCGCACGCCAGCTCATGGAATTGATCAAGCTGGACCTGAAACCGCGCGACATCGTCACCAAAGAATCGATCGACAACGCGTTCGCCCTGGATATGGCGATGGGCGGATCAACCAATACCGTGCTGCATACGCTGGCACTAGCCCAGGAAGCCGGGATCGACTACCCGCTCGAGCGCATCAACGAAGTAGCGAACCGCGTGCCGCATATCGCCAAGCTGGCGCCGGCTTCCGATATTTTCATCGAGGACGTGCATCGCGCCGGCGGCGTCAGCGCCGTCATCAACGAGCTGCTTAAGAAACCGGGCGCCATCTTCGGCGACCAAATGACCGTCACCGGCAAGACGTTGGCCGAGAATGTCGCCGGTTGCGAGATTCTCGACGCTAGCGTCATCCATCCGATCGATAAACCGCATTCGGAAAAAGGCGGGCTCGCCATCCTGTACGGCAACCTGGCTCCGGAAGGGTCGGTTATTAAAGTCGGCGCCGTGGATCCTTCGGTCGGCGGCTACCACAAAGGGCCGGCCATCTGCTTCGACTCCCAGGAAGAAGCGCTGGAAGGCATCGCCGGCGGTAAAGTCAAAGAGGGCTCCGTCGTCGTCATCCGTTACGAAGGTCCCAAAGGCGGACCGGGCATGCCGGAAATGCTGGCTCCGACGTCGCAAATCGTCGGCATGGGCCTTGGCGCCAAGGTCGGCCTGATCACCGACGGGCGTTTCTCCGGGGCTTCCCGCGGCATCAGCATCGGACATATTTCTCCGGAAGCGGCCGAAGGCGGTCCGATTGCCTTCGTTGAAGACGGCGACATCATTGAGCTGGACCTCAATAACCGCAAAATCGAGCTGCACGTGAACGACCAAGAGTTGGCCCGCCGCAAAGCGAACTGGAAAGGCTTCGAACCGAAGGTCAAAACCGGTTACCTGGCGCGTTACTCCAAGTTGGTTACAAACGCCAGCTCCGGCGGCGTCCTGAAAATCTAACGAAGACTAGGAACGAAGAAGCGCGCATAGCCGGGTGGTGCATACCGCCGGCTACGCGCGCTTTTTGTTTTTTTATAAACTTGCATCTGAGAGAAATTTATTGGCTGGACAGGGTAGCGCTCATCAAAACCTCTTCTTCCTGAGTCGCCGCAGGTTCTTCTTTGGCCAAACGTTTCCGGTGCGACCCGTCTTCGGCGAAGGTTCCCAGCAAATGATCGATCGGCATGATGATCAGCTTGGGCACTAGCTCTTGGGACTGCTGCTTTAATCTAGAACTTCCCGCAGGATGGATTACGCTCATTAATAATTTCAAATACAGTTTGGTGGAGCTGGCGAACCAGCCTTTAGGCAAATCCGAAATGATAAAACCAAATTGCTCCGGCCCCCGATTAATCATGCTGACGCCGTAAAGTGCTTTGACGTCGTTCAACTCGGGATGCGTGACAATATAATGAGCCAGCTTCGGCAAGGTCTTCTCTACTCCGCGGATGATTTGAATCGCCAGTTGGACCGTGGTTCTTGAACGCGTTCCGATTTCATACAGCTTTTTGTTGTCGAAATGCAGTTCCATGATCTTATCTCCCTGAACCAAGGAAGCCCCTCCATTCAGTGCAACCGGCTCGCCATGATAAGGCCGGATTCGAAAATGCATGATGGGATCCTGCTGGTCGGGCGTTTTCAGTTGAAATACAACATGGAATAATTTCTCCCACAGCAGCCATAACGCAACGACGCTTCTTTTGAACCAGGATACCTTAACGGGTTTACGGCCTTTCCCCGTCTGCGCGCCAGCCTTGGCTTGCCGTCTCTTGGCTTCGCTATCCTTGATCATGTCGTCGATTCGGACGCTGTGAAGGCCTCTCCGATCGGCCTCTTCGAGAACACGCTTCAGCGCGGCAAGCATTTCGGCGGGCGCTCCGCTGTTTGCACCCAAGGTAGCGCCGCAATCGTGCAGCAAAAAAATTTCCCTGCCTCGCAGCTTCTTCAGCATACGCTTTGCCAATCGGTCGGCCCCTAGCTTCTGGCGCCAATCGCCGAACATCGCGGACCACAACACAATTTGCGTATTGCCGCGGTTGGCAAAATCAAACAGATTGACGATCCCCCATGGCGGTCGGTAATAATGCGAATCCACGCCGGTGACGTCGGAAATGATTTTGTTCGTTTTCTGGATTTGCTGCTTCACGGCCGCCGGGCCCATCAGCCAATTGGTTTTGTGGACATAATTATGCGAGCCGATCAGGTGTCCTTCCTCATGCATCCGTTTGAGCAAATCGGGATATTTCTCCGCATTGGAGCCAACCACAAAAAACGTTGCTTTAGCGCCGTGGCGCTTAAGCAAGTCAAGCAGCAGCGGAGTATATTTCGGATCGGGACCGTCATCGAAAGTAAGCGCAAATTGCTTGTCGTTGGTCCCGTGCTTGAATACGCGAAAGCCGAAAATGCGAGTGATCAGTCCGGGTATAAAAGCGTAAAGCGTTGAGATATAAAATAACCATAGCAGCAAAGTCTCCATGTGCTTTCCCCACTTTTCTATGATCAATGACTTTGGCATGCTCCAAAAAAGCATAGCATCTACACTATTTTATCACAGACGTCTGCAGTTTAGGCGCATTTTTTTGGGGAAAGCACAGGGAATAATTTTAACCGCGGGAAGCCAGCAAATCCATCGTGCGACGGAATAATTCGGTCGCTTGATGCGCCGAACCGGGCGGACGGTTCTGAACCAGAACGGCGACGGCGTATTGAGGATGGTCAACCGGACCATAGCCGATAAACCATTGATCATTGAAATGGCGATCCTGTTTGACTACCTCCGCCGTACCTGATTTGCCGGCTAATGGCCATTTGGCCTGCTGCAAAGAACGGCCCGTTCCGTCCGTAACGACTCGCCTCATCCAGGTTAGCAGGCGCTCGGCCGTTTGCGGGGAGATTTGGCCTAAAGGGGAAGGAGCGGTATGCACCGGCATTTCGGCCATTAATGAGCCGTCTTTAAATCTCACTTCGCTGACTAGGCGGGGGGCCGTTACCTGTCCGCGATGCAGCAAAGTGACTACCAGATTGGCCGCCTGCAGCGGCGAAACGAGGACGTCCCGCTGGCCGATCGCCGTCTGGGCCCGCACGCCGCCGTCCGCTTTGGCCATATCGCTGAACACCGCGCCCGCTTCCTCCTGGTCCAGCTGCCGGAGATCCTCTCCGCCCATAAAACGGTTCGCCTGCCAGCCGATTGAACGGCTTAATCCCAGCTTGGAGGCTGTACCCGCGATCGCAGTTGCGCTCAGTCGTTCTCCCAATGTGGCGAACACGACGTTGCACGACTTGGCAAACCCTTCTTCGAGGGTGAGATGCCCATGCCCTCCCTCTTTCCAGCAGGCCAGGCCGTATTTTCCGTAATGACCGCTGCAGTGAAAGGTCTCTCCGGGAAAAGTCAAGCGCTCCTCCAGCGCCGCCGCCGCGATCACCGTTTTGAAAATTGAGCCGGGCACCGCGGCCTTGACCGCTTTATTGCTCCAGTTGGCCTTGGAAGGATCGACGTGATGCGGATCGTAAAAGGGCAGCGACACCATCGACACAATGTCTCCGGACTTGGCATCCAACACGACGACGGCCCCTTCCGCGACCTTCATGCCGGTCGCCAGCCGTTCAATCTCCTGCTGCAGGTTATCATCAACTGTCGTTTTGATTTGCAGCGGATAATAACGGCTGGCCGCTGCATTCACCCTCGTGCCAAGGCCGCCGAGCGGCTCCTTTCGGCTATCTACCGTATACGCAGCCCTTACCCCGCCAAGCCCGCGCAAAAGGCCGTCAAACGTTTTCTCCAGACCGGATGCTCCTACCTGCAGCGTAAGCGACAAGTCGGGGTGGTGTTTTTTCTCCCGCAATTTGCGGATCACGTCTGGCCGTTGGGCCACATAACCAAGCCACTGGTTCCCGCGTTCGCCCGGGCCGTATCGGGCCACATAAGGCAGCACTTCCAATCCTTCCAACCGCGGCAACTCCCGGGCTTCCGTTTCGCTCAGCTTCAGCGGCTCTCCTTTCTCGCCGCCGGGTTTAGGCCAGACGTATGACCTCTCCAATCCGCTCCATGTCTGCTGCAGTTCGGGAACCGTCGTACCCAACAAGTCGGCCAGTAGAACGAGCTTGCCGGATTCGGGAGTGTCCTTCACGGGAAACAAAATGGGAGTCCAGGCCAGATGTCCGGTCAACTGTTTGCCATTGCGGTCAAAGAAATGGCCTCTGCCCGGATCCAGCTCGATGCTTTCCTCCCGTTGGCGGACGGCCAGTTCGTTGATCGTTTTCCCGCCGACCGTGACGGCCTTAAATGCCGAAGCCGTTTGGATCCACGCGATGCGCAGCACAAATAGGCCGAGAACGACCGCAAACGATAACAATAGATAAAAAATGCGTTTTTTGCGCAATAATGACATGATCCGCCCTCCATTCTATTCCCATTATTTCCTGGGAAAAGTCGGCGTAAACAACTTGAGGGAAGCCGGAGGAACAAACAGACCGACCGACAATTCACGGTTCGATGATTTGTTGGGCGTTGCACTAAGAGCACTGGGAGGCCGCCGAATGAAATGTTCTTACGATCGCTTCAAGTTGTAGAAATCCGCTCGCAAAGGCGACCACTGCCGTTTCTTCAGAATCATTTCACCCTCTGGCCTTTTCGAGCTCTTGTTAGCTACTACTTACTCGATTTCCGACTCTTTGCAGCCGGAGGAAGTTTGCGTCCGCATTTGTAAGCCGCTTGTTCTCCTTCAATCTCATCCACCAGACAAGCGGCGGACAAGTACGGCCCCTAGGTCGTTATTCGCATGCGCCTGAATCGCTACCAAACAGCCTCATAAATCAAGGCGTAGGATTCTAGCTAAGATGAACGTAAACAAAGACAGCCCTCCATATTGCTACATCTCGTAGGTTAAAATGGGAAGTGTAAACCAAACCATTTCAGAGCTACATAGCAAAGGAGAGCTGATACTATGCAGTCTACCACAAAATTTGTCGGTTTAGATGTATCCAAAGAAAAAATTTCGGTTACCATTGCTGACGCTGGCGGAGAATCTCCGCGCTATTACGGGAGTATTTCCCATACAGCGGCGGCGTTGCGCAAACTCATCAAAGAGTTGGGCCGGCCGAAACGTTATCGTTTTGTTATGAGGCAGGTCCTACGGGTTACGAAACTTATCGCTGGATCACCTCCATGGGAGCTCATTGTGTCGTCATTGCTCCATCGCTTATTCCCAAACGCCCCGGCGACCAAGTGAAAACGGATCGACGGGACGCCGAGCAGCTTGCCCGCCTGTTCCGTGCGGGAGAATTGACTCCCGTCTACGTACCTGAGCGGGAAGACGAAGCCTTGCGTGAATTGGTCCGTGCCCGGGAAGCGGCCAAAGAAGATGCCCATCGGGCCCGTCAGCGGATTTTGAAGTTCCTGCTTCGCCACCAGATTGAGCCGCCAGCTACGGTGAAGCGTCGTTGGACGAAGAAGTATCGTGTCTGGTTGGGGCAACTTTCGTTCCCTTACGAGTCTTGGTGGAGTCGGCTTGGAGCTATCGTCATCGCCCTGCGGTCAAAGGCGATCTCGCCAAACGATTGGATGGCGTGCCGGCCGATGTCCAATTGCTGTCCTGGAAGGCGCAAGAAAGATTACATTACAAATACCGCCATCTTGTTTTTGCAAAGAACAAGCACAAAAATGTGGCCGTAGGCGCGGTTGCCAGGGAGTCAACCGGGTTCATAGGGGCTGTTGCTCGAACCGTGGAAAGGCCAGCGGCCCAACTAATGCCCCTTCCGTCCCCTTCGGGGAGACGCAGGGAGCGTTGCCCCCTGCACCCCCACACTCGCCGGAGGCGTTCCTCATCTCCGATGAGGTTGGAAAAGTGTTGACTTGAACCAAACCGCTTGTCAAGAAAATCACTTGACAAGCTCACGCCTGAGCACGAGGCCGGGAGCAAAACGAAGGTTCAGGAGAGAATTTGCGTGGTCCGTCTGCACTAGGTGGAGACACCGAACGTGCGTTTCTAGCTTGCAAGAGCTCTCCTAGACGAAGGCATACCATGTGGTAACCAACCCACGGATAGCAGCGTGCCGACCGTCGCTCGCATGTTTGCTCTCTCGCCACGTGCTCAGGCAGAGTTAAAACCGAGGGCTTGACAAAAACGTTCATAGCAACGGACCTGAGAGACGCTAATCCGCCATTTCCCGGATATTTCCCAACGTAACGGACCCTGAAGACGTTATTTGGCTTGAAATGTAGCAATCCGGGCCTATTGAGGAAAATAACGTCGTCTCAGTCCGTTACAACCTGCAAGACTTCGTTTGGAGCCAAATAACGTCACTGAGGTCCGTTAGCGTTGGGCGACCAAGCTGTTCTATCTCGGCCGGACCGCGGAAACAAGACACGAACTCATCCTTCAAGCAAGCGGCAGACAACAGCGGCCATGCTCGCTATTTGCTTCCGCTGATTCCGCTTCTAAAACAACAACCCGGCCAATCCACATTCATGGATTAGCCGGGCTGTTGTTTTAGAAGCGATCGTGGCTTATAGCGCGAGCTGCTTCAGACGCTGAGCGCTCCCTTACACCGTAAACTTGGACAACGATTCCTTCAGGCCGGTCGACACGTTCTCCAGCTTATTGGACAACTGCACCAATTGATCGCCGACCGTTTGCTGCTCGCTACTGAGCGAAGCAACCTCTTCGGAAGTAGCCGACGATTGCTGAGCTACCGCGCTGACGTTGCTCATCGCTTCGGACAGCACGGATTGCGATTCATTCAGCTGATCGATCGAAGCCGTAACCGAGTCCAGATGATGGACGAAACCTTCCATTTGCTCTTGGACCGAAACGAAGATTTGGCTTGTTTCCTTAACCGAAGCAATTTGCTCTTGGAAGAGCGGGCTGGCATCCGACAACGCCTTCACCGTTTCGTTCATTTCTTTCTGAATCGTATCCGTGATTTCGCCGACCATGGTGATCGATTGCCGCGATTGGTCCGCCAACTGGCGAATCTCGTCGGCCACGACCATGAATCCGCGACCGGCCGCACCAGCGCGGGCCGCCTCAATCGTCGCGTTCAGCGACAGGATGTTGGTCTGCTGCGTAATATTCTGCATCACATCGAGTACTTTCATGACGGAATTCGTACTGGCTTTCAAAGAGTCGACTTTTTCAGTCAGCGCATTGATCATTTCGACCGTCATGTTCGTTTTATCCAATAGACCATTCAGGTACTCGGAACCTTGTTGACTGGATTTCTCGACTTGGCGTGCCGACGTTTCCATCTCTTTATTGGTTTGAATCACGCGTTCCATTTGGCGGGAAATATTCTCCGTCAATTCGTTGCCGCGTTCCGCCTCGTTGGCCAGGCTCGTCGCGCCATTGGCGATTTCTTCGGTGGCTACGGCAATCTCTTTGGCGGAAAGTGCCGTTTTGTTGGAAGCTTGCGTCAATTCGGTGGCGGTGTCAAGCACATCCTGTGCCGAATGGTTCGTCTGCTTGACGAGTGCGGTGATATTCTCCATCATGACGTTGAAGCTGTCGGTCAATTGCCCGATTTCGTCCTTCGATTTCAAATTCATCCGTACGTTCAGATTCCCTCTGGAGCCTTCTTCCATCAAGTTTCTGAGCTTGCCCAGCGGGTGAGCGATCATCCGTACCATCCATACCCCGATCAGGATCGCGATGATGGCGACGATAATCAACGAGAAAATGGTAACCATCAAAATGCTGTCGGCACTTTTGGTCAGCTCCGCCGCATCGACGGTGCCTAATAGCTTCCAGCCCGAGACCTGCGTATTAAATACGGCCAGGACCGAATTGCCGTTAGCGTCTTTGGTCCGCAGGCTGCCGGAGGTTTTTTCGCCGGCTTTGCTTACATCAAATTCGCTGGCTTTTCCCTCGTCGCCTTCGACCGAAGAGCCGACCACAGTGTTATCCGACGTAAGCATTTGCAGCTTGGAGTTGCTGCCGAGGTTCACTTCCTTCAAATAGCCGTTCAAAATATCCAAATTGATATCCGCTATCAGAACGAACCGTTTCATGCTGTTAACGCTTTGCACGGACCGGGCCAACCGGAATACATGCGCACCCGAATTTTCTTCGGGCGGAACCGGCAACCATACCGTTTTGGTCGATCCGGCGAGATCCTTAAACCAAGCTTCGTCGCGAACGGTATCCAGGAACGTAATGTTGGCGCTGCCTGAAGTAACGTCCTCTACGATTTTGTCGGCCGACAGCATGTAAACGGCAGAAACCCCTTTTGTCGAGAATGTTAGCGTATTCAAGCGGGTACGCATCTTATTCGTTGCCGTAAATCGATCATAATCGGAAACATCCGACAACGAAGCATCCATGATCGCATTTTGCATTTCGTCATCCAGGAACATTTGCTGGAGATTTTCTTCATACTTTTGCATGACGATATCCAGCTTCTGGGACGTCTGCACGATCGTTTGCAAGTTGGCATTTTCGGCGTTGTCTTGAATCGTGCCTTTGGCCATTTGCGAAGACAAAATCCCGATCGTCAATACGAAGAACATGATTGCGATAAAGAAAATTAGGAACAAACGAATGCCGACCGATTTGGAGGGGTTAATCTGCTTGGGAAGCTTGTCCTTTAACGATACCCAAAAAGATTTCCCCATGATTGCCGCAGGCTTCGCCTTTGGGACTTTCGGCTGTTTTTCCGCCCGTTCTCCCTTTTTCTTTTTCTCCTTCTTCTTGTTGTCCGTTGCTTGGTCCTCGTTCTCAGGAACCAGACTCATGTTGATCACCCACCGCTCATAATAGTTGCAGACCTCAAGATTAGGCTTGTGGTCATGCATTATACTGGTTTCTCGCCTCATCCGTCAGTTACTAATTCGACAATACCTGACGTTCTCCTCTATAATATCGGCTGCCGTTCCGCAGGATTTTAAATATTTCTGACAAAAAAGTCCCAAAAACGCAAAAAAGGGCCTTTTGTCCTAGACAGGAACAGGCCCCAGAGCATATTGATTTCTCAAGTCATTTCTTTTTGCGCATCATGTCAAAATAGGAAACCGGCTGCTCCACCTTCAATTTAACCCGCTGCAGCGGATGTCTGGCGGCATCAAGCTCATTTCCGTCCTCATCGTAAATTGCACCTACCGTTTGCTTAAAGAACGTTCCCCCCGGACCAAAAAACTCGACTTCCTGACCGGGTTTGAAATGGTTTCGCTGCTGCACGGTCGCCATACCGGTCCTTGCATCGTAGTCCATCACCAATCCGGCAAAGTCATAAGGAGCCGCTTTTTCCTCCGGCTCGTAAATATGGTCCTCGTGGTCCGGCGTATCGTAGAAAAAGCCGGTGTTCAGCGGACGGTTGGCCGCCTTGTTGATCTCCTCGACCCATTCCGGCTTCAGCACGTAGTTGTCCGGATCGGCCATATAGGCATCGATCGCCTGCCGATACACATTGACGACGGTCGCCACGTAGTGGATCGACTTCATCCGGCCTTCGATCTTGAAGCTGTCCACGCCGGCATCGATCAAATCGGGGACGTTTCCGATCATGCACAAATCCTTGGATCCCATCGTAAACGCGTTATCCTCTTCCTGAAAAAGAGGCAGTTGGGTTACGCCCAGGCGGAATTGCTCCAGCACCCGGTTATCCCTTGCTTCTTCCTCGGAAACCCACTCGGCCTCGGGCCGCGCGTCCTCGAACAGATCGTATTTCCAGCGGCAGGATTGGCAGCAACCCCCGCGGTTGGAGTCGCGGTCGGTAAAATGGTTCGACAATACGCAACGGCCCGAGAAAGAAGAACACATCGCGCCATGGATAAACGCTTCGATTTCGATATCGACATGCCGTTTGATTTCCTCGATCTCGCTCAGGCTTGTCTCGCGGCCCAACACGACTCGCGGCAGTCCTTGATCCTTCCAGAACTGGACCGCCTGCCAGTTCACCGTCGACTGCTGAGTGCTGAGATGCACCTCCAGTTTCGGAACGACCCGCTGCGCCGTTTCGATAATCACCGGATCGGCTACGATGATGGCGGCAATGCCGGCATCGTACAGATTTCGGAGGTAATCCTCGATCCCTTCGAGATCCTCGTTATGCGCATAGATATTCGTGGCAACGAAAACCTTGGCACCGTACTTTTTGGCGAATTCCACGCCTTCCCGCATTTCTTCGAAACTGAAATTATCCGCATTGGAACGAAGGCCGTATTTTTGTCCACCGATATAGACGGCATCCGCCCCGTAATGGACGGCGAATTTCAGCTTCTCGAGGTTCCCCGCCGGAGCGAGCAGCTCGGGTTTAGCCAGCCGGTTACGTTTCCCCGCATATTTCGGGATATGTCTCTCTGCTGTATGCATCTTCGTTCACCTCTCAATTTATGGTTAATGGTATAAGGGTTTAGTTATAAGCTTTTCGTTTAAAATCATTGTTCAAAAAGTCGGCTTTTCAGCACCGAGAAGAAACTTCCTCTCAATAGACTTGTTCTTTGTAGAAGAAACCGAAGGACAGTTCCCGTTCCGGATCTTGGACCTCCCGGATCGCTTCCAACCAGGCCTCGTCGAATTCGTATCCGTCCGGATCGCGGAAATACGCCTCGATGGCTTGGCGATAGGAGGAAATGACCACTTCATTGTAGGCAACCGGCTTAAGCAGCGTTTCGATTTTGAAGCTGTCCACGCCTGCGGCCAGCAGCATATGCAAGTCCTCCAAAATGCATAGATCGTCCGAGCTCATAATATGAGTGCCGTTCGGGTCCTCGTAAATGGGGAATTTCTCGTCCTGCCGCTCCGCTTCGATCAAGAACAACCCGCGCGACAGGCCCAAATCGCTGTCCGGCGCAACGGGGCGCCCTTGATGCGTCATATAGCTCTGCACCAGACGACGTTTGGAATGATAGATATTCGTCATCCCGTGCACTTGAACCTCCGATTCAATCTGTAGCGAAGGATGCATGCCCGTAATCTCGTCCATGTTCAATTCGCGCGCCAAAACAACCCGGGAGGCCCCTTTGGCGCCCCAATAGTTGGCGGTAGCATAATTCGTCGAAGTCATCTCGGCATTCCAGTGCAGCTTGAGCTTTGGAGCCACCTCGCGCACCGTCTGAAGCACCGCCGGATCGCCGAATTCGACCGCGTCCACGCCACACTTCGCCAACTGTTTGACGTAGTCGGGCAATTCGCCCAGCATCTCATTGGTCATCAGGTTGTTTATGCTAACGTAAATTTGGGCTCCACGCCCATGTGCCAAGCGGACCGCCTCGGCGATGTCCGTCATCTTCATTTCGCCGGGAAGCCGCATGCCGTATTTAGCTTCGCCAATCAGAGCCGCGCCGGCCCCGGCCGCGAAGTAAAGCTCCAGCTCCTCCATCGAGCCCGCGGGAACGAGCAGCTCGGTTCTTTTGTTCATTGCTGTTACCACCTTTAAGAGGTTATTCAAAAACCTTGAATCCAGCCGAGCCTAGCTTATGCTTTCGAAGCATGTTTCCTACGGAAACATTTCAGTTGCTCGCGTAGTTTCTTGCATTTTAATTATTGGCCATAGCCTTGCTAGTCTCGATATTCATCAAATGCTCTTTATATGTTTTGGCAAATAGGTGTTCCCCGCTGCCGTCCTTTTTCGTCACGTAAAAAAGATACTCCGATGCCGTGGGCTGAAGGGCCGCCTCAATCGAATTCAAGCTCGGCGCCGCGATCGGTCCCGGAGGCAGTCCCTCATACAGATAAGTATTATAAGGACTGTCCACGCTCCTTAGATCCGAATTGAGCAGCCGCTCCTTCGGCTTATCGAGCACGTATTGCACCGTGGCGTCGATCTCCAGTTTCATGCTATCCTTCAGCCGGTTGTCGATGACTCCGGCAACCATGCCCCGTTCCGTATCGGCCACCACTTCCCGCTCGACTAGCGAGGCCACGGTCATCAACTGATTTAGCGTGAGTCCGCGCTCAGCCAGCTTCCGGTCGAAATCGGGAATTTCGCCTAGCCGTTTCCCCATTTCCTGCAGCATACGCAAAATGATATCCTGCTCGGTGCTGCCTTTTTTCAGTTCATACGTTTCCGGGAACAGGTAGCCCTCCAAACGGTAGGTCAGCTTGCCATCCGCCGGAATCTCGGACAGCAGCGGATCGTTCAGGCCGGACGCATCCTTGGCAAGCTTCAAGAACGTCTCTTTGTCGACCAAGCCCTCTTCGGAGAGCTTATCGGCCATCTGCTTGACGGTATACCCTTCGGGAATCGTGAATTTGATCATCTCCGCCTTCACGACGTCGCCGTTGTTTAGCTTGGCGATGATTTCATCATACGTCATGCCGGGCTTCATCTCGTATACCCCGGCTTGGAACCGGCTGCCTTCCGACTTCCATTTTAAATAGGAAATAAATAAAAAGGAATTTTTAATTAGTCCCTGTTCTTCCAGCATATCGGCGATTCCGGAAGTTCCCGTTCCCGGTTCGATCGTCATTTTGACCGCCTGCTCCGATGCCTGCACAGGCTGCATGCCGTTATACGCGTACACGCCTGCCGCGCCGATCCCGACAATGAAGATCAGCAGCAATATGCTTAGCCACATAAACGCCTTCTTCAACAGCTCAACCCCTTTACAGCCAAAAAGAGCGGTTAAATGTCCCGCTCTTCCCAGACCGATCTATCTTACTTTCTCAAGACACCCGTCCCGTTATCCCGGGAATGTTAATTCATCATATAGCTCGGACACATTCTCCCATTCGTCATCGTCATCGATCGTCGCCAGTTCAAGATTGCCGTCGGAGGTCAGGATCTTCAAAATTTCCGGTTCCTCTTCCTCGGAGGCATTCTCCAGCCGCAACACGCAATAGGCTGCACCGGCTACGTCAAATTCCTGCACGACACGGTAATACGAGGCATGGCCCGACTCGTCCTCCAGCTCAACAATGGGGCCAAAGGCATCGCGTACGCGCGACGTGAAGACCACTTGATCTGCCGCAAAATCAGTCATCGCGATCTTCTCCGTCAAACTCGTCGATCAGGGTATTAAACGTCTCCTCGACGATTTCCCATTCCTCGTCGCTTTCAATCGTATACAGCTTCAGGTCATCGCCGTCTTCCTCGTAACGGAACGCATATACCTCTTCGCTCTCCTCATCTTCGTTTCCATCGGAATCCAGAGGAACGACCATCATATACTTGGCGTCCGAACCGTCGACTTCGAATTTCATTACCACTTCGAATTCTTCTTCATTGCCCTCTTCATCGGGGATATAAATAATTTCCGGTTCTTCTTCATTTCCGATACGATCTTTAGACATATGCGATCACCCTCACCTTTGACTCTTAGAGTCCAAATAATTTTGCAAAATCAAGCTGGCGGCCATTTTGTCCACGACCCCTTTGCGCTTCTTCCTGCTCACATCCGCCTCCAGCAGCGTTCGCTGCGCGGATACGGTCGTTAACCGTTCATCCCAGAGACGGACGGGCAGATTCAGCCTGCTCCGAAGGTCGTCGGCAAAAGCCATGCATATTTCTCCGCGGGGACCAATCGATCCGTTCATGTTCTTCGGCAGCCCGACAACGATCTCCTCGACCTCATGCTGCCGAACCAGCTCGGCTATGCGGTCAAACTCGACGTCTTCCTTGCGGCGTTCGATGACCTCAACGCCTTGGGCGGTCCATCCGAAGGCGTCGCTGACCGCGACTCCGATCCGGCGATCCCCGTAATCCAGACCCAGAATTTTCATGACTTGCTCCTAACGATGGCCGGCCATATAAAAGCGCACCAGCTCTTCGATCAGTTCGTCGCGCTCTTTCTTGCGAACCAAACTTCTCGCATTGTTGTGACGCGGTATATATGCCGGGTCCCCCGACAATAAATAACCGACGATCTGGTTAATCGGATTGTATTCTTTCTCCTGTAGCGCTCCGTAAACCGTAAGAAGAATTTCCTGCGCTGACGCTTCCTCTACATCGCCTTTGACGTTAAATTTGACGGTTTTATCCATGGAGTCCATGATGACACCTCGCTTCTTCGACATACGCCTTTATGATCGCAGCTGACTTCTCCTTAGCCTAATCATACTATACCATATCATGGGTTCCTTAAGGAAATTTTCGGTTGTGCACCCCGTCAATTTAATCGCCGGATCAGGCCTGGGAAGCAATCCATTTTGCCGCAATCTTCAGCGCTTCATCCAGCTTGCCGGCATCCTTGCCGCCGGCCTGGGCCATATCCGGACGACCGCCGCCCCCGCCGCCGCAAACCGCGGCCACTTCTTTAACGAGCTTTCCGGCATGGAGTCCGCGCTTCACTTCCTCCTGCGGCACGACGACGACAAAGTTCACCTTATCCTCGGCCGTTGCGCCCAGCACCAATACCGCATCCGGCAACTTGGCCTTCAACTCGTCGGCCAGGCTGCGCAGCGCCTCCATGCTTCCGGCTTGCACGCGGGCGGCCAGCAGCTTGGTCGGTCCAACGCTTTCGACCTGGCTGGTCAGTTCGCCGGCTTCGATCACGCTCAGCTTGCTTTGCAGCGATTCGTTCTCGCGGCCCAGCTCCTTCAGTTGCTGGAACAGGCCTTCGACACGTTTCGGCACGTCGTTTACGTTCGACTTGAGCAGGCCGGCCGCCTGTTTCAACAGCTCAAGCTGTCCGTCCAGGAACAGATAAGCCCCGCGGCCCGTAACGGCCTCGATCCGGCGTACGCCCGAGCCGATGCCGCTTTCGCTGACGATTTTGAACAGGCCTATCTCGGACGAGTTACCCACGTGGCAGCCACCGCACAGCTCCAGGCTGTATTCTCCAACCTTGACGACACGGACGATATCGCCGTATTTCTCGCCGAACAAGGCCATGGCTCCCATCGCTTTCGCTTCGTCGATCGGCTTCAGATGGGTGCTGACCGGCAGTGCGTTCCAGATCTGCTCGTTGACGCGGCGTTCGATGTCCGTCAGTTCCTCCGGCGAAATGCTGCCGAGGTGCGAGAAATCGAAGCGCAGGCGCTGCGGTTCAACGAGCGAGCCGGCTTGGTTGACATGCTCGCCCAGCACTTCCTTCAACGCTTTGTGCAGCAAATGCGTCGCGGTATGGTTTTTCACCGTATGTCCGCGTTGTTCGCGGTTGACGGCAGCGGTAACGTTCAAACCCACCCGCAATTCGCCGGAGCGGACCGTAACCTGGTGCACGTGTTGTCCATGCGGCGCTTTGAACAGTCCTTCGACGTCGGCGCTGCCGGACTCGCCGCGGATCGTGCCTTGATCGCTTACCTGACCGCCGCTTTCCGCATAGAAAGGCGTCGATTCCAGAATCACCTGACCCGATTGGCCTGCGCTCAGCACATCGGCGAAAACGTCGTCCATCACGATCGCCGCGATTTTTGTTTTTGCTTCAAGCTCATTATATCCAACGAACTCCGTTTTAGTCGTGAAATCGGCCAAAACCCCGCCCTGCACTTTCATGCTGCCGCTTTCGTGGCGAGCTGCTCGGGCGCGTTCGCGCTGCTCCTCCATCGCCGATTCGAAGCCTTCCCGATCGACGCCAAGCCCATGTTCGGCGGCAAAGTCCTCGGTCAAATCGAGCGGGAATCCGTACGTGTCGTACAGCTTGAACGCATCGGCCCCGCCAATCAACGTGCGGCCGGCCGCTTTCGCTTCGGCGCTGATCTCCGCCAGGATGGCCAAGCCGTCGCTAAGCGTCTCGTGGAAACGCTCCTCTTCGGCGCGAATGACCTTCTCGATAAACTCCCGTTTGGTTACGACGTCGGCGTAGTAGCCGCCCATAATGTCGCCCACGGTCTCGACCAGTCCGAACATGAACGGCTTGTCCAGCCCGATCAGCTTACCGTAACGAACCGCCCGGCGCAGCAGACGGCGGATGACGTACCCCCGGCCCTCGTTGGACGGCAGCACGCCGTCGGCAACCGCAAACGCCACCGTACGGATGTGGTCGGCGATGACCTTAAGCGCCACGTCGCTGTCCTCGGAAGCGCCGTAAGTCACCCCGGCCAGTTTCGCCGTCTTGGCGATGATCGGCTGGAACAGATCGGTGTCGAAGTTCGAGTTTACGTCCTGCAAAATGGAAGCGAACCGCTCGAGTCCGGCCCCGGTATCGATGTTTTTATTCGGAAGCGGCGTATAGCTGCCGTCCTTGTTATGGTTGAATTGCGAGAATACAAGGTTCCAGACTTCCAGGAAACGCTCGTTTTCTCCGCCGGGATAACATTCCGGATCGGACAGGTCGCCGTAAGCATCCCCGCGGTCGTAGAAGATTTCCGTGCAAGGCCCGCAAGGTCCTTCGCCGATATCCCAGAAGTTGTCTTCCAGCTTAACGATGCGCTCGGCCGGAATGCCGACTTTTTCGTTCCACAGCTTAAAGGCTTCTTCATCTTCAGGATACACCGTCACCGACAGGCGCTCCGGATCGAAACCGATCCATTTCTTGTCGGTAAGGAATTCCCATGCCCACGTGATCGCTTCCTCCTTGAAGTAATCGCCGATGGAGAAGTTGCCCAGCATCTCAAAAAAAGTATGGTGACGGCGCGTCTTGCCGACGTTTTCGATATCGTTGGTACGGATGCACTTCTGCGAATTGGTAAGACGCGGATTTTCCGGCTTCACCCGACCGTCGAAGTAAGGCTTCAACGGCGCCATCCCGGCGTTGATCCAGAGCAGCGACGGATCGTTATGCGGGACGAGCGAAGCGCTGGGCTCGATTTTATGCCCTTTGCCGGCGAAGAACTCCAGCCATTTGGAACGAATTTCACTTGCTTTCATTGATATAGCCCTCCTAAATGTTTCAATCTAATTCTCGGTTTCCTGAGAAAAACAAAAAAACGCCCCTGAAAATCAGGGACGATTGATCGCGGTACCACCCTGGTTATCGCTTTGCTCAGCCATTCGTAGCCGCTGCGCAAGAAGCGATCGCCTCGTTGTCCGATAACGGGGACCTGCCGGTGAATTTAGGGCTCACACTCCGAAACCAGCTTTCCGTTCGCGCAAGATTCGGGTCTCTCTCAGCCATCCCCCTGACAGTCCCATGGAACCGCAAGAGCGAAGGAGCCCTTCTCTGATTAATCCGCTTACCGAACGTACTTCATTTCATCAACGTTTTGGGATATTTCAATACAACATTTCTAGTATATAAGGCGATCCCCCCACTGTCAATGCGGCGTCACACGAAGGTTTTTAGCCTGGACGGAACCCTTATCTTCCCGGATCTATAACGCCTTGCGGCGGACATAGTAGGTGTAGAAATGCTGGATGATCACCTTCATCACGGCAAAAAACGGCACAGCCAAAATCAGCCCGGGAATCCCGGCGATTTCTCCGCCGATCAACAGCGCAAAAATGATCAGCATCGGGTGCAAATGCAAGGTACGCCCAACGACCTGCGGCGAGATCACATTGCTTTCGATGGTTTGGCATAACATATTGACGAGCAAAACGAACAGGATCATTTTCCAGGATATGGTGGTTGCCATCACGATCGCCGGTGCCGCTCCCAGAAACGGACCCAGGTACGGAATGATGTTGCAGAGTGCCACCACGCACGCCAGGAGCAGCGCGAACGGCATGCCGATGATCATGTAGCCGATATAGGCCAACACGCCGATGATGACGCAAACCAAAAGCTGGCCCCGCACATAATTGCCCAACGCCTGGTCGATTTCCTTCAGCAGCGTAATGATTGACTTCCGGCGCGAGCGCGGCAAATACTGAAGCATCAGCCGTTCGATCAGCTCGATATCCTTAAGCATGTAAAAAATCAAAAATGGTATGATGAACGCGTTAAATACCGCTCCGATCGTAGCACCGATATTGTCCAGGAAATTCGAAATGGCACTGGCCAGCCGGTTTTCAAACTGGAAAAACCAGTTGTTCATCCCCATGCGGACGCTGCCGGGCAAGATGCCGTTGTCCCACCGGTTCATCATTTGCTGCGTATGGATGGTCAACTCCGGCAAATGCTCCCCCAACTCCTCCAGCTGCTCGATGAACATGGGAATGACATTCATGAGCACGACCGACAAGCCGGTCAGAAACACCGCGTAAATCAACAGTACCGCCATCGTCCGCGGCACCTTGCGTCCGCCGAGCATCCGGACGATCGGATTCAATACGTAGGAGATGATAATGGCGATCACGAACGGGGCAAAGACGGCTTTCAAAAAACGGTAAACCAACGCAAACATCGGCCGCAGCTGCCAGATGAAAAACAGGATCACCAGCCCTAGCAGCAGCCAAACGCCATAGCGGAACACCTTGCTTTTGTAGATCGCGTCCATGCGCACTCCCTCCTTTTGCAGGCTATTATTCGTATAGATCAGTATTTGCCTGGGGAGGGAAAAATATGAGGGAATGGCGGCTCCGGGGAGCCGGAGTTGCATAAACGAGAATAAGACCGCCGGGAGGCCGCCGGGTGAAATGTTCTTACGATCGCTGTTGTTCGCGGATTTCTTGGATCCTGTAAATTCACAAGTTGTAGAAATCCGCTCACAAAGGCGACCACTCCGTTTCTTCGGAATCATTTCTCCCTCTGGCCTTTTTGGCGCTCTTGTTAGCTGCTATCACTCGATTTCCGGCTTTTCGCAGCCGGAAGAAAAAAAACAGCAGCCCGGCAAATTGCGTTGCGATGATTTTTGCCGGGCCATTTTTTGGACTACAGCTCGAGGTTATTCGATTTCGCCTCAGTTGCTGCAAAACAGACTCAAAATCAATACATAGTAGTCTAACGGACCTGAGAGACGCTAATCCGCCATTTCCCGGATATTTCCCGACGTAACGGACCCAGGAGACGCTATTCCGCTTAAAATGTAGCGATTCGGGTCTATTCGGTGAAAATAACGTCATCTCAGTCCGTTACAATTCTGAAGACTTCGTTTTGAGCCAAATAACGCCTCTGGGGTCCGTTAGTTGTTCTTCAGTTCTTCGTAATGCGCCAGCACCGCTTGATGAATCGGATGCTCGGCGTCCAGGCCGGTGTATTTGGCCAGGGTCTGCGAGGCCCCGACCTCTTTCAGCGACGCTTGAAGTTCCGCGGCTTCGGGATCATCCGCGGACTCGAACAGCAGCGCCATCGCCATGGTCAGCGCCAGATAGCCGTAGCCAAACTCGCGCTCGTACGCCTGCGTTGCCGGGGAGACCAACCGGTCGCCGGCGGACAGTTTGCGGATCGGTGAACGGCCGACCCGCGAAACCTCGTCCGTCAGCGCTGGATTGGCGAAACGCTCCAGAATCGTATCGATATAGGCTTGATGTTCTGCCTCGGGAAATGCATGTTTGTCGATGAGTACCGCCCCGGTCTCTTCCAATACGGACCGTATATGGCGGACGACCTTCTCGTCGTTCATCGCCTCTTGAATCGTGGCATACCCTTGCAGGTAGCCCATGTAAGCGGCGGAGCAGTGGCCGGTATTTACCGTAAAGAGCTTGCGTTCGATATAAGGCTCCAGGCGGTCGACGTAATGAACCCCTTCCACTTTATGAAAGCCCGGAAACATTTGCGATTGGTCGATGGCCCATTCGTAAAAAGCCTCGACCACGACCTTCAACGGATCCTCATGTTGTTGCAAAGGAACGATCCGGTCGACGGCCGCATCAGGGAACGCAACCATCTCGTCCGCCCAGCGCCGCGTCTCCTCATCCAATTGCCCATAGACATGCTCCTTGAGTTGAGAGCTGCCGCCGATGGCGTTTTCGCAGGCAATCACGTGAAGGTGGGCTTCCGTGCCGTTCGTTTTGCGCAGCGTAAGCCCCTGAGCGATTGTCCCGGCGATATGCTTGAGAACGGACACGCCGACCGCCGTCGTTACCATGTCGGCTTCGGCAATCGCCCGGGCCGCTTCCATCGGCTCGCTCATGCTGTTGATCGCCGTAACGCCGGACACGATCACCGTCTCCTGCTGGTCGCTGGCCAGCGTGACCGGATATTCCTTGCGCCGCGCCAACTCCGAGACGAGCTTATCATTGACGTCGACAAAACATACCTCATACCCGGAGCGGGACAACAGCAAACCGATGAACCCTCTCCCGATATTGCCTGCACCGAAATGGACCGCCTTCATGCTTACATGCCCCCTTCAAGAATGTCCGCTACCTGTTCTTCGGTCGTTGCGTTCATGATGCGCTCCAGATTGGATTCCTCCGTGAACACCATGGCCACATTCGTCAGCACTTCCATATGATCCCCGCCGGCCGCGGCAATCCCGATCACGATGAAGGCCGGCTCGTCGCCGCCGAAATCGACCCCTTCCGGAAAACGAACGACCGAAAGTCCGGTGGAAGAAATCATGCCTTTCGCTTCCTTGGTCCCGTGCGGAATCGCCAAGCCGCCGCCCATGTAAGTGGAGACGATTTCTTCGCGCTCCACCATTTTATCGACATACCCTTCGGTGACGTGCCCGGCATCGACCAGCAGTTTGCCGGCCATGCGAATCGCCTCGTATTTATCTTTGGCTTGGGCGTTCAGGATAATTTTATCTTTAGACAGTAGTTTCATTTGTGTTCTCTCCTTTTCCACGATAATTCCTATCAAGCTCAATTGTTCTCAAAATAAATCAGCAGTTCCGCGGCCAAATAGTTCCGGATAGCCTGGCGCTCCCCCGTTTCCAGCAGTTCCACCAGCTCCGGCTTCAGCAGCATCGCGCTGATTTCGCTCAGCACCTCCAGGCTTTCCCGGGGCAGCTCGCGCGGAGCCAGCATAAACAGGATGGCGCTCACTTCCGTATCTCCGTCAAGCACAACGGGTTCCTTCAGCCGGAATAACGCCAGCTTGCGGTAGTTGACGAACCGGGTTCGCGTGTGGAACAACGCGAGCGATGTACCGGGGATCACCTGGCTGGCCATTTTCTCCCGTTCCAGCAAACGGTCCGCCACGGCCTGTACGTCGGAAACGACTTTGTCCCCGATCGGTTCCTCCTCCGGTTCCAATGAAGAAAGAACCTCTCCAAAGTCAGCCAGGGAATCGTCCTTCCGGTTCATCCTCTCCAGCGCAGCCTTCACCGTGTCCCGCAGCGAAAACCCGGCGTTGTCCAGCTCGTTCACGGCAAACTCGTCGAGCAAGTTGACCACTTCAGTCAGCGTCGCCGTCATGGTCCGCAGCATTTCAAACGCCCGGGTTTTCACCGGCTCCGCTTCCGTTACCGGCTTGCGCGATTTAAGCGTGGTGCTCTGCACGTAACGCAGCAATCTTTCGCTATCCTCGTCCGTCAACAGCGGACTGAGCTTCACGTATCGATTCTCCGGGAGCGGCAGATCGATCGTCGAGATGATCAGATCGTAGTCTTCCTCCGGCAATCTTTTGGCTTCATACCAGGACACGTTCCCCAATACTTCGATCTGCGGCATTTCTTTGGCGAGCCGCGTGGCCAACAGCTTGGAGGAGCTTAACCCGCTCGAGCACACCAGAATGGCCCGCACATTGCGGCCCAATTGGTTCAAGCGCTCGATCGAGGCCCCGAAATGCATCACCAGGAAGCCGATTTCCTCGTCCGGGACCTCCAGGTCGGCGATGCTTTCGTCCATCGCCTCCCGCACGATTCCGAACAATTCCTCGTAGTCCTTTCGAATGGCGCCAAGCAGCGGGTTACGGATTCGCGAGCCTTCGCGGATCCGTTTAAACGCGGAGCTCATATGCTCGAGCAGGCCGCTGCGAAGCAGCCGGTCCTCCTGAAACGGAATTCCCGTCCGCCTGACGACGTTTTCCGTCAGCCGGTAAACCGTCTCCACCAGCTCCAAATCCGCCTGGACGAGATCCGGCGAGGCTTCCTTGGCCCGGTTGAACATACCGATCATATAATCGATTTCCTCCGGAGGAAACCGAATTCCCAGCTTCTCGGCCAGGCTGCGGGCGAAGCGAATGGTTTCGCTCTCCTCCCGTTCCTCGCTTCCGGCGGAAACCGGCCGGCCGGAACCGGCCACCAAGCGGCCCTCTTTGATACGATTCATCGACACCGACAGATGGATCAGCAGCTGCGTATAGGCATTTTCGGACAGATGCTCCGTCCAGTCCCAGTTCATCTCCCACAGCGTGTTTTCCACCGTCATCAGGTTTTCCGTGCCGATGACCGTCAGCAGCCTGGTGATCGCGGACGATCCCTGGCTTTCCAGCGAACCGCCGATCAGATCGGAATAGTCCAAATGATCCGCGGCCAATTGGCATAGCGCTTCGCGTTTGCCGTTTTCGTCGCCTACCATCTCTACGCCGTAACCTCTCCGGCGGACCAGCTCCAGCCCGAACCGCAGAGCCCACGGCTCCACCTCATCCAAATCGCTGCTGATGGTGGCGACCGTCACTGTCAAACCATGCGCCAGCGTAAACAGCTTGCACGGCTCCTGTTCCTCAAGCAAACGGCAGATCAGCCATATTTTCCGTTCTTCTCCGGAATAATCGCTGGGATTATCGATGAGCAGCAAACGGCGGGCTTCCTTCAACCGTTCGCCTTCGTCGCTTTCGCCGGAATCGCTCCAAATGGAAATCCCGGTTCCGGATTTGCGATGCAGCACGAGACCGAAAAAAGCCAGGCTTTTTTCGATATCGTCAAGTTCCCGGTGAACCGTTCTGACGCTGACGCCGATTTCCGCCGCGATCTCCGCCGCGGTCATCCCGCTTTTGCGCCCAAGGAGGAGGTTGAGGATTTGCTTTTGTCGTGCGGTAACTTTCCTCATACGGATCCCCCCTTAAAAATAGACGCAAAACACCGGCGATTCCGCCAGTGTTTTGCCCCCGTATCGGAACTGGCGCACTTACCCTTTCAGCCGTTCGACCAGTTCATCGTATTTGGGACTCTTCAGGAAATTATCGATGGAAATATGCTCTGCATCCGGTTTGTTCGCGATCGCGCGATCCGTAAGCGTTTTTTGCGTGACGACGATATCGGCATCGCTTGGGATTTCGCTGACCGCCGAATTGACAACCGTCACCTTCACGCCGGCATCCTGCATTTTCTTTCTCAGCACCGAAGCGCCCATGGCACTGGAACCCATCCCGGCATCGCAAGCGAACACGATTTTGTTGACCGTTTGCTTTTGTACGCCAGTGTTTGGCGTAGGTACAGACGCTGGCGTGATGCCCGCGGATTTCATTTCTTTCATTTTCGCCGAAGCTTCATCCAGATCGAGCTCTTCTTCGTCTTGTTTGCCCGTTCGGAGCAGCAGCGCCGCTACGAGGAACGAAGCGATCGTCGCCGTGATTACCCCGCTGAACATCGGCAGGAATCCGCCGCGAGGCGTCATGGCGATGTAAGCGAAGATACTGCCTGGCGAAGGCGAACCGACCAGACCTGCACCGGTCAATTGGAACGTAAACGTACCTACCACGCCGCCGGCAATGGCTGCCAGGATCAACCGCGGTTTCATCAGGATATACGGGAAGTAAATCTCATGAATCCCGCCCAGAAAGTGAATGATCACTGCGCCCGGCGCGGACTGTTTCGCCATGCCGCGTCCGACGAGCCAGTAAGCAAGCAGAATGCCAAGTCCAGGGCCCGGGTTGGATTCCAGCATGTACAGCATCGACTTGCCAACCCGCAGTGCTTCCTCGGAAGCGATCGGCGTAATGACGCCGTGGTTGATAGCGTTGTTCAAGAACAATACTTTACCCGGTTCAATGATAAGGTTGACGAGCGGAAGCAGTTTGGCATCCACTAGGAAATCAACGCCCGAGGACAACCCTTTACTGATCGCTTGAACGAACGGACCAACGCCGGAGTAAGCTCCCAGAGCCAATGCCCCGCCGAAAATACCGATCGAGAAGTTGTTGACCAGCATTTCAAAACCGGAACGAATTTTGCCTTCGATCGATTTGTCGAACTGCTTCAGCAGCCATGCCGACAAAGGGCCTACGATCATGGCGCCAAGGAACATCGGAATTTCGCTGCCGACGATAACCCCCATCGTCGTGATGGCGGCGATCACGGCGCCGCGCTTGCCGTGAACCATTTGCCCGCCGGTGTAACCGATCAACAGCGGCAGCAAATATTTGATCATCGGGTCAACCAGCTTGGCGAAGTATTCGCTCGGAATCCAGCCGGTTGGAATAAACAATGCGGTAATTAACCCCCAGGCGATAAACGCGCCGATGTTCGGCATTACCATGCCGCTAAGCGCCCGGCCGAACTGCTGCAACTTCACTCTAGCTCCGCCGGATCCTGACTGCCCCTTCGTTTGTGTTATAGCCATAAAGAGAGACCTCCTTAAAATGTTGTACGGACCATCAACAATCTTGACTTGTATGACTACCGTGTTTCTAACTTCATCCTAATTCAAAGCGCTTTCTTTCTCAATCAAATCAAAACACGGTTTCGTCATGATTATTGTTGACAACATTTGAAGAGCAATTCCTCCAAAAAGAAAAAAGCCGCCCGCTCTATTATGAAAAATAGGGGACAGCTTAAGACATTTCCGCATAGCGGCGTGAATATATTATTACGAGGAAGCGTGCATCTGCGAGAAATCCTGCGCCATTTCCTCGCCGAAGAACAGATCGTCCAGGGAGCTGAGCGTCCCGTCTTCCTCTACTTGGTAGACGGACATTTTGTCGCCGTTCACCGTCAATTCAATAAAACATCCCCAGCAATAGAACTGATGGGAGCCGATTTTACCGATATCCTTGGAACTACAATTTGGACATTTCATCATTCATCAATCACCTATCCGTTAACAAAATTCATGGCCTCTCGAGCAGCTGATCGCTGTTTGGGGGCACCATGATCACATTTTCCCCCCGGGTCATTTCCGGTAAAAAAGGCAGCGTCCTGCGCCCTTCCATCAGATCGGTGAAAAACCCGTCGCTAATTTCAATTCCAGTAATTGTGTTTCCCAATTCGTGCTCAAAATAAACATCCGTGACATGTCCAAGCCGGATTCCGTCCTCCGTCAGGACCGGAAGTTCTTTCAACTTCCCGCTTCCCGTTAAAAAAGTGTTTTGTATATTCTCGGCTTCCCATTTCCGGACAGCCTGTTGATTACGAATCATTACGGCATCTTCGCCATAGGCGACGATATCGTCCCAAAGCACCACCTTGATGCTGGAGTTCCACAAGAACCGGTTCTCCAACTGGATGCCTGCAATCGACCAGTCACTATTCAGCATAACATCGAGAACTTTCCCGACCTGCTTCCCATGCTCCACATCAAAGACAGCCAGGCCGATCATTTCTTGCATTCTCATGTTGAAAGGACACTCCCCGCTGGGTAATTTCATGCTGAAAGCCCGAACGCGCGAACCTCCCTCCGCAAAAGTTTCCCTGACCCCAAAAAGGTGCCCATTATTTTCTTTTACGAAGACGTTCCAGGATGGTTCCAATTATTTTGGCGGTTTCGGAAATTTCTTCCCTAGTATTACCCATTCCAACGCTAAATCGAATCGCGGACCGTAAAAAATTCGCCGGAAGATGCATCGCTTCCAGCACATGCGACGGTTCCAGAGAGCCCGAGGTGCAGGCCGAACCGCTGGAGGCGGCGATCCCTTCCATGTCCAAATTCATCAGCATCGTCTCCGAATCGATCTCCGGAAAGCTTAGATTGACGATATGCGAAAGACGGTTCTCCTTATGACCGTTCAAGTGGAAGGCACCCTGCGTAATCCGCTGTTCCAACCCGGACAGCAGCTCGCCGATCAGCGTCGTTTCATGGGCGATCCGAGACTCCCGCTCCCGGACGGCCAATTCCACCGCCTTGGCGAAACCGGCGATTCCGGCCATATTTTCCGTGCCGGCACGGCGTTTTCTTTCCTGCAGACCGCCGTGCTGGATCGGCTCAAGCAGAAGATCCTTCCGCACATACAATGCGCCGACGCCTTGGGGACCGTTGATTTTATGGGAAGAGAAGCTCATCAGATCCACCGGAAGCTCACGGCAGGAAATCGGCAGCGATCCCAGCGCCTGCACCGCGTCCACATGGAAAACCACGTCCCGCTCCCGGGCAATTTGACCGATTTCCACGATCGGTTGGATCGTCCCGACCTCATTATTGCCGTACATCACGCTGACCAAAATCGTATCCGGACGGATCGCTTCCCGTACCTGCTCCGGATGGACCTGGCCGTAACGGTCTACCGGCAAATAGGTGACCTCATAACCGTCTTTCTCCAGCCGCTCGCAGGAATGCAGCACCGCATGATGCTCGATCGACGTCGTAATGATATGCCGACCCTTCTCCTTGCGGGCCGCGGCCGTGCCGAACAACGCCAAATTGTCGCTTTCCGTGCCGCCGCCGGTAAACACCAGCTCTTCCGGCCGGCAGCCGATCCCTCCGGCAATCGCGTCGCGAGCCCCGTTCACCAGGCGTTTGGCCTCCCGTCCGTAGAAGTGAACGCTGGAGGCGTTGCCGAACCGCCCTTGCATCACCTTCATCATCGTTTCCGCCACGTCCGGATGGATCGGCGTGGAAGCGGCATGATCTAAATATATATGCTTCATTGCTTTAGCCACCTTAACCAAAGGGAATACGCGCCGATGATGACGGGACATATTCCTGACAAATTTTAAGCGAACTTAATTCTATATTATTTTGGCCAAAAAAACTACTCATGACTGAAATGCGACAATTTTCGATCCATTCTTCCTTTACTCGCAATTTTATAGCATAATAAATATAACGTTATAATGATTTATAAACCGTATTGGGGGGAGGCTATTCGTGCGTAACGTGACAAGCCGGTCAAAGATGATTTCCGCCATTCCGTCAAGGTGGGAGCATTTTAAATCCAAACTTCTGCTCAAATACACGTTATCCTATATTTTGATGTTTCTTGTTCCGCTGACGCTGGTCACGGTTCCGGTTTATGAAAGCGCCGTCAAAAATCTGCGGATGGAAATCGAACAAGCCAACGTGAACCAGTTAACCCAGGTCAAAACAACGATCGACGAGCGGATGGCCGAGCTGCTGGAAATCGCCAGCAAAATATCGTACGACGAGCACCTCACGCCCTACATGGTAGGGCATCCTCTTTACAGCGCCGATGCCATCCGCACGTTGGCCACCTACAAGGCGAACAGCAGTATTCTCGAGGATCTTTTTTTGTATTTTCACGATGACGCCATCATTTACTCCCCCACGGGTCTGACCTACGTCAACGTGGTATTCGAACGCATGTACAAGTTTGAAAATTGGACAAGCGCACAGCTGATGCGAGATTTAAACGAATTGAAGCAACCGGTAATGCGGCCCGCAGAGAAAGTTAACGTTTATTCGCGCAGCGATCCCATGCTGACTTTCTTGGTGCCGATCAAGCCGAACGATCAGTACCCGTACGGTACGGTAGTCTATTTAATGAAAGAATCCAAACTGACGGGTGTCATGGATTCCATTCTGAACGATTTTTCGGGCAGCAGCTATATCTTCGACCAGAAGGGTAACGCACTGACCATCAACAATCACGGCTCAAGTCTGCCGGCTGACGATTTAATGGCTTTACCATCGCTTGAACCGGGCATCCATAGCCTTTCTTTGAATAAAGAGCAGTACTCCGTCGTCGTCGTCAAATCACAGACGAACGGGTGGACCTATGTCACGACAATGCCCAGCTACCAGTTTTTCAGCCGCGTTGCCCATATTAAAGAACTCGTATTTCTGATTTTCTGCATTGCCGTTATCACGGGAATCTTGGCGGCCATGCTGCTGGCCAAGCGCCAATATCACCCAATCAAGGACTTGATGGAGTTCGCCAAATTGAAAACCAGTCCGGCGGACAGTCTGAAAACCCGTAACGAGTGGGATTGGATCAAGCAAACGATCCACGATTACAGCGCCAGAATCGATATGCAGCAGCCCTATGTCCGCAATCAATGCCTGCTTCTGCTGCTGAAATACGGCAAACCCAACGATCCGGAAATCGAACGGATGATAGGCGGGGTGGGTCTGATGCTTCCGCAAGGCCAGGGCTTTTATTTTTCCGTTATATTGGCATGGGACGAAACGTCCGAAGGGGAAAAGACCTGGGAAGAACAGCAGCATTTGCAGGAAATGCTCAGCGAATTCGAGTTCACCGAGCTGGGAACCCATGTTTGCGGGCTGGAATTTTCTCCGGCGGAACAGTTTGCGCTGATCGTATCGCTATCCGCGAACAGCCGGGAGGAGGCGCAGCAGCGCATCATAGAGATTATCGAAGCGATCAAGGTACTCGTGATCGACAACTCCCGGATCGTTCCTTATTTCGGGGTCGGGACCTTATACGATGATCCGGCGGATCTGAACCAGTCTTTCGTTGAGGCGTCCGCCGCTTTGGAATACCGCATGATCGGCAGCAACGGACGGGTGACCTACTTCGAACAGATCGCGGAATTAACCGTCCCTTCGGCAGAAACGTTCTGGATTCCCCGCAAGGCGATATTGAAGCTCGAGCACGGGTTAAAACAAGGCAATGAGCTCGTCGCCAGACAGATGATCGCTTCGATCATCGATGAGCTGAAGATGGATTCCCTGTCCGTATCCCTGCTCCGCTGCATTTGTTTCGACCTGTTGAATTCGCTGCTCCGCACCGCTTCCGAATTTGGGATGAACGAAGTGTTCCTGAACATATCGAACCTTGCTTCGTTTGAATCCTTAGAGGAGCTTGAGGCCAGATTGGCCGCCCTCGCTTCCCGGATCTGCCTTCAAGTCGAGCGTAACGCGGAGACCAGGCAGCACTCCCTGATGGACGACATTGTAGCCTACGTCAACCAGCAATTCGCCGATTATACACTCAGCCTGGAGCACGTTGCCCTTAGGTATTCGATTTCCACTTCCTATCTGAGCCGATGCTTCAAAGAAAAGACGGGTTATAATTTTTCGCAATATATTTGGCATTGCCGCAAGGAGGAAGTCATCCGGCTGCTCGTGAACACCAATGCCCCGTTGAAGGAGATCATCGAGCAGGTCGGTTACCTCGATGCGCCGAACTTTATCCGCAAGTTCAAAAAAGAGACCGGGTACACCCCGGGACAATATCGGAAGCTGCATGCCGGCAAGCCTCCCGTGGCTGCGAAGGTCGGCGACAAGGCCGAATAACGCCGAGAAGCGTCCCCTGCCAGGGACGCTTCTCGGTCTATTCAACAAGCATTGGCATTATTCCGCTTGCTCCAGGATGTGATCCACGAGTTCCTCTACCGGCACCGTCGCCAGCGCGATCGCCGTGTCGGTCACCCCGTAGTAGATATAAAGCAATCCGTCCTTCACGACGTTCCCCGTCGGGAAAACCACGTTCGGAATCTGATACCCGAATTTCTCGTAATACGTTTCCGGCTCCATGATGAAGTTTTTCGTGCGGGCGATGACTTTCTCCGGATTTTTCAGATCCAGCAGCATCGCGCCGACCCGGTACACCACTTCGTCATCCACCCCGTGATACAGCACCAGCCAACCGCGATCCGTCCGCACCGGCGGCGTCGACCCGCCGATTTTGCGCGACTCCCACGCCATGTTTTCCGCTTTGGCCAGCAGCTTCGGCTCTTCCCAGTGGACTAGATCGTCCGAATAGGTGATCCACATCGCCGCTTTTTCCGTGCCGTAGGCTTCGCCTATGTATTCTTCCGGTCGGCGCAGCAGTGCGTACTTGCCGTTTATTTTCTCCGGGAACAGGATATTGTCGCGGTCGTTGATCTCAAGCGGCGTCGTGTCGGCCACAAACTCCCAGTCGATCAGGTTCTTGGAGGCGAGGATCGACGAACGCGTCAGCCAGTGCCCTTCCTCTTCGCCCCATCCGTCCGGGTACTGCGGGATCGAGCGTTCCGGCACGCCCCGGCCCGTCGGGTAATAGCTCATCGCGCACGGACGCAGCGCATAATTCAGGTAGAACGTATCGTCGATTTTCACGATCCGCGGGTCCTGCACGCTGCCGTACGGGAAACCCAGCATGTCCGGCGTGACGATCGGCTCGTCCTTCACGTGGGTGAAATGCACGCCGTCCTCGCTTTCCAGCAGCCCCAGGAAGTTCTTGCACGGCGTCAGCGAGCCCGCCGTCCGTTCGATCATGTAGAACTTGTCCCCCTCAATGATGACGGCAGGGTTAAAAACTGTCGCTTTGCGCCATTCGTATTCGCCGGGAACGACGATCGGATTTCCGGGATGTCGGGTAATTTTCATAGGGTTTCTATTCCTCCTGTGCTGCAGCAGCATCTGTAATTTTGATCGTCCTTACTTGATAAGGTCGGAATTGAAGCGTTAGTTGTCCGTCGACCGCTCTCAACAGATCGGTTTCATCCTCCAGCAGATTAACCTCCGTAATGCGTACCGTCTCGGGCAGTTCCTGCAGGACTGCCGTGTCACGGCCGCCGCCGCACTCGTACATGCGGATGATGGTACCGCTGCCGTCCTCGGCTTTCTTGATCGTATCGAGCTGCACATGCTCGCCGGCAAAAGACAGCCAGGCATGCGATGTGCCGCGGATACCCGCGTGGGCATCGGTAGCGATCGCCTGCAGCGCCTCGTTCAGCTCGGCCGCCTCCCGGACGACCCCGCCTTGCCGCCAGTCGCCGGCATGCGAATAGAGCGAATAGGTGAACGTATGCTCACCGCGGTCGGCTTGTTTGTCCGGCCAGGACGGAGCCCGGAGCAGCGTCAGACGCATCACGCCGTCCTGGATATCATAGCCGTATTTGCAGTCATTGAGCAGGCTGACGCCGTAGCCGTTCTCCGACAGATCGGCGAAGCGGTGCCCGCATACCTCGAACTGCGCCTGCTCCCAGCTGGTGTTGCGGTGCGTGGGGCGGGCAAGCGCGCCGAAGGGAATCTCGTAGGTTGCCTGGGTCGCCAGGACGTCCACCGGGAACGCCGCCTTTAGCGCTTTATGGTCCTCATGCCAGTCGGCCTTCGTGATGAAATCCACACGGCCTGTATGCTTGTAGAACACCAGATCCTGCTCGACGGTGGAGCTGCCGATACGCCAGCGGAAACGCAGCCGGTCGAGCGTCTCGCCCTGGTTGACAACCGAACGCTCCAGCAGCTCGGCCTGACCGGCAGGCTGCTGCTCGAACCGGGGATCCAGATCCCAGGCGTCCCATTCTACCGGTACATCATGGAACAGCTGCAGCTCGTTGGCCCGCTGCCCGTCCGGGATCAGCTCGCGGCCTGCCGTCTTGTCCAGCCAGCGGACAATCTCGCCCCGCTTATTGAACCGCAGCAGCCAGTGATCCGTCTCCCACGTGTCCGCAAGCTCGCGCTCCGCCATCGGTGCAGTTCCCTGCCCCTGCGGACGCAGCCAGATGATCCGGCAGCCAAAGGCCGGCACCGATCTCGCCTGGACGGCCCATGTGATCCGCCCTGCCGCCTCGTCTACCGACCAGACATCGCTGTCCAGCCGCCCTTCATCGTCCCAGAACTCCACACCGGCCAGACCGTTGTCACCTTCGATCAGCACCGTGCCGGTCCGTGCCCAGCCCAGGCTGTTGAAGACAGCATAAGGAGTGCCCTCGCCCTCGGTGTGCATCTCGGCGGCCAGCGCCTGCAGCCCTTGCTCGAGCACCTCTTGCCCCAGCCGGAACACCCGGTCGTAATGCTCCCGGGAGGTCACGTATACCTCGGGAATCGCCGTACCCGGGATGATGTCATGGAATTGGTTGAGCAGTATCAGCTCCCAGCCTTCCTGCAGTCCATCCAACGCGGCAACCGGCGCTCCGCCCAGCTCCGCGAAGCGGCTCCAGATCTCCGCCCGCCGGTACAGCTGTTCTGCGCTGCGGTTGCTGCGCTTGTTGTACGCCTGCGTGGTGAGGGTGCCTCTATGGAGCTCCAGGTAGAGATCGCCGTGCCACGTAGGCAGATCTGGATGCCCTTCGTCGATGCCTCTGAAGAACGCGGCAGCCGACGACAGTTGGGACGCCGGCTGGCCCACCATCAGTTCCGCCCGGCCGATATTTTCCAGCATCTCGTGCGTGACGCCTCCCCCGCCGTCGCCGTGGCCGTACAGCAACATCAGCTCATCGTGGCTGTTCTTATTGGCGAACGCCTCCCAGTGGCGATGCACATCCACCGGCTTCGTATGCTCGTTGAGTCCATGATTCTGATAAGCGACAACGGACGTGCCGTCGATGCCGATCCAGTGGAACAGCGTGTGAGGGAACACATTGGTATCGTTCCAGCCCAGCTTGGTGGTCATGAAATGATTGATGCCGGCCTGCTTCAGCAGCTGCGGCAGCGAGGCGCAGTAACCGAACGTATCGGGCAGCCATTCGATGGTCGAACGCTTGCCGAACTCCTGCTCGTAGAAGCGCTGGCCGTACAAAATCTGCCGCACCAGCGATTCGCCGGAAGGAATATTGAGATCGGGCTCAACCCACATGCCCCCGACCAGCTCCCAGCGGCCCTCCGCCACCCGCGCCTTGATCCGCTCGTACAGCTCGGGATAATACGCCTTGACGTAGGCGTACAACTGCGGTTGGCTTTGCGAGTAGGTGAAGCCGGGATAGCGGTCCATCAGCGCGCAGACTGTGGAAAAGGTACGGCCGACCTTGCGCATCGTTTCCTTCAGCGGCCACAGCCAGGCGACATCGATGTGCGATTGGCCGACCATATGCATCACGCCGTTGCGGCGGTCCGGCACCCGCTCTTGCAGGGCAGCCTCCCGCAGGCTTTGCTCCGCCGTGGTCACCCGCTCCCCATCGGCCAGCCGCTCTGGCTGAGGATACAGAGCGTCCATCGTCCGCTCCAGCGCCCGCTCCAGGCGGATGCGGCGCATATCGGCCTCAGGCAGCAGCGCCGCCGACTCCTGCACCATTCTCACGGTATGCAGCAGGCTGTAGACCGGACGGTTGATCCGCACGAGCGCGAACTCCGCGCTCTGCATCGCCGGGCGAACCGGTGCCTGGTTGTTGAGCGGATCCACTGGTTCGGGGAACGGGTCGAACAACTCGATATCCAGCTCCAGCTTGCCCTTCTTGGCCTGGGGCAGCTGGATAAACCAGTGGTTCCGGTCCAGTCCGTGATACGGCGAGCCGTCGACGCAGAGGAGCCCTTCGCCGGTGCCGTAGTACAACAGCGCCGTGTCTTCATGCGGCCATTCGGCGGGAAGGTCCAGCGACTTGCTGAGGAAGTAGGTTGTGCCCGCCCCTCCGGTAAGCCGCTCGAGCGAACGCTCCTGCTCTTCCCCAGCCGTATCTTCATAGCTCCCCTGTGCAGCGTAGCAGGTCTCGCGGACAGTCCACTGCTCGATCGGCTGCTTATCCGCCCACTGACCGCGCTCTAGAAATTGGATAAATCGCGTCAAACGCTTCAATGCGGTTGCCTCCTTTTGTACGAAGCCTTATCAAACCCGTCGGGGAAAGAAAACTCTCCGGGCGCGGATGCCCTCGGAGAGTTTTCGGACGATAAGCCTGTCGTTTAGCTGTTCTTCCAACGGTCGTAAGCCGCTTGGTGAATCTCGGCCATGCGATCGCCGCCCATTTTTTTAACGGTGTTCACGTAGTTGTCCCAATTGGTCAGCGGCTCGGTGCCGGTGACGAACTTGGCTTCCATCTGACGCACATACGTATTGAGGTCGGAGGTCATCATGTTCACTTCAGACTGCTCTTCCGGCGTCAGGAACAGCACCGGGAACGGGATACGAGCGCCGCGGTCGAGCAGCTTGGTTTTGGTCTCGTTGGCGATCCAGTCGTCTACTTCGCTCAGCAGGCCATTTGCGACCTCAGGCAGGTTGATCGTCGGCGCCGGAATGCCGTAGTTCGGCGTGATTCTGGAGCGGTATTCCTCGCGGTCGCCGCCGTCCGGTACAGGCAGATATTCTTTTACATAGTTCTCTTTATCCGTGTATTGCCACAGGACGCCCTCAGGCCCCTTGTTGAACATGGTTGCGCCTTCAATGGAATACGCATAATCTACCCACCGCATGGAAGCTTCAGGCGACGGATTCGTATTGGAGATGGCAAAAGCGCCGGTGTTGATGCCTTTGTTCTTCGCGATGGCCGGCTTGTCCACCATTTCGCTCGTTACAGGGCTGAACATGGGGTCATCGGAGTTCGGCTCCTCCCCCATCATCTGGAATGCGGTCCATGCCGAGAACAGGCCGAGCTGATTGTTGCGCGCTTTGGCTTCGCGCTGTTCGGCTGTCTGCGAGAAGCTCTCGTGATCCAGCAGCTCTTCGTTCCACAGACGGTTCAGGTATGTCAGATATTCCTTGTACCCTTCTTCGATCGGAGTATAATGAACAACTTCATTGTCATCGACATAGATTTCTTCCTCATAGATACCGAAGGCGCCGAGCAGCCAGGTGCGAATATCGCGCAGGCTGTTGCCCGGAGTTGCGGAGGACAGCGGGATTTCGTCCGCTTGGCCGTTGCCGTTCGGATCTTCTTCCTTGACGCGCTTCAAATACGTATACAGCTCTTCCGTTGTCTCAGGTAACTTGTCCATGCCGAGCGCTTCCAAAAAATCGCCGTTATACCACAACGGATTCCGGTACCAGGGCTGATTGAACTCGATGACCGGCAGCGAGTAAATATGTCCGTCCGGGGCGGTGATCGATTTACGGACGTCCGGATATTCCTCAAGCACCTTCTTGAAGTTCGGCGCGTATTCGTCGATCAGGCCTTCCAGCGGAATCAGGATGCCTTGCTCGCCGTAGTTCATTTGCTCGGCCGGAGTAAGTCCCGCCGCATAAAATACGTCCGGGTATTCGCCGCTGGCGAACACGAGGTTCTTCTTCGTATCGAAGCTGTCTTTCGGTGCGTTGTTATACACGAAATGAATGTTCGTCAGCTTCTCCATATTCTGCAAAACGGCCATGTCCTTCCAGTTTTGCAGGCCTACGTCGGGCGCCATCATCGTTAATGTGATCGGCTCCTGAACGATCGGGAACCCGTCTTTGCTCACTTCGGCGGCCGCATTCCCGCCGGCCCCCTCCTCTTTCGCGTTGCCGGAGCCACCGCAACCGGACAGCAACGTGATGACCATGGCGGCGAGTAGCAGCAGGATCCAGCTTTTTCTACTTTTCTGCATTCGTAATCCTCCCTTTTGACCTATGATGGAATTATATAATAATCGGAAACGGAGTCCCCGTTATTACCGGTGCGTCCGCGGATGCCCCGCGTTGTTTCCAACCCGCCGGGCTTAGCCTTTGACCGATCCGATCATGACCCCTTGCACAAAATATCGTTGCAGGAATGGATACACGGCGATCACCGGCAGCGTGGAGACGATGATCACGGCATACTTGACCAGTGCGGCGATTTCCGCCTTATTGGCCATCGCTTGAGCGATATCGCCGCTGATCGCGGCTCCCGTCGTCTCCGCGGACATTTCCTGAAGCACCAGGATTTGACGCAATACCATTTGCAGCGGATATTTCGTGTCATCGTTCAAATAGATCAAGGCCGGGAAGTAGCTGTTCCAGTGGCCGACCCCGTAAAACAGCGCCATAACGGCCACGATCGGGGCGGACAAGGGAAGCACAATCCGCAGGAACAGCCGGATGTTCGTGCATCCGTCCACGTGAGCGGCTTCCTGCAGTTCCTTCGGAATGGTCGATTGGAAAAACGTCCTGGCGACGATGATGTTCCATACCGAGGCCGAGACCGGCAAAATCAGCGCACCGACCGTATTAACCATTCCGAGATTTTTGACCATCAAGTAAGTGGGCACGAGGCCACCGCTGAAAAACATCGTGACCAGGAACATACCCATGAAAAAGTGGCGTCCCACGAAATCGGAACGGCTGAGCGCATAGGCCGCCGGCAAAGTCACCGCCAGATTCAACAACGTGCCGATCAAGGTGTAAAAAATCGTGTTGCGGTAACCAAGCCAAATTTTTGGATTTTCGAATACGAGCTTGTACCCGTCAAAGGTTAACCCTTTGGGAAACAGCCACATTTCCCCCGAACTGACATACTTGGGACTGCTGACGGAAGCGCTGACGATATAAATCAACGGGTACAGCACCACGATCAGAGCGATAAGCAGATACAAGTAATTCAAGACCAGAAACAGCTTATCCGATTTGGATTCTTTGATTGTCGCGACCATTTGATCATCCCCCTTCCTTCTACCATAGGCTTGTCTCGCTCGTCCGTTTGGCGATTTTGTTCACGGTGATGAGCAGGATCGCGTTAACGATGGAGTTGAACACGCCGACGGCGGTAGAGAAGCTGTACTGCGCACTGACCAGGCCGGAGCGGTACACGAACGTGGAAATGACGTCCGAAGAATCCATGTTGAGCGGATTTTGCAGGAGCAGCACCTTTTCGTATCCGACCCCCAAAATATTGCCCATGTTCAGAATAAGCAGGATCGTGATAGTCGGAACGATCGTCGGCAGGTTGATATGCAGCACGCGTTTGAATCGGCTGGCACCGTCGACGATCGCCGCTTCGTGCAGCTGCGGGTCCACGCCCGCCAAAGCCGCAAGATATATAATGGTCCCCCAGCCCGTGCTCTGCCACACCCCGGACAACACATAGATGGTCTTGAACCAGCGAGGGTCGGTTAGAAACACGGGAGCCTCCATGCCAAACGCCTCGATCATGCGCACGATCATCCCGGACGAAGGCGACAGGAACGTAATGATCATCCCCGCCATGACAACCATGGAAATAAAATGAGGCGCATAGGTGACGGTTTGTACGGTCTTCTTGAATGCCCCGTTTCGGATTTCGTTAAAGGCGAGCGCCAGGAGAATCGGGAGCGGAAAACCGATCGCCAGTTCGTAGAAACTCAAGCTGAGCGTGTTCCACAGCAGATCCCAAAAATAATAAGAATTGAAGAATCGCACGAAATGATCGAAACCTACCCACGGACTGCCCGTGATGCCCTTAACCGGCGTAAAATTTTTGAACGCGATTTGAATTCCGTACATCGGGCCGTAGTGAAAAATAAGGAAGTACAAAAAGGCTGGGGCTATGAACAAGTACAGCTCCCAGTTTTTCAGCATTCTACGGCCGAGGGAGGATTCGCCCGACGCAGGCCTTGCGGCGACGGATACTTTCAGGCCGTTTTTTTTCTTCATATCGTTTTCTCTCCTTTCTCTGTTATCCAGTCCGTTAACATCCACGCCTTGCTAACGCTTACAATCAAAATTGTAGGGAATCGCATCTGACACCGTAAATATGTCGATTGTGAATTGTCATATTTTAAAAGTCGCTATGCCGCGGTGCTGCAGCATTTCCCCGATTTTACACTCCGTTGACATTGGTGCTCTCGAGCCTGGCGATATGTCAATCATGCAGGCTTGAAGGCAACTGCAAATCATACATATTGTGATTTCCGGACAGATGTGTGAACCTGCTTACGAGTGTGCCTTGGATTTGGATTGGATCAGGAGGGACCAAAGATGACACGTAAAACCGCACAACTGATCTCCCATTCGCCTTGGGATCGGGAATGCAACATCGAGTTGGCTCCGGAGTGGACCAATCCGAGCAGCGCCCAGCACCAGCAAGCCTTCGTCAGCGTTCAGACGGGCAGGCCGGGCTGATGATCGCCAAAGGATTAAACGAATACGAGGTGCTGCGGGACGGCATGAATACGATCGCGGTCACGCTGCTTCATTCCGTGGGCAAACCGGGAGATTGGGGCATCTTTCCGACGCACCGAAGCCGAAATCGTAACCGTTGCCATTTCCGCATCATTATTAACTGAACCAGGGAGGAACCAATTATGAAATTACCCGCATCCATCGAACGATTTCTGGACGAAGCGGACGCGCGTCTCGCCCATCGTCCAAAGCTGAAGGAATTGTTTCGCAACTGTTTTCCGAACACGCTGGAAACGACCACCAAATTGCTGGAAGACGGCACGACCTTCGTGTTCACCGGCGACATCCCGGCCATGTGGCTGCGCGATTCCACCGAACAGGTCCGCCAATACATCCCTTTCGCCAAGGAAGATAAGGATTTGCAGCGCATCATCGGCGGCCTGATCGCCCGGCAAATGTTCTATATCAACATCGATCCCTACACCAACGCGTTCAATGAAACGGCCAGCGGCAAGCACTACCGGGCTACCGACGAATGCGACTTGAACCCTTGGATGTGGGAGCGGAAATACGAGCTCGATTCCTTGTGTTTTCCCGTCCAGCTTGCCTTTTCGTATTGGCGGGAAACCGGCATCGATTCGATCTTCGACGACGCCTGCTACCGGGCGCTGAGCTCCATCGTTCAGCTGCTGAAAACGGAACAGCGGCACATGGAACAATCCCTGTACCGTTTTGTCCGCCAAACCGTTCAAGAAACGGAAACGCTGCAGAACGACGGACGCGGTTTGCCTGTCAACTATACGGGGATGACCTGGTCGGGCTTCCGGCCAAGCGACGACGCCTGCCTGTTCGGCTATAACATTCCGTCCAACATGTTTGCCGTGGTTATTTTGGGGCATATCCGCGACATCGCGCTGGAGGTTTACCGGGACGAGCGGCTGGCCGACAGGGCGGAAAAGCTGCGCAAAGAGATCGACTATGGCATCCGCGCCTACGGAATCGTCAATCACCCGGTTTACGGCCAAATCTATGCTTACGAAACCGACGGGTTCGGCAACTATTGCCTGATGGACGACGCCGGAACGCCCGGATTGCTGTCGATTCCTTACATCGGCTACGTTTCGGCGGAGGATCCGATTTACCAAAATACCCGGCGTTTTGCCCTTAACTTCGACAACCCGTTTTATTTCGAAGGCAAGTTCGCCAAAGGCATCGGCAGTCCGCATACGCCGGGCGGATACGTTTGGCATATGGCGCTGTCGATGCAGGCGCTGACGGCAACGGACGATGCGGAAGTCCAAGCGTTGATCGACACCCTGCTCGCAACGGACGCGGACACAGGGTATATGCACGAAGGGTTCCATCCCGATAACCCGGCCGATTTTTCCCGGGAATGGTTTGCCTGGTCCAACAGCCTGTTTGCTACATTGATTTGTAAAGCGATGGACAAAGGGCTCGTTTAGTCGGACGCATTCCTACACCCCAAACCCAGTCATATCCGCAAGGGTTTGGCGGCGTTAATGAAAAAAAAGCCTGCCGTAAAGCAGACTTCATGCAAACAAACGAACCGGACAGTGCAACGTAACAATTTGACCGGGAGGCTGCTGTCGGCAGCCTCCTTATTCCTTGTCTAATGACGAAAATCCGACTGCCGCGTGGGGCCCCCGGCTCGCTCCGAACCGGATCTTAATGCCAGAACAAAACAGATAATCAGGACGATCGCAGCGGAGACATACGGATAACGGATATCGATATCGAACAGAAAGCCGGCGACGAGCGGGCCTGCAACGTTGCCCAGGCTGGTATAAGCCGAGTTGAGACCGGCGACGTACCCTTGCTGATCCCCGGCCATTTTGGATAATTGCGTGCCGACCGCCGGCCGCAAAATATCGATGGATAAAAACACCAGGAACGTCACCAGGAAAATCAGCCAATATCGGTGAACGAACAAGGTCAACAAGATGCACAGTCCGGCCGTGATCAAACTGACGGAGATCACCCGCTTCTCCCCGAACCGGTTCAGGATCGAGCCGAAGACCGTCGCCTGCACGACGGCGCCGGATATGGAGCCGAATGTGATGATCAAGGCGATATCCCGCGGCGTGAAGCCGAATTTATGATCGACGAACAGGCCGAACACCGTTTCATAATTGGCCAGACCAAACGACAGCACAAAGACGATGATCAGGCTGATGAAATAAGGCTGACGGTACGAACGAATCAGTTGGACGATCAGGTTCTCCCGCTTCGGTTTCGGCAAATTTTCCATTTCTTGCAGCTGGCCTCCGATGTTTCGCGATTCCGGCAGCAAAATGCTGGTGACCACAGCCGCGATAAGCCCGGCGGTTGCTGCGGCATAAAAGGGTACGCGTATTCCGAATTCTGCGATAAAACCGCCGATGCCCGGGCCAATAATAAAACCGGTCGTTATGGCCGCGTTGATGAGCCCCATCCCCTTAGCTCTTTCTTCGCCTGAAGTGACGTCCGCCGCATAGGCCATAACCGCCGGCATGATGAGCGCGGCGCCGATTCCTCCCAGCATTCGCGCCGCAAACAACAGCACCGGAGAACTTACGGCCCCGAAGAGCCACTCCGACAAGGCAAAGACGATCATCCCGGCGATGATGATTTTTTTTCGGCCAAGCGAATCCGATAAACGGCCGGCAAGCGGCGAGAACATCAACTGCGTCAGCGAAAACGCGGCGACCAGCATGCCGACCATGCTGCCGCCGATGTTAAGCTCCGTCATATAGGTCGGCATGATCGGAACGACGAGCCCGATTCCCGTAAATACCAGGAAGATGTTGATCATGAGCAGCAGGAAGGCCCCGTGGTTTCGAATCAGCAAAGACATAATGGTTCCTCCAATAATAATTATATATACTGAACGTTCGGTCTGTATTAAAGCGTGAAGAAACTATCTTGGGGTAATACCGTGCAAAAACACGAAAATCGCCGCTTTATACAAACGCCGCACCTCTTCGAATTTCACGAGACGCGTCATTTGGCTCACTCCTCCCAGAAGGCTTTCCAGGACAACGGAGAGCATATCGGCGTCACCGTTCGAGAATTCCCCCGCAGCGATGCCTTCCTCCAATAATCGTTTATTGAAAGCGAAATGACTTGCGAAAATGTCGGCCATTTTGGCCCTTACATCTTCGGCCAGGTCCTCGCTGTTGATAAATTCGTCCATCGCTTTGGACATGGGATGATCCAACTCGTCAAGCGCCATTTGGTCAGCCATCCCGTACAGCTTATCGGTTGCCGTAGGGTATAAATGCTCCTTCTCCCTCCAGCGCTCTTCCCATTCCGCGTCCCATTCTTCGATCAGATGCAGGAACAAGCCTTCCTTGCTCTTAAAATGGTAGTAAATGTTCCCTTTGCTGCTTCCGGTTGCCTTCACGATATCCTCAATGGAAGTCGCCTTATACCCTTTTTTAAAAATCAGGTCCTTGGCCGCGCCGGCAATTCGTTTTTTCGTTTCCAAACTTTGCTGTAGCTTTTTGTTCATCGGAAACACCCCATTCTATACTGAACGTTCGTTTTGTATTCTAACAAAAGACGATTCAAAGGTCAAACCGACGGATGAAGCCCCGCGTTCTCGCGGTCCATCAACATGTTTAGATTTAAATAAGGGCACTTTATACCCCTATTTGGCTCTTTATGCCGTTGTTTGGGGAAATAAGGGCACTTTTTCCCTCTATTGGGTCGCCCCTCCCCCAAATGCGGCCTTGAGCTAAATAAGAGCATTTTTTGCCCTGATTGGATTAGATGTAAAACATGTAGTTTTCCTTCATGCCGTATTCTTCATAATTAATCAAATTTTCCAGCGTGGTCGAATCCAGCACCTCGGCGATGCTGTCGCGGATGCGCAGCCATAAATCGCGTTTCGCCGGATCGTCCTCCTCCGTGAAATCCACCGGAGAAATCGGCCCTTCCAGAACGCGGATGATGTCGCCCGCCGTAATTTCGCCGGCTTCCCGGGACAATATATACCCGCCGTACGCCCCGCGCACGCTTTTGACCAAACCGGCGTTGCGCAGCGGCGCGATCAATTGCTCCAGATAATGCTCGGACAATTGGTTTTTTTCGGCGATGCTTTTTAAGGAAGTTGGTCCTTCGCCGAATTTCGCGGCCAGCTCCATCATAATCGTCAATCCATAGCGTCCTTTTGTAGAAATCTTCAAAGAAGCCACCTCTTTCAATTTTCAAGTAAACTTTATATAATTGAACCTTGATCAATTAAAGACAGCATCGGCCGGAAAACCGCCGAAAACCGCGGAGAATTCGCCCATTCCCGGGAAAACCTCCCTATTCCTATCTTTAACCTGTGCTTATCGTAACATATCCTACGTCTTTTGGAAAATAAAGCGGGCAATATGGTAAAATATAAGGCAGGGCGAATGCCGCTCAAAGGAGTGATCATATGGCAAAACCAATTAACGAAACCCGCGTCGTCGTCGGCATGTCCGGAGGCGTCGATTCATCGGTGACCGCATTGCTGCTGAAACAGCAGGGATACGACGTCATCGGCATATTCATGAAAAACTGGGACGATACCGACGAGTTCGGCTATTGCACCGCCGAAGCGGATGCCGAAGATGTGCGCCGCGTCTGCGAGCAGATCGATATTCCCTACTATACCGTCAACTTCGAGAAGCAATATTACGATAAAGTATTTGCCTATTTCCTCGAAGAATATAAGCGGGGCCGCACGCCGAATCCCGACGTAATGTGCAACCGGGAGATCAAATTCGGCGAATTCCTGAACAAGGCGCTCGACCTCGGCGCGGATTACGTCGCGACCGGACACTATGCAAGAGTCGTGGAGGAAGGCGGCGCGTACAAGCTGCTGCGGGGCGAAGACAACAATAAGGATCAAACTTATTTTCTTAACGCCTTGAACCAGGAGCAGCTGTCCAAAGCCATGTTCCCGATCGGCCACCTGCCGAAGCCGGAAGTGCGCCGGATCGCGGAGGAAGCCGGATTGTATACGGCGAAGAAAAAAGACAGCACCGGCGTCTGCTTCATCGGGGAACGCAATTTCAAGGAGTTCCTGAGCAACTATCTGCCGGCCAAATCCGGCGACATGGTCGATATCGTAACCGGCGAAGTCAAAGGCCGCCACGATGGCCTGATGTACTATACGCTGGGCCAGCGGCAAGGGCTTGGCATCGGCGGATCCGGCACGGGCGAGCCTTGGTTCGTCGCCGAGAAGGATCTGGAGCGCAACATTTTGTACGTCGTGCAGGGTGACAAGCATCCGAGCCTGTACTCGACGTCGCTCATCGCCTCCGGTGTCAACTGGATCGCCGGGGCCGACAAACTGCCGGAAGGTCCGTTCCGTTGCACGGCGAAGTTCCGCTACAGACAGCCCGACCAAGGTGTCACGTTGACGGCGCAGCCCGACGGTACCGTTCGCGTACAGTTCGATCAACCGCAAAAAGCGATCACGCCGGGCCAAGCCGTCGTGTTCTACCAAGGCGATGAATGCCTGGGCGGCGGCACGATCGAAGCTCCGGCGAAGCTGCCGGCGGAAGCGGCGACCGCAACAAATTAAACAAGCAAGCAAAAAAGGCCCGGTTTCGGGCCTTTTTTGCTTGCCAAAGATAATGAATCGCAGCGAAGGAATCGCCAATCCTACCGGTTCCCTTTGCGCCGCAGCTCTTGGTTATGCTTGATCTTCGCTTCGCTTCCTTGCTCCGTCGCATGGTAAAACGTCCGGCCAGCGAGATTCGGCGGCAGATATTCCTGCCGCACGTAATGCGCGGGGTAATCGTGCGGATACTTGTAGCCCTCGTGCCCAAGCTTAACCGCGCCTTTGTAGTGGGTATCCCTGAGATGCAGCGGCACTTCGGCCGATTTGAATTCCTCCATCGCCGCCATCGCATTGCCGATCGCCGTAACGACCGCATTGGATTTGGGGCTTTCGACCGCAAACAGGATCGCCTGGACCACGTTCAGCTTGGCTTCGGGCCATCCGTTATTGCGGTAAGCCTGCAGGGCGCTGACCGCCTGCACCAACGCCTGCGGATTCGCCAGCCCGATGTCCTCGCTGCTGGCCGCGATCAGCCGGCGTATAAAGGTCATCGGGTCCATTCCCAGCTTCTCCACCGCGTAGAGGAACCAGAACACGGCGGCGTCGCTGGAGCCGCGAATGCTCTTATGGAACGCGGACAGGACGTCGTATTGGGTCGATTCGTCCGCTTTAACCAGAGGCCGCCGGATCGACTCTTCGGCTACCTCGAGCGTCACGTGCACCGTGCCGTCCGGCTGCGGCGGCGTGGTCAGCGCGGCCAGTTCCAGCGCGTTCAACGCGCGGCGAATGTCGCCGTTGGCCATCGTGGCGATATGCAGCAACGCCTCCTCGTCGACCGTAAGCCGCATGAACCCCAGTCCCTTCTCGTTGTCCGACAGCGCCCGGCGCATCGCGATCAGCGAATGCTCCTTCGTCAGCGGTTCGAGCTGGAACAGCGTGGACCGGCTCATCAAAGCGCCGTTGACGTAATGGAACGGATTTTCCGTCGTCGCGCCGATAAAGATGATCGTCCCTTTTTCCACCGCCGGCAGCAGCGCATCTTGTCTGGAGCTGTTAAACCGGTGGACCTCGTCGAGGAACAGGATCGTTTTCGTCCCGTAAAAAGCCTTGTCGTTTTGCGCCTTTTCGATCACTTCCCGGACGTCCTTCACCGAAGCGTCCACCGCGTTCAGCCGAACGAATTCCGCCTGGGTATGGTTCGAGATGATGTGGGCCAGCGTCGTTTTGCCGCAGCCGGGAGGGCCGTACAGCAAAATCGAGGACACCTGGTCGGCTTCGATCGCCCGCCGCAACAGCTTCCCCGGCCCCACGATATGCTCCTGCCCGATATAGTCATCCAGCGAGGTCGGCCGCATCCGATCGGCCAGCAGCCGCCCCGCAGGTCCTTGATCCTGATTGTAGGAAAACAAATCCATCCGAGTCACTTCCTTGATCGATACATGATTGATATCTCAATAATAACCACATTTATTCTAGCACATCTAACGTAAAAAACACTTATAGTCATTCTTTCGCTTTTCCGGACGCCGCAAATATGAGTTAATATAGTTGTCGGGCCGACGAATCACGGGAAAGGGGGCTGATCGAAGTGATTTCAGTGAGTGAGGTGGCTTTCGCGTAACGCGAAGCCGCAATAAAACGGGGGGCTGGGAACAGCCCCCCTTGTTTCCGTTTGCTTAAGCCTGTGTTAAGATAGATCCAAGTGAAATTTGAATTATATTCCAAGCCGAAAGGGGGATTTACGGCCATGTTGACTTATATCGTAACTGCAATGGAACACGGACCACGAAATAAGGAGGTACATGATCGTGAACTACAAAAATGGGAAGGATGTTCTTCCCCCTAGGCTGCTGCAGGAGCTCCAGAATTACATTCAAGGCGAGCTGCTGTACATTCCCAAACCGGAACGGTCGAGGGCGCTGTGGGGAGAACTGAGCGGATCCCGCAATTCCATCGCCAACCGGAACGAGGAAATTTTCCGCCTCTACCGCACCGGAAGTTCCGTTCGGGATTTAGCCGAGAGTTACCATTTATCCGACGAAAGCATCCGCAAAATATTGACCAAGATGCGCTCTCTAAGGCAACCGGCTGCCGTTACCGAGTAATGGCCGGGCAGCCCCGGGGGCAACAGGGACAGCGGATGATCACGGTAAAGATGAGCATAAATAAAATCGAAGCCAAGACCGGCGGTCTTGGCTATATTCATATTTAATCAGGTATAATGAAACCATATATTATCCGCAGCTTATCCGAAACAGAGGTGACTCCCTTGACGCAGCAAAATGACATCCATCCTTCCCCGGCGAACGCCGTGAAAATATGCGCCTACTGCGGCGAAGCGAAGCCGCTCGGCGAGTTCCTGCGCCGCACCGGCAAGCGCTCCGGCAAAGGCGAGCGACGCGGGGCCTGCCGCGCTTGCCGCACGCAGCGCAAGCGGCAAGCGGCGGCGACGCGGGCCGAGCCGGATTCGATCGGGCAGCACCTGAGCCACGGCTGCATTCGGATGCGCAACCGCGACGTGGTCGAGCTATTCGAGCTGATTCCGA
>NZ_JBNYYG010000009.1:0-134600 GCF_050565405.1 Paenibacillus macerans | reverse complement strand
GTGGCGTCGTAACCCCGAGGATACTCTACTTTTTTGTGTTTTGGATAGACTCCAAAACTTGGTACACAAACAATTTTACGTCATCATAGCGGGACGAAGTGCTGAGAAATAGAGGTACTTTTGGGCCTTATTCGGTCGATTTTGCGGCGGACAGCCCAAATAGAGGAATTTTATGGCCTTATTTTGGCGCCTAAACGGCCCGTAGGCCATTTTTTTCATGTTCCGGGGAGAATAAGGGTAAAAAGTTCCTCTATTTTGCGGCAAACGCCGGAAAAGGCAAAAATAAGGCCCTTTTTTACCCTTATTGCGTAGAGACGTCTCTGGAGCGGGCTTACGACCACCCCTACGCTCCCCCTACGCTCCGCTTCGCTGTCCGTCGATATCCTCCGCTCCCGCTTCGCTGCCGATTCCGCAAGCGATCCGCTGCCCATCTACGTCCGACCGTTCGCTCAACGACCGACCTTCTGAGCGATCATTTTCGTCATCGCATGTTGGTGGGGGATGCCGGAGGAATTGCAATCGAAGACGACCTCCGCGCTGTCCCGGATCAGCCAGTCGCGGTACAACGCGAGCAGCTCGCCGGAATGCCAGGGGTAGGCGAAGGGCTCTTTTTCCGGCGGCGGGGCGATAAAGGGCTTCTGCACGAACACGTTAAACACATGCAGACCGCCATCCCGTGTAAAACGTTGGTAGTTGGCGAAAACATCCGCCCGCTCTTCCGCCGGAATGTAATGCAGTACGCCGCTGGAATGCAAAATGTCATATTCTGTATCGAGCCGGAAATCGCGGATGTCCGCTTTAAACGAGTTGACGAGCACCCCCGCCCGGTCGGCGAGCCGCTTCGTCTTCTCAATGCCGGCATCGGTGACGTCAAACGCCGTGACCTCATAGCCGTTGCGGGCCAGAAACACCGCGTCCTTGCCTTCCCCGCAGCCGATGTCGAGCAGCTTGAGCGGGCGGGTCGGCGGCATAAGCTGCAGGATTTGATAGCAGGAGGAGTTCGGCTGGGTCCCCCAATAATAGTCGGGGATCCGGTACTGCTCCTCGTAGATCGTCACCGGTTCTGCCTGGGCGGCATACCCCAGCAGCTTATCGACCGTGATGCCGAGCAGGCCGGCCAGCTGCGGCAGAAGGGCGATATCGGGCATGGTCTGGGCGTTTTCCCATTTGGATACGGCTTGGAAGGATAAGCTGAGTTTCTGGGCAAGCTCGTCCTGGGTCAGTCCCTTTTCCTTCCGGTACCGGCTAATCGTGCGAGCTAACTGATCTTTCACTTTGCTTCACGCTCCTTAGTACCCTTATTTTAGGGGGACGGCTGCGGCCGCACAATAACCCGTTCCGCGAAAAAAACGGCCGATTCAACCGCCGGTTGACCTTGGAGGTCGCCGGCGGCCGGTTCGGCCGACATGCTTATAGCTCGTATGAGTATTAGATTGGATGGTGAACCCGCCACCGACCCCGGAAATTATTCCGCCTGAGCTTTGCCCGTTACGGCGCTTCCGGTTTTAGTCAGCTTGTAGCTGACGATTTCTCCGCTCCAGAAGTGGAATTTCAGCGTGACCTCGCCATCCTTCACCTCTTTGAAAAACTCCGGCAGCAGCTTGATCTGCCCGGCCGCCGAATCCGGCATAAACGTATAGCCGAATTCCTTGTAAGGGGTCCAGTTCTGCGGCCCGGCGTTGGTGCCGTCGGCGTAAACCGCCTCCATCGTCGCCAACTGGTTGCCGTTATACCGGACCGGAACGGCGAAGGCGTCGGTCGTCCCGGCCGTATCGCTCAGGACCGGCGTATCGTAGACTATGACCTTGAACCGCCAGTCGGGCCCGTAGCTGAAGCGGGCGGACAATGTGGCGTGCAGGCCCAAATGCGAGTGGTTCGTCAGACGGGTCAGCAGCCCGGCCTTCAGCGTCAACTCCTCGCCGTTCAGCTCGTAATCGCGGCCCTTTTTCAGCTTCGCCCCGTCGGCGAACAGGGCGGTCAACGAATTCCCGTTCAGGCTGAGCTTCACCTTGGCGTCCTGAACGTCCGCGCCTTTTCGCGCATAGACGAGATCGGTTTCCGCGGTCGCCGGCCGTTTTATCCAGCTCGCCTTCATCATTTGAAACAGCTCTTCGTCGGACCACTGATAGGTTAGCCGGCCAAAGTGCTGGCCGTTATCCCACAGCATGTGGGTGATGCCCTTCGACTGGACATAGTGGAGCAGATGCTCGAAAAATTTCAGCTTTTCGCCTTGCTCGATGACGCCCGTGCTTCGGTCGAAGCCGAGCAGCCCGTATTCGCCGAGGATCACGGGAATACCTTTGGCCACGAGCGTATCGTAGACGTTGTCGAACGTGGCGAAGATATCCTGCTGCGTATCTTTATCAAACCGGTAGTAGCCGGCGATGTTGACGCTAAACGGCCAGAAGCCGTAGTAATGGACGGTTGCGATCAAATTCGGATCGTTCAGCGAAGTGATCATGTCGTAAAGCTGGTCGAGGTCCTCCTGCGCCGGCGAGGTTTCCCGCGTCGGCAACACGAGCGGCCGGACCGCATTCTGACCGCTGGAATCCCGCACGATCGCATGGAAGGACGCGGTTAGCTCGTTCAGCAGTTCGTACTGTTTGGCGCGATCGGTCGTTCCGCCGTCGGTAAAGCGCGGCTCGTTGATGCTTTCGAACAGCAGCTTGGCGGGATAATCCTTGAATCGGTCGGCGATCTGCGTCCACAGTGCCTCGTACCGGGCGAGCACCGTGTCATGGTTCTTCTCCATGTGGCTGACCCACAGCCACGAATCGTGATGAATGTTGATCATGACGTACAGCTTGGCGTCGAGCGCCCAGTCCACGACTTCCTGGACCCGATCCAGATAGGCCGGTTCGATCTTGTAATCCGGGGCTGCGCCGAGGTGAACGTCCCAGGTCACCGGAATGCGGATGCTTTTGTAGCCCTGGGCGGCGATCGCTTGGATCAACTCCTTGGTGACGCGGGGGTTGCCCCAGGATGTTTCGTCGCTGCCGGTAGCGTCCAGCGTGTTGCCCAGATTCCAACCGGGCTGCATCGCGCTGGCGACCGCCTGCATGCCGCCGTTCGGTTTCCCGCTTGGGGATGGGACCGCCGTTTCGGCCGACGCCGCAGCCGCGCTCGAGAATAAGGCGACCAGCAGCGCAGCGGCCAGCGCCATCGCGAATCCGGGCTTGAGTTTGCTTTTGCGCATCGGTAGTTCTGAACCTCCTCCATATTTATTGTAAGCGTTTTCCGATTAATAAGTTACCATGGGAGTTCGGCGAAGAATACCTGAAAAAATAGGAGGGATTTCATGGGGAAATTAGATAAAACCTTCATTTTTTACGCCAGGCCAGGAAATACAGCGGCCTCTTTGCCATAAGGGGAGCGGAATACAGCCACTTGACGATCCGCGTGGACAGCCATTGACAGAGCAAGGCTTGTATAATGATTTTCCAGTCGATGACGATCGCCGTGATGAGGAAAATGCCCCCGTTCATCCAGAATAGCGCGGAGCCGGGGTTAAGCCGCTTCCGTTTGGCGATGGCAAGCGCGACGAAGCCGATCCCGCCGTTGGTGACCCGCTGCTTAAACAAAATGGCGATGCCCACGCCCAGAAACAGGGAGCCGGCGAGCAAATTAACCCATACGTTAGCGAACGGCGTTTTGAAATAAACCTCGAAGAAGTTCACGGATACCGACGTGACGGTAATGACCATGATGGTGCCGATCGCGCTGATGCGTCCCAAATAATGCACGGCGAACAGGAGGAAGGAGATGTTGGTCAGCCACAGCCCGATGCTCATCGGGAGCTGGAACCAGTGGTTAAGCAATACCGCGATTCCGGCGCCGCCGCCGGAGGGGATCGAATGGGGAAACAGAAATACGCCCATGGCAAAGCCCTGGATCAGGGAGCCTGCGAAGATATGGGAGCTTTTGATCCAAAGCCGGCGAAAAAACCGGGTCCGGGGCGCTTGGAAACGGGTCTGCACTGGGAATCATCCTTCAAGTGGAATATGGAGCAGCGGGCTAGTCCTGCTGCTTATACAGCCTATGCTCCCGCACGGGCAGCCATGCCTTGGACGAACGAACTTCAACGTTTTGTTATTAGGAGAAAAAGGATTTATGGGGTGAAATATGGAATACAAGTGAGGATACGTAGCGGATAAATCCATATCAGCCGATGAAGGGTGAGCATACATGTTTTTTCTGAAAGAGGTTATTCTTCAGCTGTTCTTTGCCCTAATGCCGTTTGTTATGTTCAATGTGATTTATCGCGATCAGCCCTGGAATTATACGCAAAAATTCATCATGATGACCAGCATGATCTGCCTGTTCCTATCGATGACTTTTGGGGCCAGCGTCGTTACCGGGTATTTCTACGATATCCGATATATCATTATGTTCTTCGGCCTGATCTTCGGCGGACTGCAAACGGGGCTTGTTCTATTGGTGGAGTTCTTCCTGTTCCGGTTATATATCGGCGGAGAGGGCACCTTCATTGCGATGGTCATCGTGACGATTACGTTCCCGGTTTCTTATCTGCTGTACCGCATTTACGAACGAACCGAGCGGAAACCGCTCGTGCTTTTACTGGCCAGCCTGTTTTTTTCGGTGACGCCGATTTTGCTCGTTTATTTGGAAAACCCGGCTTCCGTGATCAATAACCTGGTGTTTCATGTATTCGTGGTTCCCGTGCAGAATGCGGTCGGCTGCTGGCTGCTGATCACGTTGTTCAAAAAGGCCGTGACCGACAAGGATTTATTTATCGGCTACGCGCAAAACGAACGGGTCCGGGCAATCAGCCACGTCGCCGCTTCGCTCGTTCATGAGGTGCGGAACCCGCTGACCGCGGTGAAAGGGTTCCTGACCCTGATTCGCGAAGGCGGCGCGGACCGGGGCCGGACCGAACGTTACATCGAAATATGCATGAGCGAAATCGCCCGGACGGAATACATATTATCCGAGTACCTGGCCATCTCCAAGCCGATCGGCGACAAGCAGGTCCCCACGGATCTGGAGGAGCTGCTGCGCATCACGAAGGACGTGATGAGCCCGTACGCCAATATGCATAACGTGCTGCTGGAAATCGAGCATCCTGCGGAGCCGGTGTGGATTTTGGCCAATCCCGATAAGATGAAGCAAGTACTCGTCAACTTTATCAAAAACGCGGTGGAAGCCTGCGCGGAAGCGCCGCAAGGCCAGGGCAGGGTGTCGTTGCGGCTGCAAATGACGGCACGCAAGGTCACGTTGGCCATCCAGGATAACGGGATCGGCATGTCCGAAGAGCAGGCGAAGCGGCTCGGCTCGATCTATTTTTCGACCAAATCCAGCGGAACCGGGCTTGGCATGACGTTCTCTTACCAAGCGATTATGGCGATCGGCGGCACGGTGACGGTGCAAAGCGAACCCGGGGTGGGCACGGAATTTACCATTAGTTTGCCGATCTACGCGAAGAAGGATCAGGAAGCAAAGGAGAGGGATGAAGCATGAAGGAAGCTGACGGGAAGATATGGGTCAAAATCATCTTATGCGTGATATTAATCTGCGTCGTCCTGTTTTTCGGGTTTTTCGCAGGGCTGTTCGTCTCGTTATCGGGCGGGGCGATGTTCTATGCGCCGCTAGTGCTGATTGCTACCGGCGTCGTTGCTTTATTCCTGATTCTCTATATGTTTGTTCCGGTTCGGCACCGGCGCAAGCTGCATTTCTCGTTGTTGGCCGCCGTGGCCGCGGGCGGGCTCGCGTCGGGGGTGTACGAGATCCGGCAGGCCTACCATGACAGCATTCCGGTCGTGAGCGATCGGGAGGTGGATATGGGGCAGTACCGGCCGTTCGGCGACACTGGAAAGCTGGCGGTGCTTCCGGAGCCGTCCGACTTGACGCTGACATCGGAACTGCCGAGGCTTGATGGGGCTACGGCGCTATATCCGCTGTACGCCGCATTCGCCCAGGCGGTTTATCCCCGTCAGGAATATGACTTGTATCAGAGCGAAATTATGGTGAATACGACGCCCGTAGCCTACAAGAATCTGATCGAAGGCCGGGCGGATATCATTTTTGCCGCCGCGCCGTCGGAGGGGCAAAAGGCCGCCGCCCGCAAGCAAGGCAAAGAGCTAAAGCAAATCCCGATCGGGCGTGAGGCGTTCGTCTTCTTCGTCAATGCGTCGAACCCGGTGACGGGGCTGACGACGGAGCAGATCCGCGGGATTTATTCGGGGGAATTGACCCGGTGGAGCGAGGTCGGCGGCGGCAAGGGAGACATTCGCGCGTTCCAGCGGCCGGAGGACAGCGGCAGCCAAACGATGCTGCAGCGGGTGATGGACGGCAAGGAACTGGCCGTACCGCCGAAGGAGGATGTTGCGTCCGGGATGGGCGGCATCATTTCGCGAACCGCAGATTACCGCAATTACAAAAACGCGCTTGGGTTTTCATTCCTCTTTTACGCTACCGAGATGGTCGGGAACGGGGATATCCGCCTGCTGGAGATCGATGGGGTGAAGCCGAACCGGACCACGATCGCTAACGGGGAATATCCGTTCGCGGCGGAGTTTTACGCGATCACCGCGGGCAGCGACAATCCGAACGTGGATAAGCTCATCGCCTGGATTTTGTCGCCGCAGGGACAATATTTAGTGGAGCAAACCGGCTACACGCCGGTCTCGCCGTGAACGTATTGACACCATAAATAAGGATCGATAATATGTAACTTAGGGATTAGCACTCTGGTGATCAGAGTGCTAACATATGGTTAGACAAGCGAAGAATCCGTATTGTGGAAAGGAGACCTGGTTCATGACGAAAATGCAATTCAAAGCCGAGTCCAAAAGATTGTTGGAGATGATGATCAACTCCATCTATACGCAGCGGGAGATTTTTCTGCGCGAGCTGATTTCGAATGCCAGCGACGCCATCGATAAAATCTATTACCGGGCGTTAACCGATGACCAACTGGTCTTTAATAAGGACGACTATTTCATCAAAATCACCGCAGACAAAGAGACCCGTACTCTGACGATTTCCGATACGGGGATCGGGATGGCGAAGGAAGATCTCGAGAATAACCTCGGGATCATCGCCAAAAGCGGTTCGTTTGCGTTCAAGAACGAAAACGAGTTGAAGGACGGCCACAACATCATCGGCCAGTTCGGCGTAGGCTTCTATTCCGCGTTCATGGTAGCGGACGTCGTGACCGTCATCAGCCGGGCGTTGGGGAGCGACGAGGCGTTCAAGTGGGAGTCGCGGGGCGCGGACGGCTATACAGTTGAGCCGTGCGACAAGGCGACGGTCGGAACGGATATTATTCTGCAAATCAAAGAGAATACCGAGGACGATCAGTACGACGAATATCTCGAGGAATACCGCCTGAGATCGATCATCAAGAAATATTCGGATTTCATCCGCTACCCGATCAAGATGGATGTGACCGGAAGCCGCCCGAAGGAAGGCAGCGAAGGCGAATACGAGGAATACACGGAAGAGCAAACGGTCAACAGCATGGTGCCGATCTGGCGCAAAAACAAATCCGAGCTGACGCCGGAGGATTATGAAAATTTCTACATGGAGAAGCGTTACGGGTTCGACAAGCCGGTATCGCATATCCATATCAAGGCCGACGGCGCGGTCGTGTACAACGCGATTTTGTACATTCCGGAGAAAACTCCGTTCGATTATTACACGAAGGAATACGAAAAAGGGCTGGAGCTGTACTCGAACGGCGTGCTGATCATGAACAAATGCGCCGACCTGCTTCCGGATTACTTCAGCTTCGTCAAAGGGATGGTCGATTCGGAGGATCTGTCGCTGAACATCTCGCGGGAAATGCTGCAGCATGACCGTCAGCTGAAAGCGATCGCGAAGAACATCCAAAGCAAAATCAAAAGCCAGCTGCAAACGCTGCTTAAGGACGAGCGGGAGAACTACGAGCAGTTTTACGAATCGTTTGGCCGCCAGCTGAAGTTCGGCGTGTACAACGACTACGGCATGAACAAGGACGTGCTGCAGGACCTGCTCCTGTTCGCCTCCTCCAAGGAGAAAAAGCTTGTTACGCTGGACGAATACGTCTCGCGCATGCCGGAGGATCAGAAGTACATTTACTACGCGGCCGGCGAATCGGCGGAACGGCTGGAGAAGCTGCCGCAAACCGAGCTGGTGGCCGACAAAGGCTACGAGATCCTGTATTTTACCGACGATATCGACGAATTTGCGATCAAGATGATCATGAAATACAAGGATAAGGAGTTCAAATCGGTATCCAGCGGCGATCTGGGCATTGAAGTCGATGCTGCCGAGGATAAGGCCGAGACGGACGAGAACAAGGAACTGTTTGCGGCGATGAAAGAGCTACTCGCGGACAAAGTAAAGGCGGTCAAGGCGTCCAAACGGCTGAAATCCCATCCGGTGTGCTTGTCGACGGAAGGCGAGCTGACGATCGAGATGGAAAGAGTGCTGAACGCCATGCCGAATGCCGGCGGACAAGCGGTGAAAGCCGATAAAGTCCTGGAGATTAACGTGAACCACGACGTATTTGGGTCGCTGAAGAAAGCGTACGGCGGCGACAAAGAAAAGCTGGCTCTGTACACGAACCTGCTGTACAATCAGGCGCTGCTGATCGAAGGCTTGCCGGTGAACGATCCGGTCGAATTCACGAACGATATTTGCAAAGTTATGGTGTAAGGAATCCGGTCCCAAAGGGAAGCGGAACATAAGTCCTTGCCCCCTTCGGATCATACACTGTACAATACGGAACCACCTTCCGAACGAAAATTCGGGAGCGTGGTTCTTTTATTTTGGGGCTGGATTATGCCATCATGAAGGTGGGGGCGATGCATTCATGTTTAACGACTTCAAGCTCGTGGCCGAAACGCCGGTCTACGTGCAGGTGAAGAATTATATCAAATGGCTGATCACGAAAGGCGCTTTGCAGTCCGGTCAACGGCTGCCGTCGACGCGGGAACTGGCGGGGCTGCTCGGGGTTAGCCGCAACAGCGTAATTTCCGCCTACGAGGGCCTGGCGGAAGAAGGGCTGACCCGTGCCGTTACGGGCAAAGGAAGCTTCGTGGCCGAAGCGGCCGTCCCGGCTTTGGATCAAGTCCCGGCCTGGCGGATGAACTGGCCGGAACGGATGAACCGGCAGGCCCGGCTGTCCGTGGAACTGGATCATATGAAGCGCGGCAGGCCCGGCGTCCGGGCGGAGAAAGGCACGATTTCGTTCACGAGCATTGCCCCCGATGAGCAGCTGTTTGATTTGGATAACGTCAAGCGGGCTTTTTTGGACCGGATGGCAGTGGAAGGGCATGTACTGCTGAACTACGGATACGCCAGAGGGTATAAACCGCTGATTGACTATTTGCTGAAATATATGGAGCGCAAAGGCGTGGATTTGACGGGCAAGGAGATGCTGATCACCAGCGGGTTCACGGAGGGATTGGACATCGTGTTGTCGGCGATCCGCACAGGAGATGGCGAGGGCGAAGGCGGCTTCGTACTGTGCGAGAATCCGACGCACCATACCGCGATCAAGAATCTGCGGCGGCACGGGTTCGCGATCACGGGCATCCCGATGGAGCAGGACGGACTCGACCTGGCCGAATTGGAGCTAGCGCTGCAGCGGCAAGCTTATGACTGCGCGTATCTGGTTCCCTCTTACCACAATCCCACCGGTATCGTCACTTCGGCGGAGAAAAGGCTCGCTCTGCTGCAGCTGCTTGGCCGATACCGGGTGCCGGTCATCGAAGACGGCTTCAACGAGGAGCTGCGCTATTCCGGCTCGCACGTCGCCCCTTTGATCGCCATGGCGGGGCAGGGCAACGGCGTCGTGTATCTGGGCAGCTTCTCGAAGGTGCTGTTCCCGGGCATTCGCGTCGGCTGGGTGCTGGCGGACCGGGAGCTGATCGATGTGCTGGAAAGCGTCAAGCGGGCGCGCAGCATTCACACGTCGACGCTGGACCAGTCGCTGCTGTATCAATATTTGCAGAACGGGAATTTGGAGAAATATTTGAAGAAAGCCAGAGCCGAGTATCGGCGGAAATACGAATGGGCCAAAGCCTGCTGCGAGCGGCATGTACCCTACGCCCGGCTGTCGGGCAGCGGGGGGCTGCATCTGTTCGCGGAGTTTGCGGACGGCTTCGATACGTGGGAGCTGCTGGAGGCGTGCGCGAGCCAGGGCGTGATTTTTACGCCGGGAGATCTGTTTTACGTCGACGGCGGGGGCCAAAATACGATGCGGATCGGATTCTCGCGCGTGTCGGATGAGGATATCGGCAAGGGGATTCGCATCATCGGCGAAACGGCGGCGAAGCTGCTGGGGCGCTGAAATCAAGCTTCGACGCCGATTAAGCCGCCTGAACGGCTTCGTGGCAAGCAAAACTCGATCGACGTACGACAAAGCGGGTATATCGGTAGTTTTGTACGAAAAATCGTACAAAAGCACACGTGCACCTGCCAGTTGCCGGGGGTTGTACAAAAAATCGCACAAAAGCGCTCGTGCATCGACCAGTAGCCGGGGTTTTGTACGAAAAATCGTACAAAAGTGCTCGAGCACCGTCCAGTAGCCGGGGTTTTGTACGAAAAATCGTACAAAAGCGCTCGTGCACCGTCCAGTAGCCGGGGTTTTGTACGAAAAATCGTACAAAAGTGCTCGTGTAATGGACAACTGCGGTACCCAACCTGCTATCGTTACGAATTTTTCTCAGACCAGGCAGTTGGCTGCATAGTAGCACTGAATCAAAAAGTCAGGTTTAGAGCACCGAGAAGGTTGGATGAAGCCAGGGAGTGAGTAGCGGAGCGTAGACAAATCTACGTGAGCAACGGAAGGCCCGGCCGAATTCAAGATTCGACGTCGAATTCACTTCTCGGGCTGCTTCGTGATCGAAAGATGACTTTTTGAACTACCTATATAAGGAGAGAGAGAAGGACATGAGAGTGGGCGTGATTATGGGCGGCACCTCCTCGGAACGCGAGGTTTCGCTGATGACGGGGAAGGAAATCGTGGGGCGGCTGGACCGGAGCAAATATGAAGTGGTGCCGATCGAAGTCGCCAGGCGGGAGGAACTGATCGATCAGGTGCGAGGCATCGATTTCGCTTTGCTGGGGCTGCATGGCACGTTCGGCGAGGACGGTACGGTGCAAGGCGTACTGGAGACGCTGGGCATCCCCTATTCGGGCAGCGGCGTGTTATCCAGCAGCCTGTGCATGGATAAGAATTTGACGAAGCGGTTGCTGCGGGCCGAGGGCGTGTCGACGCCGGAGTGGGCGTGCCTGGATCGTCTTTCGTTTACGGGCGGGGAGTGGGAGAAGACGCTGGAGCCGCTCGGCTATCCGTTGTTCGTCAAACCCAATTCGGGAGGTTCCAGCATCGGCGTGCAGCGCGTGGATCGGAAAGAAGGGCTTCGGGATGCGCTGGAGGAGGCTTTCCGCTGGGACTCCGAAGTGATCGTCGAGTCCATGGTCACGGGCCAGGAAGTCACCTGTCCCGTTATAGACGGCGAGCTGCTGCCGGTCCTGGGCATCCGGGCGACCGGAGCGGAGTGGTTCGATTACGAGGCCAAATACAGCGACGGCGGGGCTGAGGAGCTTCCGATCGCGCTGCCGGCCGACGTGGATTCCCGTGTGCACAGTGCCGCGCTGGGCTGTTACCGGCTGCTGAAGTGCAGCGTCTATGCGCGGATCGACATGATCCTGAAGGACGGCGTCCCATACGTGCTCGAGGTCAACACGCTCCCGGGGATGACGGCGAACAGCCTGCTGCCGCGCAGCGCGAAGGCTGCAGGTATAAGCTACAGCGAGCTGCTCGACCGAATCATCGAGCTGTCGCTGGCCGAGCGTACGGGGGGCCGGGCAGGCGAAGCCGCTCGCCAAGTATTGCCGATGCAGTAGCTAAGGAGCCGGATGGGGAGCCCCAGAGTGCCAGGGAGCCAGAGTGCCAGAGTGCCTGGGAGCCAGGATTCAGGGTCCGGGAACGATTGACTGCAATCGCTGCCGGGATAATGATGGCACGTAAGGTCAGGGGGAGCTCATGGGTAGCTCATGTGGGCGTACGCTAAGCGAATGGAAATCCTTATTTGAAGTAGGACAGAGGTGAATTGGCTGGGATCGATTGGTAAAAGTAGAAGGGGGAAGTTTCAGGGAAAGTGGGCTGGGGAAGGGCGTGCCAACGGGCAAATGTTGTATTTCATACAACATGTTTGCCCTTGGACGCACTTCAAGCAGCGAATTGTTGCATTTCATACAACAATTTTCGCTTGGAGCAGCCCAGACCTCCCGAAATTGTTGTACAGAATACAACAATTCGGCCGGCGATGGTCCAATCGGCGGGAAATGCTGTACAAAATGCAACATTTCGGGAGTCGGACACAGCACCGGAGGCCGGCAGTTACGGACTTGACCCGGCAAACACAAAAAGAGACCGTCAAAAGCAGGTCTCTTCTCGCAATCAGCTGCTTGATTGAGTTCGTTTAAGCCATAACGATACGGCCCGCCGAGCATCATCAGTTGGCGAAGCTGCCGCTCAGCTCCAGCGCCTGCTCGACCGGCACGTAGTCGAAGTGCAGGTCGCGGGCCACCGAGGCATAAGTGATGGCGCCTCCCGCCACGTTGACACCTTTGCGCAAGGCGACGCGGTCGCTTAGAGCGGCATGGAGGCCTTTCGAGGCGATTTCCAGCGCGTACGGCATCGTCGCGTTGACGAGCGCCAGCGTCGACGTGCGCGGGACGGCGCCCGGCATATTGGCGACGGCGTAATGAACGACGCCGTGCTTCACATAAGTGGGGTCGGAGTGCGTGGTGATCCGGTCCACCGTCTCGAAGATCCCGCCCTGGTCGATAGCCACGTCCACGATGACCGAGCCGGGACGCATCACGCGGACCATGCTCTCCGTGACCAGCTTCGGCGCCTTGGCCCCGGGGATCAGCACCGCGCCGATCACGAGGTCGGACTCGGAGGCGGCTTCGGCGATATGCTGCGGACTCGACATCAGCGTCTGCACGCCGGTGCCGAAAATGTCCTCCAGCTGGCGCAGACGATCCGCGTTCAAGTCGATGATCGTGACGTCGGCACCTAACCCGATCGCGACCCGGGCCGCATTCGTGCCGACCACGCCTCCGCCGATGATCGTCACCTTGCCGCGCTTCACGCCCGGAACGCCGCCGAGCAGGATCCCTTTGCCTCCATGCGGCTTCTCCAGAAACTGCGCGCCGATTTGCACCGACATCCGTCCGGCGACTTCGCTCATCGGCGTAAGCAGCGGCAGCGTTTTGTTCACTTCGACCGTCTCGTAGGCAATGGCAGTGACGCCATGGTCCTTCAGCGCGGCCGTCAGCTCGGGTTCCGGCGCCAGATGCAGGTAGGTGAACAGGATCAGCCCTTGGCGAAAATAGCCGTATTCCGCCGGCTGCGGCTCCTTCACCTTCATCACCATGTCCGCAGACCACGCATCGGCCGCGCCGCTGACCAATTGAGCCCCGGCTGCCGCATATTCCGCGTCTTCAAAGCCGCTGCCGGCCCCGGCATTTTGCTCGATCAGCACCTGATGTCCTGCGTTAACGAGCGAATATGCGCCGGAAGGCGTCATCGCCACCCGGTTTTCATTATTTTTGATTTCCTTAGGAACTCCAACGATCATGCTGCTTCCTCCTCCGTTAGTTAAACTAACATCGATTTTGGAGCCACTGCTTATTTTGTCCAAAAATCGATTTTACCTGTCATTTTTTCTGACACAAGTATAGGACAGGAGAGCCGCTTTTTGTTTGTGGAGATGGAGGAAAAAAAACAGCCGGATTTGTGGAATTTCACAAAGGCTCAGCTGCCGCCGAACCGCTCGGCCTTCAGGTCGAGATATAATGTTACTTTCTGTTCCATGCTGGTCAAATCGATGCCGCCGATTTCGCTGATCCGCTTCAGCCGGTAATTCAGCGTATTCGTATGGACGTGCAGCGCGTCCGCCGCCGTTTTGGCATTGCTGTCGTGCGACAAAAATACCTCCAGCGTATGCAGCAGCTCGCTGTGGTGCTCCAGGTCGTAGGCTTGCAGCTTCATCAGTTGTTCGCTGACGCCGCCGTGCTTCCGGGATTCCTGCCAGATGAGCGGCAGGTACCGGTAGTAGCCGAGATCGGAATACATGACGATGCCGTTCGTCTCCTCCGGAAACTGCTGTTTGACCTGCAGCAGCAGCAGCGCTTCCCGGTAGCTGTCTTCCAGCCTGCCGTACTCGCCGTAGAGGCAACCGCCGGCCAGACCGGCATAATGCTCCCGGAAAAAAGCCTGCAAATTCCGGTGGATGGCCCCAAGCTGACCGGCCACCCCTTCCTTCGTTTTGTGCACGATCGGCGCGCACAGCAAGATCAGCTGATTTTTGTCGACGACGCGCAGCACGATCCGGCTGTAGGCCGAAACGGGAGCGAATTTCTCCATGACCTGTCGCTGCCAGGCTTCCTTTACCTCGGAGGCAAACTGCAGGACGACCACGTGAAAAAGAGGAGGGAGCGAGATCCCGATGTGATGCGCTTTTTCGCGGATCAGGGATTCGGCGGGGATATGCCCCGTCAGCAGCTGCCAGAAAAAATCCTTATGCGCCTCGTCCTCCTTGCGGCGCTGGAGCTGCCACTGCGCCATTTTCGGGCGGGCGGCCGCGGCCGCCTTCATTAATAAAGCCATTTCCGGCTCGGTAAAAGGCTTATCGGCCTCCAGCACCCAAATATAGCCGACGACCCGGGTATTCGAGCGGATCGCGATGGCCACCCGCTCGCTGAGGCCGATTTCGCCGATGGCGGCAATCCGTACCGGCGTTTCGCTTTCGAGCAGGCGGGGAATGACGCCGTCCCGCCACAAGCTGCCGATCACCCGGTCCGGGACGCGGCGTCCAACGATGGTGGCCAGCCGTGCGGCATCCGTCTCCGGAAGGTGCGAGCTGTAGGCGACCAGCCGATGGTTCGCATCCTCAATCGTGACCGGGCGGCCCAGCACGTCGTTGATTTTTTCCGCGAGCATTTCCAGATTGTCGGAGTACGGCTCGAAGATATCGTCCTGTTCTATCCGCATCAGCATCACCTCCGTAAGGCAAATTGTTCGGCTGCACCATCGCGCTCCGATATTTTGGGGAAGGTAGACAAACTCCGGTGGGAGCGGTTGTTTTATACTAATCTCCAAATATGAAAAAAGAAAGAGGGCCATATCTATGACGGCGATGCAATCATCCTTATCAGCTTCATCCATCGGCTATCGCGACACGTGGGCGGAGATTTCGCTCGCGGCGATCGCCCACAATACGCGCTTGTTTCGCAAGCAGGCGGCCGAAGGTTCCCGGCTGATGGCCGTAGTCAAAGCGAACGGGTACGGGCACGGGGCCGTGGAATCGGCGCGGGCCGCGATCAACGCCGAAGCGGAGTACCTGGGCGTGGCGCTTGTCGATGAAGCGCTGCAGCTTAGGGAAGCCGGCATATCACAGCCTATTCTCGTACTCGGTTATACGCCACCTCGTGGGGTGGAAACGGCGGTCCGGCACGGCATTACCCTATCGGTTTATACCGATGAGGTGCTGCAGGAAGCCATCGCCTGCGCGAAGCGGCAGCGGCGCCAGGCGCGCATCCATCTGAAGCTCGATACGGGCATGACCCGCATCGGCCTGCCCTCCGCCGGGGCCGTGATCGAGATGGCCGGAAAAGCTGCAGCCGCGGCCCCCTCCATCTTGCTGGAAGGATTGTTTACGCATTTTGCCGATGCCGACGGTCCCGATCCGGAATTTACCCGGCAGCAGTTTGCCCGGTTTTGCGCCTGCATCGACGCCTTGGCGGTCCGCGGCATCCACATCCCCATCAAGCACTGCTGCAACAGCGCAGCGGCGATGCGTTTTCCGGAGATGCATCTGGACATGATCCGGGTCGGCATCGCGCTATATGGGCTGCACCCCTCCGAACGGCTGCGCTTGCCCGAATATCCGCTGCGGCAGGCGATGCAGCTGAAGACGAAGATCGCGGCGCTCCACCGGATCGAGCCGGGCCGCACGGTCGGCTACAGCCGAACGTACCGGGCCCCTTCGGAGCGGATCACCGCGACCATCCCGATCGGTTATGCCGACGGTCTGTCGCGCGCCCTGTCCAATCGCGGCTACGCGATGGTGCGGCGGCAGCGGGTCCCGATCATCGGCCGGATTTGCATGGATCAGGCGATGCTGGATGTCACGGCGGTGAAGGGCGTCCAAACCGGAGACGAAGTCGCTTTGTTCGGCGGGACGAAAGCGTCGGAAGGGATCTCGATCGACGAGGTTGCCGGCTGGATGAACACCGTAAATTATGAAGTGGTTTGCATGATCGGCCAAAGGGTTCCGCGCATCTATCCAGGTTATTCCCATTCTATGGAATGATTGATAGTGTGACATTATATACCATATCTCTGGCATCATAATCTATGTTTCTCGTTTAGTAAATACTCAATGTAATATTACCTAACGCAAATCCCCCGACTCTGATGAATAGAGCGAGGGATTTTTGGGTTGTCCGTTAGGTTAGGAGTTACGTTTGGTAAAGGATAACACGATATCCTGCGGGTAATCGCCAAAACCGCTGCCGAACAGGTTCAGACCCTGTTTGTTTACGGCATCCTCCCGTACTTCGAAACGGACGCGTATCGGCTGATTGAACGCGAGCCCCAGCTTGCCGATAGTAGTTGCGGAGGCGGGAATGCCGTTCACCAGGGCTCCTTCCCGGGTCACGCGCCATTCGGCAAGCTGTCCGTATTGGGTGCCGTTTCGCCACTTCTCCGGGGTCAGTTTGCCTTTACGGTCGCCGAAATCGGCAGGGCTCGTCCAGGTTCCTACCGTCATGCCGTTGATGCTTACCGTGATGTCGGACGGCCAATCCTCACGGAACCCGGGTGCCTCCGAACAAACCTCCGCCCTGAGGCTCAGCTCCTCAAGCTCCACGCTCGGCGGCAGTGGATTGGCAAAGAAATATTCGACGTATCCCGCCTCGGCGAACCACAGCAATGCGGCCTCCGTCCGCTCCGGCATGTAGAACGCCCGAGGATCGTCCTGCGAGCCGATCAAGCTGCCGTCGCGCCCGACCATGCCGCAAGGCGGCTGTACGGAACAAATCGAATACATGCCGATCGGCATGCGGATTTCCTCGATTTGGTGAAGTCCTTCGCCCGGCCGCGTCGGAAGCTCGAGCTGAATGGAGCGGCAGGTGACGTAGCAGATTTTCTCCCGGTTCGCCCCTGGGGTGGATACGATTAGATCGGCCTGCTCGAGCGTCTGCACATTGATGGAGATGGTCGGCTGGGCGACGCCGAGTTCTTCGGCCAACTGGTTAATGCTCATCGGCTGCTTGCCCAGCGCTTCCAGGATGCGGACGCGAACGTCGCCGGAGAGCGCTTTGGCCACGTCCAAAATCCGTGAAGCGGGATAACGTATCGTTTCCTGGCGATGCGGTTCACTCATGGATACAAATCCTTTCTAAAAGCGGGATAAAACCTGAGATCAGTGTACACCAAAAGTCCAATATTGTAAATTTATAATATACATTGAATTATTGCAATACACGTGCTATGATGGGGGCGAAATGATCCAAACCCAACCATTCATAAGGAAAGGTGTGCAAACGAATATGATGAATCCCGCGATGACGGCGGAACCGGCGACGATTCCCCGTCCGGAGTTTCCCCGTCCGGACTGGCAGCGAGAAGATTGGTTTAATCTGAACGGAACCTGGGCGTTCCGGTTCGATCCGAACGAAGAGGGCTTGGCGAACGCTTGGCAGATCCAGGAGGCGTCCGCCTATCCGGACCGGATTCAAGTGCCGTTTTCCTGGTCAAGCCCCTTATCGGGCATCGGCAAAAACGAAGCCGGGATCGGCTGGTACCGCCGCTCCGTGGCATGGCAGCCGGCAGCGGCCGGGGCGCGGATATTCCTCCGCTTTGGAGCCGTCGACTACGGCTGCGAGGTCTGGGTGAACGGAAACCACGCCGGTTCCCACCAAGGCGGATACGGCACGTTTGAATTCGAAGTCACGGACCGCTGGAGCGCGAAGGGCGAAAATACGATCGTGGTCCGCGTGGAGGACAAGGACGGCGATTTTCAGGCTCGCGGCAAGCAAGGATACGGCGAGATTCGCGGCATGTGGCAGACGGTTTGGCTTGAGGCGCGGCCGCAAAGCTATGTGAAGGACGCTAAGTTCCGCACGTATCTCGACGGGCGCGTTGAGGTGACGGCACTGATCGTAGCTGGAGCGGACGGCGAAGCCGAGCTTGGCTTGCGGTTTGCCGAAGGCGCCGTAAACCATGCGGAATCGTTGACGCTGAAAGCCGGCGAAAACACGGTCCATACCTCCTTTAAGGTGGCGAATCCCCGGCTTTGGAGTCCGGAAACCCCGTATTTGTACGAAGGCGAGTTGCGGTTGTCGGGAGCGTTTGGCGAGGATGCCGTCGCCACCTATTTCGGGATCCGGGAGATCGGCACCGCCCGGTTCGGCGAACGGAATTACCGCTGGATCACGCTGAACGGCAAGCCGGTTTACCTGAACGGGACGCTGGACCAGTCTTTCCATAAGACCGGATATTTCACATACCCGACCGACGAAGAAATGCGAGATGAAATATTCCTGATGAAGCGGCTGGGACTGAATTTCGCGCGGATCCACATCAAACCGGAGGAGCCGCGCAAGCTGTATTGGGCCGATAAGCTTGGCCTGCTCATTATGGAGGATATGCCCTGCTTCTGGGGCGCGCCGGATGAGCGGGCGCGAGCTTCCTACGAAAATGAAGCCCGCGAAACGATTGCCCGCGATTACAACCACCCCTCGATTTTTTCCTGGGTCATGTTTAATGAGACTTGGGGGTTGAAGTCGGGGAAAGCGGCCGGCAGTTTGACCGGTGATGAATCAGGCAATATGAACTATTTGCCGGAAACCCAGGAATGGGTGCAGGGGATATACCGCTGGGCCAAGGAAATCGACCCCACACGCCTGGTGGAAGACAATTCGGCCTGCAACTGGGACCATGTCGAAACGGATCTGAACACTTGGCATTTCTATATCAACGGCTATGAGCAGGTGCGGGAGCATGTGAGCGATATCGTGGCTAAGACTTTTCCAGGCTCGACCCTCAATTACATCGGAGGCCGCGTGCAATCGGACGCCCCGCTGATGAACAGCGAATGCGGAAACGTCTGGGGCATTGAGCACGGGGCGGGCGACAGCGATTTGGCCTGGCATTACCGGTACATGCTGAACGAATTCCGCCGCCACGACAAAATGTGCGGGTTCGTGTTTACGGAATTCCGCGACGTGACCAACGAATTCAACGGGTATTACCGGCTGGATGGGACGGATAAGGATTTCGGGTACGGCGATTTCGTTCCGGGCATGACGATCGCCGACCTGCATGCGCCGGACTTCATCGTCATCGACGCGCCGCCGTCGCAAACGGTCGATGCCGGGGAGAAGGTTTCCGTAGCCCTGCTGCGTTCCAGCTTTTCGGACCGTTATCATGGCCGGTCGCTGAGCTTGGCCTGGGAATTGTGGTACGACTATCTTGGTGTCCGTACCGTGGCCGACAGCGGCGGTGCCGCCATCGCTTGGGACGGATACGGCGTAGAGCCGATTGCGCCGCTCGGCGTTATCATGCCGGAGCAGGACGCCGTTGCGGTATTGGCCCTGCGTTTAGTGGATGAGGCGGGGGAAACGATTTCCCGCAACTTCACGGCTTTTGACGTACGCAGCGGCACGGCCGAAGGCGTATATGATCTTGACGGCCGCAGCGGCGCGGTCAGCGTTCCGGTTGCCGATTTCGCGGACCAATCGTTTGCACGCCAATGGGAAGCGATTCAGGGAGCCAAGGTAAACGGTGCGGGGAAAGGGGCGTTCGCTTACCGCGTGCAGCTCCCGGATCCGGGGCGGCAGGAGTGGATCGGCGAAATCGAAATCCTGTTCGAGGCCGGCGCCAAAAGAGTATTGGCCCGCGACGTCGAGGGAGTCAAGGCGCACGAACTGGGGATTCACTTCATGCACGGCGCTCCCGCCGACGTGGAATACAACCCGAACACCTACTACATGACGGACGAGGAGCGGCACGAATCGCAGGTTGCCGTGTTCGTGGACGGGGAGCCGGTCGGAACCGTCGCTTTGCCCGATGACCCGGCGGACAGCCGCGGCGTATTGTCCTGGCATTATCAGCCGCAAGCGAAACGGCTGGATGAAGCGGGATCGTACGGTTATTTGTGCAAGCTGAAACTGCCGGGACGCATCGTTGCCAAGCTCGACCGCAGCCGCAGCTTCCGCCTGGAGCTTCGGGCGGACGAAGGCGGGCTTGCCCTGTACGGACGCAATGCCGGGCGTTATCCGCTGGACATTTTGATCCGTTATTGTTAAGGATGAACAGAGCCATAAGGTCAACCGGGAATACCGGTTGGCCTTTTTTTATTTCCCGTACCGTGTCGCATTTGGTTGGCAAGCCGTTTATTTTCAAGTACGCTATGAGATGATTCTTTTAAAACAGGAAACAAAGAGGGAGTTGCGATGAAATTTCCGTTCAGGATGGGCGTGCGCTTCAAGATGATCACGATTTTTATCACGGCATTAATCATCCCTGCCGTCACTTTCGTCATTTTCGTGCCCTCTTACTACAATAAAAACATGACGAAGGATATGGAGTTGTCCACGGAAGCGGCCGTTTCGTCGGCGTTAAGGAACATCAATACCTATATCGAGGACCTGGAGCGGCTCGTCGTGGTGCCTTACATGAACCAATCGATCATGGACGCCTTCATCACCTGGCGGAAAATAGACAAGGGCGAAGAGGTGCCGATGATCGACCAACTCGAGGCCTCGCGGGCCATGAACACGACGCTGCCCAACTATACGCAAAACGTGCGGAAGGATATCACCGGTACGCTAGTGTGTTTCATTCCGAAAAAAGTCTTTGCCGTGTACCTAAATAACAGCAGCCTGGTCGACGATTATCCGTACTCCGAACAGAGCTGGTATAAGCGGGCGTTCCAAGCGGACGGCAAAACCGTCTTCATCAGTTCGCACCGGCAGGATTATCTCATGAATCCCCCGGCGGAGAGGGTATTTTCGATCGTGAAGCTGGTGAAGGATCTCGATACGCGGCAGCCGATCGCCGTGGTCAAAGCGGATGCCGACACGAAAGTCTTATCATCGATTCTTGACGGCATCCATCTGAATGTCTCTTCCGTGATGTCGGTAGTGGATGAGCAGGGAAACGTGATTTACGCGAACAGTCCGCTGTCGGAAACGATCCGGCAGGAACTGAAGAATTTACCCTCGCAAATCGTGGATGACGGGCAGGTGTATAATGTCATCTCCCAGCATATCGAGAAAACGGACTGGAATATGGTCGCGCTGGTTTCGGAGACCGATTATTACCGCAAAATCCTGCTGATGCGGCTCACGGTCATCGGCGTATACGTGTTTGTGTCGATCGCGTCCATTATCCTCGTGGCTTATTTGTCCAAGCGGCTGGTAAAGCCTTTGAAAGAGATCGTCGGCGTCATGGCCGAAGTGGAAACGGGGAACTTCAACGTTCGCGTTCCGGTTAAAAGCCAGGATGAAATCGCTAGTCTGGGAAGCGCGTTCAACATGATGCTCGGTGAAGTCAACGAACTGCTGATCCGCGAGTACAAAGCGGTGTTGAGCCAACAGTCCGCAGAGTACAAAGCATTGCAGTCGCAGATTCATCCGCATTTTTTGTACAATACGCTGAACAGCATTATCGGCATTAACCGGCTCGGGGACAGCATAGGCGTGGAGCGGGCTATCTTGTCCCTGACGGGGATGATGCGCTACATGACGGAGCAGAACGATTGGACCACGCTCGCCGAAGAGTTTCATATGCTGAAGCAGTACTGCTATTTGCAGAAGCTGAGATTTCAAAACAGGCTGGAATACCGGATCGAGTTGGACCCGGATGTCTGGAACGTACGTATTCCGAAGTTGCTGCTCCAGCCTCTGGTCGAAAATGCGATCGTACACGGCATCGAACCGCTGGGAGACCCGGGCCATTTGACGGTAACGGGGACGCTTGAGGGCAGCGACAGGGCCGGCGAGATCGTGATCCTCGTGGAAGATACGGGCATGGGATTAGAGACGCTCGAGGGGGGACACTGGATGGGCGTAGGTTTGTCCAATGTGAAAAATCGTCTGGAGTATGCTTATAGAAACGCCTCGATAGACATCGAAAGCGGGATAAGCCGGGGAACGAAAATCACCATTCGCATTCCGCAGGAAGGAGGAGAGCCAGAATGAAAATCGTCATCGCCGACGACGAGTATTACGTTCGCATGAGCCTGCTGACGATGCTGCAGGAAATTATGACGGAGCCTTACGAAATTATCGAGGCGGAGCATGGAAAGCAATTGCTGGAGATCTTGGACGACACGCGTCCCGACATCGTATTTCTGGATATCCGCATGCCCAAGATGGATGGGCTGGAGGCATTTGAACAAGCCAAAGGCGTATCGCCGGACATTCAATGGGTCGTGATCAGCGGTTATGCCGATTTTGAATACGCCCGGCAGGCGCTAAAGCTCGGGGCGGTCGATTATTTGCTCAAACCGGTCGCGCCGGAAACGTTAAGTCAAATTATCGACAAGGCGAAAAGCGTCATTGCGGCCGAAATTGCGGCCCGAAATAAAACGTTCGCTTACGATCTGACCGCGCTGTTCAACGGGACGATCAACACCGGAGAACTGCCGCCCGGCAGCGATTTGCGGGAATATCAATACCTCCCGTTGGTCTTCGCTTTCGAATCGGTCCTGCCGGAAAACGAGAAAAGCAAAACCCTCTCCGGATTTTGCGCTAGCCTGGAAAAATCGGCGTTCAGCTTCAAAGCCGATCAGGCACGGGCCGCCCTCGTCGTGATCCCGAACGGTCGAATCAGTATCGTCCTGGGCTGGAAGGATCAAAACAACGAGAGGATGGAGTGGGAAATCCGTCGTTTTTTCGGGAAAGTGAACGAGCTCCGGCAGCAGTACAGCAGCGGCTCGCTAAGAATCTACGGGATGATCGGCGAGGTTTGCCGCGGCATGGAAGAGCTGGAACGGTATTTGGAGGTTATGGAGCAGGTGCTGTACATGCGGGTGCTTTGCGATAGCCGGCAACTGCTCAAGCTGCAGGAGCTTGCGGATAAAAAGGATGCTTCCGGCGCCCAGACGGCGGAGTTCTGCCGAAACCTGATCGCCTTGGCGGAAGCGGCGGAACGGAAGGACTATTATCGCTATGTGATGCTCCGGCGCAGTTTGGAAACGATGGCGGGAACCCTTGCCCCGTCGTTGACCGAAAGCATGAGAAGCCATATTGGGGGATACCTGCGCAGCGCGCTCGGCGGTGAAGAGACGACGAAGGATTCTGCCTTTCGGCCGGAGGACGCCCGCTGCTGGCTGAAGCTTATGGACGAAGGGGAGAAGCGGATGCTGGCGGATGCCGGAAACGGGCCCGACCTGATCGACCAGGTGGTGGAGTTCATGGAATCCCATTATGCGCAGGATATCGGCGTCTCCGTCGTTGCCGACGTCTTCAAAATTACGCCGAACTACCTCAGCGCTCTATTTCATAAAAAAACGGGAACCACCTTCGTGAAATATTTGACGCATATTCGGATCGTCAAGGCGAAAGAGCTGCTGTGCGGCCAGAATATGCAGGTGCAGGAGGTAGCGGCGGCGGTCGGTTATGCGAACCCGAAGCATTTCGCCAAAGTATTCAAGGAGCATTGCGGGTGCTATCCTTCGGAATTTCGCGCTTGATCCCAGCGAAGTGGCAGAAAACTCTTGATGCCGGAAACGGTTTTGACTCCGGCCTTGGAGTTTTTTTTTGCTTCTTCCGGCGATCATAGAAAATTGCACCTGCATTGTAGATTACCTACCTGCTCAAGGAATTGTTTGTCCACTAAGATTATTTATGAAATACATTACGATCTATGGGAGGTCATTCCGGAATGCAAGCTAGAAAAACGTTGAGAAGAATGTTAGCGGTTTCATTGACCGCGGTCCTGACGGCAGCGGTTTTTACCGCCTGTTCGGGATCCAAGGGCGAATCCGCCGGATCGGGCAAAGAAGAGAATGTTACCCTGTCCGTTTGGACGCAGCGAAGCGGCGAAGGGGCTGCGGTGCTGGAGAAGGTAGCCAGACAGTTCGAAGCGGAAAACCCCGGCATCAAAATCGATTTCAACGCGCCGGGCAACGAATACGAAAATATGCTGAAAATCAAAATGTCGTCCGACGAAATGCCTGATATTTGGTCCACCCACGGCTGGGCAGTGGGGAAATACAGCGACCGGCTTGCCGATTTGTCCGGCGAACCGTGGGTATCCCGCCTAATTCCTTCCTTGAAAGACCAGGTGACCGACAAGGACGGCCGCGTGCTCGCCATGACGATCGACTCGGACACGTCGGCGCTCGCTTATAACGTCGAGCTGTTTGAGAAATACAATTTGGAAGTGCCGAAGACGATGGATGAGTTGCTCGCTCTTTGCGAAAAGGTGAAGACGGAAAGCGGCGGCAAAGTCACGCCGATCCATATCGGCGGCGGCGACAGCTGGCCGATCGGCCAGGCCGTCGATTACTTCTCCACGACGCTGCTAACGACGGACGCCAGCCACAACTACGGCGAAGATCTGAAGGGCGGCACGTTCGATTGGGAGCAGTATAAGCCGCTGGGGGAATTTTTCAAGACCTTGCAGGAAAAAGGGTACGTCAACAAAGATATTTTGACGGCCAAAAACGACGATACGGCGAAAGCCATCGCCAACAACGAAGCGCTGATTGCCGTTACCGGCTTCGGCATCAAGGACATGGCGCAGCAGTATAATCCGGGCGTCAAAATCGGATTTTTCCCGATCCCATCGTTCTACGAAACGGATGAACCGGTACTGATCGGCGGCGAAACCGATGCCTGGGGGATTTGGAAAAACACGAAGCATATGGAAGCAGCCAAGAAATTCGTCGCTTATTATGCCGATCCCGAAATCAACAAGCAAATATGCGAAGATACATCCATCCGTTCGGCTTTCGCGGACGTGAATGCGGATTTGGGAGATATGACCCCTTATTACGAAGCGGCCAAGGATGCCCGCATCGAGCCTTATTTCGACCGCGTCTACTTCCCGAGCGGCATGTGGGACTCGATGTCCAAGTACGGACAGATGCTGTTTACGGATGGCTACTCGGTCGATCAATACGTCAAAGACATGGGCGACGATTACAAAAGATTGATGAGCAAATAAGGTTCGGCCCGTCATAGGTTCGGCAAGGACCTATGACGGGCTTGCTTTAAACGCCAACCGCCGTACCCTGCCCGCGAAGGAGTCAAGTTTAATGAATATGCTAAATAGGTTCAATCGATCGTCGTCAAGCATCAATTGGATGTATGTCCCCGCTCTTATTTTCTTTATCGTATTTATCGCGTATCCGTTTATCCAGGGGATCATGATCTCCTTCACCGATTGGAACGGATATTCGGAGACGTGGAACATGATCGGGCTCGATAATTACAAACGGTTGTTTTCGGACAAAAACATGGGGCTCGTCATCGCGAATACGTTCATTTTCGGCGTGCTCAGCACGTTATTCCAAAATTTGTTCGGACTGCTGTACGCGTTTTTCGTGGATATGAAATTCCGGTTCCGCGGACTCGTTCGCACGATCGTTTATTTGCCGGTTATCGTTTCGCCGCTCATCATGGGTTATATTCTGTACTACTTTTTCCAATATAACGGCGGAGCGCTTAACGAAATCATGGCCTGGTTCGGCGTGGCCCCCCGGAATTGGCTCGATCAATGGGGCAGTGCCGTCACCAGTATCGTCGTCGTTAATACGTTTCAGTATGTAGGCCCGGCCATGATCATCTATTTGACCGGTCTGCAATCCATCTCTCACGACTATTACGAAGCCGCCGAACTGGATGGGGCTTCTTCTTTCGCTAAATTCAAATCGATTACGCTGCCGCTGCTCATGCCGGCCATTACCATCAACGTCGTATACAACCTGATCGGCGGGTTGAAGCTGTTCGACATCATCATGGCGCTGACGGGCGGCGGCCCGGGTTATACGACCTCTTCGCTGTCCACGTTTATGTACGCCGTTTACTCGGGACAGCAGGACGCCGGATACGCGACAGCGATAGGGAATCTGATGTTCGTCATCATCGGCCTGATCGGCCTCCTCGTGCTGAATACGCTGCGCAAGAAGGAGGTTGAATACTGATGTCCGGCAAAAAGACGCTGCGCCATGCTTTGATCACGATCACCGGCGTACTGATTTGCGCGCTGCAGATCGTTCCGTTTTACATGATGATCAATATCTCGCTGAAGGATATCACGGATTACAAATCGACGCTTGGATTGCCGAAGCAGGTCAATTTTGAAAACTTCGCCAACGCGTGGAGTAACGCCAACCTCAGCGTTGCTTTCAAAAATAACATCATTATCGCGTTATGCACGCTTGTTCTGGTCATTCTCGTCGCATCTATGGCTTCGTACCCGCTGTCGAGAAACAAATCGAAGCTCAACAAAACGATCTATACGGTATTTATCGCTTGCCTGGTCATTCCTTCCTTGACCTTGATCGTGCCGTTATACGGCATCCTGATCGATATTCGCGCTTTGAATACGCTTTGGGGCGCGATTCTGATCCAGACGGCATTTTCTTTGCCGATGGCGATCTTTCTGTATACCGGATTCATTTCCTCGATTCCGCGCGAGCTGGATGAAGCCGGCCTGATCGACGGAGCCGGCCGTACGGGGATCTTCTTCAAACTGATTTTCCCGCTGCTGAAGCCGATCACCGCGTCGGTGGTCATTTTGCAAGGCGTGGGGATCTGGAACGAATACGGCATGTCTCTGTACATTTTGCAAAACAAAGACGTACAGACGCTGACCGTGGCGCTGTCCCGCTTCGTCGGCCAATACCAGTCGCAAATGAACTGGGTGGCGGCAGGCTGCTTGATGGCAGCGGCTCCGATGATTGTGCTGTTCCTGGTGTTCCAGAAACAATTTATCAAAGGCATCGCTTCCGGTGCGGTGAAAGGGTAGGGATCTTATGGGTTATTTGGATATTATGCGGAAACCGGATATCGTTCTGCTGCAGAAGGATGACGGCGGCTGGATAACGATGTCGGACGCGGACGGAAGTTACAATCATGAAGACGTTCGCGTCGAGATTGGGCTGGATGAATCTGAATCGGGGCAACAGCCTGCAACCGGGTTGGACGTCGCCGTCACGGCCGCTTCCTCGGCGATCAGCCGCGTCGCGCTCCGCTGGATCCGGGAGATCGGCGAGCCGGTGCTTCTGCTCGGAGACCATTGGGAAAGAGCGTATGGCGATTTGCAATGGACCGGCTTGATGCCAGACCGCGAAATGCCGTGGTATTTCATGGCGCATCAGGACGGCGTTACTCACGGTTATGGGGTGAAAACCGGGCCGGCCGCCCTTTGCTGCTGGTTTGTTGACGCCCATTGTGTGACGCTGCTGCTGGACGTACGCTGCGGCGGGAGCGGCGTTCTGCTGGCCGGCAGAACCCTGACGGCGGCGACGGTGGTGGCCCGCGCAGGAAAAGCGGGCGAAACGCCGTTCGAATCGACGCACGCCTTTTGCAAGATGATGTGCGAGCGGCCGCGGCTGCCGAAGTTTCCCGTGTATGGCGGGAACAACTGGTATTACGCCTATGGGCACAGCTCGCACGCCCAAATTTTGGAGGATAGCAAGCTGATGTCGTCGCTGGCCGCTTCGGCCGACAACCGCCCCTTTATGGTCGTCGACGACGGTTGGCAAAAAGGCTGGGGCAAGTTCCACGACAGCAGCCATCTGCGCTGGCAGTCCGATCCCGAGCTGTTCCCGGACATGCAGGAGCTCGCCCGGCAGATGGCTGAAGCGGGCGTACGTCCGGGGTTGTGGTTTCGGCCGCTCCTGGCTACCCGGGCATATCCGGGCGAATGGCATTTGCGGGGGCCGCTGGCAAACGCGGACAAGCCGGAAGGGTACATCCTCGATCCAAGCTTGCCCGAGGTGCTGGACACGATCGGCGAAGAGGTAAGGCGTTATGTCGCCTGGGGATACACGTTGTTGAAGCATGATTTTACTACCTACGACCTATTCGGCCGTTGGGGCAGCGGATTCGGCTTTGCGATCACCGATCCGGGCTGGCATTTTGCCGATCGCTCCCGTACCTCGGCCGAGATCATCCTGGAGCTGTACAAGACCATCCGGGCGAACGCCGGAGACGCGCTGATCATCGGTTGCAACACGCTGTCCCATTTGTCCGCCGGGCTGTTTGAGCTCCAGCGCACCGGGGACGACACGAGCGGACTGCAGTGGGAACGCACCCGCCGGATGGGCGTCAACACGCTCGCATTCCGCATGCCGCAGCACGGCGCCTTTTACGCGGTGGACGCCGATTGCGTCGGCCTTACGGGCAACATCGATTGGCGGCTCAACAAGCAATGGCTGGACGTGTTGGCCAACAGCGGAACGCCGCTGTTCGTTTCCGCCGACCCGCGAGCCATGGGGACCGAGCAACGGGAAGCCGTGGCCAAGGCATTCGGCCTGGCCGCCCGCGAGACGCCGGTTTCCGAGCCGCTCGACTGGATAAACAATACCGCCCCGGCCGTTTGGAAATCCGGCGGATCCGAGGGGACCGTCACGCGTTACGACTGGACGAACTACGGGAGCATCGAAGCCTGCTCGGGTTATCATAATTGGAAGTGAACGGAGGAGTTTAATCAACCATGCTGGAGAACCGGTCCATTCAACAAACGATCGAGGCCGTGACGGAAAAGCTGGCGCAACGGCCCAAGCTTGCCCGCCTGTTCGCCAATTGCTATCCGAACACGATAGAAACGACCGTGCAAACGCTTGAGGACGGAAGCACTTTCGTTATTACGGGAGACATTCCCGCGATGTGGCTGCGCGATTCTTCCGCGCAGGTGAGGCACTATTTGCACGCGGCCAAACAGGATGCCGCGCTGGCGGACATGATCCAAGGCGTGATCGCCAGGCAGATACGGTACATCAACCTGGATCCGTACGCCAATGCCTTCAATCTCGAAGGAAACCATCACGGCCATAAAACGGATCTCACGGAACATCATCCGTGGGTGTGGGAACGCAAATACGAAATCGATTCGCTGTGTTATCCGATTCAGCTTGCTTACCTGTTCTGGAAGGCAACGGGGAGGGAAGGCATGTTCGATGCGCCTTTCAAAGAAGCGATCGCCCAAATATTGTCGCTCTGGAGCACGGAGCAACGTCATGAAGAATCGCCGTACACCTTCGAGCGGCGCGATTGTCCCAAGACGGATACGCTGGCGAACGAAGGCCGCGGCACGAAGGTCGGCTATACCGGCATGACCTGGAGCGGCTTCCGCCCCAGCGACGACGCTTGCGCTTACGGCTATCTGGTGCCGGCCAACATGTTCGCCGTCGTGGTGCTCGGGTATATCATCGAGATCAATCTGGTGTTTTTCCGGGACGGGGACATCGAGCGGACGGCCAAACGCCTTCAGCGGGAAATTCGCCAAGGAATCGAGAAGTACGCGATCGTCGAGCATGAGAAATACGGAAGAATCTACGCTTACGAAACCGACGGTTTGGGGAACCACAACCTGATGGACGACGCTAACGTGCCAAGCCTGCTCGCGCTCCCGTATCTCGGATATTGCAGCGCGGAGGACCCGCTCTACCGGAATACGAGACGGTTCATTCTGAGCGAGGAGAATCCGTATTATTATGCCGGCGAGAAAGCACAAGGGATTGGCAGCCCGCATACACCCGCCGGCTACGTCTGGCATATTGCGCTGGCAATGCAGGGACTGACCTCCACCGATCCGGAGGAGATCGAGCAGGTGCTGCGCCTGCTGGAGACGACGGATGCGGATACCGGATTCATGCACGAAGGCTTTGACGTGCAGGATCCGGGCAATTACACGCGGCCATGGTTCGCTTGGGCCAATTCCATATGCAGCGAATTGATCATGAAATACGCGGGGGTAGACGCCTAACAAGGTGGAGGGCGTTCTCACCGAATTACCTAAATCCCCCTTCCGGAGAAAAAAGATGCATTATTGCAGGTTTTCCAGGGTGGAGGGGCAAACCCAAGCCAAAACCAAAAGCGCGAGCAGCAGGGATTATGCAACCCTGCCCTCGCGCTTTTTGGCTCGAAGGCGAACAGGGCACGACGGTTCATTGGCGACCGTTCAAGCCCCCTGCATGCCGCTATGCTATCCGATCAGCAGCTTGGCGATTTCCGTGCCGGACATCAGCTCGCCCAGCGATTTGTCCAGCGGCAGCGGCTTGTTGCCGAGACAGGTTCGCACTGCGGTCAAAAGGACGCGCACGTCGTATCGGCTGGGGTGCACGGGAATCACTTCCTTCTCCAGCTTCAGCAGCCGGTATACCGCCATCATCGCCGTGCGGACGGAATACTCCACCGTAAACACGCAGTCGTCCGGCACCTCGGCAAATTGCCCAAGGAAAGCGAGGTTGACGCTGCCCTCCGGCACGACCTGCGGGCGGTCGCCCATGACGCGCGGCATGAACTGCGAAGTAATGTACGGCATCATGCAAGGAATGACGTTGGTCGTATGGGCCAGAATTTCCGGAATGCGGTCCTTCAGTCCCATATGGCAGCAGAGCTCCTCCAACAGTTCGCGTCCGGTGCAGTCGGACATCTTCTTGTCCACATAGTTGCCGACCGCGTCGGGGAACAATCCGTAGGCCCACAGGACTTTGACGTTATCCGGCTGGTTGATGAAATGCGGCTGCTTCGGGGCGGTCCACGACATCAGCCAATTGGAATCTTTGATCGTCACCACGCCGCCCATCCCCGGCACATCGCCGGTTAGTTCGAGCAAATGCGGGAATACGATATCGTCGTCGGTGAGGGTAATCGTAAAGGACAGCCATTTGGTTTTGTCGATATCTCCGCAAAACACTTCCGGGCGGCCGAAATCCGGGGATTTGGCGGACAGCTTCTCCCATAAGCTCCAGCAGCCCCGCTCGTTTACGGAACGGTTAAGAACGGCGGGGCGGTTCAGGTCGCCTTTCGTGGAGTTTTCCGTCATTGAGCCGTTTGTCACCAGCACGAGATCGTTTCGGGTCGTTGGGATCACCTTGGCCGCCCCGTTCACTTTCAGATGGATGGCGGTCACGACCTTCTCGCCGTTCGTCAAATCGAGATCGAGGTCAATGACCTGATGCCCTTTGTCAAAGTGGACGCCCTGCGCCTCCAGCCATTTCATCAGCGGGAGGACCAGGGAGTCGAACTGGTTGTATTCCGTATGCAAAATGCCCTTCAACCGGTTCATGCCGGAAATCAAATGCATAAACCGTTCCATGTAACGCTTCACTTCCACGACGCTGTGCCAGTTCTCGAACGCAAACATGGAGCGCCAGAAATACCAGAAGTTCGTTTCCAGGAAGCTCGAATCGAAAAATTGCTCAATCGTTGCGGCGCCGAGCTTCTCCTCGGTCAGTACCGCCAGTTTGCCGAGCTGCAAGGCATGCGCGGTCGACAGTCCCAGCGTGGAAAAATCCGCCTTCTGCCCGGCGTTCTCCACCAGCCGGCAATGCGACTCGATCGGCTCCGCCAGGTTCAATTCGCGGAATTCGTCTAGTACGGTCCGGTCGGGATTGGTTAACGAAGGGATAAAGCCGAACAGCTCCATAAAACATTCGAAATGCTCCTCGATTTCGCGTCCGCCCCGCGCGCTGTAGCCGTCTTTGGCGTTGCCCGCGCCGTCCATTGAACCGCCGTAAACAGCGGACTCCTCCAGAATATGGATGTTTTTCCCCGGCATATGCCCGTCGCGAACGAGGAATGCCGCAGCGGACAAAGAACCGATGCCTCCGCCGACCAAATAGGCTTTTTTCGCCGCGATGCCTTCCGGAACCCGCGGGTGAATTCTTTGGTACGTTCCCATAAGTCGTCTTCCTTTCTCCAGTAGAATAGGTGCTCATGCTCATGAGTTGCCTTAAATATATCCGCCGGAAAAAAAGAACACCATGGACACTTAAAAGCAAATGTCCATGGTTTGCACATTCGGGGAACATTGTACCGTTTATGATCAAAGTGTGAATGGAACATGAAGGCCGAGCTTACCCGTGCCGATAGTTCTCCAAACTGCGGACCAGGTTGCCGTCGAGGATCTTGCCGACCTTGTCGACGATTTCGACCGGATCCGTAGCGGCTCCCGCCTTCAGCCACTGGATTACCTGCCCGCGGACAGCCAACGCGTAAAAATCGGCAACTTCTTGTTTAGAACGCAGGCTCAAGCCGCTATCCTTCGTCAGTTCCTGTACGACTTCGATCATGACATCGTAAATCACGCCGTACAGAAACTTCTCCAAATGCTCGCGCCCCAGCGAATGGAAGGTGTTCAGACACATGGTTTTATGGTTCTGCGTATAACGCAGCACGCTTAAGAACCCCTGCTTCCAGCCGGCAACATTGCGGTACGGCTCGAGCCCTTCGATCACTTCCGTTTGGTATACCCAGCCTAGCAACTCGTAAATGTCCTGAAAGTGATTGTAAAAGGTGTGGCGGGTGACGCCGCAGTCCGCCGTAAGCTGCCGGATGGTGATTTTGTTTAGCGGGACGGTCAGCATCAGCTTTTTTAGAGAACGGGCCAACGCGTTTTTGGTGATTTGGGAATACGACATGTTGCCCTCCTATATGAATGCTATTATAAGGAATTTTATGAGGGAATATGGAAATTCGGTCTATCTAGTATAGCATAGTTGCCAGGGAGGGATTTCAGGTTTTTTGCTTGCCCCGCCTATATTTCCCCTCATTGCGCCTTATAGGAAATCGAGCTAGAATATGGGGCATGAGACATCATGATAGGCTTGGCGGGCAAAGGCATGCGGGATTTTCCAAAATGATCGCAGGGAGCGTGAGAGGATGAAATACAGACGGTACGGCACCACGGGGAAACAAGTATCCGAAATCGGCTTTGGCGCCTGGCAGCTCGGCAACAAGCAGGATTGGGCGGCGATGGAGGATGATGAGGCCATCCGGCTGGTGCACGAAGCGCTGGACTTGGGGGTGAATTTTTTTGATACCGCTCCCAATTATGCGCAGGGCAAAAGCGAGGTGCTGCTCGGCAAGGCGCTGGCGGGTAAACGCGGCAAAGCCGTGATCAACACCAAATTCGGCCATTCCCCGGAAGGGACGGACTACTCGGCATTGCAAATCCGGAGTTCGGTGGAACGCTGTTTGACGCGGCTGCAAACCGATTATCTGGATTCGGTGCTGATCCATAATCCGCCGTTTGATCATTTGGACGGCAAATACGGGCATTATCAAGTGCTGGAGGACCTCAAAACGGAAGGCAAAATATTGGCCTACGGCGTTTCCGTCGATTCCAGCCGGGAAATGTTCGAGGCGATCCGCCATTCCAGCCTCGGCGTGATGGAAGTGATGTTCAACATCTTTTATCAGGAGACGGCGGAGGCGTTCGGGCTGGCCAAGGACAAGGACATCGCTTTGATCATCAAGGTGCCGCTCGACTCCGGCTGGTTATCCGGCAAATATAACCGCGCCAGCACCTTCAGCGGGATTCGCAGCCGCTGGTCCCCGGAGGCGATCCGGGCCCGGGCGGAGCTGCTGGACCAAATCGGGTTTATCGCCGACGATCAAACGACGATGACGATGGCGGCTTTGCGGTTTGTCTTGGGGTATCCGGAGGTCGCGACGGTCATTCCGGGGGTGAGAAACAGCGCCCAGCTCCGCGAGAATGCCGCAGCCAGCGGCGCTCTTTTGCCGGAGGACTCCATGCGCAAGCTGCAGGAACTATGGGAGCGGGACATCCGCCACAAAAATCTCGGCTGGTGACACGCGCCAATGCTAACACGAAACGCGTAACCGCATGACGGAAAAGAAGGGTTGCCTACATGAGTTTATGGGTACGGGAAAAAGGATTTTATCAAAGCTTCTTCAGGCTCACTTGGGTCATCGCGCTGCAAAACGTCATTTCGTTCGGCGTCAACCTGTCGGATAACGTGATGCTTGGCGGGTACAGCGAATCGGCGTTGTCCGGGGTAGCCCTGGCCAACCAGATCCAGTTCCTGCTGCAAATGATGGTGATGGGCGCGGGCGAAGGGCTGGTCATCATGTCCTCGAGAGCTTGGGGGGCCAGAGATAGCGAGACGATCAAGAAGGTCGCCGGCATCGGGCTGCGCATCGCTTTGGCGCTCAGCCTGCTGCTTTGGCTAGCCGTCTTTATTTTCCCCCATGGCTGCTTGTCCTTGTTCACCAATGAGGAAAGCGTCATTGCCGAAGGGGTCAAGTATTTGCGGATCATCAGTTATTCTTACGTCTTTTTTGCCGTAACGAACATTTTGCTCGCCTCGCTGCGCAGCGTGGAAACGGTCAAAATCGGCTTCGTTATTTCATTATCCACGTTGACCATCAACGTTTGCCTGAATTACTTGTTCATTTACGGGCATTTCGGCTTTCCCGCCTGGGGAGTCCGCGGTTCGGCGATAGCGACGCTGACGGCGCGGATCATCGAATGCGCGATCGTCGTGGGGTATCTCGGGCGGTTCGACCGCAAGATCGGCTTTGCGCTCAAGGACTTTTTGCGGTTCGATGCCGGGCTATTCAAGCAATATGTAAAGGTCGGATCGCCGATCCTCCTGTCCAACGCCTTATGGGGCCTGGCGATGGCGGTGCAGACGGGGATCCTAGGGCATATGGGAGAGGCGGCCATCGCCGCGAATAGCATCGCCACGACGATTTTTCAGATCGTGTCGGTCGTGACGTACGCTTCCGCCAGCGCAACGGCCGTCATTATCGGAAAAACGATCGGCAGCGGGCACCCGGAGAAAATCAAGCCTTATGCCAAAACGCTGCAGCTGATGTTTCTCGTAATTGGGCTTGGCACGGGGACGGTGCTATTTTTGGCCAAGGATGTAGTTCTGGACTTTTACTCGATTTCGCCGGAATCCAAGGCGCTCGCTCTCCAGTTCATGACGGTGTTATCCGTCACGGCCGTAGGCACCGCCTATCATATGCCGTCCTTGACGGGGATCGTCCGGAGCGGGGGAGACACGAAGTTCGTGCTGTACAACGACTTTATTTTCATGTGGCTGATCGTGCTGCCGTCCGCCGTCCTGTGCGCCGTGGTGTTCGAGCTGTCGCCGCTGGTGACGTTCGTTTGCCTTAAATCGGATCAAATCCTCAAATGCTTCGTGGCCGTGGTCAAAGTGAACCGTTATCGCTGGATCCGGATGTTCGGTTAGAAGCATCAACTCCGAAGGCCCGGCTTGATATCGCAAGAAAAACCGCAGAGGCGGAGGCTTCAAAGAAGAGTTGGTTAACACTGAAACCGGGGGTACGAAATTTCATATACAATCCGCCAAAAACAATGAAAACGGCTAAATCTATTCGATTTTTCGTATAATCTCAGAACCCCTCCGCATACATCAAAGGACCTCGCCAACAGCGAGGTCCTTTATTGTGCCAACATGAAATTCGAAAGAATTTCAACTCCATAACGGAAGAATTTAAACTATACAATAGACAGGCCGGAAAAATAATATAAAGATGTAAGTTTTTAACTTTTTATTCCAAATTTATCTTTTATTTATTAAAACTCCATGTCATGGGCGGGAATAAGAAATTTTATTAATTCATCAAAAGGAAAAGCCGATTTTTGTAAGCGCATACTTGGGTCAGGGAGCTCGATTTGAATTGAATGTTTATTCCTTCGACTCGATGATCACGTCGGTTCGAATTGGAATAATGCTATGCGAAAGGGGAGGTGGGTATCGGCGGCATTTTGTGAGAAAAGGAGGAGTTCTCTTATGCCCGTAAAGGGCCGAACGTAAACAATCAATATTAGGGAGTGATCTCATGTTTTCGAAACTTTTTAAGCGAATGGCGGCGATGATCGCAGTTGCAGCGTTGGCGCTAACGCTATTGCAGCCTATCGGGGTACAAAGGAGTTATGCTGCCGAAGCTCACGTCGATAATCCTTTTCTGGGCGCGACCCTGTATGTGAATCCCGATTATGCGGCGCTGATCGATACCTCCATCGCCCAGGTCAGCGATAATACGCTGAGGGCCAAGATGCAGACCGTCAAGTCGTACCCGACGGCCGTTTGGCTGGACCGCATTGCGGCCATTGCCGGCGGGGAGGCAAACGGCGGTCGGAAAAGCCTGGAGGAGACGATGGACGAGGTGCTTGCCCAGAAGCAGGGAAATACGCCGATCGCCGCCAGCTTCGTGATTTACAACCTGCCGGGCCGGGATTGCCACGCCCTGGCTTCCAATGGGGAGTTGCCCTTGTCAGCGGCAGGTTTGCAGACTTATAAAACGAGCTACATTGATCCCATCGTTGAAGTATTTTCCGATCCGAAATACGCCGGGATCCGGATTGTAGCCATTGTCGAGCCCGATTCGCTGCCGAATCTGGTGACGAACCTGAGCGATTCAAGATGCGCGCAAGCCAATTCGACCAACATTTACCGGGATGCAACGCGGTATGCCCTCGAAAAGCTGCATGCCATTCCTAACGTCTACAACTACATGGACATCGGTCACTCCGGCTGGTTGGGCTGGGACAGCAACCGGCAGCCGGCCATCGACCTCTTTACGTCGGTCGTCGCCGGAACTCCTGCCGGACTTGCCAGCGTGGACGGTTTTATCACCAATACGGCCAACACGACTCCGCTGGAGGAGCCGTTGTTGCCAGACCCGAATTTGACGATCAACGGGGGACAGTTGAAATCCGCCAAGTATTATGAATGGAATCCGTATTTTGACGAGGCGGACTTTACTGCGGCCCTGTATTCCGGGTTCGTGGCAAAGGGCTGGCCGTCCAGCATCGGCTTCTTGATCGATACCTCCCGCAACGGGTGGGGCGGTCCGAACCGGCCGACCGGGGCCAGCGGCACAACGGTGGACGCGTATGCCGATTCCGGGCGCATCGACAAGCGTCTCCATCGCGGGAACTGGTGCAATGCCAGCGGCGCCGGAATGGGCCAGCCTCCGCAGGCCGCGCCGACGGGTTATCCTGGCTCTCATCTGGACGCTTTCGTATGGGTGAAGCCTCCGGGTGAATCGGACGGCTCCAGCACGGCCATTCCCAACGATGAAGGCAAAGGGTTCGACAGAATGTGCGACCCGACTTATACCAATGCCAATGGCACGCTGACCGGCGCATTGCCGGGTGCTCCGATTTCCGGACACTGGTTCCATGACCAATTCGTTCAACTGGTTCAAAATGCATACCCGGCCATTCCCGCCAACGGCGGCGAGACGCCTACCGTTCCGGCGGCGCCAACCGGCCTGACCGCGACGGCGGGCAATGCGCAGGTTGCGCTGAGCTGGGCGGCATCAAGCGGCGCCGCGAGCTATAACGTGAAGCGTGCCACGACCAGCGGCGGGCCGTACACGACCGTTGCGGCGGGCGTTACCGCCGCAAGCTACACGAACACCGGCCTAACGAACGGCACGACGTACTATTATGTCGTCAGCGCGGTGAACGGCGCCGGGGAAAGCGCGAATTCGGCCCAGGTTGCCGCGACGCCGAGCGGCGGCGGAACCGGCACCGGGAATCTGGTGCTGCAATACCGTGCCGGAGATACAAACGCTGCCGACAATCAAATCAAGCCTCAGTTCAATATCAAGAACAACGGGACGACTGCCGTTGATTTAAGCACGTTGAAGATACGTTATTACTTTACGAAGGACGGCAGCCAGGACGTGAACGCCTGGATCGATTGGGCCCAACTGGGCGCGTCTAATATTCAGCAAACGTTTGGCACCGCATCCGGGACGAATGCGGACACCTATATCGAGCTGAGCTTTGCCGCAGCGGCCGGACAACTCGCCGCAGGCGGGCAGTCCGGCGACATTCAGCTGCGGATGTCCAAAACCGACTGGTCCAATTTTGACGAAAGCAACGATTATTCGTACGATGCCGCCAAAACGGCTTACGCGGATTGGGATCATATTACCCTTTATCAAAACGATACGCTGGTTTGGGGCGTAGAACCGTAATAAAATGAAGCGTCTTGCGCTTGGCGGCTCGTAAAGCGAGGAAAGCGGGGAGGCCTGTTCTTCTCCGCTTTCTTAAGATATGTGATGGCGAACCGAAAATCCGCCAGTGTGGCAGGGGGCAAATGTTGTATTTTGTGCAACAAACTAATCGGGTCCAGGGTTTTCAGGCCGAAATGTTGTACACAGTACAACAATATTACAACAGCAAGCCAAACTCCCCGCCAATTATTGCACTAAATACAACAATCTGCGGTTTTCAAGCCGTTTTGCGTCTAAATTGTTGTATGAAATACAACAATCCGAGCTGAACTCCGGCGTTTTTCTGTCCTCCGGTCCTTTTCTACAAGACTTTGGAAAGGTGGCTATGCGGAATTTTCAAAGAAACCTCACTTAGGAAAGAGGGGAAATGTATGTTCAAAATGATTGTCAAAAGTTTTCTGATCGGTTCGCTCGCGTTCGGCGCCATGGGAATCGGAATGACCGGCCCGGTCCCCGGACATGCGGAAGCGGCCGCGAACTATTACCATACGTCGGGAAACCGGATCGTCGATTCCACTGGAAACCCGGCGGTGTTCAACGGGATCAACTGGTTCGGCTTCGAAACGGCGAATTATTCGCCCCACGGTTTGTGGACGCGCTCGATGGATGATGTCCTGGATCAGATGCAAGCACACGGTTACAACCTGATCCGTTTGCCGTACTGCAACCAAATGTTTGACGCCAGGTCCGCCCCCAACAGCATCGACTACGTCAAAAATCCGGATTTAATGGGGCTGACTCCTATCCAGATTATGGACAAGCTGATTGAAAAAGCAGGAGCCCGCGGTATGAAGATTTTTCTGGACCGCCATCGTCCCGGGTCCGGCGGTCAATCCGAGCTTTGGTATACCGCGGACTATTCCGAGCAACGCTGGATCGATGACTGGAAGATGCTGGCGGAACGGTACAACGGCAACGACACGGTAATTGGCGCGGACCTGCACAACGAGCCCCACGGTCCGGCCAGTTGGGGAACGGGAGATCCGGCCACCGATTGGCAGCTGGCGGCGGAGCGGGCGGGCAATGCCATTTTGTCCGTAAATCCGCATTGGCTGATCATCGTCGAAGGGATCGAGAAAAATGTGCAAGGCCACAGCGACGGGTACTGGTGGGGCGGAAACCTTAAAGGAGTCGCCACTCATCCGGTAGAGTTGAATGTTCCGAACCAGCTGGTTTATTCCGCCCATGATTACGGTCCCGGCGTCGCCTCCCAGCCATGGTTCTCGGACCCTTCCTTTCCCGATAACATGCCAGCGATTTGGGACGCGTATTGGGGATATGTCAGCAAGCAAAACATCGCCCCGGTCATCGTGGGCGAATTCGGCGGCCGGAGCGTGGACATGAGCAGCGTTGAAGGCAACTGGCAGAACGGCTTGGTCGATTATATCGGCGATAACGGGCTTTATTGGTCCTATTGGTGCGTGAACCCGAACTCCGGAGACACGGGCGGGCTGCTTCTGGACGATTGGGTCACCTGGAACGAGCCGAAGCAAGCCATGCTGGACCGGATTATGCAGCCGTTAGGCGAGGTGTTGCCCACTGCCCCCGGCGGATTGACGGCTGCGGCGGGCAACGGACAGATCGGCTTGAGCTGGTCGGCTTCCGCCGGGGCGGAAAGCTATAATGTGAAGCGGGCGACGACTAGCGGAGGACCATATACGCCCGTAGCCGCCGGGATTACGGGCACCGCCTTTACCGATCGCGGACTTGCAAACGGCACGACCTATTATTATGTGGTCAGTGCCGTAAATTCCGCGGGAGAAAGCCGCGATTCAGCCGAGGCGGCCGCGGCGCCGAAAGAAGGCCCAAACGTGCCTGACGGAAAGCTGGCCGTGCAGTATAAGGCGGCCGACGCCAATCCGACCGACAACCAGATCAAGCCGCATTTTAATATCAAAAACAATGGGACGACCGCAGTTCGCTTGAGCGACCTGAAGCTCCGCTATTACTTTTCGAAAGACGGCACTCCAAGCATGAGCGCTTGGGTGGATTGGGCGCCAATCGGAGCCGCCAACATTCAAAGCACCTTTACCGACACTTATGTCGAGCTAGGCTTTAAGGCTGCGGCGGGCTCTATTCCGGCCGGCGGGGAAACCGGTGAAATTCAATTGCGCATGACCAAGTCCGACTGGTCCAATTTCAACGAAGCGGACGACTACTCCTTCGATCCGACCAAAACGGCTTATGCCGACTGGGATAAGGTAACTTTATACCTGGAAGATTCACTGGTCTGGGGAGTAGAGCCTTAAGAACCCTTACTGTAAAAAACTTTGCATGCAAAAAGACGATTTCTTCCCGCTAGCATAGCGGGAACGAAATCGTCTTTATTCTGAACGGATTTATTTCGACTGTGCGCCCAACACCGGCTCGAAACCGGCAGGGATGTAAGTTACCGCTTTGACTTCGGAAATCACCTGAGGATAGAAGGAGTCCTGATCCGGGGGCAGCACGCGGTAATCGATGATCGCTTTCCCGTCCTTGAACGCGATGGAGGAAACCTCCAGCCCGTATCCGGGATGCGGAGCCATCGCCGAAATCGTCACCTTCCGAATGTCGCTTGAGATCACGTCCGTGCTCAGGCCGAAATCGTACAGCTTGCCTAGAACCGGATCGGGCGTGGTTTGAGTATCCTTGATGAATTTGAGCGTGCGGTCAAGCATGCCTGCGGCTTCGCTGCGGGATACCGGCTGGTTCGGCTGGAAGTTCTTGTTTTTGTCCAGCGAGACGATGCCCGCGTTCAGCAGCTTTTGAATGCTGTCCATGTAGTTGGCGTTAATCTGCTTGCCGTCCTTGATTTCCGTATATTGCATCGTCCAGAAGAATTCGCCTTTCGTGCTCAGCGCCTTGAACAGCCAGTGGCTGAACTGCTCCTTGGTCACTTTGGCCGCCGGGTTGATGTCCTTCGGAATATCGAGACCGTAGTAATTGGCGATCACGAACGCTTGGGAATACCAGGCGTTATCCTTGACTTTGGTGTAATAGTCGCTGGCTTTCGGCATTTTGACAAACCGGATCGTGTCGAAGTTCAGGTCCAGCGTTTGGACGATCAGCGAAACGGCCGAGGCGCTGGTAACTTTTTGTGCCGGTTGGAAACGGCCCCAGCGGTCTCCCTTGATTATGCCAAGCTTCTCCAGGCGTTCGATCGCCTTCTGCTCCTTATCGCCCTTGACGTCGCTGAAGGCCGAGGCGCTTCCGCCGAACATCAAGCTGAATACGATTACCATCAGCAGCGTCAGCTTGGGAATTTTGGTAAAGGATTTGTTCGATTTCATCGTGGCATTACCTCCTGAAAATAGTCGGGTCAAACGGCTTCATCAACGCCGGGGAACTCGTCGATCTCGGGCCCGGCGCGGTTGAGGTATCAATTCCCTCCCCCCGTAAATGATTGGGTTTAACCTACTGACGCAGGAGAACGCGCAGATGTTTCAGCGTTGGCGTTATTTTTGGCTTATCCGTTCAAGAAATCAGACCGGCATGCCGCAACCCTTGACGGATGCCGCCTTCATCCACGGAAGCCGTCACGTAATCGGCATACGGCAGCAAATCCGGATGCGAGTTGCCCATGGCGATCCCCAGGCCGACCTGCTGCAGCATTTCCAGATCGTTTAATCCGTCCCCGAAGGCGACGGCATCCGCCAGAGAGAGCTGGAGGCGTTCCAGCATCGCCGCAATGCCGACCGCTTTGGAGCCGCCTTTCAGGGTGACGTCCATCGCTTGGGGATGCCAGCGGATCAGCCGCAGGTCGTCGAACGCGTTGTCGTACAGAGGCTCATCCTCGGGTTCGCAATGCAGGAAAGCTTGGTAAATCGGCATCTTGCTCCAATATTCCGGATCGAACCCGGGCAACTCTACTCTCAACGAGTTGACGGATTCATGGATCGCCGGATGTCCTTCGGCATTCGCATAGTACTGTTCATGGCCCTGAAAAACGAGCGGGTGCCGATGCCGCCCGGCTAGTTCGACCAGCTTCTTGAGGCTTTGCGGCGCCAAGGTTCGTTGATACAGCGGCTCGCCGCGGTACACGACGTAGGCTCCGTTAAGACTGACGAACGACTCGATGTGCAGCGATTCCGCGATCGGCTTGAAGAAGTAAGGCGCGCGGCCGGTAGCGATGACCGGCTCGATGCCGTTCGCTTTCAGTTCGGCGACGGCGTCGACCGTGTCTTGCGGCACGCGCTTCTCTTCGTTGACCAGCGTGCCGTCGATATCGAAGAATACGATTTTATAGCTCATAGTCGGTATCTGCTCCTATCCATCTTATATATAGGTTCTCTTACGCAAGTGTACCATTACGCATTTATAACAAGCTAGAGCTGCGGGGGAAACCAGAGGTTCCTTAGATCAACCCACCCCTGGCCGTTGAAGGTCACGCCCCGGACGATAGGGAGATATGCGGTTTGCAGCGGTTTCTCCGATAAAATAAACAGCTCGTTGCCGTCGATCAGCTGCCGTTCCATGCGGGCGAACAGCCCGGCCCTCGCTTCGGGCCCCGGCTCCCGGGCGAGGGTTCGCAGCTGCTTATGCACGTCGGTTTGCCGGTGGGGCTCGACATGCTCGGAAATAGTCTGGTACAGATCGTACAGGCGCAGTTGCTCGTCCTGGTCGCGCAGCAGCGAAAACACGATCAAGTCCGATTGCAGGCGGATGTCGCCCTTGAACTCCTCCGCCGACGAGGACAGGACTTGGCAGGCATAGCCCGCAGCCTCCAGCCGTCGGGCGACCAGATCCGCGTCCGGTCTGTAGGGCGTAATCGTGGCGATGAGAAGCGGAGAGCCGGACCGGGAGTCGTCCGGTTCAGGGGCTGACTGCCGCGCCGGGCTGCCGGCGGGCGCATCGGCGACGGCAGCGGCAACCCCGGCCGGGACTTCGGCTGCTGCCTCGCCGCTTTGCAGAGCGGCAAACACCTTGGCCCGAATCTGCGGATCGCTGAGCGGCCCGGCTTTACGGGTGTTGCAGGTAACGAACTTGCGCACGGACACCTGGGAATGCATTTCGCTCCAGGTGCCATTTTCCGCGGAGGCTTGGCCCGGGATGACATGAAAGGGCGATAGCGTATCGCCGGCTGCCCGCTCTTTGCTGCTCAGCTCCCAAGGCACGTGCACGATTTCGATCCGGTCGAGATGGGCCTGTCCCTGAAAGTAATGAGGAAACGCCTCAAGCACGCAGAGGTCGTCCTCCATCACCGCCACCTTGAACGGACCGGTTCCGACCGGCCGTACGCCAAACCGCTCTTCCCCGCGTTGATCCAGGTTCCGGGGAACGATGGCCGCTCGGGTGGTGCAGAGGCAGGGCAGGAACAATTCGCAGGGTTCCTTCAGCTCCATGCGGACCGTATTGGAACTCAGCGCCGACACTGCGCGGATTTGGCGGAATATCGCGCTGTACAGCGATCTCCGGGAGCTTCGGGCCAACCGCTCGAACGTATACAGGACGTCCTCGGCCGTCAGCAGGCTGCCGTTGTGGAACAACACGCCTTTGCGCAGGTAAAAAGTCCACGTCGTACCGCGGTCATCGGTTTCCCACGCATGAGCCAGCCCGGGAACGATCTCCCCGGTGGCGTTGGCGCGGCGGATCAGCCCGTCAAAGACGTGGCTGGCTACGAAGGACTCGGCCAGCAGGTTCATCTTGAGCGGATCGACGGTATTCAGGGGCTGGCGGATCGGCAACCGCAAAGAATCGATCTGCCGGTCGCGGCGGATTTCGGCATGATGCCCGAAATAGGATAACAGCCAGCCCTGCAGCTGATCCTGCAACGAGGCGGCCCCGGCGTGCTTGCGGATATCGCGGATCGCCAAACTAACGTCCTTGCGGTCGATGGCCTGCATCACCGATTGCGCGGCGATTTCCCCGGGTTGCACCCTGAACCGTAAGGTGGAACGCGCGCCGCGTCCCCGCCGGGAGATCCACTCGATCCACCCGGACGCGTCCATTCTGTGAATCACGGTCAGCGCATTGCGGTGGGTGCAGCGCAAGGTTGCCGCAAGCTCGTCCAGCGTTACCCCGATTATCCCTTCCCCGTCATTATGGCCAAATCGCGCGTGCAACTGCAGAAACTGATGATGCAATTTCACCTTGCCGACCTCCCGATAAAATACGAAATTTCCCCTTCGTTTTCTTCTCTTTATCTTCCTATTTTATCATTTAAAATGGGCTATAAGGAAACCATTGTCTTCCTGCATCACATTCCACGAATGGAGGAATCCAAAGCGATGGATTTGCCAATGAACGAGAAGGACCTTTCTCCCCGCAGCGTGATTTCGGCGCTGATCGCCGCCTTCGGGCTGGCTGCGATTCACCAGTATCTTTTCTACGGGAACGGATTTGGCGTCTCGGTACCGATTTTCGTCTGCCTGTTCTACCTGTACATCGGGTTATTCGCAACGGAGCGTATGCGCAAGCCGTTTCCCCGGTTCGGCTGGTTTTCGTTCGGGGTCGTCCTGCTGTTGTCGCTCACCTTCGCGCTGTTTGCCAATCCCTTATTTTCCGTGCTAAACGTCCTGGCTTTGCTTTGTCTGGTGTTTGCGCATACAACTTACATATTAAGCCCGAAAAAACGCTCCTGGAGCGATATCAGGTTGATCTGGGATACGCTGGACCACATGATCCCGCAGAACCTGCGCCACCTGGCGACGGTGTTTCGGCTCGCCAGGTCCGTGTCCGCGAGGAAGGTCGCGGACCACCGCAAGCAAGCGATCGGCAAGGTGCTGCTGGGCCTATTGATCGCTCTTCCGCTGCTGATCATCGTCGTGGGGCTGCTGACCTCGGCGGACAGCAGCTTCGACCGTTTGCTCTCGGCGATTCCCGACTGGATCAACGAAAGCCTTTCATTCGGGGAAGGGACGTTCCGGACCGTTTATATCGCGGTGTTAGGGTTGCTATTGTTCGGATACCTGTGGGGATTCGTCAGCCCACGGCCCGAGCCGGCCTTGCCCGTTCCCGCGCCGGCGCATGACGAACCGTTAGAGATCAGGATCGACCCGATCGTCGCCGCGACCGTACTGATCGCGATCAATATCGTGTACATACTGTTCGTGTCGTTGCAGTTTTCTTATTTGTTCGGCGCCTGGCGGGGCGTGCTGCCCGCCGGCAGCTCCTATGCGGAATACGCCCGCAGCGGCTTTTTCGAGCTGATTGCGGTGACGGTCATTAACTTTGCGATCCTGGCGGGGACGCTGACCTTCGGCGGTCAGGCCGGAAAACTGCTGCGGAAGCTGAATCCGGCTTTGCTGTATATCCTGGTTGGCTGCTCGGGCGTCATGCTGGTGTCGGCGTTTACGCGACTGCTGCTGTATGAAGAAGCGTACGGATACACGTACATCCGCTTTTTGTCGCACGCTTTTATGATCTATTTGGCGGTGCTGCTGGCCTGCGCCGGATTGCGCATCCGGCTCGCGCGCCTGCCGCTCGCGAAGTGCTTTATCGTCGTCAGCCTGGCGGCCTATGTTATCGTCAATTATGCCAATATGGATCAGGTGATCGCGCGCAAAAATCTCGAGCGCTACCTGGAGAACGGGAATATCGATGCCCAATATCTGACGCAGCTATCGCCCGATACGGTACCGCGGCTTCTGCGGTACAGCCGCGAAGCCGATCCGGAACTGAACCGCCAACTGCATGAGCGCTGGGATTACCTGACGCGGGAAGACCGCAAATGGCCGGCCTTTAATCTCGCCGAGTCCCGGGCGATCCATGCGCTGAAGGAGGATCGCTTGCGGCGGCCATAAGGCAGGCAAGAGGAGACTTCGGCTTAGAACAAACACCTTCAAACGGGAAGGTGTTTGTTCTTGTTGCCGGGAAAGCGTTGTCAAGCTATACTGTGAGCTGTAGCGGCCGACTTCGATGGAAGGGGCCGGAAGACCAAATTTTTATCCGGAGAAAGAAGGAGAGCACATGCCGATCATCGATATGCCGTTGGAGGAGCTAAGACAATATCAAGGAATCAATCCGAAGCTGCCGGATTTCGACGCCTATTGGGATGCCGCTTTGCGGGAAATGCGGGCGACCGATCCGCAGCTGCAGCTCGTGAAGGCCGATTATCAGTTGCCGGGCGTGGAGTGTTATCATCTTTATTTTACCGGAGTCAAAGGGGCGCGGATTTATGCCCAATATGTGCGTCCGGCGAAGTCCGACGGCCCGGGTCCGGCCGTTGTGCTGTTCCACGGCTATTCCGCTAACGCCGGCGATTGGACCGAGAAACTGGGATACGCTTCGCTGGGCTTCCACGTATTTGCCATGGACTGCCGGGGGCAAGGCGGCAAATCCGAGGATGTTGGCGGCACCGTCGGGAATACGCTCCAGGGGCATATTATCCGCGGGGTGGACGGGGATCCGCAAAACATGCTGTTCCGCCATATATTCCTTGATGCCGTCCAATTAGTCGGAATTGCCATGGACATGCCCGAGGTGGACGAGAACCGCGTCGGCGTGACGGGCTGGTCGCAGGGCGGCGGCATCACGTTGGCCTGCGCCGCGTTGGAGCCGCGCATCCGCCGGGCCGCGTCGGTGTATCCGTTCCTGTCTGACTACCGCAGAGTGTGGGAAATGGACTTGGCCCGGAACGCCTATGACGAGCTGCGGCTTTATTTCCGCCGGTTCGATCCGCAGCACGAGCGGGAAGAGGAGCTTTTCGCCAAGCTCGGCTATATCGACGTGCACCATTTGTCCGCCCGCATTCGGTCGGAGGTGCTGATGGGGATCGGCTTGATGGACCAAATTTGCCCGCCCTCTACCCAGTTTGCGGCTTATAACGCCATTCCCGCGCCGAAGAAGCTGGAACTTTTCCCGGACTTCGGGCATGAGGGACTGCCGGGCATGCAAGACAAAATCATGAAATTCATGCTCGGCATGTAATCGTCATCTTGCGCGGGTGAAAGGAGAGGTTCCGATGCAGGGCACCTTGTTTATCAACGGGAAATTACGGAGTCAAGGAGATTGCGGTTGGCCGGGCGAACCGGATGCGGTGTATGCGGAAGGGGGCCGCATCCGCGCCATCGGCCGGACGGCGGAGCTCAAGCTGCAGCTGGCCGGCCGCGAGGTGCGAACCGTCGACTGGGAAGGGGCGGTGGTGCTTCCCGGCCTGACCGATTCGCACATGCATCTGTCCATGCATGGGATGAAGCTGGACATGCTTGATTTTAGCGGCGTCGCTTCGAAGGAGGAGATGCTGCGGCTTGTGCGGGAGCGCGCGGCCATCACGCCGCCGGGCGAGTGGATTCTCGGGCTGAACTGGAACGAGAACCGCTTCGCGCCGGCCGTAGCGCCGTCCCTGGACGAGCTCGACGCGATCGGCGAGCGGCACCCGATCTTTCTGACGCGCACCTGCTTCCATGCCTACCTGGCCAACTCGGAGGCGTTCCGGCGGGCGGGCATTTCGGCGGACGCGCCGGACCCGGCTTCCGGCGCATACGGCAGGGACGCCGCGGGCCGGCTAAACGGCTGGGTGTACGAGGAGGCGTCGGTGCCGTTTGCGAAGGTGCAGCCCGAGCCGGACTATGCCGCGAAGAAGGCGGCCATCCGCCGAGCCTGGCTCGATGCCCTCCGCCTCGGCCTAACGGCCGCGCATACCGAGGATCTGCGCTTTCTCGCAGCATCGATACGATGCTGCGCATTTGCCGCGAGCTGCGCGAGGAAGGGATCGCCTTCCGCACCCATCAGCTGCTGTACCATCCGTTCCTGGCCGAAGCGGAAGGCTTGGGCGTGCGCGCCGGCGCCGGCGACGACTGGATGCGCATCGGAGCGGTCAAGCTGTTCGCCGACGGGGCGATCGGCGGCCGCACGGCGCTGCTGAAGGAGCCGTACAGCGACGCGCCGCAGACGCGGGGCATGGCGATCCAGCCGGAGGAGCGGGTCGCCGAAATCGTCGGCGAAGCGCGCCGGCAGGGCTTCCCGGTCGCGGTGCACGCGATCGGGGACGGCGGCGCCGAGCTGACGCTGCGCGCGATGGAGGCGCACCCGCCGGCGCCGGGCAGCCGGCTCCCGGACCGGCTGATCCACGCCCAGGTGCTGGAAGCCGGGCTGGTGCGGCGCATGGCGGCGCTGCCGCTCGCGGCGGACATCCAGCCGCGGTTCGTGGCCAGCGACTTCCCCTGGGTGCTGGAGCGGGTAGGGGAGCGGCGTACGGAATACCTGTACGCCTGGAAGAAGCTGCTGGCGGCCGGGATCGTCTGCGCCGGCGGCAGCGATGCGCCGATCGAGCCGCTGAGCCCGTTTCTCGGGCTGCATGCGGCCGTCGCCCGGCGCAGGCCGGACGACGCGCACGAGGGCTACCTGCCCGAGGAGAAGCTGACGACGGCGGAAGCGCTGGCGTTGTTCACCCGCGGCAGCGCTTATGCGGCCGGGGAAGCGGATGAGCGCGGGGCGATCGAGGTCGGCAAAGCCGCCGACTTCACGGTGATCGACCGGGATATCATGGACGGCGACCCGCAGCGCCTGCTGGACGCTCAGGTTCGGATGACCGTGGTGAACGGGGAAATCGGCTATCGCGCTTAAGTCGCAAGCGATTGTCCTCCTATGTATGAATTCGTATAATGATATGGATATCGCTATAGCCGGGGCAACTGACTCCAATATGAACGGTGACTGAATGTTGACTGACAAGAGATTCGCGTAAGGAAAATGACAATGACAAGGGGGGTTATCCATTGCCGCTGGAAATCGAACGCAAGTTTTTGTTGCCGGAATACCCGGAAAGATGGATTAAAGAGGGGCAGCTCGTCGTACGGTCGGAGCAAGCGATCGATCAGACGTATTTGGCTTTGCATGAGGATCAGGAGCTGCGGGTCCGCAGAATCGAGGATTTGCGCACCGGAGAGGTCCATTTTACCCATACGTTTAAAAAAGGGTTCGGCTTGTCCCGCGAAGAGGTGGAGGTCACGATCTCGGAGGGGATCTACCGGCAAATCACCGGGATCCACCGGGCGATTCCGCTGACCAAACGACGGGTCACCGCCGAGTGGGGCGGGACCGTGGTGGAAATCGACTGCTATGACCAGCTCGACTTGACGGTGTTGGAAGTGGAGTTCGAGACGGAGGATCAGGCCCGGGAGTTCCAGGCCCCGGCGTGGTTCGGTCCGGATATAAGCACCAATAAAGAGTACAGCAACAAAAAGGTGTGGAGCGATCTGCAGCGGCGCAAAGCGGACGAGTAGGCCGGAACGGTGGGCAAGTTTAGGGGGCAAAGGGCACTCGGTATTGCGGAGGCTGCGGAAACGGAAATAACGGAACTGCCATCCAAATCCGCCAGTACAGCCGACACATGGCCTCCCTGTTAGGAGTGGCGGTTAAACCGAGGATAAATCTGCACGAACACCACGGCGGAAGCGGCAAGCAGCAATCCGGACAGTTCAACCGGTGAAAGGCTGCGATGAAAAACGAGCACATCTAATGCCGTTACCTCTGGCAGCATCAGATTATTGATGAGGCTGCTTTCATAGGCGCGTAGCCGTTTTTGACTCCAAGTCCACAGGGAGAAGGCGATCGATCCGTTGACAGTCCCCAGCCATAGCAGAATACCTGCAAGCGGCCAGGAGAAGTTCGGTACTCCTTCGAGCGCAATCCCCAGTGTCAACATGCCTGCGGCGCCTATGACCATAGGCAGGAATACCAGGTCTCCCGGTTCCGCTTTGCCCGTCTTGAGCAAATATCTCGATAACGCCAAATGTACCGCGTACCCGCTGCAAGAGATCAAAACTAAAAGGAGGCCCTTCAAACTGCTTCCCCCAAAATTCCAAGGGTAATAAAAAATGATGATTCCCGCCACAGCTGCCGCAATGCCGAGATACGACGAGCGTCCCCGTATTTCGCGGAGCCAAAGGATGTCCAGCGCAACTAAGGCCGCAGTATTGCCAACTGCCAGTACCATGCTCGTTTGCGTTGGAGTTATTAGCATTTGACCGGCGTACTGCAGCCCCTGTGCCATCAGATAACCGGTCAATCCAAGCAGAAAAATATAGGCTGGTCTTATGCCGGAGCGCCCCCGGTCTGCTGGAACATCCGCCCTTCGCGCCGGCCGGGATGCGGACAGGCGCAACGGGATAACGCGCACCAGCAGCAGTGTGCTTGCCGACACGGCGTATCGAAGACCGGCTAATGTGAACGGTCCGATATCGTTCCGAAACGCGAACTTGTTTAGAATGTACGAGGTTGACCACAACAATGTGACCAGCACAGCGGCGCCTACGGCAAAGACGTAGCGCTCTCGATGGCTTTTCGAAGCTGCATTGGGTGAGGCGCCGGGGCGAAAAGTTTCCGGTTTGCTCATGCTCGTTCTGCATCAGACAGCGTATTTTCTCCGGATTCCAAGTCGCCAGTACAATTGGCCGACCTATGGCACTGTACTCCTCGTAATGTAAAATGGATCGTCCACCGCTTGAGTATGGCCGGATGGATCGTCTGGGTGCCGGGCCGCGGGCGCGGCAACCGTTCGACGCTCAGCTTGACCGTTTCCGAAGGGGAGGTCGCCTTACTGCTCGCACAAGAAGCAACGTCCAAGGGACGTTTTCACGACGGCATCCGCCTGCTTAACGAGCATGGTGCGGACGAGGAGATACGCCAACGTTTTGCCGAGTGGCTGGAAGGACAATTCGGCTACCGCGTGGACACCGGCGAGAGCCGTCAGGTCGATACGCTGCGCTTGCCCTTTTACCGCGCCATGCCCAACCTAGATCCTGCCTGGACGCTGCGCCGCACCGAGTGGCACATGGCCCGGCAAATCTTCGATACGCTCGTCCAACGGATCGATGGGAGCAACGAGGCGATTCCTAATCTGGCGTATTATTGGGAAACGGACAGTACGGGACAAATATGGACTTTCTACTTGCGTAAAGGCGTTCTCTTCCACGATAAAACCGAGCTCCACGCGGAGGATGTCAAATACACCCTTGAGCGGCTTACCTCTGCGGACTTCGGCCGGACGGAATGGACGGAACTGCCTTTGGCCGGGGTACGGACACTTGGTCCTTACTGTTTCGAGATCAGGCTCCGTCGACCGTATACGCCGCTCCTGCAACTACTCGCTTCGCCCCGTGCATCGATCCTTCCGCGTTCGGCGGCAAGGTTTGCGCCCCGTGAATTCGCACGCCTTCCCATCGGAAGCGGACCGTTTCGGGTGACGAAGAACGACGACTCGCGAATAGTTCTGGAGGCGTTTCCTGCCTATTTTTCGGGCCGCGCTATGCTCGACCGGGTCGAACTGTGGATCCTGCCGGAGACCGGACGCCGTCCATCGGCACTAACCGAGCTCGGCGGGGAGACGATTCCGTATATCCATCCGTTTCAACTGCACGGCCGCAGCGAAAAGCCGCCCGATATCGAACGCGTGGAGCCCGGATGCACCTATATGACCTTTCAACTGAACAGGCCGGGACCGCTGGAGTCAAGCGAGTTCCAGCAATGGCTCATTCGCGCAGCCAATCCATATCTAATGAATGCGGAACTTGATCCCCGGCGCTATAGTCCGGCTTGCAGCTTTTTTCCCGAGTGGAGCGCAATGGAGACGGAAAGGGCTTAACGGAGACAGGCCGGTTGATAAACGTCCCTTTGATGCCGGCCCGGAGTTCCGGGCGGTTCATAATTCGGCGGAGGGGCAGCCTAACCTACCGAGTCCTGCGATTCGCCCGGAGCGGCCATTACGGCTGCTGACCTACCGCATCATGAACAATTCACTGGAGCGAAACGCCCGCTGGTTGAGCGAACAATGCGCGGCCGTCGGGGTCAAACTGGATGTCGAAGTCCGGGATTATGAGGATTTTATTCGGCCGGAAGTAATCGATGCCGCAGATCTTGTACTGGCCAATGCCGTTGTGGACGAGGAAACGGTCATGTCCTTCCTCCGTTTGATGTACGACGACCGTCATGTTGTGCGCAGGCATCTATCCGCTCCCATTCGCGAGCGGCTGAACGCCAGACTGCTGGAGATCGAATCCGAGGCTGGATTCGGAGAGCGAATTCGGTTGGTACGGGAAACCGAACGATGGTTGGGGGATGAAACCGCGCTAGCCTTTTTGTATCACTTAAAACAGTCTACTTACTTCGATAATCGTTTGATTGGAGTACAGGTAAATGCATACGGTTGGCTGGATTTCCAACGATTGGCGCTGCGGCCATGGAAATAAGAAAAACGCCTGATGGCGTCCTTTGATGGCTCCGACTTGCCTACACCATAATGCCGACAGCGCCGATTTCCGGCTTGAGCTTCAAATAACGGCAATATCTGGACCGAAAAGCTGTACATTTGCAATTACTTGAGCAAGATAAGATATCATCATCCCATCACCCCTTCTGGCTCAAATCCCGGAAAATTCCTGTACGATCCGTGCAACCCCTTATAGGATTCGGGCCTTGGTGTCCCTCATGCTGCCTTTGCACGATTATCCCTCTCGTTCAGGGGAGCCAGCGATCAGGGGCCCGGAGTGAGGCGAACTTTGTCCATTTCTCGGCTATCTGATCAAAGGGGATAATCATGCAAAGCGTCCGGCAGCGTGTGTTGATCTTCGAAAGAATACAGACCTCATTTGGAGCTAGTTTTTCTTGCGATATCAGGAAGCCGATGCTCCGAAACTTATACGCTGATAGATTATAAAAAAGCTGTCGAGACTTTCTCGACAGCCTGAAAAATCCAAAACCTGCTTAAGGCCCCCTATTACTCGTAAGCCAAGCCGCCGCCTTCCCGCAGCAAAAACTTGTAGTTGTTGCGGATGAACTCGAGCACCTTGTCGCATATGATCCGGTGCCCGTCCTCGTTTGGATGGATGCCGTCCGAGCAGAGGAATTGGGTATAGTCGGGATGCGCCAGGAACGCGCCGCGCACGTCGATGTACTTCGTTTTGGTCAATTCCGATACCTTCAGGATCGTGGAGTTGTACCTTTCCTGCCACCAGTAGATTTTCGTGACGCTGCCGAGCCACTTCATGATGTTCTTCTCCGCTTCCGGGTCGTTCTTGCTGACCCATTTGAAATACTTGTCGGCATTGAGCGGAGGCAGGCTCATCAGGATCGGGGTGATTTGCTGGCTTCTGACGAACTGGATCGCTTCCGTCAGCATGTTCTCAAACATATTGAAGTCGGTTTTCGGGCTGTGTTCTGCGTCGGGATTGTCAGCAATTTCGTTCCAGTTGAAGTCGCAGTCGTTGCCGCCGTATTCGATCAGCACGATGTTGGGCTTATCCTTTTCGACGTCCTTTTTCAGATTCGTCAGCCCCTTCACCAGGGTGTTGCCGAACCGGGCGGTGTTATGGACCGCGCCCTTCAGCTTCTGCTGCAGCAGCGATACGTAATTATTCTCCAGGACAATGTATTTGCTGCGGGTCTCGTCGTAAATCACGCCTTTGGAGATGGAGTCTCCGCTTACCATATACTTGATTTCGTTTCTGAAAAAAACATGGCTGTCCTCGCTCACAGTCTCACCTCTCTCAAGCCTCGAAACCTAAGGAGTTTCCAGGTAAATGATCCGCTTTTCACGTCGTTACATCTTGTTACATCTATTGTAGATGAATTTTCGCGCTTAAAGCAAGTAAGTTATTCCCCGGCAAGAGAATTCCTTTTACCGTCGAAAGTGGACAAGAGGTCACAGGGAATGAGAGAATACGAGTAAATCATTTCAAAAAGGGGATGACATCACTTTGATACGTTTCGGTACCATTGGGACGAACTGGATCACGGAGCGTTTTATTCAAGCGGCTCTGGAAACGGAACAATTTGTTTTGACGGCCGTTTATTCCCGGTCCGAGGAGAAGGGGAAGGAATTTGCCGCCAAATTCGGCGATCCGGAGGTATATACCGATCTTCGGGCAATGGCTGCCAGCCCCGACGTCGATGCCGTTTATATTGCCAGCCCGAATTCCATGCACGCCGAGCAGGCGATCCTGCTGATGGATCACGGCAAGCACGTGTTGTGCGAGAAGCCGATGGCTTCCAATGCGGCCGAGGTGCGGCGGATGGTCGAAGCGGCGCGCCGCAACGACGTTTTGCTGATGGAAGCCCTGAAATCCACGCTGATGCCGAACTTCCGGGCGGTCCATGATAATTTGTATAAAATCGGCCGGGTACGGCGTTATTTCTCCAGCTACTGCCAATATTCCTCGCGGTATGACGCCTTTAAACAAGGGAAGGTGCTGAACGCGTTTAACCCCGCTTTTTCCAACGGCGGATTAATGGATTTGGGAATCTATTGCATTTACCCGATGGTGACGCTGTTCGGGAAGCCCGAATCCGTGCAGGCTTCGGCGGTCATGCTCTCGTCGGGCGTCGACGGGGAAGGCGGCCTGATCGTGCGGTACCCGGATATGGACGGCGTGATCATGTACTCGAAAATCACCGACTCCTATTTGCCGACGGAGATCCAGGGCGAAAACGGGACGATCGTGATCGATAAGATCAATCAGCCCTACGATGCCAAAATCTTGTACCGCGACGGAACGACCGAGGAGCTGACGCGCTCCCAGCCGCAGGAGTCGATGTATTACGAGGCGCTGGAGTTCATCGAGCTGATCCAAAGCGGACAGCGGGAGAGCCAAATCAACACGCATGCCCGTTCGCTGGCCGTCGCCGAGCTGATGGAGGACGCGAGACGCCAATTCGGCCTGCGGTACGCCGCCGACGAAGGTTAGGGGGATCGGCTGAACGTCCGGATGAGGAGTGCTTCGCGTACCCGAAACGTTCGGTTTGCTCCTGCAGCAGGTAAAGGGTAGCAGGTAACAGGCCAGGCAGCGGGTAAGGGGCGGGAACGCGGAACACCGGATGATCGCGGTACCGGGGGCAAGGTGCGAAAATGCGGGATCCCGGGGCACGGGATGAGGTGTCATAAACGCCGATGCTGATAAATGCGGCGAATCTGTGGCCTGCTCCACACGCAAACGGCAGAATATCATGCGCATAAGTCGCAGTCGACGTTAAACACGCTAGGTCAAAGCCCAAGCCGGTTATTGGTTTGGGCTTTTCGACATATCCGTAACCCGTAACCCGGAACCGGAACGAAGGGGGGGACGCCATGCCGACTAACTCTAATGGACTCCAGTGACGTTAAACGCCTTGAAATGAGGAGTCAGCAAGCGTAACGGACCGTAGAGGCGTATTCCTGTAAAATGTCTGCAAATACCGTAGGATGAGGCTAAATAGCGTTACTAGTGTTCGTTCCAGCGGGAAATAACCGGGAAATGGACAAATAGCGTCGTTACGGTCCGTTAGTGGGGAGGAGCGGGTGATTGAACATATGGCGGTCGGATAAAGATATGGAGAATCGGGGCGTTCCCTTATTTTCCGGATTGGCGGCCCAAACAGCAAAATAGAGCCATAAATTACCCTTATTTTTATCGTGTTGGTGTAGCAGCGGCCGCCCGGATCCCGCATAATGGCACGCGCCCGTACTCGCCGCCTTCTGCTGTAGCGACCACACCGCAGCCGCCTCCCGGTAAGCCGCTCCACACATTGGCGACCATGGCCGCTCCGGGATTGCCGAAAATTTCTCATTGCAACCGTTTTCAGTCATAAGGTAGGATAGTCGATGAGGTGAACAGGATGATCAAGGACAAAAAGTGGCTGGCCGGCCTTATGGTCTGCATCGTGGTTTTGGTATATTTGTTTATCGGCTTTGCCCGCTACTCCGGCAAAATCGGCAGCATCGTCAAGGAACTGCAGGGAGAGCCCGTGGACGGCGAGCAGCGTTACCATATCGTATTGATCGAGCAGGAGCGTTACCACCCTTACTGGGAAATGGTCGAGAAAGGCGCGGCCCAGGCGGCGGAAAAATACGGAATCGACATCGAGTTCACGGGGGCGGTGCGCAACAACATGGAGGAGCAGCTGAACCTCTTGGAAAAAGCGATCGCCGCCCGCGTCGACGCGATCATCGTGCAGGGGCTGAACGAAGAGAAGTTCACCCCGACCATCGATAAGGCCGTGAAACGCGGCATCCCGGTCGTGACGATCGACACCGACGCGCCGGACAGCAAGCGGCTGGCTTACGTCGGCACCGACAACCTGGCCGCCGGCGAGCGCCTGGGCCGCCTCATCGTTCAGACGACCGGCGGCACGGGCAAGATCGGCGTGATCATCGGCAGCGACCAAGCCGCCAGCCAGCTGCAGCGGCTGGACGGGCTGAAGAAGGTCGTCGCCGAGCACGAAGGGCTGGAGATCGTCGATGTGCGCAGCTCCAACATCTCGCATATGGAGGCGATCCAGCAGGCGGCGAACATGCTGCGGACGCATCCGGAAATCAACATTATGGTCGGCACGAGCGCGACCGATGCCCTCGGCGTGCTGCAGGCGGCCAAAAGCCGGAAGCGCGACGATCTGGTCATCATCGGCTTTGACAATCAGAAGGAAACGCTGGCCGCGATCCGCAAAGGCGAAATCGAAGCGACGGTGGCGCAGCAGCCTTTTTTGATGGGAGATACCGCCGTTCGGTTGCTCTACGAGCATTTCCAGGGACTGCCGCTGCAGCCGGAATACTTCACCGAGGTGAAAGTGCTGGATGAGGGCAACGTGGAGGAAGGAGAGAGCTTATGAGCATTCGCCGCAAGCTGTTTCTGTTTATTCCGCTGCTGGTACTGGTGATGAGCTCGGTGTCTTTTTTGCTGTTCGAAAGCGGGCAAAATGTGCAGGAGAGCTACCATCTGATGATGAAGCGCATTTTGCTGTATAAGGAAGTGTCCTATGAGGTTGGCGAAAACATGAGGACGATGAACCGTTTCATCATGCAAATGGACACGGAAAGCTTGCCCGAGGTCGTCCGGCATCTGAACGCGGTCAAGAGCTTAAGGTCCGATCTGGACGGGCTCCAGACGATCGGGGGGAGCGACCTCGCGCTCGAGAACTACCGGAATATCATCGATACGTTCCTGGAGCAGTCCGAAGCGATGATCGACCAGATCGGTTACCAGGACTCCAATACGATGGCGGGGGCTTATATCGAAGCCGAGCAGACCCAGCGCTTTATCCGCGAGGAAGCCCAGGAACTGGTCGATCTCGAGCTTTCGCAATACAAACCGATTTACGAGGATATGATGTTTACTACTGACAAGCTGAACAAGCTGGGCATCCTGCTCGTCGTGACCGCGGCCGCCTTCAGCATCTTGCTGACGATATGGCTGTCCCGCAGCATTACCGAACCGATCCGCCGCCTGGTAGCCACTGCCAAGCAAATTTCCAAAGGGCGGATGGACACCAAGGCTCCGGAAAGCGACAGCAACGACGAGATCAGCATCCTGTGCCGGGCGTTTAACGGGATGATCGATAATATCCAGGAGCTCATGGCCGAGAACATCAACAATCTGGAGAAGGACCGGTTGGTCAAAGAGCTTGAGCTGAAGACGCTGCAAAGCCAAATTAATCCGCATTTCCTGTTTAATACGCTGAACTCGATTTCCAAGCTGGCCTATATCGAAGGAGCGGCCAAAACGAGCGATCTGGCCGTTTCCGTGTCGCGCCTGCTGCGCTACAATCTGCAGAAGCTGGATCAGGCGGTGCCGCTGCGCGAAGAGGTTGAGCATGTGACCGAGTACATGAACATCCAAAAGGCGCGGTTCCGCGATCGCATCGAATTCGTGACGGACATCGACGAGCGGGCGCTGGACCGGATGATTCCGTGCCTGACGCTGCAGCCGATTTTGGAGAACGCTTTTGTGCACGGCATCGAGCAAATGGAGGAAGGAGCCGTTCTGAAGCTGTCCATCGCCTGCAATGACGAGGGCACCGTCGACATCGAAATCCGCGACAACGGCGTAGGCATGAATCGGGAAACGGTTCAGATGCTGCTGCAATCGATTCGCGAGGAGGCGCCGAGATTCGGCGGAAAAGGGCAGTCGACCGGGCTCGGGACGCATAACGTGTTCAAGCGCCTGCATCTTTTTTTCGACGGGGAACAGGAAATCGCCATTGACAGCAAAGAAGGAGCGGGAACGGCCGTCAGGTTTACGCTGCCTTGCCGGACGGGGACGCTGGCTTAGTTAGGGCGGACGGATAGGCTAGAGGCTAGGTTGTTATAGGGCAATAGCCATTAAATAGATTGGGGGATACCAAGTGTACACGTTGCTGATTGCGGACGACGAAGCGCTGGAACGGGAAGGCCTGGAGCTCATGATCGGCCATATGCTGCCGGATACGTTCCGGTTCATCCATGCGGAGAACGGGCGGCGGGCGATCCAACTGGCGGAGGAGGAGCGGCCGGATTTTATCTTCATGGATATCAAAATGCCGGGCATTCAAGGCCTGGAGGCCGTGCGGGAAATCATGGCCCGGCAGCCGGGCTCGAAGATCGTGATCATCACCGCCCATGATTATTTCGCTTACGCGAAGGAGGGGCTCGCACTGGGCGTACGGGATTATTTGCTGAAGCCGGCGCGGCGGGAGGAAGTGCTCGACTTGCTGAAAAGTCTCATGGCCGAGACCGAGGAGGCGAAACGGGCCCGGAACGAGCAGTTGGCGTTGCAGGAGAAGCTGTCCCAGCTGTTGCCGCTGGCGGAAAACGAACTAGCCCTGATGCTGATGCTGGAGTGCGTGCAGGAAGTGGAAGCGGCGCAGCTGGGAAGCATGCTGAATCTGGATTGGAGCAAAGGATACGCGATGGTGCTATCGTTCTCGAAGCACTCCCCGAGGGAATGGGCCAATTTCCAGTTGGTCAAGAAAGAAATCTACGACGCCGTCAAGCAATGGGTAAAGCCGAGCCTGAACTGCATCGTCAGCCCGGTGGTGGGCCATCAAATGGCGCTCTTCATTCCGTTTCCGCCGGGGCGGCCGGGCTATTCCCAGCGGGTCATCGCGCTGGAATGGGGCGAGCGGCTGCGCAGCCAGGTGGAGGAGCGCTTCGGGCTGCAGCTGTCGGTCGGCATCGGCTCCATTCGCGAGGGCTGGGACGGGCTCAGCCGCTCGTATCGCGAAGCGGTCCGCGTTTGCGCCGACGAGCAGGATATCGTTAGCGTCCGCCACTACGACGACATCGCCGAAAGCACGGGCCGCCCCACGCTCCCGCTGGACGAGGAGAAGAGGCTGCTCGACGCCTTGCTGCGGTATGACAAGCAGGAGGCGGAGGAGCGCTTCGGGCTGCTGTTCGAGCGGCTGGAGCAGAGCGAACCGCGGCATTTCCCGCGCTTGCGCGGAGACGTGATCGGGCTGCTCTTGTATTTATGCCGTGGCGTGCAGGCCGGCGACGGCTCCGAATTGATCGAAGGGCTCAGCGCCTTCGAAGACCCGGCTTCACTGCGCGAAGGGGCGCTGCGCCGGCTCGGCGGCTGGATCGACGGGCTGCGGGAGCAGAAGGAACGCAGCCGCTCGCATGTGCTGCAGCGCGCGCTTTTGTACATCGGCCAACGCTTCAAAGAGGATATCTCGATGGAGCAGAGCGCCGAATACGTCAATCTCAGCCCGTATTATTTCAGCAAATTGTTTAAGCTGCAGACGGGGGAGAACTTCAGCGACTATTTGACCCGGCTGCGCATCGAGGAAGCGAAGAAACTGATCGCGGAAAGGCGGCTCAGCCTGAAGGAAATTTGTTACGAGGCCGGTTATAAGGATCCCAACTATTTCAGCCGAGTGTTCAAAAAGGCGACCGGCATGACGCCGACCGAATATCGCCAGCTTATTGAATAGTGTTGTCGCGTCTTCCGGGCAGAGTTCGCCTGCCGGCAGCGTTTAATGCCCGAGTCCTTGTCCTAGACAAGGACTTTTTTGCGCTTTCAGCACAAATTTATCCAGTGAAAATAAGGCCGATGTATTTCATTACATCCGGCAGCAACGAAATGCAGATAGAGCGCAAAGAAGTGCAGGCAATGGCCAACCCGCAGCGGCCGATGCGATGCTAAGATTTATTTGTAAGCGCAATCATCCATGAAACAAGTGAAAAGGGGCGTAGGCATAGTGAAAAAACATAGTCATTTTGTACGGTTAAGCTTGGCGGCCATTTTGTTGGCTTCCTCCCTGGCAGGCTGCGGGGTCGTTTCGGACGGCAGCAGCGCGGGCAATACGAAGAACAATGCGGGCGGCAGCTCGGCGGCCGGCGGAGACGACGGCAAAATCGTCATCGGGATGTCGATGGACACGCTGAAGGAAGAACGCTGGCAGAAGGACCGCGATATTTTCACTTCCAAGGTAGAAGAGCTTGGCGGCGAAGTGAAAGTGCTGGCGGCCAACGGCGATGACGCGACGCAGCTCAGCCAGGCGGAACAACTTATTTCCCAAGGCGTCGACGTGCTGGTCGTTATCGCCCACAACGCGGAAGCGACGGCTCCGATCGTAGAGAAAGCGCACAAAGAAGGGATCAAGGTCATCGCTTATGACCGGCTGATCAACAACTCCGACGTCGACTACTACATTTCCTTCGATAACGTCCGGGTCGGCGAACTGCAAGCCCGCGCCGTGATCGACAAGGCTCCGAAGGGCAACATCGTGTACATCGGCGGAGCGGATACCGACAACAACGCGCACATGTTCAAGGAAGGCGCGATGAGCGTGCTGAAGCCGCTTGAGGAAAAAGGCGACATCAAAATCGTCTATGACCAATTCTCCAAGGACTGGAAGCCGGAAGAAGCGCTGAAAAACATGGAAAACGCGCTGACCGCGAACAAAAACGACGTGCAAGGCGTAGTAGCGGCAAATGACGGTACGGCCGGCGGGGCGATTCAAGCGTTGACCGCGCAGGGCATGGCCGGCAAAATCCCGGTATCCGGGCAGGACGCCGACTTGGCCGCCGTACAGCGGATCGCCGAAGGCACGCAGCTGATGACTGTATATAAACCGATCAAATCTATTGCCACCACGGCCGCGGAAATGGCGGTTTCGGCAGCCAAGGGCGAGGAGATCAAAACCGACAAAACCGTCAACAACGGCAAAGTAGATGTTCCATCCGTGCTGCTTGACCCGATTCCGGTCGACAAAGAAAGCCTGAACACCGTCATCGAGGACGGATTCCACAAGGTGGAAGATGTTTATAAAAACGTTCCAAAGGATCAATGGCCTCAGCAATAAGCGGCCGTAGTTGAACTGGAAAAGACAGTAGGCTAACGTGCGATAACCAGGGAGCGATTAAGCGTCTCCTTGGTTTCGCGCATCTGCCGATTATTGGGCTAAAGAAGGAGAGTTAAGCCTATGCATGTGTTGGAAATGGTGAATATCAGCAAAGAGTTTCCTGGCGTCAAAGCCCTCGATCGCGTCAACTTCAAGGTGCGCAAAGGCGAAATCCATGCGCTTTGCGGCGAAAACGGAGCGGGCAAATCGACGCTGATGAAGGTGCTGAGCGGACTTTATCCGGCGGGTACCTACGGCGGCGATATCGTCATCGGCGGCGAGAAAAAACAGTTTCATAACATTACCGATGCGGAAAAGGCGGGCATCGCCATCATTCACCAGGAGCTTGCGCTCGTGAAGGAGATGACGGTGGGCGAGAACATTTTTCTGGGAGCCGAGCCGACCAAGCGCGGCGCGATTCAGTGGGATGAGTTATACCATAACGCAGCCCAGTGGTTGAAGCGGGTCGGGTTGCATATTTCCCCCGACACCAAAATCGGCAGCCTCGGCATCGGCCAGCAGCAGCTGGTGGAGATCGCCAAAGCGTTGTCCAAGCATACGCAGATTCTGATTCTGGATGAGCCGACGGCCGCTTTGACCGAAAGCGAAGTGGCGATCCTGATGGACATCCTGAATCAGCTACGCCGCGAAGGCGTGTCCTGCGTATACATCTCGCACAAAATGCCGGAGGTGTTTGCGCTGGCCGACTCGATTACGGTGCTGCGCGACGGCCATACCGTAGCGACGCTGGACCGGAAGGAGACGGATGACGACCAGGTCGTGTCGCTGATGGTCGGCCGGGAGCTGACCGAACGGTATCCCCGGGTTCCGCATACCCCGTCGGACGTCGTGCTGGAGGTGCGCAACTACAATGTATGGCATCCGGAGAAACGCAATCAGAAAGTGATCAAGGATGCGACTCTGACGCTGCGCAAGGGGGAAATCCTCGGCATTGCCGGATTGATGGGAGCCGGACGCACCGAGCTGGTAAGCAGCCTGTTCGGCGCTTACGGAGGCCGGGCGGCGGGCGAGGTGCTCATCGAAGGCAAGCCGGTGCGGATTCGTTCCGTGTCGGACGCCATCAAGGCGGGGATCGCGCTCGTCAGCGAGGACCGCAAACGCCAGGGGCTGGTCATGGGAATGGATGTGAAGACCAACACCACGATGGCGACGATGAGCAAGGTATCGAGCCTTGGCGTCATTAACGATAACGAAGAGATTAAATGGGGACTCAAATACGTGCATGATCTGAAGACGAAAACCGCCTCGCTGGAGACCCCTGTAGGGACGCTGTCCGGGGGGAACCAGCAGAAGGTCGTCATCGGCAAATGGCTGATGTCCGATCCGAAAATCCTGATCATGGACGAACCGACCCGAGGCATCGACGTCGGGGCCAAGTATGAAATCTATCATCTGATGAACCAGTTGGTCGAGCAGGGCGTGGCCATTATCATGATTTCCTCTGAGCTTCCGGAGGTGCTCGGCATGAGCGACCGGATTCTGGTCATGAGCGAAGGCAAATTCGTCCGGGAGTACGACTGGCGCGAGGCGACCCAAGAAAATATCATGCAAGCCGCAACGGGAGGGAAATAAACATGGAGCTTCAAAAGGAACTGGGACAACCAACGAACAACTCCGCAGCAAAAACGTCGCTCTGGGGCAGCCTGTTCGGAAAAATGGACGTGCGCGCCTATACGATGGTCGGAGCCCTGGTACTGATTTGGGTGTTGTTCGGACTGCTGGATCCAACGTTTTTGACCGCGAGAAATTTATCCAATCTGTTTACGCAAATGTCGGTGACTTCGATTTTGGCCATCGGCATGGTGCTCGTCATTGTGGCCGGGCATATCGACCTTTCGGTCGGTTCGATTGTCGGCCTTACCGGCGGGATCGCCGCTATTCTCAGCAACTGGCTGGGGCTGCCGGCTATCGTCGTGATTATCGGCACGCTGGCGGCCGGTGCGGTATTGGGCCTGCTGCAGGGCTGGCTCGTCGCCTATAAAATGATCCCCGCATTTATCGTTACGCTAGGGGGTATGCTCGTGTTCCGCGGCGTACTGATGGGCGTGACCGAATCAATGACGATTCCGGTATCCGACAAGGTACTGGCGCTGCTGGGCAACGCTTATTTCGCCCAAGGCTTCGGGATCATCCTCGGCGTATTGGCCATCGGGCTCGTCGTTTGGAGCACGCTGCGCAAACGCCGCTCGCGGTTGAAATACGGCTTCGAGGTATCGCCGTTTGCCGTGGACATCATCAAAATGGCGGCACTATCCCTGCTGGTCGTGGCGTTCGTGCTGGTGATGAACGCCTATAAAGGGATTCCGTTCCCGATCATTTTCGTCATCGTGCTGGCCGCCATCTTCTTCTTCCTGTCGACGAAGACGACCTTCGGCCGCCATATCTACGCCATCGGCGGCAACATCGAAGCGGCCCGCCTGTCCGGCATCAATATCCGCCGCAAAACGATGACGGTCTTCCTGTTCAGCGGCCTGCTCGGCTCGATCGCTTCGATCGTGCTGACGTCGCGCCTCGCTTCGGCGACGATCACCGCCGGAAACATGGCGGAAATGGATGCGATCGCCGCATGCGTCATCGGCGGAACTTCGCTGATGGGCGGCGCGGGAACCGTGCTTGGCGCCTTGATCGGTGCGCTCGTCATGACGTCGTTGGACAACGGGATGTCGCTGATGGGGCTGGAGTCGTTCTGGCAGTACGTGGTGAAAGGCTCGATTCTCGTCTTTGCCGTCTGGTTGGATATTTCCAACCGCCGCAAAGGGGTTAAATAAGTCGAACGGCTAAGCACCCAAAACAAACGGCACTTCTGCCGGGGATCGGATTTCGATCTCCCGTGGAAGTGCCGTTTGTTCGCTTGCGCTTTTTTTGGGGGATGTCAAGCTTTATTAATAGGTTGCAAGCAGCGCGTTGCTGATTTTGCGGCTCGGCGTCGTCAAATATTTGCCGTTGTAATACAAACCGCTGGATGCGCCGCCATCAAGGTTCATCGCTTGATGCGCGCCGGCCTGCCTCATGATTTCCGCCAGCTGCGGGATCGTCGTGCCTCCGGTGGTGGTCAGCAGGATCAGCTTGTGGTCCCGCGTGAGGCCGAGGGCGCTTCTCGTGCCGCCGCCGCTAACGATGTAGCCGTATGGGGCTTTATAGGCATCGGGCGTATACGCATTGAAAAACGTCCCGTTAGGCGATCCCTAAGGACAGCATGTTTTTCATGGTGCGGGTTCTCTTCATCGAAACGGTTTCTCCTTTTCCCTTGTGTGGTTAGCTATCTCTTTATGTAATATCGGAAAAAGCCGGGAAATGATGAAATTTCGTACAAACCGGCTTTTTCCGGTCCATGGATAGCCAATAGGCACGATTTTTCGTATAAACCCCTCCATTTACTTGCCACCCCCTCCTTTTTTGTACGATAAATCGTACAAACTCATTCCATTTCCCCTAAAACGGACGGTAATTGTACGATTTTTCGTTCAATATATTATCGGAGTAAAAAACGGGGAATGGCGATGCAGACCCCCCTCGCATCGCCATTCCCTTCCTTGCTTTTGGTTATTTCCGGATGTACAGCTTCCGGTAATACTCTTCCAGCATCCGTTTCGTCGAAAAAGCTTCGCGCGTCGTCTCGATGCTTCTTCGCATCATCCGCACCCACTTGGGTTGGTCCTCGTAATAGGTTGGTACCACGCGGCCGAGCAGGGTATCGTACAGCGCTTCGCTGTCATGGCGGTCCAGCACCCCCGGATCGTCCGATTCGAAGCCGTCCCCGATTTGCCACCCGTTATCGCCGTCCAGGCACGCCTCCGGCCACCACCCGTCCAGGATCGAGCAGTTGAGCACGCCGTTGACGGCCGCTTTCATGCCGGAAGTGCCGCTCGCTTCCAAGGGCCGGCGCGGATTGTTCAGCCAGACGTCCGCACCGCGGGTGAGCATGGCGCCGATCGTCATATCGTAGTTTTCCAGGAACACGACGCTCTTCGGATATTTTTTCATCATCCCGACCAGATTGCTGACGATTTGCTTGCCGGTTTCGTCGTTCGGATGGGCCTTGCCGGAGAAGACGATTTGGATTTGGCCGGATTCGAGATAAGGGGCGATCACTTCGGATTTGGAAAAGATCAGGTCGCTGCGTTTGTAGGGTGCGGCCCGGCGCGAGAAGCCGATCAACAGCCGGTCGGGATTCAAGGCGATGCCCGAGCGCTCGCGGATAAATCCGATCAACTCGCGTTTGATCTCCATATGGGCGGACCAGAGATCGCCGTTCTCTTCATAAGCGCGGATGATCCGCGGATCGGCCCAGGTCGGCAGGTGGATCGCGTTCGTAATTCCGATGATTTCCGAACGACCGGCCACGTCCTTCCACATGCCGCGCGCGGTCTCGGCATGCAATGCGGCGACGGCGTTGGAGAGCCGCGACAACCGCAGGCCCGCTACGGTCATGTTAAACGGATTGCCGCCGATCCGCTCCATCTGGTCGCGGCTTAACCCGTTGTAAGCGGACATGCGCTCCAGCAGCTCCAGCGGATGGGCTTCGTTGCCTTCACGCACCGGCGTGTGGGTCGTGAATACGACCTCTTCGCGAGTCTCGCGCCAGGCGGACTCGAAGGTCAGTCCGGCCTGCATTTTTTCCCGGATCAGCTCCGTGGCGGCCAAAGCGGCATGCCCTTCGTTGAAATGATAGACCTCGACCGGGATCTGCAGCGCCCGCAGCGCCTTGGCCCCGCCGATGCCTAGCACGATTTCCTGGGCGATCCGCTCTTCGCCGAAGCCCCCGCCGTACAGGCGCTCGGTGATCCACGCGTTCCCGGTTCCCGGAAGGTCGGCGTCCAGCAAATACAACGGATTGTTGCCGAACTTCTCGGTCTTCCAGACCTTGCAGGCTACCTCGGCGTTTTTGATCGTAACCGTGACGGTTGCCCCGGTATCCTCAAGAAAATCATATTCGTTGCTCGCAAACGTATCGTACGGTCGGCCGTCGTCCCCGATCCGCTGATCGGTATACCCTTGTTTCCATTTGATGCCGATGCCGACGAGCGGCGCGCCGATATCTTTGGCTCCTTTGATGAAATCGCCGGCCAGAATGCCGAGCCCTCCGGCGTACATTTTAAAATCGGAATGAAGTCCGTACTCCATGCTGAAATAAGCAACGGTGGGCAGTTGCCGTTCGTTCATGGGAATACCTCCTTGTGGTATGCCATTTGTCATGCTGCTTGTAAACGGATTTCTGCTATTAGTGTAGTACGCTGGGCCATGGAAGGTGACTAAAGTCACCGGAGGACAAGGGGAAGGGAGAGGCAAGAGGGGGCACGCGGCATTTCAAGCCGGATCGGGCTCATCCGGGCGATAATCGCTGTCGGCGTAAGCCAGTTCCTGATCGTCATTGGCGATCGCCTGGATTTCCTCGGAACCGATGTTCAGGTAGATATAGCCGGTTTCGGCTTGCTTCTTCAAGGCGCGTTCTTTGAAAAATTTCGGGCTGGCCTCCCCCGCATCTTCATCGTAAACGAGCAGGAGCCCGTCCGTTTTACGGAACAACAGCTCGTCCCGGGCGGTAAACTGCCAGCGTCCAATGTACCCCTCCTTGCTCGCAGCCGCATAATGGTCGACTTGGCGAAGGATTTGTTCGTAGTAGCTTTTTTTCTCGTCGCTCCATTTTTCTTCCTGATGGCTGTAGGCGGTGATGATCGAGCATTTCAGCTGGGGATACCGCTTCTTCAACTCGAACACGGCTTCGCAGGCCCAAAGGTCAACGCCGTATTGTCCGGGGGTAATCACCCACTCGAGCCCCTCCTCCAGCAGGGGGACGAGGCGGCCTTCGATCGCCTGGCGGATATATGGAATGCCTTGGTGCTTATTGCTGTATATGCCGAGTTCATGTGCGCGGTAACCGGTGACGAGTATATTTTTCAAGGGTTGAATCTCCTTATTGTTCTTAATGAAAAAGGTGGAGCAACTATCATTATAAACTTCCGTTGAAGTTTTCTGAAAGCACGAAAGTGCTCTAACGTTGAAATCCCAGGCAGGACAAGAGTTGTGAATGTTTTCACTAAAGGGAAATAAGCACTAATCTAGTTCGAATTAACTAAATAAACAGGACCGTAATCCGCGTTGAAATTGGACTATTTGACCTGTTACCCGACCGGGGTCATTGATTAATATGATGAAGAATACATAATTTAGGAGGACAACTCAGTGAGAAGATGGACCGTAGTACTATTGGGAGTGATTTTGGCATTCGGCATGACCGCATGCGGACAAGAGAAGGGGGCAAATGGAGCTGGCGACGGGGGAGCGGCCCAGAACGGGACGAACAATGCGCAAGGCGCAGGAGAAAACAACGCGTTGACCTTGGATGAACTGATTCAAAAAACCATGGAGGCCAGCGACGGACTCAACAGCTTTTCGATGGAAGCGAGCGTGAACCAGAATATTTCCATGACCCAGGGAGATCAGAAACAGGATCAGAAGGTCGACATGACGATGAAGATCGATACAACGAAAGATCCGCTGGAAATGTATCAGGAAATTCAAATGTCGGTTCCGGGCAGCGGAAACCAGGAGATCAAGCAGTATATTACCGACGAAGGTGTCTTTTCCAACATGGACGGGAACTGGATGAAACTTCCTGATAATACAAAGGATCAACTGCTAACGGGACTGGAACAATCGGTCAGTCCGGAGAAGCAGCTTGAGCAGTTTAAGTCGATTGCCGGCGAGACGAAGGTGACGGAAGAAGGAGACGAATACGTCCTTACGGCCGAAGTGTCCGGCGATGGGGTAAAAGAACTCGCCAAATCGCTCATGGACCAATCAGGGAGCGCTAACGAACAAACGGCAGCGATGATGGAACAAATGAACATCAAGGATATCAAAATCACCTATGCCGTTAACAAGGAAACCTTCTTCCCTACAAAGTCCAACATCGAGATGACCCTGGACATGGAAGCGGAAGGCCAAAGCGTATCGCTTGAAATGAAAATGAACAGCACGATTTCCAAGCATAACGAACTCGCCGAAATCAAAGTGCCGCAAGAGGTATTGGACAGCGCAGCCTAAGCTGGTCCACCCAACCTGCAACATTCCATACATACAGCTTGCTTAACTCGACATAAAGACGTTATGGGATTTGAATCATAGTGAATCATAGCTTGGAAATCAAACCGCCGAACCTGGTCTTTTGCGACCGGCTCAGCGGTTTGTCTTTAGGCGAAAGTGTTGTGGGTCTGCAGACAAAGACGGCAGTATCGGCGCTCATTTTATGGTGATAGCGGTTACAAAAGCGGGGGGTTACTGGCCGTGAATCGAGAGTAGAGTAAACACCGTATAGAACACGGCATAGAACGTGCCCAACCCAATAATCCACAGAAAAGCATTGCCATTTAGTTTGTGTCCCGGTTGCCACATGAGGATCCGCCCCTTTTCATTTCACTGGCCTTCAAATTGTGAACAATTTGTGTCATATCTAATTATTGAACATTTTGTGTCTAAATTCAAACATTTTTTTGAACAAATTTGAATTATTTTTTTTAAGGGGTTTGGCGAAATAAAAAACATGCCGCCGCGGCGGCATGTTCAATGGGTGAAGCGGATGAACAGGGAACGGTGCAATCGAGAGACTCCATAACACCAACCGGCTTCGGCGCGAATCAGCCCTTTTGCGGCGCAAAGCCTTCCTCTTGCAAATATTCGCCGGCTTCCTCGCGGGTCTCGAAAGCCATTTCCAGGCTCAAGCCGGAGTAAATATACCAAAGATCGTCCTCGTATTTCAGCGTCAGCTTCTCGCCTTTGGCATTGGTCCACAGTCCGCCGGGGGAGCTGCTGCGCGAAGCGGAGGCTTCGCTTTCGGCTGTTCCTTCCGAGCGGCCCGGAGAGCCAGGGGCGGTTGCGGAGAGAGTGCCGGGCAATCCGCCGTCCCGAACGGATAAGGAATCGATCGACTGCCGTACCAGACTGCGCAGCTCCTTCTCATCCAAATCGCGGATATTGACGAAGCCTTTGTCATCGGCGTCATAGCCCTGCAGCAGGCCGGCGTAAACGAACCCGTTGCCGCCCGGATGCAGGTGGTAGACGACGGTTTTTTTCTCGTAAGCGCTGCCTTCGTAATGGAAATTGATCCGCCCGAGCGATACGTTTTTGCGCTCAAGCTCGGGGAACGATTCCAGGATGCCAAGTTTTTGCTCAAATGTCAGCATGTTTGTCCAACCTCTCAAGACCTTTTTAGCGGGACTATGTTTGCCCAAAGCCATTAACCTGTATGCACCCGGGGCAATTCCGGCATACCTGCCCGGAACAAATCACGCCCATCGATTATATCACAGACCGCTATTTCGGCGGGAAGGGGATTCCATTATAATAGGCTTGCATGCCTGAATCGAAATGGAGGATTGAGAGCGATGGCGTTTAAGGAGAAGGATGTCATCCTGTTCCAAGGGGATAGCATTACGGACTGGGGCAGGAATTATGAGGACGGGGCATCGCTTGGCGCAGGATACCCGCTGCTGATTGCTTCGCGGTTGGGGTATTTGTTTCCGGAGAAAAACCTTACGTTTTTGAATCGCGGCATTAGCGGAAACCGGGCCGTCGATTTGCAGAATCGTTGGGATCGCGACTGCCTGGAGCTGAAGCCGACCTGGGTGTCGATCTATATCGGCATTAACGATACCTGGCGGCATTACGATAATAACGACGAGACGACCGCGGAGCAGTTTGAGGCGGTGTACCGCAATATTCTCGAGCGTACGCGGGAGAAGCTGGATGCGGGACTGATCCTGATCGAGCCGTTCGTGCTCCCGGTGCCGGAGGACCGCCGCGAGTGGCGCGCCGATCTTGATCCGAAGATTGCGGTCGTGCGCGATCTGGCGCGCGAGTTCGGCGCGTTGTACGTGCCGCTCGACGGCTTGTTCGCCGCCGCCTCGACGAAGGCGGAGCCGGCGTACTGGTCGCCGGACGGCGTTCATCCCTCGCCGGCGGGGCACGCGTTGATCGCCGACGCCTGGATCAAGGCCGTCCGGATCTAGGCCCCGATTTCCTACGGCGGCCCGGTAAGAGGTATAATCGAAGGGGATAAACGATCGTTAAACTTCATAAGGAGGTTACTATGGGAGAGAAGACGAACATCAAATGGGGCATTTTGGCTTCCGGGGGCATTGCCGAACAGTTTGCGGCGGACCTCGCCTATGCGAGCAACGGCGAAGCTTATGCCATCGGCTCGCGGAGTCTGGATAAAGCGAAAGCCTTCGCCGACAAATTTCACGTACCCCAGGCTTATGGAAGCTATGAGGAGCTGGTAACCGATCCCGACGTCGACGTCGTGTATGTGGCAACGCCGCATCCTTATCACAAGGAGAACGTCATGACCGCGCTGCGGGCGGGCAAAGCCGTGCTGTGCGAGAAGCCGTTTACGGTCAACGGCGCCGAACTGGAGGAAATGGTCGCCTATGCCCGCGAGCACAAGCTGTTTCTGATGGAAGCGATGTGGACGCGGTTCCTGCCGCCGATCCGTAAGGTGCGGGAATGGCTGGCGGAGGGACGGATCGGCGAGGTCCGCCTGGTGAAGGCCGATTTCGGTTTCCGTATCGGCTGGGATCCGGCCGGAAGGCTGCTAAATCCGGAACTGGGCGGCGGCGCGCTGCTGGACGCCGGGATTTACCCGATCTCGTTCGCTTCGATGGTGCTGGGTCCGCATCCGCTCAGTATCCAAAGCACGGCCCATATCGGGGAAACCGGGGTCGACGAACACTTCTCCGTGTTGTTGACCTATGAAAACGGCGTGACCGCCTCCTTGAACGCGGCAGTCCGTCTCGCGATCGGGAACGACGCTTACATTCACGGTACGAAAGGGAAGATTTACATTCCGGGTTTTCTGAACGCGAAGTCGGCCACCTTGTACATAGACGGCGAAGCCGCCGAGACGTTCACCGACGACCGTGCCGCCAAAGGATATGCCTTCGAGGCAGAAGCCGTCGGCCATGCGCTTCGTGCCGGCTTGACCGAAAGCGCGGACATCCCGCTGGACGAATCGCTGGCCGTCATGCGCCTGCTCGATCAGATCCGCGGGCAGTGGGGATTGCGTTATCCGTTTGAATAAGGTTGGATCAATTCATCCTGCCATGCCCCTTAGCCAAGGGGCGGCGGGATTTTATAAGGGCGTATAGCCTAATAAAATGAATTATGACGATAGTGGTATATAATAGAGCAAACAGAACGTTCTGAAAAAGGAGTATTTTTGAGCATGCCGGATAAACAGGACCAACTGCTTGAGCAGAATAATATCAAACACGCGATTATTGGCGAAAAGCTTTACGGGTTGCCCGACATCCTGCACGGTCTTGCCAAATTGAGACTTGCTTCTCTGGCTTCCGTCTACAACGTGAACGGCCGCTCCAAAATGAAGCGGGAAGAGCTGGTGGACGCTTTGCTGGAAAGGATCGAGGATCCCGAGGTACTTCAAGCCACCCTGATTAAATCCAAGCCTAAGGAGTGGGAGCTTTTTGAATCGCTCTTGAAAGGGTCTTTTCAACAAAGCAATTCTACTCCGTACGGCTACTATTATTACTTCCTGGATCGGGGATTGTTGTTCACTTTTTTTGACGCCAACCGGTTGCATTTGATCATCCCTGACGAGGTAAAGACTGCATTGGATAAGCTGAATGAGGATGATTTCATGCAAGTCTTGCGAAGAAGCCACCTGATCTATTCCTATATTTTGGCGTCGGTCAATTTGTATGGGGTCGTCACGCCGGCCAAGCTGGCGGAGATTTATAACGCCCAGAACGAAAGTCCGCTAACGGAAGAGGAGCTTTTGCAGTACCTTTTGGCGTTTCTTGGCCGAGGTGATCAGTATTTTGGAATGCATCAAGGATATATCGTTTCGCTGGATATGGGAGACGCGGAATTCGACGACCTGCTCGGCCAGGTTCAACATAAACCTCCTTATGTTCCGGACAAGCGGGAGTTCTTGAACTATGCGGATCACGATTACTTCGAAATGACCCCGCAGCTTGCGGCGTTACGCGATTTCGTGCGTAAAGAATTTCGCCTCGATCGGGAGATGGCGGAATATTTGGTCGACGATATTCAACTCGGATGCTCGATGGAAGCCTCGTTGCAGAATCTGATCTATGAATTTGAAAGACGGGATCTTGAGTTTGAGACGCAAAAGCAAGCGCAAAAAGCCGTAGCTCTGATCACTGACGTGTACAACCATACAAGGATGTGGTCCAACGCCGGACATACGCCGATGGAACTGCGCCAGATGCATGAGAACTCCGGGGTTCAAACGGCAAATGCGCCTTTGCGCGTTAGTATGAACAACCAGATTCGCGCGAACAAGGTCGGTCGTAACGACCCTTGTCCCTGCGGAAGCGGCTTGAAGTACAAGAAATGCTGCGGTAAATAAAATCGTGAGTATCCAATGAGGCTGTCCATGCGCGGTGAATAACTGCAATTGGACGGCCTCTTTTGCGTTGCCTGCATCGGGACGTATTCCTCATCTGGCGTCGGCCGCATCCGATAACGGCGGTTCGCTTGATACGGCCTGGGAATACAGCTTACGGTATTGGCCCGGAGTCAGGCCGGTTTCCTTCTTGAACTTGCGGATGAAGTTTGGCGTGTCCAGGTAGCCCACGCGCTGAATGATATCTTTGAGCGGATCGCTCGTGGACGTCAGGTCGTTCATGACCGCCATCATCCGTTTTTGCCAGATGTACTGTACGAAGTTGATCCCCATCTGGTCCTTGAACGATCGGCTGAAGTAGGAGACGGATATCGAATATTTGCAGGAGATCGCCTCCAGGCTCAGGGCGTGGTCCATGTAGTTGCTGTCGAGATAAGCCACGATGCGGTCCATGAGCGAATGCTCTTCTTTCTTCTCGTTCTGCAGGGCGAGATCGCAAATGCGGGAAGCGAGGTTCAGGTAGTGGAGCTTCAATTCCTCCAGCGAATTAAAAGCGTCGTACGTGGGGATGTCGGCCGCCAAATCGCGGATGCCCATCTCCATGCCGGTCCGCAGGATCGTATTCAAGATGTCGAAGCTGATGCAGCGCTTCAGCAAAACCGGCAGCTCCGGGTCCTGCAAATTGTCGAGGGCTTCGCCGATCGTTTGCGCGGCTACCTCGTAGCTGCCCAGCTTCAAGCTTTGGGACAGCTTGAGCAGCTCGTTTCTCGGTACCCAGGACGACTCGCCCGGAGCATGGGACAGCTTCTCGAAGAAAGTGATGCTGCCGTGCCCGGCAAAGACCCGAGATTCATAAGCCGAGCAGGCCTCGATGAACGACTGGTTCAGCTGATCGGGATCATGGTAATACGTGCCCACGCCGATGATCGGATCGATAGGAACCTGTTCCGTAATCCGGTCGTGAATATGATGGACGATCCGGCGGAATTGGTCCGTGCCGGACCAGGCATCGGCTTTGTCGAAGCTGACGATCAACGCCATCTGCCCGGGCTTAGGCAGCTCCACGCTGTACAGGCTGGCGGCGTATTCGGGAATCTCCGCCTCGGACAAGCGATCGATCATCGCTTGCCAGTCATGGCTGTCCAACCGGCTTCTCGGCGCCTCGTCCCTGCCGATGACCATCGCGAAATGAAACGATTTAGACAGCGGGATATCCAGCGATTGAAGCAGCTCCGGCACCAGACTGCGGGCGTTGCCGTATTTAAGCAGCATCAGCAGGAAATGGTTGCGTGCGTACGGCTCTTGCAGATCGGCCCTTGAGCTGTATTCTTGCAGCGCCGTGCGGATGCGGTCCAGCTCGTTGCCGGTTTGGCGGGGCTCGGCGGCGGAGCGGCCGGGCTTCGAGCGGGAATTGGCGAATTCGACCAGATCGAAGATCGGATTGAACTGCCGCCGCGCGAGGATCAGGGCGGCTACCGCCCCGACGACGACCAGCACCGAAAACAGCAGGATCATCAAGCTGCGCAGATGAAGCACGCTGCCGAGGAACTGCGAGCTGGGCATCAGCGTCACGTATTCCCAACCGTTATTGTCCGATTTGACCGAAACGACCGAATGGGGCTCTCCGTTGATCATAATGCTGTGGATCCCGTTTGAAAGCGAATACAAATCTTCTTGGTCCGCTGCCTGGAGCGGCTGTTCCTGGTTGTTTTTGAAGGCCATGATCCGTCCGCTGTTGTCGAAGATATAAGAAGAGCCCTCGTAATTGCCCAGGATCGTATCGATCAGCCCGGTCAGCTCCGAGGCTTGGATCAGATACAATAACGTCCCGTGCGGATTCGGATTGTTCGGCGTGATGGGGACGAGGTAAGCCAGAACGGATAGCGGATTCGCCCCGTTCTTCTTCAGCATTTGCGTCGGTTGGAGGACCGGATATTTGACGGTGTTCAGATCCTGGATCAGCCGAGGCCGCTCCCAATCGAGAAAGTGGTAATTCTCGCTGAAAACGTCGAGGCTGGTCATCCCTGCGGAGGAATAAATCTTCTCGTCTTTATGGAAATACAAAAACAACTCGCCGATGATCGGGCTGGCGGCCTTGTAATTTTTGAGCGCATTGATCGCTTCGAGGCTGTAATACGGGTCATGCACGCGGTACCTTGCCAACTGCTCGTCGTAAGCGACCCGGGAAGCGATGTCGCCGAGCTGCTTCAGGTGGGTGTCGACGATCGTCTTTGCCTGGGTCAGCTGGTTCAGATGGGATTGCTCGATTTCGGAGCGGAGATTGCGGACCGCGCTATTATAAATGAAGATCGATAACAAAATGAGTGGAATCAGCAGCATGAACAAGTACGACCAGATGTATTTTTGGAAAAGCTTCGACTTGAAATAATTCAGCTTCACGTTGCTTCTGCCCCCTGTCCCCACTATTTTTTTATATAAAATGTAAAGGAGTTCTCCGGATAACGCAAGGGAAGAAAGTAGCGGATCGCGGGGGAGGGGCATGTTATTTTTGCTGCCCCCGGCTTGTCCGTCAGCCCCTTTCACCGTAAGTTCAAGGGATCTCCGGTCAAAAAATACATATTTTCGCCCCTATCGAAGGACAGGGATATGTTATCTTTCATGACATCAAAATCGGCCGGTTTGTAAAATCTGCCCCCTGGCGTGTTAACGAGAAATAAAATGACATATTTACGAGTCCGGAGCGCTCCGGTAGACTTCGGTAAAAGTGCGTGTTCAAAAAGTCGGATTTTCAGGACCAAGCGTATGCTTCCGATGTGCGTTTATTCAAAATGCTTTAGTTGGATGAAGCTAGGGACTGAGTAGCGGAGCGTAGACAGATCTACGTGAGCAACTGAACTGCTTCCTCAGGAAACATGCTTCGGAAGCATAGGCTAGGCCCGGCTGAATTCAAGATTCGACGTCGAGTTTACTCCTTGAACTGCTTCGCCATGGAAAGACGTCTTTTTGAACAACCTCTAAAAAAGGAGGAGTGAAGTCGATGCAGAAAAGCATGCCGACCGTGATCGATGCCCGTCCTATCCCTCAGCCCGCAAACCGAAGAAAGCTCAGGAAAAAGATCCTCCATAACTGGCAATTGTACTTGTTTATTGCTCCTGCCTTATTAAGCATTCTGATCTTCAGTTACGTGCCGATGTACGGCATTCAGATCGCGTTCAAGAACTTTATTCCCGTCGACGGGATTATGGGCAGTCCGTGGGTAGGCTTCGACCACTTCGAGCGGTTCTTCAATTCCTATTATTTTTGGGATTTGCTGTGGAATACGCTAAGCATCAGCCTATACGGGCTGGCGGTGGGGTTCCCGCTGCCGATTATCCTGGCGCTGGCGTTCAATGAAGTGAAAGACGGTTTCTTTAAACGCACCGTGCAGACCGTGACTTACGCGCCGCATTTCATCTCCATGGTCGTAATGGCCGGGATGATCATCACGTTCCTGACCCCATCCTCGGGGATGATCGTCAATTTGATCGAAGCGCTGGGCCTTAACCCGCCCGACTTCCTGACCGATCCGCGCTGGTTCAAGACGGTCTATGTGCTGTCGGACGTCTGGCAGGGCACCGGCTGGGGAACGATCATCTATCTGGCCGCGCTCACCAGCGTCGATCCGGGGCTGCACGAAGCGGCGATCCTCGACGGGGCATCCCGACTGCAGCGAATACGTTACATCAATATTCCGGCGATCATGCCGACGATAACGATCTTGATGATTCTCAACATGGGCAGCCTGCTTGGCGTCGGTTTCGAAAAAATCCTGCTGCTGCAAAACCCGCTGAACATGGAATCGTCCGACGTGATCTCCACGTTCGTGTACCGATCGGGCTTGCTTGACGCGCAGTACAGCTTCTCGACGGCGGTCGGTTTGTTCAATTCGGTCGTCAACGCCGTCTTGCTCATCGTGGTGAACCAGATCGTCCGCCGCACCAGCGAAAACAGCCTATGGTAAGGGAAAGGAGTGGACTATCGTGATTACGGCAATCAAGGAAACCCGGCGGGATCGCCTATTTCTGGCCTTCAATTACCTGTTTCTCATGCTGGCGCTCGTTATTGTGGCTTATCCGGTGATCTATATCGTCAGCGCCTCGATCAGCACCCCGAAATTCGTGTCCTCCGGAGAAATGTGGCTTTGGCCAAAAGGCATTACTTTCGAAGGGTATCAAAGAGTGTTCCGCGATCCGCAAATCTGGACCGGATACGGCAACACGATTCTCTATACCGTCGTCGGCACCATCGTTAACCTGGCGGTGACGATCCCGGCCGCATATGCGCTTAGCCGCAAAGACTTCGTCGGCCGAAATTTGTTTATGGGCGTCTTTATGGTCACGATGTTTTTCGGCGGCGGACTGGTGCCGACGTATTTGCTGGTCAAGGACCTGGGGCTCGTGAACAGCATGTGGGCGCTTATTCTGCCGGGGGCGACCTCGATCTGGAATCTGATCGTCTGCCGCACGTATTTCCAATCGTCGATACCGAAGGAGCTGCAGGAGGCGGCGGAAATCGACGGATGCAGCAATTTCCGGCTGTTCTTCCGCATCGTGCTGCCTTTGTCGACCTCGATTCTCGCGGTCATGGCCTTGTTCTTCGGGGTCGGTCATTGGAACAACTATTTTTCGGCGATGATTTATTTGAACGACGACGCGAAGTATCCGCTGCAGCTCGTGCTCCGGCAGATTCTCGTCCTGCAGGAAATGTCGTCGCAAACGGGCACGTTCGACGCCGCCACGGCGACGGCCCTGAACAACCGGGCGGAGGTGGCCGCCTTGGTCAAGTATGCGGTCATCATCGTCTCGACGCTGCCGGTCATCATCGTATATCCGTTCTTGCAGCGTTATTTTGTCCAAGGTGTCATGATCGGTTCCGTCAAGGGATGATCTTGCCATACATCAAATCATATTCAAAGGGAGGATTCACTCATGCAGAAGCTGAAAAAACGCGGAGTTCTAGCTTTATGCTTGCTCCTGCTCGCCTCGACGCTGGCGGCCTGCGGTTCGTCCGGCAATTCGGCGGACGGCGATACGACAGGGAATACGGGAGGTTCGGGGAACTCGGGCGCGAACGTTTCCGAGAACGCCGGCGGCGTGAATAAAGAAGGTTTTCCGATCGTGGATGAGCCGCTGACGTTGAAGATGATGGCGCCGGACGCAGGAATGGCGGATTGGAACACGATGCCCGTCGTGCAGGAAATGGAGAAGCTGTCCGGAATCAAGGTCGAATTCCAGACGTCCCCGATCGATAGCTTCAGCACGAAGAAAAACCTGGTTTTCGCCAGCGGCGACCTGCCGGACATGCTGTACGCGGCCGACATTACCTCCGCGGAACAAGTAACCTACGGCAGCCAGGGGTTTCTGATTCCCCTGGAGGATCTGATCGACAACTACGCGCCGAACCTGAAAAAAATCCTCGACGAAAATCCGGACGTGCGGAAGAATATCACGACGACCGACGGACATATTTACGCGTTGCCGTTCGTCGACACCGCGGCCGTTTGGTACCGCGGCCCGATGTGGTATAACGGCAAGTTCCTGAAAGCGCTGAACGCGAGCGAGCCGAAAACGGCGGAGGAGCTGTACGCGTACTTGAAGCGCGTGAAGGAAGAAGATCCGAACGGCAACGGCAAACCGGACGAAATTCCGCTGACCTCCGTCAAGCTGGACGATCTGCGGATGTTCTTCTTCGGGTTCTGGGGCATGTATGACACGGTCATTTACGCCGACAAGGACGGCAAAGTGCACTATTCGCCGCAAGAGGAAGGATACAAAGGGTATCTGACGTTCATGAACCGCCTCTGGAAAGAGGAACTGCTGGACCATGAGACGTTCTCGCAAACCGACGACCAGAAGAAAGCGAAAGGGAAAAACAACCAGGTGGCTTTGTTCAGCGATTATCATCCTTACTTCACGCTCGGCGGAGAACCTAGCATGGAGCATCCGCTGATGACGCCGGTCGCCAGCGAAATTGCCGGCACGCCGGTTTACGGCAAGCACCCGGGGATGTCGGCCAACGGCACCTTCGCGATCACGAAGGGCAATCCGAACCCGGAAGCGACGATGCGTTGGATCGACTACCAATACGGGTATGAAGGCGCCACGTTGTGGACGCAAGGCCCGGAAGGGCTGCTGTGGCAATACAAGGACGAAGCGAACAAGGTGAAGGAATGGCTGCCGGTGCCGGGCGGCAAGGATCGCGAGGAATATCGCGGAACGATTACGCCGAACTACGGCATTCTGACCCCGGGCGTCAACCTGAAGGAAATGACGAACGGCTTGAAAAGCAAATTCGACGAATGGATCGACCGGCAAACCCAAGAGAAGCTGGCGCCGATCGGCAAGCCGCCGTTCCCGAACGCTTTTCTGACGACCGACGAGCAGTCCGAGATTTCCGCGCTGCTGTCCGACCTCGATACGTACGTGACGCAAATGGAAGCGAAGTTCGTGACCGGCCAGGAGCCGCTGTCCAACTGGGACAAATACGCCGGCCAGCTGAAGAAGATGGGCAGCGACCGCATCGCCGAAGTGTACCAGGCCGCTTACGACCGCTGGAATCAGGAGAGCGCCAACTGAACGGCGGATTGATGATAAAAGTGCGTGTTCGAATAGTCGGCTTTTCAGCACTGAGGCTTATTCTTCCGATGTGCGTTAGATCAAAACGCTTGAGGTTTGATGAGGCCGGCAAGACGACCGGCAAATCAGGTGCGGCGGCATGAGTGACGGCATGAATGGTGGCGGTGCAACCACGCGAATAATCATGCGAGTAACCTGTGTGCACCAAGGCGAGTAACCAGGCGGCGTGCAACTGTGTAAAGGGGTAAAACGAGCTAACGGACACCAGCGCCGCTATTTCGGTGAAATCGACCATTTTCAAAATGTAACGGATACCACAGACCTTATTCGGCATTAATGTGCACATTGGCGGTCTTTTTCGGGCAAATAGCGGCTTTACGGTCCGTTAGAAATGGAAACGGCGGCTTTTCAGGCAAATAAGGTCGCTCCGGTTCGCTAGCCATCATGCGGTCGATCCTCGGGCGAGCCCCCCAAAAAATAGGGGCGCTTTATGGCCTTATTTTCCGGATTGGAGTCTGTTCATCAACAATAGGGGAACTTTTTGCTCCTATGTTCCAGTGAAGGATGCGAAATACGGGCTTTTCTCTGAAATTCGGGAGAATAGGGGCACAAATGTCCTCTATTTCAAGCCGAATGGGGGATATCGCCGAAATAGAGCCCATTTTTTCCCTTATGTCGTTGTCCGCATTTTTCGTTAAGCTTCAGGACTCGCTGACTTTTTTGAACAACCGCTATAACTCAAAAATATCGGACCGATAAAGGAGGAACCCCATGAGCGAGAATAAAACCGCTGTACGGGAGACGTCGGCCGAGCCGCAAACCGGGGCGCCCATCGAGGCGCCCTTGGCGGCGGAGCCGGCGGACTGGCAGGGCGTGCACAATTACAGCAGCGAACGAAACTGGGTGAAACCGGACGACTCCGTGCTGCTGGAACGTCTGGAGTGGTTCCAGGATCAGAAGCTCGGCCTGATGATGCATTGGGGGCCCTACTCCCAGCTCGGACTCGTGGAATCCTGGGCGCTCAGCGACGAGGACGGCGATTGGTCCCGGAACGACATCGACTGGACGGATGACATGGAGCGGTTCAAACAAGAATATTTCGATCTGAACCGCACGTTTCATCCGATTCGTTTCCAGCCGGAGCGTTGGGCGGAAGCGGCCGCGGAGGGCGGCTTCAAATATTTGACGTTTACGACGAAGCACCACGACGGTTTTTGCATGTGGGATACGCATACGACCGATTACCGGATTACCGGCAAGGACTGCCCGTTCCATGCGCACCGCTACGCGGATATTTGCCGGGAACTGTTCGACGCCTTCCGCGCCAAGGGGCTGGCGATCTCCGCCTATTTCTCCAAGGCGGATTGGCATACGCCGTATTACTGGGCGCCGGGGATGGAGCGGGGCAGCCGGATGTGGCGGGGGCCTTCGTACGACACGAAACGATATTCCTGGCTATGGGAGCGGTTCGTGCAGTTTACCCATGAGCAAATCATGGAGCTGATGACCCGGTACGGCCGCATCGACGTGCTGTGGCTGGACGCAGGTTGGGTGAACGCCCGCCGCGATCAGGACATCCGGCTCGGCGAGGTGGTGGAGAAGGCACGGCAGATCCAGCCGTGGCTGCTCGCGGCCGACCGTACGGTCGGCGGACCGTACGAGAACCTGATCACGCCGGAGCAAACCGTGCCGGAGGGGCCGCTGACCGTACCGTGGGAAAGCTGCATCACGATGGGGCATTCGTTTTCGTTCAGCTATGGCGACAGCTACAAGTCCGTCCGGGAATTGGTGCATCTGCTTGTCGAAATCGTGGCCAAAGGCGGCAACCTGGCGCTGAACGTAGGCCCGCAGCCGGACGGCCGCCTGCCGAAGGCGGCGCTTGAACGCATGCAAGGGCTGGGGGAGTGGCTGAAGGTGCACGGCGAAGCGATTTACGGGACGAGGATCTGCGAGCCCTATTCGTCGGGGGACGTGCATTTTACCCGCAAGGGAGAGACGAGATACGCTTTGTATTTGATCAAGGAGAACGGCGAGGCGATCGCGGAGGAGGTGCTGTTGCCGCTCCCGGCCGCCGGCATCGGGCGGATCGACCTGATCGGCGGGGCAGAGGGACTGGATTTCCGCCCCGTTCCGGAAGGCGGGGTGGCGGTCCGTATTCCGGATGCTTCGCGGCAAGGGGCGGCGCCGATCGCGCTGGCGTTCCGCATCCGCTGAACTTAGGGGCCGGGGCTAGATATATAAGTTGAACTAAAGAAAAGAAGGGAAAAGGCAAGAGGCTGAAATGATTCTGAAGAAGCGGAGCGTTCGCCTTTGTGAGCGGATTTCTACCTTGTTTGAATTTGCTGAATCAAAGAAATCCGGGAACAACCGCGATCGTAAGAATATTTCACACGGCTTCCCTAATCCGTACAATCAGTAGGTCAACTTATATGGTCTTTGATCAATCCAGGAAGGGAGAGGAACCGACGGTGAATTACAGTGAAGTACCTGAACCGAAGATCCGGTTTGCCCCAAAGGCTTACGTGTGCAAGCGGGCCGCGGGGCCGCTTGCACTAAACGGGAGGCTCGATAAGCCGTTTTGGGACACCGCGGCATGGACCGACGATTTCGTCGATATCGAAGGCGACTTGCGCCCGGGGCCGTCCAAGCGGACCCGGGTTAAAATGCTATGGGACGACGAGTATTTCTACGTCGGCGCCGAAATGGAGGAAGACCGGATTTGGGCGACGTTGACGGAGCGGGACTCGGTTATTTTCTACGACAACGATTTTGAAATTTTCATCGATCCCGACGGCGACAGCCATCTGTATTACGAGTTCGAAATCAATGCGCTGAATACGGTGTGGGATTTGCTGCTCGCCAAGCCTTACCGGGACGGCGGGCCGCCGGTGAACGGCTGGGATATCGCCGGGCTGAAGACCGCGGTGTACATCGACGGGGAATTGAACAATCCCGCCGCGGCGAACCGACTGTGGAGCGTGGAGGCAGCGCTGCCGTGGGCCGCGCTGCGCGAATGCGCGCCGGAAGGGCGGCCGCCGCTCCCGGGCGAGTACTGGCGGGTGAATTTCTCGCGGGTGGAATGGCGCGTCGAAGTGCGGGACGGGCAGTACGTCAAGCAGAACGATCCCGCGACCGGAAAGCCTTATCCCGAAGACAACTGGGTGTGGTCCCCGCAGGGGATCGTCAATATGCACTACCCCGAGCTTTGGGGATACGTCGTGTTTGCGGACGACGAGGGCGACGGATACAGCGGCTCTGCCGGCTTTCCGCTGCCCCAGGACGAAACGATTAAATGGGAGCTGCGCCGTCTCTATTACCGGGAACGCGGCTACTATGCCCGTTTCGGCCGGTTTACGGACGATCCGTCGGAGCTCCTCGGAACGGACGGGGCATGGTTAAGCATCCGGCCCGCCGTGGAAACGACGGGCAAGCTGTTCCAAATTTCCGCGCCGTCCTCCGACGGAAGTGGTATCTTTTATATCAGGGAAGATGGGAAACTGTGGAAGGAGCGATCGTAGATGAGCGTGGGAACTCCGGCGTTTTCGCTGAACGAGCGTGAGCTGCGGGTGATCGAGCGGAAGTTTGAGGAGAAAAAAGAGCTGGGCCGGGGCCGGGACAGGGAGTTGTTCGGCATCTTCGACGGTCCGCTGACGGACGAAGAGACGTGGGCGCTGAAGTTTCTGTATGCGTACATGCCGCTGAGCGATCTGGCCGATTACGGCGGCGCGTTGTTCCTGGCCCATGTCCGCCAGGCGCTGGCGGTCCGGAAGCAGGCGCCTTGGGGCGGGCGGGTGCCGGACCGGCTGTTTTTGCATTTCGTGCTGCCCTACCGCGTGAACACCGAGAACATCGAGGATTTCCGCAATGCGATCTATGCGGAGCTGGGGCCGCGCACAGCCGGGTTGACGATGGAGGAAGCCATTCTCGAAGCCAATTACTGGTGCCATGAAAAAGCGACCTACATCGGCAGCGACTTGCGGACGTTGTCGCCGCTTGGGATGATCCGCAATGCGCGGGGCCGTTGCGGCGAGGAATCGACGCTGGCGGTTGCGGCGCTGCGCAGCATCGGGATTCCCGCGCGCCAGTGCTACACGCCGCGCTGGGCGCACTGCGACGACAACCATGCCTGGGTCGAGGCCTGGGCCGACGGCGCTTGGCATTACATCGGCGCCTGCGAGCCGGAAGCGCGCCTTGACCTGGGCTGGTTCAGCGGCCCGGCGCGGCGGGCGATGCTGGTGCATACCCGCGTGCCGGCGAACTATCCCGGCCCGGAAGAGGTCACCGTGCAGGGCAAACTTCAGGCGGAGCTGAATCTGCTGGGTAATTACGCGCCGACCCGTACGGTCGTGGTCCGGGTGCTCGACCAAAGCGGTGCGCCGGCCGTCGGGGCCGAGGTGCAGTTCCAGCTGTACAACTACGCCGAGTTGTTCCCGCTTGCCGCGATAGTGGCGGACGGTCGGGGCGAAGCCCGTTTCACCACAGGCTACGGCGATCTGGTGATCCGCGCCGTTCGGCGCGGGGGTGGAGGCTGGGGCCAAACGAGCATCCGGGCAGCCGAAAGCGGCCGGGCCGAGATCGTGTTGGAGCCTTCTGCTTTCGATCAGCCGGAGGCGGCCGAGGACTTCGAGATGGTGCCGCCTCCGGAGCTTGAGGGTCCGGCGCTGGAGCCGCTGCCCGCGGAGCAAATGCGCCGGCATGAGGAACGGGTTGCCGAAGGGGCCGCTCTCCGCCGGGCTTACGAGAACACCTTCCTGGACGAAGCCGCCGCGGAGGAACTTGCCGCCGAGCTCAGACTGCCGGCGGAGCGCGTGTGGAAGGTACTGGAGACCGCCCGCGGCAATAGCCGGGAAATCGCCGCCTTCCTGACGGCGCGCGCGCCGGAGCATGGAGATTGGACGCTGGTGCTGCTGGAAAGCCTGCGGGAGAAAGATTTGACCGATACGAAGCGGGCGACGCTGGACGATCATTTGGACGGATCGCTGAAGTGGAAGGATACGTTTGGGGAGGACCTGTTCGTGCCCTATATTTTGTGTCCGCGCGTGTTGTACGAGATGATCGGGCCCTACAAGCAGGCCTTGCAGTCCTGCTTCACCGAAGCGGAGACGGCGATCTATCGGGCGGATCCGGCGGAGCTCGCCAAGCTGCTGAACGAGGAGTGGGACGTTCGCGAGGAGCCGGGGCACCTCCGGGGGAAAGCGGGACCGCTTGGCACTTTCCGGCTGCGGGCCGGCGACCGGGCATCGCTGGCGATCTTGTTCGTCGCGTTGTGCCGCAGCTTCGGCATCCCGGCACGGCTGCATCCCAGCGAACATAAGCCGCAGTATTATGCGGACGGAGCATGGCGGGACGCGCGAATCGGTACGCGGGAAGCGGCGGCGGATTCCCGGAGAACGGGCACACTGCGCCTGCTGCGGGAAAGCGGCAACCGGACGGACGCGCCGTCCGCCTCGTACGGGGAGAACTTCACGATCGCCAGGCTGGAGGACGGCCTTTACCATACGCTGCAGTACCCGCACGGCCAAACGGACGTTTACGACGCGGCGTTCGAACTGGAGCCGGGGGCTTACCGGATCACCTCGGGCGTGCGGCTGAAGGACGGAACGGTGCTTGGCCGCTGGACGTATTGCCGCGTCGGCGAGGGCGCGGAGACGGCGGCGGAGCTGACGTTTCCGGCGCCGTCGCAGCATATCCCGGTCTACGGGGCAGCCGATCCGCAAACGCCGTTCCTGCTGGCGGACGGAGCGGAGGCCGCCCTGGGCGCGCTTTGCTCCGGGGAGCGGGGAACGCTGATCGCTTGGCTGGAGCCGGATCGGGAACCCTCGAAGCATTTGCTGCGCGAAACGGGAGCACTCGCGGAAACGTTCGATGCCCTGGGGATCCCGGTGATCTTTGCGGTCGGCGGCGAGTTGGGGACGGCGGAAGCCGCGGGTAGGACGGGCTTAGGCGCTGCCGGCGGCTTGCCGGCAAACACCGTGTTCGTGCGCGACCCCAGGCACCAAGCGCTCGAGCGCTTTGCCGCGGCGGCCGGAGGTCCGCTCGGCAGCGGCGGCTTTCCGCATTTGTTTGCGTTGGACGGCGCCGGACGCATCCGCTACAAGCAATCGGGCTACAAGCCGGGCAGCGGCAAAGAAGCGCTGCAGGCGTTAAGCGAGCTATAACCGCTTGCTTCCCCCTTGCACCGAATCAACGAGCTGCAAAGATTTGGCGGGGAGGGGGGGACATTTTTTAAAGTGCGAGTTCAAAAAGTCGGGTTTTCAGGACCGAGAAGGTTGGATGAAGCTAGGGACTGAGTAGCGGAGCGTAGGTGAGCCTATGTGAGCAACGGAAGGCCCGGATGAATTCAAGATTCGACGTCGAATCCGCTTCATGAATAGCTTCGTCATGGAAAGACGATTTTTTGAACATCTTCTTGAAGGGAGGAGTTTTAAGGTGAGCCGAAAATACGTGGTGGCGGGCTATATCAGCGACCGGCACCTTCCCGAACTGACGAAGGAAGACTTGATGAAGCTGACGCACTTGAATATCGCTTTCGGGCATGTGAAGCAAGACCGGATCGAGACGGGGCACCTGCAAAATATGAAGCTCTTGGCCGGCCTGAAAAAGGAGCATCCCGGGTTAACGGTCCTGCTGTCGGTCGGCGGCTGGAGCGCCGGCGGCTTCTCGGAAGCCGCCTTCACGGAAGAAGGCCGGCAGGCGATGGCTGAGTCGGCGGTTCGGGCGGTCGGGGAATATGCGATCGACGGAATCGACCTGGACTGGGAATATCCCTGCTATGCGGAGGCGGGAATTGCCGCAGGCCCGGACGATAAGACGAATTTCACGCGGCTGCTGCGGACGATGCGGGAGGCGCTGGACCGCCAAGGCGAACGCGATGGCCGCCGTTACGGCCTGACGATCGCGGCCGGCGCCGATCAATATTACATCGACGGAACGGAGATGGCGGAGGTCCAGCGGTATCTCGATTTCGTCCAGCTGATGACGTACGACATGCGAGGCGGCTTCCAGACGCTAACCGGGCACCATACGAATCTGTACACGGGGACGGGCGATTTGTTCCGGATCAGCGTAGACGCTTCGGTGGGACTGTTCGTCCGCTCCGGGGTGCCGAAGGAGAAAATCGTCATCGGGGCGGCGTTTTACTCGCGGATATGGCGGGACGTGCCGGACGCGAACCGGGGCCTTTACCAGATGGCGCCCGGCGCGGGAGGCTACGGTCCGGACTTTACGGCGCTGACCTCCGAATACATCGGGCAAAACGGGTTCACCCGGTATTGGGACGAGGAGGCCAAGGCGCCCTATCTGTTCGACGGCCGCACGTTTATCTCCTTCGACGACGAAGCATCCATTCATTATAAATGCGAATACATCAAAGAGCGGGGGCTGGCCGGGCTGATGTTCTGGGAATACGGCTGCGACAAAACGCATCGGCTGCTGGATGCGATGCACCAGGGGCTGGCCGAACGTTAGGCATAAACAATATAGCGAAACGACGCCTCAAGGGCCGTCATTCATGAAACCGCAGGTTTGATGACGGCTTAGGGGGCGTCTTTTTTTTGCGGTTGATCCTGCGGAGGGGGAAGGCGAGGTTGAAGTTGAAGCTGAACAAAATTGTAGGCCGGAAGGAAAAAGTTGGATTTCATACAACAAATGAAGGCGTTCATCCGTCTAAAACAGTATGATGCCGCCGTTTCTTTTTGGATGTCAAAAAATGTTCTAAATATGCCGGGCCCCGAATAGGTATAAATAGGGGCGGTATTTGGCCACCCCCTCGGTACAACCTTCGTTTGCATTTTCACAGTTTCCTAGATTTATTTATGAGTAGGGCGCGCGGAGGCTTGCCGTTCTTCGTCCAACATGCCGTCCAACCGCTGCACTTCCTCGGAAAGGGCCTCAAGGGAGGCCTCGATCTTGCCCAATTTATCGCCGACGGTTTGCAGCACGTACTTGATCAAGATGAAGCAAAGCGTAACAGGAAACCCTACATTGGCGACCAACGACACGATATCCGTAACCTGCATGCTTATTACCTCCTATGAATTGTTTTGGGCCCTTCACTATGTGGGGTAACGAAATTGATATTTTTACAACCAATAATTTGAAAAAATGTTATAATCATAATTACCTATATAATTATGGTTGTGAAAACCCCCTTTGAATTTCCCTATACATAGAAGATGAAAATGAAAGGGGGAGGTAGTTTTGAAAGAACAACATACCGTGTACGAGCAATATCGGAAAGAAGTGTACCGGATCGCATGGAGGATTCAGTATAAAGCCAAAAGTGTGAGAAAACGGGAATGTTCATTCAATGGAGTCGAGCCGGCCGTAACCTGCTTCACCTCATCTTCTGATAATAAAATCGTTGTGAGACAACTGATCAACGCGCTTCCTTCCACGACGGGGAAAACGATCATCTACAAGATTTACTTGCAAGACAAAACAGAGAGGGAAGTCGCCCGCGAGTTGAATATGAGTCAGCAAGGGGTGAACAAATGGAAACGAAAGATGATCAAAGAATTGTCCCGAATGATGATGAGTTCCTGAGTTTGTTGCGGAAGGCCAGAGAAAACGATCCCGAGTCGACGTTAAAACTGATCGAGCTGTTTAAAGGCGACATTGTGCATATAAGCAAGTTTATTCATATGTCCGAAGAGGACGCCGTTTCCGACATTATTCTCGAGTTTCTGGAGATGATTAAGGAGCGGGAGGAATAAGAAAAATCCCCTGAGGTCAGGGGATTTTTCTTCTGATTTGCGGCTTCGGCGGGAATAGCTGTAAAAAAATATCCGATCATCCGGTTGTTATTTCCGTTCGCGGATTTCCCTTATAGATGAGCGCGAAAAATGGCTTTATCCACTGAAAGCGATGACGGCCAACAGCGCTAAACCGCCAAAGCCGCCGTTTCATGGAACAGACGCTCGATCGCTTGCCGCACGTACTCCCGGTTCGCGAGCTTGCTTTGCACTTCTTGGTTCCAGACGGAGGAATCTTCGGTTAAATTCGCTAACGCGCCGAATCCATACCATTGCTGCAGCTCTTCCCGGGTAACTTTATAGGCTCTTTGATCATCGTTAAAAATAACCGTCTCCAGATTGCCGATATAAGCGAAGGCTGCGGTGGCGCCGTACAGCATGGCGGAATCGCGGCTGCCGTCGCTTTCCGGCAGGGAAGCCTCCAGGTTGACCTGTACCGTAAAGGTGTCCGGATCGAGCGCAAAGGAGCGAATCGGCCCCAGCGGCAGCGAGCGAAACAATCCGCTTACTTTGGAGGCGTTGCCCATATATTTGGTTTTGAATTTCCCGGTCCGGGCGATGTCATGGGTAAGCGGACTTAGTTGTTCTTGGGCGTACAGCTCTTCACGCTGATCCACTCGCGGAAGAACGACGCCTTCCACCAAAGCGAAGACGAGCAGCCCGGCGATCAGCAATGCGACGATTCCGAGGTTCCGCCTTGCCATCCGTTTGTTCCTCATTCCGTTTCACCTGCCTCGTGCTTGGATATCAGCCGGTAGCCGGCCTGAACGGAGAGCGGAATCAGAATCGTCAGGAAAGGCTTGGCATAGCTGAAGCCCACCACGGCAAGCTGATAGGGGCCGATTATTTTGATCTGATGCCCGAACCAGATATTGCTCCCGAAACGCACGGCCGTCACCGCCAGAACGGAGACAAGGATGAACAAGCCCCAGAGGAGCCAGACCAACCGGGTGCGGCGCCGGGCTTTGTTGAGATTGCAAGGGGCCGTTTCATCCAATGCTCCTTCCCGCCAGGCGGCATTCAGGACAAGGTAGAGAATCCCGAACAGCAGCACCACGGCCAACAGCAAATAACTAAGCATCGAACGTTCCACGAGTCTTAATGGAATGGTAAAAATCCATAGGATTAAGGCGTATAGCAAAATTTTTTGCAGCAGTTCCAGCCGGTAGCGATTGACGTAGATGTCCCGATTCTCGTCGATCAGTCCGTTAATGCTGGTGAGGCTGGACGTGGCGGCCTTGACCGCTTCCTCGTAGCTCATTCCTCCGGCCGCCAAGTCCGCCGCTTTGGCCTCCAGATTGCCGGCGATTTCTTCTTTCATCTCGCGGATTTTCGCCGTTTTGGGGTAACCCGCGAACAAACGGTCCACGTGTTTTTGCAATGCGTTCATGTTCATCCCTCCTGATTCTCGATCAACAGATCGATGAGCTCGCGGGCGGACCTCCACTCCGACAGACTGGCATGGTACACATCGACTCCCGCGGAAGTGATTTTGTAATATTTCCGCCGTCCGCCCTGACTCTCCCCGCCCCAATAGGATTCGATCAGCCGCTGGGTTTCGAGCCGCTTGAGGCTGGTGTAAAGCGACGGTTCCTTTAATTCGTATCGCCCCCGGCTGGTGACGGATATGGATTTCATGATCTCGTACCCGTAGTTGTCTCCCTCCAGCAGCACCCGGAGAATCATCGTATCGATATGGCCACGGATCATATCCCGGCTAATGGCGTTTTCGCTCAATCGCTTCACCTCTTTGAACTACAATGTAAAACATATTACTATGTATGTCAATGTAATATTGTCCTCGGATCTTTTTGCCCAACCGATTCCGTTCCTGCCACATAGTTGTCAACAAGGGTCTTATAAACTGGTCTTAGAAGCGGCTTCGATTGCCGCGAAATAGACTTGATCCAGGGAAGGTAGGGATTTGACGTGAATCCAGGCAAGGCAAGCAACAAAATCGGGGTCGTGATTACGGGACTCCTGCTGGCCATTTTGATGGCCTCGATGGACAATACGATCGTGTCGACGGCAATGGGAACCATCGTCGGCGAAATCGGAGGGCTCGACAAATTCGTATGGGCCACTTCGGCTTATATGGTGGCGGAGATGGCGGGCATGCCGATCTTCGGCAAGTTGTCGGATATGTACGGACGCAAACGGTTCTTCGTGTTCGGGATCATCGTGTTCATGGTCGGGTCCGCCCTGTGCGGGACCGCGGAATCGATCGTCCAGCTCAGTTTGTACCGGGCGGTGCAAGGAATCGGGGCGGGCGCGATGGTGTCGATCGCTTTCACCATCATGTTTGATGTCGTTCCTCCGGAGAACCGGGGCAAAATGACCGGCATGTTCGGCGCCTTATTCGGCTTTGCGAGCATAGCGGCTCCGCTGCTTGGCGGATATATCACGGAACAGCTGCATTGGGCGTGGATTTTCTATATCAATTTGCCGCTCGGGTTGATCGCGTTTTTCCTGGTGGCGTTGTTCTACAAGGAATCCACGGAGCATGCCAAGCAGAAAATCGATTATGGGGGCGCAGCCCTGCTGGTCGGTGCCGTCGTGTGCCTCATGTTTGCGCTCGAGTTGGGCGGCAAGCAGTACGCCTGGAGCTCACCGCAAATTATCGGAATGTTAGCCGGGTTTGCCGTGCTGACGTTGCTGCTGGTCCTCGTGGAAAAACGCGCCGCCGAGCCGATGATTTCCTTCCGCATGTTTCGAAACCGGCTGTACACGACCAGCAATTTGGTCGCGATGCTTAGCGGCGCGGCCTTTATGACGGCCTCTGCGTTTATCCCGATTTACATTCAGGGCGTGTTAGGCGGCTCGGCTTCGAGTTCCGGGCTGGTGCTGCTGCCGATGATGGTCGGCTCGGTGGTAACGGCGACCGTCGGCGGTTTTGCCATCGCCAAACTGCCGTACCGCACCGTGCTCCTTCCGACGCTGCTGCTTTTGATCGTCGGCCTGGCGCTGTTGACCACGCTCAACGCCGAAACGCCCCGGCTGTTCATTACGCTATACATGATTTTGGCCGGTCTTGGCATCGGTTCGACCTTCTCGGTGCTTAGCAGCGCGGCGATCCATCCCTTCTCCGCAGCGCAGCGGGGCGCGGCGACGTCGACGCTGAATTTCAACCGCTCGCTGGGGATGACGCTGGGGATTACCATCTTCGGCATCCTGCAAAGCCATGCGCTGACCAGCCGGCTTACGGAGGCTTTTGCCGCCCATGGAGCGGGGGCGACGGCCGCTTCCGGGATCGATTTCGGCGATCCGTACGTGCTGTTGAATCCGGAGCTGCGCGGGGCGCTGGATGCGGCCGCGTTAGGTACCATCACGGAAGGGTTGGCTTCGTCCATCTCCGGCACCTTTGCCTGGAGTCTGATTCCGGCCGTACTGGCCCTGGTCGCGGCGCTGGTCATGACGAAGGAGAAGCTCGATCCGAATGCCGAGGCGGAAGCGGCGTTGGCGGCTAAAGAGCAGGGCGAAAGCTACGCTCCCTCTCATTGATTTTGATGGTGGCCGGCGGGAAGGGGGATCAAGTTAATTTAGTAGGGAAGGGCGCCGCTATCGTTTATGATGGAAGTAGCGATATACGGATGAGAGGAGGAAGTCGGGATGAAGCTGGAACGCTTGATGGCGATCACGATGATTCTATTAAACCGCCGGCGGGTGCAGGCGCAGGAGCTGGCCGACAAGCTGGAGGTATCCCTGCGGACGATTTATCGCGACCTGGAGTCTTTGAGCCTGGCGGGCATCCCCATCGTCTCGTACACCGGGACCGAAGGCGGCTATGAGATCATGGAAAGCTATCGTCTGGATCGGCAAATGTTGTCGTTCGACGAACTGATGGCGTTGTCCATGGCGCTGCGCGGCCTGCAATCGACGCAGGCCATGGATCCGGCCCAAATCGACCGCTTGCTGGAGAAGGTAGGGACTCTGGTTACGCAAGCGGAACAGGAGCACTTAACGGTCAGCCAACCGATACAGATCGATTTTACCCCGTGGAAAAAAAGCGAAGCCGAGCGCCAGAAGTACGAATCCCTTCATCATGCGGTACAAGGCCATAAACGGGTGCATTTTCATTACTTGAATGCCCAGGGAGAAGACTCGGAGCGCCTGATCGAGCCGATCGGCCTTGCGCTTAGGGGTTATGCCTGGTATTTGTACGGCTACTGCCTGACCCGCGAAGATTACCGGACGTTCAAGTTGTCGCGGATTCGCAGCCTTGAGGTGCTGGAAGATCACTTTACGCGCAGGGAAGCTGCCCCGATTCGTTCCCAAGATCGGGGACAATGGCGGCGGGAGAGTCCTATGATCCGCGTGGTCCTCAAAATTTCCGGCGATGCCAAGGTGTACGCGGCGGATCGTTTTGACGAACACGAAATCGAGAGATTGGCGGACGGGACCTTTCTCGTACGAACAACGATGCCGGACAACAAATGGGTGGGCTTCTTTCTGCAGTTCGGAACGGATCTGCTGATTCTCGAGCCTGCGGACCTGGCGGCGAAGGTAAGGAAAGCGGCGCTGGAAATCGCCGGGCTTTATGACGAGCAGGGTCATCCGCGGCAAGCGCCTGAGTCAGGCGGAGCGAAGCCTGGGCCGTGACCGCGAGCGAAACCGAACGATGCTAAATTGAAGGGAGGCTATATGGATGGATTTAACCGACAAAGTGGCCGTCGTTACCGGAGGATCCCGGGGGATCGGCCGCGCTACGGCAATAATGCTGGCGAAGCGGGGAGCCAAGGTGGTCGTCCATGACATGACCGATGCGGCATGCGCCGAAGAGGTGGCGGCTTATATACGAGAAGAGGGCGGCGAAGCGTTGGCCGTACAAGGCGATATGTGCGACGCGGACGAAATGGGGCGCATCATCGATAATGCAGCAAAGAAGTTTGGGAGCGTCGACATCCTGGTTATGAGCGCAAATCTGCCTTTTGCCCGCAAGCCGTTTGCCGAAATGGCCTGGGCGGAGTTTGCGCAGAAGCTGAACGATGAGATGCGCGCGGCTTTCGTAACGACTCAGGCAGTGATCCCGGGAATGATCAAGCGGCGTTCCGGCCGGCTGATCTATGTGTCCAGCACCCTCGGCAAAGATCCTTCCCCGCATATGATTGCGCTCGGAACCGCCAAAGGGAGCTTGGATACGTTCGCCGCCTATATCGCTCAGGAATTCGGTACTTACGGCATCACGGCAAACGTGGTTGCCCCAGGTCTGGTTCAGGCCGATGAGGCAGCCGAATTGACCGAGCAGGAAATGTCGGTCATCGGCAGCTTTACCCCGCTGGGCCGGGTTGCCGTACCCGAGGACGTCGCGGGAGTCATCTCTTTCCTGGCCGGCGGCGATGCCGGCTTCGTGACGGGAACGTATACGCCGGTGACCGGCGGGTTGGTGATGGAGTAGGGAAAGGACTGAAACCCGCTGATGCTGCTGCATCAGCGGGTTTTTGAGGATATCAAACCCAAATTGATCTCGTGTTGCGCAAGATTTGCTTCATCGTAGAGGAATCCGCTGAAACGTGCTCGATTATTTTGAGTTTGCGTTTGTTCACATCGAGGCTTTTGAGCTGGTCGGTGAGAACAACGCCGCCAATCTGCAACCCTTCGGGCAACGGGACCTCAAAGGCATAGTTCATAGACTGATTCGTAATGGGACACACAAAGGCGAAGCCGGTTATTTCATTGAATTCGGGTTCAGACAAAACGATGGCTGGACGACGACCAGCCTGCTCACTCCCGGCTTGAGGGTCGAAATCCAGCCATACCAAATCACCGCGTGAAGGAACCATCAAATCAATTCGCCTCCTTCTGTACCAAGATCAACTTCTTCATGCCGCGGGGAATCCGGTTTGTAAACGCTTCAAAAAAACTATTGAACTCCCACAATCCTCCTGTTATAATCGCATTGAAAAGCTTTTCAAAAGAGGACTTGAACACATGACCAATACCAAATCTACGATCCGAGACGTCGCGAAAAGGGCGGGCGTATCCATAAGCACGGTATCGCGCGTGATGAACGCGCCGGCTACCGTGGTGGAGAGCAAGCGGCAACGGGTGCTGGAAGCGATTCAGGAGCTCAGGTACCAGCCGAACGCTTTTGCCCGCGGGCTGATCTATAAGAAGTCTTTTACCCTGGGACTGCTGATTCCCGATATCGAAAACATGTATTACGCGGGAATGATTCGAGGCGTGCAGGATGCCTGCATCAAGTTCGGCTACAGTCTGATGATTTGCAACACGGACCGCGACAAGGAACGGCTGCTGTCGTACATCGATACGTTTCACGAGAAGCAGGTGGATGGCATCGTGTTCGCCAGCGACAAAATGTTCCCGGAGTATTACGAGAAGCTGGTCGGCTGCCGGATCCCGTTTGTCATGGTCTCATCCCATTCGGACGATTTCGATATTCCTTGCGTCGAAGTGGACGACGAGGCGGCGGCCTATGACGCGGCCCGTTACCTGATTGAGCTGGGGCACCGGCAGATCGGCATGATCGGCTTCAATCACAACCACTCGATATCCGGCCCGCCGCGGTATGCGGGTTTTGTTCGGGCCATGACGGAATGCGGGCTTACGTCCAATATCGCCAACGTCAAATATGCCAGCCATTATTTTGAACATGCTTATCAGGCAGCGCATGAGCTGTTTACCGAGCACCCCGATTTGACCGCCGTGTTCTGCGTCGCCGACGAATTCGCCATGGGCACGATCTCTTATCTTAAGGACCGGAATATCCTCGTTCCGGGTCAGGTGTCCGTCATTGGCTTCGACAATCACCGCATGGCCGGCATGTACATTCCGAAACTGACTACAATCTCTCAACCCATCTATGATCTAGGCTTCCGTGCCGCGGAGAAGCTGCATGAGCTGCTGACGACCGGCAGCGTGGAAGTACCCAGAGAAATCCTCCGGCATAAACTCATCGTCCGCGAATCTTCGCGGGAAAGAACAACGACCGATTGATTAGGCGGTTGCTCGCGCGGGAAACGGCCGCCGTATTTTCCAATTGCCGCCAAACGATGGACGAACTGCAAATAAAATCTGAAAAGCTTTTCAAAAAAACGGAACATTCCGCTGGGGAAGCTCATAAACATATACCGAAATGTAAACGCATTCATCCTTTCCCGTTGATGGAAGCTGCTTATCGATCTAAGCCAACACCTTAAATTTTGCCATATAAGCAAGATTCGTACGACCGCTGCTGAAAAGCTTTGCAAGGAGGTGATCCGTCCGAAAGCAACGTATCAGCCAGACCTTCAGAAGGCATGATCATTAAAAATATCGAAGGGGATGTAGGTCAATGAAAAGAAGATCCAAACTCGCTTCGCTGCTGCTCGTCAGCTGCCTGTCATTCACGATGCTCCTCAGCGCCTGCGGCGGGGGAAACAATGCCGCCAACAATGAGCCGGCTGCTCCGGCCAATAACGGCGGTACGGCGGAACAGGGCACCGACGAGGGAACCGCAACCAACGAAGGGGCGGCTGCCGGTTCGCCGCTGGAGCTGGCGCTGAAAGGCGAATACAAAGGGACCAAGGTGACGATGTTCGGTCCGTTCGTGGACGCCGACCAGGTCAAATTCGAGAGCAGCATCAAGGATTTCGAGGAAAAAACGGGGATCGACATTCAATACGAGGGCTCCAAGGAGTTCGAAGCGACGATCAACGTCCGCGTGGACGGCGGGAATGCGCCCGACATCGCCGACTTCCCCCAACCGGGCCTGCTCGCCGCAGTAGCCAAGACCGGCAAGGTCATGGACCTCAACGGCATTCTCGATCAGGAAAAAATGAAGGCAAACTACAACCAAAGCTGGCTCGATATGGCGACGATGGACGGCAAAGACGGCAAAATCATGGCCGGCGTATGGAACCGCAGCAACGTAAAAAGCTTGGTTTGGTACCCGAAGAAACAATTCGAAGAGGCCGGCTATGCGATCCCGCAAACCTGGGATGAGCTGATGGCATTGACGGAACAGATCGCCAAAGACGGCGACGCGGCTTGGGGCATCGGCATCGAAAGCGGCGCGGCGACCGGTTGGCCGGCCACGGACTGGGTGGAGGACATCATGCTCCGCACGACCTCGCCGGAGAATTACGATAAATGGGTATCGGGCGAGCTGCCGTTCACTTCCCCGGAAGTGAAGCACGCCATTGAAGTGATGTCGGAAATTTGGATGAACCCGGATTATGTGTACGGGGGAACCAAATCGATCGTAACGACGGCCTTTGGCGACTCGCCGACGCCGATGTTCGATAACCCGCCGAAAATTTGGCTGCACCGCCAAGCCAACTTTATTACGAGCTTCTTCCCGGAAACGGCGAAAATCGACGAAGACTACGACTGGTTCTACCTGCCGCCGATCGATGAGCAATACGGCAAACCGGTGCTCGTCGCAGGCGATATCTACGCGATGTTTAACGACCGTCCCGAAGTTCGGGCCGTGATGGAATTCTTTACGACCGGCGAATCCATCAAAACTTGGGTGCAATCCGGCGGCGTCATCGCGCCGATGAACGACGCGTCGCTCGACTGGTATACCTCGGAAGCCGACCGCCGCATGGCGCAGCTCGTGCAGGACGCTTCCACGCTGCGGTTTGACGGTTCCGACTTGATGCCGGGGAAAGTGGGCGCCGGAACGTTCTGGAAAGGCATGACCGACTATGTGAGCGGAACGGCCACGCTGGACGAGGCGCTTGCGCAAATCCAGGAGGGCTGGAAGAACTAACCCGGTTCGACAGTAAGACGCATCAACATCGTTCAGAGGGGCGCGTGGGCCGAAACCAGGTTCCGGCTAACCGCCCCTCTTGATTATTTAAACGGTGAGGCGAACCTGCTTCGCCTCACGTTGAGTGAAGGTTCAAAAAGTCAGGTTTGGAGCACCGAGAAGATTGGATGAAGCTAGGGACTGAGTAGCGGAGCGTAGACAGATCTACGTGAGTAACGGAAGGCCCGGGTGAATTCAAGATTCGACGTCGAATCCGCCTCTGTGCATAAGCTTCGTGATCGAAAGATGACTTTTTGAACTACCTATAAGGAGGGGTCACGATGAGTACCGAGGCCAAGCGAACCATCAGCCTCAAGGCCGTGCTCTTATCCCTGGCCGTACTGGTTGCCAACATTGCCGGACACGGCCTGATCTTCCGCTTTTTCCGCGACTCGACGCTGAATCCGCTGCTTACGGCGGTATTTGCCGTCCTTTGGGGCGTGGTTGGCGTGTATTTACTTTATTACACCTTTACCTGGGCGGTGGAGCAGTACCCGGATCGGGTACGGAGGAAGGTGCTGCCGTACGTGTTCATCGGACCTGCGGTGGTGCTGCTGGGCTGGCTGCTCGTGCTCCCGGCGGTGCGGACGCTGTATTTGAGTTTTTTTAACGCCTCGTCGGAGAAATTCGTCGGGCTGGCCAATTACGCGGCAATTTTCACCGACAAGCTTATGGCCACGGCGCTGCGGAACAACCTGCTGTGGGTGTTCGTCGGCACGCTGGCCTGCGTCGCGCTGGGCTTGTTGATCGCCATCCTCGCCGACCGCAGCAGCTACGAGAGAATCGCCAAATCGATCATTTTCATGCCGATGGCGATTTCGTTCGTGGCGGCGGGCGTCATCTGGAAATTCGTCTACTATTACCAGCCGGGCGATCAGCAAATCGGCTTGCTGAACGCCGTCGTCACCGCCTTGGGCGGGGAGGCGCAGGCCTGGACCAGCATGCTGCAGCCCTGGAACAACTTTTTTCTCATCCTGATTCTGATCTGGATGCAAACGGGGTTCGCCATGGTCATTTTCTCGGCGGCGATCAAGGGCGTGCCGGACGATATTCTGGAAGCGGCGCGGGTGGACGGGGCCGGGGAGATCAAAATCTTCTTCCGCATCATCATCCCGTTCATCTCCAGCACGATTTTGACGGTGACCACCACGATCATCGTGTTTACGCTGAAAATCTTCGACGTCGTCATGGTCATGACCGGCGGGCAATACGGGACGGAAGTGGTGGCGACCCAGTTCTACCGGCAGTTTTTCATGTACCGCAATTTCGGTTACGGCTCTACGCTGGCGATCGTCCTGTTGATTGCCGTATTGCCGGTGATCATCATTAATTTGCGGCAGTTCCACAAGCAGGGGGGATTCTAATGACCGGTACGCACGCGCATAAGAGAGGCAAACCCCGCAAACGCGGTAAAACGGTCGTCAATATCGTGCTGGGTTTCATTTGTTTGTTATGGCTGATTCCCACGATTGGTTTGTTCATCTCCTCCTTCCGCCCGGCGGCGGATATTCTGCAGACCGGCTGGTGGAACGTGTTCCCCCACCGGGAATGGACGAACGGGGAAACGATGCAGCTGTCCAAGGACATCGATTTGCGCGAGCCGATCGAGGTGGACGGCCAAACGTACAGCGACGACGAGCTGAAAGCCGGGGTTACGGAGGGGGGGCAGCGGCTGATCTGGGAAAACCGCCGGGCCCGTACGCTGAACGTGCAGGAGCAGGGCTGGGAGGTTGCGCCCGACCTGACGCTCGATAACTACAATAACGTGCTGACCGGCAAGGAATACAAGCTGAAGCTGGCGGACGGCAGCGAATCGGTGCAAAAAGGCACGGGCTTGTCCCAGGCGTTCTGGAACACGCTGACGATCGCCGTACCGGCGACGGTCATCCCGGTGCTGATCGCCTCCTTCGCCGCCTATGCGTTTGCCTGGCTGCGGTTCCCGGGACGTAAGACGTTGTTCGTCGTCATCATCGCCATGCTGGTCATTCCGCTGCAGGTGGCGCTGATCCCGGTGCTGAAGGATTATACCGCGCTGGGGCTGAACGGAAGCTACCTGGGCATCTGGCTGGCGCATACCGCCTTCGGCCTGCCGCTCGTCACGTATTTCATGTACAACTTTATCAGCCAGCTGCCGAAGGATTTGTTCGAATCGGCCTTCATCGACGGGGCCAGCCATTTCACGATCTTTTCCCGGCTGATCCTTCCGTTGTCCGTGCCGGCCTTGGCTTCCATCGGGATCTTCCAGTTCCTGTGGGTATGGAACGATTACCTGGTATCGCTGATCTTTATCGGCAACCAGCCAAGCGTGCAGGTCATGTCGATGAAAATCGCCGACCTCGTCGGATCCAGAGGCAACGATTGGCATTTGCTGACGTCGGCGGCTTTCATTTCCATGCTGATGCCGCTGGCGATCTTTTTCCTCCTGCAAAAATATTTCGTCAGAGGGCTGATGGGAGGCTCGGTAAAAGGATGAAGATGCAGCCATACGAGCATCCGGCGGCGCTGTACTCCCACCGCGAGTGGAGTTTGGTGGAGGATGCCTACGACGATAAGGACAATCAACGCAGCGAAAGCCTGTTTTCGCTCGGCAACGGGTACATCGGGATGCGCGGCCAGTTCGAGGAAGGCTACCACGGCGTAGAGGGGACGTCAGTGCGGGGCTGTTACCTGAACGGGTTCTACGATTCCGCGCCGATTCACTACCCCGAAGGGGCATACGGCTACCCGGCGAAGGGCCAGTCGATGCTGAACGTGACTGACGCCGGAATCATCAAGCTGGCCGTCGAAGGCGAGACCTTCCATCTCAACCGGGGCCACGTGCGTTTCTACAAAAGAGTGCTGCATATGCAAAGCGGCCTGCTGCACCGGCTGGTCGAATGGGAATCGCCTGCCGGGCACCGGGTGCTGATCCACATCCGCCGCCTCGTGTCGCTGCCGCACAAGCATTTGGCGGCGATCCATTACGAGGTGACGGCGCTGAACTTCGACGGCATCGTGTCGATGACCTCGGCGATGAACGGGGATATCGCCGAGCAGGCCGACCCGGGCGGCGATCCGCGCCTGGGGGCGCGCCGTCCGGAGCCCAGCCTCCTGTTCGAGGAGGCTGGAAGCGACGGGCGCGGCTGCGTCTGGCTGAAGCAGCGCACGCGGCACAGCCGCTTCGCCCTGCTGACGGCGATGAGCCACCGGTTGGACCTGCCGCCGTCGGCAGCCTATAGCCTGTCGGAGAAACACGACGGGCCGCGGCTTTCGGTGCAGTACGACGTGACGCTGCACCGGGGGGAAACCGCTTCGCTGAGCAAATACGTCAGCTACCACACGTCCCGGGACTACCGGGAAGAGGAGCTGCCCTCGCGAAGCGAAGAGGTGCTGCGCCTGGCCGAAAGCCGCGGCTTCGACCGGCTGGCCAAAGAGCAGCACGCCTGGCTCGATGCGTTCTGGAGCCGCGCCGACGTGGAAATCAAAGGCGATCCCGTGCTGCAGCAGGGGTTGCGCTTCAACGCGTTTGGCCTGCTGCAATCGGCCGGGCGCGACGGGGTGACCAGCATGGCGGCCAAAGGGCTCACCGGCGAAGGGTATGAAGGGCATTATTTCTGGGATACGGAAATGTACGTGCTGCCCTTCTTCACCTTTACGCAGCCGGAGATCGGCCGGGCCTTGCTGGAGTTCCGCTACCGCACGCTGGAACAGGCGCGGCGGCGCGCGAAGGTGATGTCGCAGAAAGGGGCGCTGTACCCTTGGCGTACGATAGGCGGCGAAGAGAACTCCGCCTTCTTCCCGGCCGGGACCGCGCAGGCGCACATCAACGCCGATATCGCTTACGGCATCCGGCAGTACGTCCAGGCGACGGGGGATCTGGATTTCCTTGTGCGGCAAGGCGCGGAAATCCTGTTCGAGACCTCGCGCTTCTGGGCCGATCTGGGCCATTACAATCCGGCCAAAGGCGGCGCGTTTTGCATCGATGCCGTCACCGGTCCGGACGAATATACGGCGATCGTCAACAACAACGCCTATACGAACCTGATGGCCCGGGAGCAGCTGAGGTACGCCTACGAGACGGCTTACCTGCTGCGCGAACGGTATCCGGAGGATTACGCCCGGCTGCGGCGGACGATCGGGCTTTCCGAGGAGGAACCCCGGGAATGGCTGCGGGCGGCGGACAAGATGTATATCCCGTTCGACGAGAAGCTGGGCATTTATGCGCAGGACGATACGTTCCTGTCCAAGCGAAAATGGGATTTCGCCGGCACGCCGCCGGAGAACTACCCGCTGCTGCTTCATTATCATCCGCTCGTTATTTACCGGCATCAGGTGCTGAAGCAGGCCGATCTGGTGATGGCCTTGTTTCTGCTCGGGGAGCAGTTCTCGCCGGAAGAGAAAATCCGCAACTACCGTTATTACGAACCGCTGACCACGCATGATTCCTCGCTCTCGCCGTGCATCCACAGCATCGTCGCCGCCGAGATCGGGGAACTGGACGCCGCCTACGACTATTTCAGCCGGACGGTGCGGATGGATCTCGACGACGTCAACGGCAACGCCAAGGACGGGCTGCATACCGCGGCGATGGCGGGTTCGTGGATGGCGGTCGTGAACGGCTTTGCCGGCATGCGGCTGGAGGGCGGAACGCCGTGCTTCCGGCCGTGCGTACCGCCGCAGTGGGAAAGCCTTCGCTTTAAGGTGACGATTCGCGGGCAATTGCTGGACGTCTTCCTCGACCGGGAGCAAGCCGTGTATACGCTGCTCGAAGGGGAAGGGCTGGAACTCCGGCACAACGGGCAGGCTGTGGCTCTTCGGCCGGGGGAACGGGTGCGGAAGCCGCTTGTCCGTTTGGAGGCCGGAGGAGGAAGTCGAACCTCCTGAATCGCGGGCTCCCGCCCTGGCCCGGACGCTCCAACCCTAGTCCAACGCCATCATGACGGTCCTCTTGACCGGAGGGGACCCGACGTCCAACCGCACGGGGCAATCCTTGCATGCCTGTCCGCCAAGCGTATAATAGGAGCGTAGGATTATTATGGAAGCGACAGGAGGATAACCATGAATTACAGAACGTTGGGCAGAACAGGACTGAGCATTTCCGAAATCGGCTATGGCGCTTGGGGCATCGGCAAATCCGGCTGGATCGGCGCGAGCGACGACGAATCGCTGCGGGCGCTTCGCCGTTCCGTCGAGCTGGGCCTCAACTTCATCGATACGGCGCTGGGTTACGGCGACGGACACAGCGAGAGGCTCGTAGGGCAAGTGGTGCGCGAGCAAGCCGCACTCGGCAAGGACATCTACGTCGCTACCAAAATCCCGCCGAAAAACGGGCAGTGGCCCGCCCGCGCCGGCGTGCCGGCCGACGAGACGTTCACCGCCGAGCATGTCATCGCCTGCACGGAGCGCAGTCTCGGCCATCTCGGCCTCGACGCGATCGATGTTCAGCAATTCCATGTCTGGTCGGACGAATGGGTCGGCCAGGGCTCTTGGCTGGAAGGCGTGCAAAAGCTGAAGGAGCAGGGGAAGATCCGCCATTTCGGCGTTTCCATCAACGACCATCAGCCGGACAATGCCGTCAAGCTGATCGAAACCGGGGTCGTGGATACCGTTCAGGTCATTTATAATATGTTCGATCAAAGCCCGGAGGATCGGCTCCTGCCGGCTTGCCGGAAGCATAACGTCGGCGTGATCGTTCGGGTGGCGCTCGATGAGGGCGGCCTGACCGGCAAAGTGACGCCGGATACGACATTTGACGAAGGCGACTTCCGCAACCATTATTTCCGCGATGACCGCAAGCGGGAAGTGTACGAACGCGTGCAGGCGATCGCTGCCGATTTGAACGTTCCGCTGGAGGAGATGCCGGAGGCGGCGCTGCGTTACGTGCTCAGCAATCCTGCCGTATCCACGGTGATTCCGGGGATGCGCTCGGTCCGCAACGTGGAGCGCAACATGCAGGTGGGCGACGGCCGCGGCCTGAGCGCCGAGCAGGTTGCCAAGCTGAAGGCTCATCGCTGGATCCGCAATTTTTATCAATAACATCGCGGCGTTCCGCCGTGAACAAAAGCGACCCCTTTGCATAAAACAAAGGTGGCCGCTTTTTTTGCGTACGGAAGGGAGAAGGGCGGAAAAAAGAATTAAAGGTGTTTTATACCCTTACGCGTCGGCCTTCGCGGCAGTATGATAGGGAAGGATCAAGCCGGCAAAGCATCCACATTTGGGGGACTTTACCTAATGGGGCTTGATGAACGCCAAACGGAAGGAGGTGAAAGTAGTGATGTATACGAACAATCTGGATATTGCCAAACAGCATATCGAGGACCTGCGCAAAGAGTTGGAGAGGTATAGGCTGGTCGAGCAAATCAGGCGTCGGCAAAAAGAAGCCGCGAAGTCCAAACGGACGGCGGCGCCGGTCATGAAACCCTCGGTCATGGATTCTATCCTCGCCAAGATGAGAAGGCTGCTGTAGGCTGCTGCGACGTCTGGCTTCCCCGAAAAGAAAAAATAGACCGTCCCAAGCAGGCACCGGTCTATCCGCTCCGTTTCTCGTCACTTTGTTCCCTTAGACTCTGCGTCTTTAAGTTTCTACGTCTCTAAGTCTCTACATCTTTATGTCTCAATGTCCAAGTTTCCATCTCATTGTCTCTTTGTTGCTGTCCAAGTCGGGCACGGTTCGTTTTGCTGCGGTTGATGCCGGCTCGGCGCCGGTTGCTCGGGTTTGCCAAGGAGCTTGTTACCGCGATTCCCGCGTCCGGGAGGAACGATACAGCTCCGAAATCAGCCGCAGCGATTTGATACCTTCCGTCCCGTTGATCCAAAAAGGCGACCCGGTCCGGATATGATCGTAAAAATCGGCGATCAACAGCCGATGGCTGGAGCCCCAGTACGATTTGCCGCTGACCTGGCCGGATTCATCAAGGGTGGCCGGAGGCTCGCACAATCGGGTTTCCCGGCCATCGCTGCTCAAATATAAGCATTCGCTGCGTTGATAGAGCGTTCCGCGTTCGAACACGAGCTCCAGCTCGACCGGCGAATTGGTTAAATACGCATTGGTGGCGTAAAACAACGCACGGGCTCCGCCTGCAAACTGAAGGCTCGCATGCGCCGTATCCTCCACTTCGATCGTGTCGCCCAGCGCGTCAGCGGTCACGCTGCCCTGGACGGAGACGATTTCGCCGCCGAACCACTGCAGCAGATCGAGCGTGTGGATGGCCTGGTTGATGAGCACGCCGCCGCCTTCGGTGGCCCAGCGCCCCCGCCAAGGGCTGCTTGTATAATACTCCTCGTCCCGCTGCCAGGTGACGATGCCCTTCAAGCACAGCAATCGGCCCAGCGAACTTCCGTCAATCAGTTCCCGGATTTTTTGGGACGAGGCGTTATAGCGGTTTTGGAACACGACGCCTAGCTGCGCCCGACGATGCTGCGCCGCTTGCAGCAGCGCTTCCGCCGTCTGCAGGTTATGCGCCAGCGGTTTTTCCGTCAGCACGTGTTTGCCGGCCTGAAGCAAGCGCGCGGCCATTTCCGCATGCAGGTGATGGGGCGTACATAGATGCACGACCTGGATATCCTCCCGCTCCAGTAAGGCGAGATAATCGCTCGCCGCTTCGCAGCCGTACGCCGCAGCCGCTTGTTCGGCCTTGGACAGGTCGCTGTCGACGACGACCTTCAGGTTAACTCCCTCCAGCTTTCCGACGGCTCCGGCATGCAGCGGAAAAATCGTCCCGCAGCCGATGATGGCCGCGCCAATGGGTTCTTGCATGGTGGATCCCATCCTGTCCTAATGAGATGTAATGATGTCGATGGCTTGCTGCTGCGCCTTCAGGCATAACTCCGCGGCCTTGAAGGCGTGCTCTTGCGTCATGGCGTTCTCCGTCCGGTGCAGGCAATCGAGAATCAGCTCGCCGAAGTACGGAAACCCGACCTGGCCGCGTACGGCGAAATGCTGTTCACCGTCCTGGTTGACCAGGTAGACATGGTCGCCGTCCGCGTCCCGGGCAATGTCGGTGTATTTTCGCAGCTCGATGTACCCTTCGGTGCCCAAAATAAATGTCCGCCCGTCTCCCCAGGTACCGAGGCCGTCCGGCGTAAACCAGTCGACGCGGAAGTACTGCGTCGCCCCGTTGTCCCCGACCAGCGTCGCATCGCCGTAATCCTCCAGCTCGGGATATTCGGGGTGGTGGTAGTTGGCTGTTTTGCTGTGCGTCACCCGGGCGTCCTTGCAGCCGGCGTAGAACAGGAATTGCTCGATTTGATGGCTGCCGATGTCGCAGAGGATGCCGCCGTATTTCTCCTTTTGGAAAAACCACTCCGGCCGGGAGGAAGCATTCAGCCGATGCGGCCCGAATCCGGTCACCTGGATCACGCGGCCGATCGCTCCTTGCTTGATAAGCTGACCGGCGTACACCGCGGATTCCACGTGCAGGCGTTCGCTGTAGTATACGGCGTATTTCCGTCCGGTTTCGCGCACTTTGCGGCGGGCGGCTTCAAGCTGGTCAAGGCTGGTGAACGGCGTCTTATCGGTAAAATAGTCTTTTCCCGCGTCCATGACCCGCAGGCCGAGCGGGCCGCGCTCCGACGGCACCGCCGCCGCGGCGACGAGACGTACCTCCGGGTCGGCGAGCACCTGCTCGAGGCTGTCCGCCTTGGCCGCCTGCGGGTATTTCTCGGCAAAGGCCTGCATTTTGGCCGGATCGGGGTCATAGACCCATTTCAAGATGGCTCCGGCTTCGATCAGGCCGCCGGTCATGCCGTAAATATGCCCGTGATCGAGGGCCACAGCCGCAAAGACGAACTCGCCCGGCCGGACGACCTCGTTGGGCCGCCCCTTCGGCGCATAATTCATTCCGTCCCGGGTTTGAAAAGCTTCCGGCCGTTGGTTGGTTTGGTTGGTTTCTGCTGGATTGGTCATCATGTCGGCTCCTACATCCTTTCGCGAATGAATTCGGCGAACTGCCGCAGCATCGACTTCGAGTCCCATTGGCCGCTGAAATCCTCGATGCCCAGATAGCCGTCGTACCGGGCGGATTTCAGGTCTGCCAGCAGCCGGCCGAAATCGACGATGCCGCTCCGCAGGGGAGCCCAGGCGCAGCGCCATGCCGCGGTGCCGTCCTCGCGCGTCCCGGCTTGCGTCCAGGCGGCGTTTTTGACATGGACATGCGCCAGATAAGGACCGAGCAGCTGCAATCCCATTTGGAACTGCTCGTAGCCTTCGTGCACCATGTTGCCCGGATCGAACAGCACGCCGATATGGTCGGGGTCGCAGTGGCTGACGAGGCGGTGGGCCAGGCCGGCGCTTGGGGCGATCGTCAGGTGGTGCGTTTCCACGACGCCTTTGACGCCGTATTGTTTGGCCAAACGCTCGGCTTCTTTCAAATAGCGGACGGTTTTGTCGTAAAGCTCGGGGTAAGGCGCCGTACCGTCGTAACCGGCTGCGCCGACGCGGATCATTTTCGCTCCGAGCAGGCGGGCGGCGTGGAATACCCGCTCCGTTTCCTCTACGTCCAGCGCGTTCAGATAGGGGGTTACGCTGGTCACCTCCAGCCCCCCGGCTTCAGTGATTTCCTTGAAGCGCAGCAGCTCGTTATCCGGCAGCGACGGATCGATCGAGCACAAATTGTTGCGCCAGAACGAAGGCGTCTCTCCGGCCGCATCGGCGGGAACCTCCTTATAGCGCCACTCTACGCCATGCAGACCGGCTTCGCGCGCCGCTTGCACCAGCTCCTCCGGGGTCAAATCCGGGGTGGCTACGGTAAACACGGATAATTTCATCGTTATCGCTCCTCCTTTTAATTCCTATATGGGATGGGATGCCTTGTTTGCCCGGCTCAATAAAGGTATAAAAGGCATTGACGTTGCAATAAAACTTTCACGGTCAAGCCGGCAACCGGTTTTGGCGTAAGATCTACACTCAGGTCAACACTCGCTGTCCGGACGCTTTGCACGATTATCCCGTTTGATCAGACCATGGAGCAAAGAAAGGAACAAACTCGGAGGAAGAACATATTTGGCGCAAATCTTATTTTTATCCCTAACCCAACCCTAACCCCTGCTCCTTGCTCCCTTAACAAAGGGGATAATCGTGCAAAGGAGCATACAGAGATAACAAGACACGAGATTTTAATTTTGACTCGTTTTTATGCACATAGAGTATCTTGTAGAGGCAAAAAAGTCCTCTATTTGCTGCGACTTTCGCAGCCGCGACGGGGCTAGGCTTGGCCCGGGCCCCAACCCAGCTCAGTGCGTGCCCGATACGTCGAGTACCTTGCCGCTGCCGCCATTGCCTGCCACCGGGCCGCCCCCGGCATCCTTGCGGAACGCCGAGGCGCTGATCTTCTCCTGCAGCTTGGCGTAGTACAGGTCCTCGTCGAGCGGCAGATCGACCCAATCCTCGGTCCAGGCCGATAAATGCATGGCATTGGACAACATCAGGCCGTGAATGCCTTCCTCGCCCGGAGCCAACAGCGGCTCGCCGTGCAGCAGGCCGTTCGTGAAGTTCTGCAAAATCCCCTTGTGCTGCGGACCGTCGCCGCCGCTAACGGGGATTTCGCATTTCCAGCATTCCGGCTGGCCGAAGCCGCCGGTGTACTCCGCGTTGAAACGCGGCTCCGGCACGCGAAGCCGCCAGAAGGTCAGCTTGCCGTCCTCCACGACGATTTTCCCGTTGTCGCCCGTCAGCTCGAAACGGTTCGTTCCCGGCGCCTCGCCGGTCGTGGTGACGAACAGACCCGTAGCGCCGTTTTCGTATTCGACATACGCGGTCACATCGTCTTCGACCTCGATGTTGCGGTATTTTCCAAAGTGGCAAAAAGCCCGGACGCGCTTCGGCATCATCCCGGTCGTCCACTGCCACAAATCCAACTGGTGCGGGTCCTGATTCAGCAGTACGCCGCCGCCTTCCCCGGCCCAGGTCGCGCGCCAGCCGCCCGAATCGTAATAGCTTTGCGAGCGGTACCAGTTCGTGATGATCCAGTTGGTGCGGCGGATCGTCCCAAGTTCGCCGGAGGTTACGAGCTCGCGCAGCTTGGCGTATAGCGGATTGGTCCGCTGGTTGTACATAATGCCGAACTGCTTGCCGGACTTCGTGGCCGCCCGGTTCATTTCCCGAACGGCTTTGGTATACACGCCGGCCGGTTTCTCGATCAGCACATGGTAACCGCTCTCAAAAGCCTGCACCGCCAGCGTCGGGTGATCGTAATGCGGCGTGGCGATCAGCACGGTATCCATCGCCCGCGACGCGAAAAAAGCGTCCGTATTGTCGAAGGTCTGTACCGTTCCGGGCAACCGCTCTTTGGCCCATTTCAGCCGTTCCGGATTCCAGTCGCACACGGCCGTGAGCTCCGCGCCCTTAATCTCGCCGGTCAAGCCGAGCGCATGCGAAGTACCCATATTGCCGATGCCGATGATGCCATACCGTACTTTGTCCATATTGCTCCCTGCCTTTCTTTTTTAGAGGTAGTTCAAAAAGTCATCTTTGGATCACGAAGTAATTGCGAAGAAGCAGGTCCGACATCGAATCTTGAACTCAGCCGGGCCTAAGCTAAGGAACTATGTAGTCTTAACTCTCTTAGCTTAGCTTGAATCGGGGAGAAAGAGAATGGCTAAGACTAAGAGGCTTTTGCGCAAAATTAAGGTGAAATCGATAAATGGCGATGCTACAATAAAAACAGGATTCGCGGAAATGGAAATGCTTACAATAGAGGGAGATGGGATGAAGATGAGCGAGATGGACCCTCTCGCCGGGCGCCTGCCCGAGAGTCTGACCGCCACGGTCACGCATGCCCAATTGAAAAGCGGGTTTCCCGGTTGGAATCGGACGGAGCAAGCCCCCAGTTTTAACCGGCTGTACTTTATTTCCCAGGGTGAAGGGTCGGTCATCCTGAACGGAGAAACGTATTACCCCCGGCCGGGCCAACTGATGATTATGCCGGCGGGGGCGAGCCAGACGACCTTCACCGCGCCGGAGAACCCGTATACCCGGTATTATTGCCATTTCGACGCGCAGGTGGGGGAATGGCCGCTGTTTCATGCGGGAAGCAAGCTGTACATCAGCGACGCCAGGGACCCGGATTACGTCCGTACCACCTTCGACGAGATGATCGGCCAGTTTCAGACCGGCGGCCCGTTTGCGGGGCTGCGGATGCAAGCTTGCCTGCTCAACCTCCTGGCCTGCTGCCTGGAGGAAGGCGGCTACCGCGATTATTTGAAGGATTACATGCAGTTCACGGAGAGGAACAAGCTGGGCGGCGTATTGAGGCACATCCAGGAGCACCTGTACGAACCGCTGGAAATCGAGGCGTTGGCCGACATCGTCCATCTGCACCCGAATTACTTCATTCCTTACTTCAAAAAAATCATGGGCGTCACTCCGATGCATTACGTGCAGCGCAAACGCATGGAGGAGGCCAAACGGCTGCTGACCTATACGGACGACAGCATCGCCGATATCGCCGATCAGCTCGGCATGCAGTTGGCGCATTTTTCCCGCCAGTTCAAAAGCCATGCCGGCATCTCGCCTACTGCTTATCGGACTTGCACCCGGTAGGTTTCGGGGGCGAATTCTTTTATTTATGAGGTGACTGCCAGCACTCGCTTCGCTTCCAATCAAACCGTCCGCTCTCTGCTTGCCAAGAGAGTTGGCGGTTTTTTTGTGCATTTTTCGATGTAAGGCGTTTTCCTTCATAAATAGTAACAATGCGTTATAGATGGGGAGCGAGCCGGTTTTTAGAATGGGAGATAGAAAAAACATCCAGTTCTGGCATCGGCAATGTGATTCGGCGGTTTTACGGCTTCATCCCCATTTAAAGGAGGCGTTAAGGTGAAGAAACGTTTGCGGACAGGGAGTTTGGCAATCGCGCTGATCCTGATGGTTGCCGGTGCGTTTTCCGGCTCCGTAGGATCCACGCAGGCCGCTTCGGCGGAGGAAGAGGGGGGCGTGTACTCCAACCGGCAGAACGTGGTACAAGCGTCCAACGGGAAGGTTTCGCTGGTTTACGATTTGGCTAAAGGCACCGGCAGCTTGTCTTGGCAGGGGCAAACCGTGGTTCAGGAGTTCAGCACGAACTTTCGGAAGAAAGGCAGCGACGCGGAGCTAAGCTCTCGCGATGCCGTAGAGAGCACGGCGGAGTGGACCAAGCTGAAGCAGGACAAGTACGGCAAAAACGGCCGGAAGCTGACGATCCGCAGCCGGCTGGAAACGGGCGAACGAATCGATCTGGGCTTTTATTTTTATCCGAAGGTTTCCTATGTGTTGACCGAAATGCAGGTGCATCAAGAGGATGGGGTGACCGTCACGGAATTGACGCCGATTTCCGCGCAGCGAGTGGACATCGGGAGGGGCAATGAGAAGAAAGTCTTTACGACGCCGTATTCCAACAACTTCGATTTCGGGGTGGCGCCGGTCGACGATTTCGGCAAAAGCCAGAACGGAGCCGACCGTTTTGCCGGGGAGCAGCTGACCTGGGACGATTTTAACGGGATCAGCCACTGGGTGGCGGCGGTATTCGATAACGAAAGCAATCGCGGATTCGTCGGCGGCGCGGCGACCGTGCAGAACTGGAAAAGCAGTCAAAGGCTCAGTGAAGCGGAATCCGCTAACGGGCCGTTAACCGGGTTCGCCTTATACAATTGGGGCGGAAGCAAAAGCGGGACCATGGTCGCCTCGGACCTGTTTTTCCTCGGGTTTTATGACGATTACCGGCAGGGGCTGGAGGAGTACGGCACCGTATACAACACGGGGGAACCGCATTTGGAATGGGAAGGCGACGTGCCGATGGGCTACAATACCTTCTATTCCCACGACCGTTATGCCACGGCCGAAGCGATGTATGCGATGGTCGATTACATGGCGGAGCATCTGCAGCCGCTCGGGTATGAGTATTTTAACCTGGACGGGGGCTTTCAGCCGGAAAGCGGGTTGCCGTTCGACCAGGCGATCCCCAAATTCATCGATTACGTGCATGCCAAAGGGCTGAAGGCGGGCGGATACTCCACGCCGTTTACGATCTATGAGGAGTGGCTCGATCTGCCGGTCGAGGGCACGAATTTGACGCATCGCGATATATGCTTGAAGGACGAACAGGGCAACCTGATCAAAACGTATCTGAACACCTATGCCCTGGATCTTTCCCATCCGGTTTCGCAGCAGATCGTGAAGCGCAACGTGGACGACTACATCCGCTGGGGTTACGACTATATCAAGCTGGACTTTATCGATATGGGCATGTATGAGGGGCAGCATTACGATCCGACGGTGAACGGGATGGAAAATTACCGGATCGGGATGGGCATCATCCGCAATGCCGTGCTGGCGGCGGACCGCCCGATTTACATCAACGAGTCGATCGCGCCGCTGCTGCCGGCCGCCTTCGCCCATGGCAAAAGAGCCGCTTGCGATACGTCGCTCGGCGTAGCCAGCTACTCCGGGATCGAAAGACAAGCGTTCAACAGCGTTGCCTCATGGTGGACGAACGGGACGATCTACGAATACAACGACCCGGATATGATCATTCCGCAATACGTCATTCAAGGATTCTGGTACAAATTCAGCCAGCAGGACGCCAAGCTGCTGAATACGGCCGTGACGCTCGGCGGCGGTCATTATCTGGTCGGCGACAATCTGCCGTTCATCGACGAAGACCGCATGGCCTGGCTGCACAATGATTCGCTGCTTGGCCTCGTGAAGCAAGGAAATGCGGCGAAGCCGGTCCGGATGACGGATTTCTACCACCATGAGGCGCATTCCCCTTCAGTGACGATGCTTACCGATGATGGGGGCAACCGGGTGGTGGGGTTGTCCAACTGGACGGATCAAACGCAGGAAATCAACGTCAGCCTGGCGGACCTGGAGTTGAAGCCGAACAAGAAATACCGGATGACGGAGCTGTACAGCGGACGGTCGTTAGGTACGGCACAGGGAACGTTGACTTACAAGCTGGAGCCTAAGGGAACGGCCATCATCCGAATCGCCGACGGCAAGGAGGACCCCATCGATCCGCTGCCGGCGAATCTCGCCCTCGGCAAACCGGTTAACGTGTCCTCGACCTGGGCGGATGCCGGATACGAAGCCGACAAACTGACGGATGGCGATATTTCCACGCGCTGGAATGCCGCCGACGGACAGCTTAACGATCAATGGGCGGAAATCGATTTTGGCGCGGAAACGAAGATGAACCGGGTCGTCGTGAAGGAGTTCCGGGACCCGAATTTTAAAGTGGCCAATTATGCGCTGCAGTATTGGGACGGCTCGCAGTACAGGGATATTACGAAAGGGTTCACGTTGGGAGACAACCGGGTACTGAGCTTCCCGGAGATCACCGCGTCCAAGCTGCGGCTCTATATGCATACGAACTATGGCGTGCCGTCGATCTATGAGATGGAGGCCTACTACGTGCCCGGGGAGGGCGGCAGCCGCATCGACCAGGATGACAGCCGGTCCGGTTACGACTATTATTCGGACGTGCGGGCGGTCATCCAGCGGATGCAGACCTTCACCTTGAAGCATTCCGATCTGCCTAAACTGGATGTGTACATTTATGAAAGTTACCGGAACGCCGTCCCGAAAGACGCTTATTACTTCGAGCTGGTCGTTCTGGACGATCAGAGCAACCCGGCGGAGAAGCTGTTTACGGCCGCGCTTCCGGCCTATAACATTCCGGGATCGATATCGCCGTATTCGATTTATCCGAAGCTGCAGGGGCTGGATACTTCCAAAACCTATGGCTTGATCCTTAAATCGCCCGGCTCGGATTACACGGAAGGCACGGACAACAACTATGGGTTTGCCTATAGCGACGCCAACCCTTATCCGAATGGAGAAGCGAAGCTGTCGACGGACGGCGGGCAAACCTGGTTCACGGAAAATAACCGCGATCTGATTTTCACATTGTACACCGCGGCGGATTGGGATCCGGCGGCGGGGAATGTGGAGCAAAGCGAGCCGGGCGTGGAGGCGAATCCGCCAGGAACGCCGGGCGGGGACGGAGAGAGCTTGATCCCGGAGGTAGAGCAGGAGGAGCCGGGAGCGGGCGCGCAACTGTAATCCGACTTGAACGCAACTCACCTCGACTGGAATTGCAACCGAAACAGCAACCGAAACTGCAATCGTTGTCGTAACAGCAAGGCTTGTTCGAGACGCGATAGGGCACACTAGTTTACCGTACAAAATGGGGGGGCCGATGGGCCTTCCCCTTTCTTTTTAACGAACTCAGCAAATCTTATTCCTCTCATCATTGGCCATTTCGTGCGCTAACGAACTGGAGGAGCCTTATTGGCTTGTAACAGGATGGAAGCAGGCTTGGATTCACCTATTAAGGACTTTTCGGTTCGTTAGCTAGCACGAGGGTCGCTTCACTCGTCAATAGCGCCTCTACGGTTCGTTAGCCATGGACAGAGGCCTCGCCAGCTTTCGGCGCTGCCCATGTTCCTTTATACTGGATACACAAACGGCCGGACCATCGGGGAACATGGACAATCCTGCAATCCGGTGCACGGAAAGTCGGAAAGGGCCGGTCGGCTCCTGCTATGCTGAGAACAGAGGGAGGTTATTGCGATGGATTTACTGCAAAACATGAATGGCGCGATGAACTACATCGAGCAGCATTTGGCGGACGACATCGATTATGGGGAAGTGGCGAGAATCGCCGTTTGCTCGGAATATCACTTCAAGCGGATGTTTTCTTTCCTGGCCGGGGTGACGCTGTCGGAATACGTCCGCCGGCGGCGGCTGACCCTGGCCGCTTTCGAACTGCAGGAGTCGGAGGCAAGGGTCATCGATGTTGCGGTGAAATACGGCTACAGCTCCGCGGACGCGTTTGCCCGGGCGTTCCAAAGCCTGCACGGAATTATGCCGTCGGAAGCGAAAAGCCATGGCCCGTCGTTAAAAGCGTATCCGCCCATGACCTTCCAACTCACCATTCAAGGAGGAAACGAAATGAACTACCGCATCGTGGATAAAGAACCGTTTCGGATCGTTGGACTTTATAAGCGGGTCCCGATCATTTTTCATGGCGTGAATCCGCATATCGCGGAAATGTGGCAGAGTTTGAACGAGGAGACGATTCGCCGGTTGAAGGGGTTGTCCAATATGGAGCCGGCGGGGATGATCAGCGCGTCGACGAATTTCTCGGAAGGCCGGATGGAGGAACAGGGAGAACTCGACCATTATATCGGCGTAGCCACAACGCTCGAATGCCTGGATCGCTTTGCCTGCTTGGAGGTTCCCGCCTCGACATGGGCGGTATTCACGGCAGTCGGACCTTTCCCGGAGACGCTGCAAAACGTCTGGGGGCGAATCTACGCCGAGTGGTTCCCGTCGGCAAGCTACGAGTTGGCCGAGGGGCCGGAAATCCTGTGGAACGAAAGTCCGGACACGGCCTTGCCCGATTACAAAAGCGAAATCTGGATTCCGGTCGCGCGGAAAAAATAGCGGCAGGTTGTTCTCCGCCGAAACCTATAGTAGTATCTGCTAAGAGATATTTAGCAGATTTGCTTTGGCAAGGAGGGAGAACGATGGAGAATAAAGTGGGAGTCCTGTTTGTGTGTCTCGGGAACATTTGCCGGTCGCCGATGGCGGAAGCCGTTTTCCGGCATCTGGTGGACGAAGCGGGGTTGAGCCGGCGGTTTCTGATCGATTCCGCGGGCACTGGGAACTGGCATACGGGAAATCCGCCGCATCAAGGCACCTGTCGCATTTTGGACCAATACGGCATTTCCTATGAGGGGCTTCAAGCGAGACAGGTTGCGCAAGAAGACTTTTCCCGGTTCGACTATATCGTCGCGATGGATAACCAAAATGAACGAGATTTGCGCTCGTTAGCCCGGCAGATCGACGCCAGAATCCTGAAGCTGTTGGATTTGGTGCCGGAAGCGAAGGTCAAGGAGGTTCCCGACCCTTATTACACGGGGAACTTCGAAGAGGTTTACGGTTTAGTGCAGGAGGGTTGCCGCGCTTTGCTGGATTTGATTCGGCGGGAAGCACTCGGCGAATAGGGCGTTAGTTGGGGGAGCTCAGCCTATCGGAACAGGCGTCAGCCGGCCGGTTTGGAGCCGGTCCGTATGCGCTATGCCAACTAATGGCAGGCCATATATTCCTGCGGTGTGACCGTTCTTGCAACTTCATCTGTTAAGGGACGGAGGGAGGGGCAGTGAGCGAAAATGTTGTAAATCAAAAATGCAGCATTCATATTGAACGCCAGAAACCTACGTGAAACGCCGGCAATCCGCAAGGCAACAGCCAAACCCGCACAACCCGCCAAACCCGCATTAATATGAAAACCCGTCCGGCTTCCGCCGCGACGGGTTTTCATATTCCAAGCCAATTTAGCTTTTGATCGCGCCCATCATGATCCCTTTGACGAAATACTTCTGCACGAACGGATACACCATGATGATCGGCAGCGTAGCGACCATCGTCACCGCCATGCGGATGCTTTCGCTCGACACGGGAATGCGTTTGGCGCTTTGCGCCAACTGCTGGGCATCCGACATCATCCCCCCAGTCTGGAACTGGTTGAGGATCTTCACCAGCACGGCCTGCAGCGTCTTCAGCTCCGGTTTGTAAGTGTAGATATAGGAATCGTACCAGGAGTTCCAGTGGCCGATGGCAAGGAACAGGCCGATCGTGGCCAGCACCGGCACGCACAGCGGCATGACGATGCGGGCGAAGACTTGCAGGTCGTTGGCGCCGTCGATCTTGGCCGATTCCTCGATTTCGCCGGGCAACTGCTCGATGAAGGTGCGGACGAGGATCATCAGGAACACCCCGATCAATCCCGGGAAGATAAATACCCAAAACGAGTCGATCAAGCCCAGCGATTTGATAATCATGTACGTCGGGATCAGCCCGCCCCCGAAATACATCGTAAATACGAAGAAGAACGAAAAGTATTTCCAGCCCAGCAAATAACGTTTGCTAAGCGTATAGGCCAGCATCGAGATGCAGAAGATGGAGAGCGCCGTGCCGACGATCGTCCGCAGCACGGTGACCTGCAGCGCGCTCCAGATTTCCGGGTTGCGGAAAATCGTGACGTAGCTGGCAAAGGTGAACTCCCTCGGCCAGAAATACAGGTTGCCGCGTATCGAGTCCGTGGCGTCGTTCAGCGAAATGATCAGAATGTTCCAGAACGGATAAAAGGTAACTAGGAAGATGCACGTCAGGAACAGGTACAGCATAGCATCGAACAGATGCTCGGGAATCGTTTTGTTTTTCATGCGGGTTCCTCCATGGGCAGACTAATGAATTAAGCTAGAATAAGGATTGGCCGTTGATTTTTTTCGCCGTGTAGTTGACGATGACGACGATGACAAAAGCCACGACGGAACTGAACATCCCGACGGCGGACGCATAGGAGAACATGCCGTTCTGAATCCCGTAGCGGAAGGAGTAGGTCGACAGCACGTCGGAGTAATCCTTCGTCAGGTCGTTGCCGAGCAGGAAATGCTGGTCGAACCCGGCGTTCAAGATGCCGCCCAGCGCCAGGATCAGCAGAATAACGATCGTCGGTTTGAGATGGGGCAGCGTAATATACCGGATTTGCTTGAACCGGTTAGCCCCGTCGACCTTGGCAGCCTCGTACAATTCCGGGTTGATCGAGGAGATGGCCGCCAAATACATGATCGAGCTGTAGCCCATGTCCTTCCACGTATTCCCCAAAGCGACGATCCACCAGAAGTACTTGCCGTTCTGCAGGAACAGGATGCTTTCGTCGGTGAGGTGGAATAACTTCAAGAGCGCATTCACCGCACCGTCCGAGGACAGCAGCGTGACGATGATGTTCGCCGCGATGACCCAGGAGATGAAATAAGGCAAATAAGAGGACGTTTGTACGATTTTTTTGAAATTGACGTTTTTGATTTCATTGATGGCAATCGCGATCAGGATCGGCATCGGAAACGAGAAGAGGATCGTAATCAAGGTCGACGCCAGCGTGTTGCGCATGATAATCAGAAAGTCGCCGTTGTTGAAAAAGTAGCGGAACCATTCAAAACCGACGAACTCGCTCTGAAACAGGGTTTGCCAGAACCGCCCCAGCGTCGGCTGATAGTTGACGAACGACATATACAATCCGGCCATCGGGGTATAGGCGAACAGGATCGCCCAGATCAGGGCCGGCAGCATCATGAGAAACAAGAACCTCTGCTGTTTGAAAACGGGCCATAGCTTTCTTCGAGAAAGCTTCACCTCGGGTCCTTTGTGCAATTTCAGGTCGGTTTGCATAGTGGCACCTCGCAATTTCTTAGTAGTTCGATTTCTATGATCCAAATTATAAGTCTCCGTAAAAATCGCTGTCGATAAAGCAAAGTATCGAATCATGCTTGAAAATAACTTTCATTCGAAAGGAGGATTTAGCAACCTGTATTGTAAGCGCTATACTTATACTGGGAGCTTGCGAACGAAGGGGGAACTCGGGCATGTACAGTATTTTTCTGGTGGATGACGAAGAGTTGGAGTTGGAGATGATGCGGGACTTCATCCGTTGGGAAGACATGGGGATTTACGTCGCCGGGGTCGGCATCAACGGAAAGGACGCCCAGGAAAAAATACGTGTCATCCAGCCCGATATCGTTCTGACCGACGTGCAAATGCCGTTGATGGACGGACTGGAGCTGGCGAAATGGGTCAGCGAGCAGTACGAATGGATGCAAATCGTGTTCCTGACGGGGCACGATGAGTTTAATTACGTGAAGTCTGCGCTGCACGTCGGCGCAGTCGGTTATTTATTGAAACCGCTGGACCTGGAGGAAATCGCCGGGGTGATGCAGCGGGTGAAACGGAAATGCGAAGAAGTACGCTTGAAGAATAAAACGATCCGGGTGACCAAGGCGAATCTGTTGAAGGAGCTGCTGTATGAGCAGGAGCCTGCCCGGCGGGAATCCCTCTCCGAAAGCCTAAATAAATTGGAGCGGCGTGACGCCGCCGTCTCCTATAAGCTTTCCCTCTGCAGCATAGACTGCGATTGCGGGGAAGAAGCCGGCGGGGGCCAAGGGAACCCGGGAGATGAAGCATCGTCCCGTCTGCTGGACGTGACGGACGACTATTTTCGCGCCATTCGGAAGGAGGTCGTCCTTACCCCGCATAAAGAGGGAGAACTGGCGATCTTCATCGAAGCCGGCCCGTCCGGAATAACCCGGGAGCAGTGGTCCATGCTGCTCCAAACGGTCCGCGGCGTGCTGGGCTTGTCGGTTACGGTCGCAGTCGGGGAAGAAGCGGCCGAGCCGACCGGTATCGCCCGGCTTTACGGACAGGCGCGCCGCATCCGCGACGAGCGATTCTATCTCGGTCCCGGACAGGTGATCGGCGCCGCCGACGTGAAGCCGGGTTACCAATGCGACTCGCTGCCGCCGTTTGCGGAGCAAGCCTGGCTCGAGGCGCTGCAGCAAATGCACGGAGAGGAAGCGGAGCGGGGGATCGGCGAATATTTGGCCAACTTGCGCCAGCTGCGGATCGGAAAGCGGCACGTATTCGAGTGGGCCATCGACCTGCTCGCCCGCCTCGAAGCGCAATTGCACAATCCCGGCTTGCCGACCCAGGCCGAACCGGGCAAACGGGCGCTGCTGTATCAATCCATCTACGATTGCCAGACGCTGCAGGGGGTTGAGGCCGCCATCCGGCGTGCCGGAGAGCATTACATGAACCTCATCAAGGAGCGCTCCGGCGACAAGAACGCTAAGCTGGTGAATCAAGTGTGCCGGATCATCGACCGGACCTATCACGAACCGATCACGATCAACAGCTTGTCCAGCCAGGTGTATTTGTCGCCGAACTATTTGCGGTCGATTTTCCGCGACAAAACCGGCATGACGATTCACGATTACCTGACTCGGATCCGTTTGGAGAAAGCCAAGGAAATGCTCGCAGACCCCGCGCTCAAGGTGCAGGACATCGCGCAAAAGATCGGATACGAAAGCACGTCTTACTTCATTTCCTTATTCCTGAAAAACCAAGGAGTCACGCCCAATGAATATCGAAAAAAGCTATAAATGGCCGAGCGGCCTGTTTCGGGGACTGGCCTATTTCCGGCACCATTGGTTCGCTAACCTGCGGCTGCGGAACAAGTTTTTCCTGATCTTCCTGATCGTGTCCTTCATCCCGTTCTCCGTGCTGATTTATTATTCCTATACGTCCACGAGGGATACGATCACCGAGCAGACGTATTCCTCTTTAAGCGGCACGCTGAACCAGATCAATACGAACCTCGAAAACCGGCTGGGCTATTACAACCAACTGACCAATATTCTCTATATGGACGCGCAGCTGCGGAACTATTTGTCCAACGACTACGAGCAGGCCTATTACTATTTGGATGCGTTCCAGTACATTAACCGCACGATGTCCTCGATGGCGATTTCCAATGCCAACATTCAGGGCATCACCATTTATATCGATAACAAAACGCTGTATTCCGACAAACAGTATATAAAATACACCGAAGAGCTGCCGGAACCGGTCAAACGCCAAGCGCTCGAGGCGGCAGGAAAATCGGTCTACACCTATATCGACGATCCGCAGACCGGGGCGTCCTACGTGACGCTGGCCCGTTCGCTCAGTTATTTCAGCCTCACGCATCCCTACGGGATTCTGACGATCAACATCAATGACGCCGAAATCTATTCGCTGATCGAAAAAGAAAACGTCAATAAAAGCGTCTACATCATCGACGCCGCCGGCCGCGTCATCAGCTCCGGGGATACGGCCATGAAGGCGCACCGGCTGTTTGACGTTTATCCCATTCAAGACAAGCTGGAGCAGGCGGCCGGCAAATTCGACGTGCGGATCGGCGGGCAGGAGCGCTTCTTCACTTACAAAAAGCTGAGCAACGGCTGGACGACCGTGATTACGGTGCCTTATGACGAGCTTCTGGCCAATACGAACCAGGCGACCAAGCGGATCGTCTGGATTTCCGTAGCGGTTATCGCGGTGGCGGCGCTGCTGATTTTCGTTACGGCCAAAGTCATCACGAAACGGATCGAGGTGCTGCTGCAGCAAATCCGCAAAGTGGAGCGAGGCGTCTTCCAGGTCAAGCCGAAGCCGATGGGAAACGATGAAATCGGGCAGCTGTCGTACGCTTTTCAAAAAATGACCTCTCGCATTCAGGAGTTGATCGATGAGGTCTACGTCAAAGAGATCGCCGTGAAGGAATCGGAGCTGACCACGCTGCAGGCGCAAATCAATCCGCATTTTCTGTACAATACGTTGTCCTCGATTTCTTCGCTTGCGGTCAAGGAAGGCAGCATGCAGGTGTACCAAATGGTCAGCCATCTGTCGAAGTATTACCGGATCTCGCTGAACAAGGGGAAAAGGGTCATCCTGCTGGAACAGGAAATCAATTTGGTCAAAAACTACATTTCCATCCAGGGAATCCGCTTCCGCGGCATGCTGCATATGCACTACGATTTGGACGAATCGCTGTTCAATCGTACGGTGATCAAGCTGATCCTGCAGCCGTTCATCGAGAACTGCATTAACCATGCGATCTGGAGCGAGGACGGCATCCATATCATCGTAAAGCTGAAAGCGGAAGGCGAAGAAATCCTGCTTCAGGTGATCGACGACGGGATGGGGATGACGCGGGAGCGCCTCGAGCAAGCTTTCAATAAGGCCAGCAACCAATCCGGCTACGGCATCAAAAACGTCGACGACCGGATCAAGCTGGCTTACGGGGAACGTTACGGCGTGGAGATATTCAGCCGGCTCGGCATCGGCACCGCCGTGACCATCCGCCTTCCCTTAAGCCCTGCCGTACCCGGGCCGATACAGGGATAAACCGCAGCGAAACCGATGAAAGACGTTTTCCACTATGAATAGTAACATTGCGTTATGGATAATCGGCAGAGGGCTTTTTACAATTGAGGTGAGCTTGAGGTCCAAGCGCAATAGCATAAGAGAGGGGTTTACGCACATGAAGAAGAAGTTGCTACTCATGGTTTCCGCAACTCTGGTTTTCACCCTGCTTGCCGGATGCGGTTCCGGCAACGCGCCGGCAGCAAACGGCAATACGCCTGCGGCGAACGGAGGCACGAATGCGGGAGCGCCCGTAGACGATAAGACGCCGATTACCCTGACGTGGTTCGACAAGAATACGGGCGACCCGTTCACGAACCCGGTGGCGAAAGCGATCACGGAGAAAACCGGCGTCACGGTAGAAATTCAGCAGCCGACCGGGAACCCGGCGGAGAAACTGAACCTGATGCTGGCCAGCAACGACTTGCCGGACGTCGTGATGCTTGATCGTGGAAGCGATATCATGAATAAATATATTTCGTCGGGCGCCGTCATTCCGCTGAATGATCTGATCGAGAAGTACGGTCCCAATATTTCCAAAATGTACGGAGACACGCTGAAGAAGACGCGCAGCGCCGACGGGAAAAACTACTACCTGGCCAACTGGTACGGCCTGGAGCAATATCCGGTGTTCGGCTTCCTGATGCGGATGGATCTGATGAAGGAGCTTGGCGTCGGCGACAAGGTCAACAACGGCGAACCGTTTACCGCCGAAGAGTTCGAAAATCTGCTGAAGCAATTCAAGGAGAAATATCCTACCATCGACGGCAAGGAAACGATTCCGATGACGCTGAACGGCGAGAACATGAGCGGCGTAACCGGAACGTTCAAGGGGATGTTCGGCATCATGCCGTTTTACGAAGTGAACGGGGAGCTGCAAAAGGATATTCGCGATCCCCGTTATCTGGACATGATGAAATACATGAACTCGTTGTATCGCCAAGGCTTGCTGGATAAAGAATGGGTCACGATGAAAACAAAGCAATATCAACAGAAGCTGGCCGCCGGCAACATCTTCGCCACGGCGGATGCTTCCTGGAACGCAGGCACCTCCAACGGTTTGCTGAAAGCCGAAGCCAAAGATCCGGCAACCGCGGAGGAAAGACAGTTTTACCAATATAAAGTGCTGGCTCCCGGGGTAGGACCAGACCAAACGTCATACGGCCCGAAGAGCTCGCTCGGCTGGGACGGCGTCGCCATCAGCAAAACGAATAAAGATCCGGTGCGCACGATCAAATTCCTCGATTTTCTGGCCAGCGAGGAAGGGCAATATTTGATGATGTGGGGCGTGGAAGGCGAACACTGGGATATGGTGGACGGCAAACACGTACCGCGTCAGGAAGTGCTGGACGCGTTCAAGAAAAACTGGGATGAAGCCGCCCGGTCGACCGGGATCCGCAAATGGACGTGGGCGATCAAAAACGGTCCGGGCTCGGACGGCACCCCTTATGACCTGATCGGCCGTTATTCCAGCGATCCAACGACCGACCTCGCGATCAAGAACCTCGCCGACACGTCGTTCGACACGGCGCCGTACGATAGCCTGGGACCGGCAGGCGGCACGCCGGAAGCGATCATGGAGACGAAGGTGAACGAAACGATCAACGAGTACTTCCTGAAAATGGCCCTCGCGCCAAGCGAGCAGGACGTCGTAAGCTTGTACGACACGATGATGAAAGAAGTGGAAGCCGCCGGCTTGCCGAAGCTGGAGCAGGTATACAACAAAAACTATCAGGAACGCATGGAATTGTGGAAATAAGGCTGTAGCGCCGAAAGCGCGGGCCGCGGAGGACTATTTAATCCTCCGCCGGCTCGCGTTTTTCCTTACAGGGCGTTGCTGCAGAAGTGGATGTATGAAAAATCGTACAAAGGTGCTAACGGGGCGGCCCAACTGAGGTGGCTGTCTATTGGGTTCATGTCTTGATGCCCCTGCAGGCTGCTTTGTACGATTATCCCTCTCGTTCAGGGAATAGGAAGTGGGGCTAGGATAGGTATTCATCTGTTTCTCTGTTTCTGATCAAACGGGATAATCATGCAAAGTCGTCCGGACTTGCGAGTGTTGATTGATCTGCCGCTCAACCCACCGGTCTGCCAAGCCGTCAAGCACTGATTTCTAGGTTGAGTCAATAATTTTGTACAACAAATTGTGCGTGACCTTAGGTCGCGAGCAAACCGCGCACGCTCCTGCCTATCCACCTTCCAATCAAAACGACAGAAATCCAACCGTTGTTATATGGTTCCGCTTTCATAGCCGCTCTATAATGACACCAAGGGGTGATAGAGTGCTTACAAAAATAACAAAATACCGCTGGCAGTACCTCATGATCTTACCTGCTGTCGTTCTGCTGTTCATGTTCAATTACATTCCGATGATCGGCATTCAGGTCGCGTTCAAAGATTTCCATCTCGGAACGACGATGTGGAACAGTGCGTGGGTGGGAACGGAGAACTTTTCGTTTTTGCAGGACGACCAGTTTTGGCTGGTTGTCAGAAACACGATTTATATCGCTGTCTTGAAGTTCATCTTCGGTTTTCCGGCACCGATTATTTTGGCGCTGTTGATTAACGAGGTGAGACATAACGGGTTCAAAAGGTTCGTGCAATCCGTCAGCTACCTCCCTCACTTTTTCTCATGGATCGTGGTTGCGTATATCCTGCAATCCTTCCTGACCGTCGATGGCGGATTAATCAACCAGCTGATCGTCAAGCTTGGCGGCGGGGACCCGATCTTTTTCCTCGGTTCCACGCATTGGTTCCGCCCTATGATCGTCGTAAGCGGATTGTGGAAGGAAGTCGGGTGGAACACGATCCTGTACCTGGCGGCCATCACCACGATCGATCCGCAGCTGTATGAAGCGGCGAAAGTGGAAGGCGCCGGAAAGTGGGCGCAGATGCGTCATATTACGCTGCCGGGAATGGCGCCTACGATTTCGATCATCCTCATTCTGAGCATGCCAAGCTTGATCGCCGTCGGGATGGATCAGATTTATCCGCTGATGAATCCGGCCAACCAGCCGGTGGCCGACGTGCTCGATACTTATATTTTGCGTAGCGGCCTGCAGCAAGGATACTTCGGAATGGCTACGGCAGTAGGGTTGCTGTCGTCGTTAATCAGCCTCATTCTCGTCGTCTCCACGAATCAATTATCCCGAAAAGTGAATGAGGAGGGGCTTTGGTAGAATGAGCACAATAACGAAAGAACGAATCGGACAGACGATCATTGTGATTCTCTTGCTTCTCCTGTGCGTCTCGGTCATATATCCGTTCATGTATATGCTGTCGATTTCGCTCAATGTGGGCAGCGATGCGGCCAAAGGCGGCGTTTATTTGTGGCCGCGGCAATTTACTTTGGCAAATTACAAGGTCGTGCTCGGCAATGCCGTGATTCGCCACGCTTACCTGATTACGATCGCCCGTACCCTTGTCGGGACGCTGGTCGGCATGACAATCACCTTGCTGGCCGCCTACGGATTGTCCTACAATCGCCTGCCGCTTCGGAGCGCGCTCTTGACCTACGTGTTGATCACGATGCTGTTCAGCGGCGGACTGATTCCGTTTTACATTCAATTGTACCATTTGAATTTGCTGAATTCGTTTTGGGTGTATGTGGTACCGGGGGCTTTTTCGGCCTGGAATATGTTCGTCATGCTGAAGTTTATTCAAGGCATCCCGGGGGCGCTGATCGAATCGGCGGAAATGGACGGAGCGAGTCCGCTGCGGATTTTGCTGATCATTATTCTGCCTCTCTCCAAGCCGATGCTGGCGGCGCTGGCTCTGTTCACCGCGGTGGGGCACTGGAACGACTGGTTTGCCGGGGCCTTTTACGTCACGGACCAAAATTTGATTCCGGTCCAAACCTTTTTGCAGCAGCTGTTGTCGGCACAGAACATGTCGACGGTTCTCGGTTCCAACAATAACATCGAACAACTGGCGCGCGGCAACGCGTTATCCAATGTCACGCTGATGTCGATCAAGATGGCAACCGTCATGGTCAGCGCCATTCCGATCCTTTGCGTTTATCCGTTTCTTCAGAAGTATTTCGTCAAGGGAGTGCTCATCGGCTCCGTGAAGGGGTGAGATGTGAACATTATAAATGATGCAGCAAATTTCAACCGGTTTTGCCAAAATGAAATGGTTAGGGGGAAAAGAATTTGAGTTTACGCCAAGGTATGACGAAAAAGCTTGCGGTTCTGTCGTTAACGATACTGATGGCACTTGTGACGGCTTGCGGAAGCGGTAACAGCGCAAACGGCGGGAACGCGACCCAAAACAATGCAGCCCAAAGCAATGGCGGAAAGAACGCTTCCGCCACCGGCGGTACCGGCTCCTTCAAGCTATGGTTGGGCTGGACGGCAACGATCAACAACGACAGCATGGTGCAAAATTACTGGCGGGAGCACGAACCAAACGTGGATGTCCAGATCGAATCGACTCAAGGCGACGCCATGACGGCGCTGAATTTGAAACTGAATACGGGCGGATTTGACGATGCGGCCATTTTCTATCGCGGCGATATCGTAGACAATGCAATGGTCCGTTCCAATGCCATCCTTCCGCTCGAGCAATATTTCGATATGCCGGATAAATATCCGGGACTTGCCTCCATTCCGAAGGAATATCTGGATGCCATGAAGGATCCGGACGGCCACATCTGGTCCATTCCGAGCTGGTTCGACCAGAATCCGGACGATCCGTGGCCGGGCTGGGCATCGGGCGGATGGTTTGTACGCACCGATGTGCTGGAAAAGGTCGGCATGACCATCGATGATTTGAAAACCATGGACGGTTTGGAACAATATTTAAAGCTGACCTCCGAGCAAAAGGATGCCAACGGCAACAAGTTGATTCCGCTCAGTTTTTCATCCGATGCCAGTGACGAAAGCGTCATTTTAAGCACCTTCGGCGTGACGACCAGTTCGGCCGGCGGCGTCATTCCCGTAGAGAAGAAAGGTGGCGATTACGTCTTTATCTACGATGATCCGCAGTACAAAGCCGCCTATCAGTGGATGAACAAAATGTATCGGGAAGGCCTGCTGGACCATGAGGTCATGACCGACAAGGCGGAACGCTACAAAGAGAAGAACAAGTCCGGACGCGTAGCCATGAACGCCGGCGGCTTCTTCAACATGGACGCCCATATCTGGGAGGTACTGAACGGCCCGACAGAGCCTGCGTGGTATTACGAAACGATTCCCTATCCGCAAGTGGACGGGGTAGATCAACTCGGCTACAACGGGATTATCAACCCGTATCCGCAGTATGATACTTACATCAGCAAAAAGACGAAAAACATCGACGCGATTCTCAAATTTTACGACTATACCCTGCAGCCGAAAGCGGAGCAGCAACAGGTGATCAACGAAGGCCCTGCCGGCGTGTTCTGGGATTGGACGGATCAACCGCTCGGCAAATGGCAATATATCGACAACGATTATCAAACCTTGCATGATTCAGGGGATGCAGCGAAAAAATCCAACACTACTCCCGAACTGTACATGACTTCTTCCTTCAGCAATGGATGGTATCCTTGGTGGAATTATAACGTCACCGAGCCCAAGGGTAGACAGAAAACGATCGATTTTACCGAAAAGATCGCCAAAATGGGTACGATTCGCGTCGCCGAGCCGTATGACCAGGTGAAGGCGAAAGCGGGCGGCGTTTGGGAAAAATATTTGCCGGAGCTGGAAGCGGTCAAGACCGAATACAAAGCGAAGCTGATCATGGCCAAAGACGACAACACGTTCGAATCGGCCTGGAAAGATTTCCAAGCCGCGCTGGAAAAACGCGCTCATTGGAGCGAGTTAAAGACGGAATGGCATGAACAGCTGGACACCGCGCAAGGCAGCTAAACGAAAACGCTAATACCGCTTGAAAAATCAGGTTGCCCCGATCCGTTCCCGGCTCGGGGCTAAGCCTGTTTTCGTTCGCAGGATACTCTCCTCCTCTCGGGTTTTGCGAGGATCCTGCTTCACGGTGCATATGGTACACTTTTTGTACGTGAGGAAGGAGTGCTGCAGCTTTGAGAGTATGGTTGGAAAACAGCGTAATCCGTTTTACCCGGGGGATGAACCTGAATCGGAAAATCTTTATCATGTACGGCCTGATCCTGCTGGTTCCAAGCTTGATCCTTGGCGGCGTAACGATGTATATCGTCGTGCGCAGCTTCCACGAGAACTACGTGACCACCGTCGACGATTCGATCAAGCAAACGGCGATCAACGTGGACTACAGCAAGCAGAGCTACGATTTGCTGGCGATCCGCACGGCGACCGACAGCGAGCTGATTGCCAGGCTCGGGCGGGAATACGCGGACATGGCGCAAATCATCGATACCGTCGATTATTTGGACCGCAATTTTTTGCTGACGAGCAAATATCTGCCCGGTATCGCCGATTTTCGCATTTATCATATCAACGAGGGGCTGGTCGAAGACGGACGGCTGCTGTGGCGGCCGGAACATCGGCTGCTATCCGGTTTGGACGAATGGACCTGGTACGAGAAGACGATGGCCTCCCCCACCCTGCTGCGGTGGAGCAATGCGCCGGATAATCCCGGGCAGATCGTCCTGACCGGCAAAATCCTGAACAGCACGGGCGACCCGCTGGGCATGGTCTACATTTTGCTGGATTATAACGTCGTATTCGGCGATTTGCTGAAATATCCGTTTCAAGGCGGCGGCAGCTTATATATCGTCGATGAATCGAAGCGGATATTGGCGACGTCGGAGAAAGAGAGGATCGGCAGCCGCATCGCGGCCGAAGACTGGCCGGAGGAGGGCGGGGCGGGTGGCGAAGCCGCCGGGCCCTTGAACGCTAAACCGGCCGGGGGAGCCGGCGCCGAAACGGATGCCGTCTACGACCTGACGCAGACCAGGCAACTGGTCATCATCGAGCCGCTCACTTCCGGCTGGTACGTCGTGGCTTTGACGCAAATGAAATACATGGACCCGCAAAGCGTTACGCTGTTGTCGCTGATCGCCGGCACGGCGGTCGCCCTGCTGGCGCTGTCGGTCTTTCTCGTGATGACGATCGTCAACAACATCGTCCGGCGCATCCGCCGGCTCGGCAACCGAATGAACGATTTGTCGCGCGGCGAGTTCGACGTGACGATTCGCAATAAGGTGCAGGATGAACTCGGCGATCTGGAGATCATGTTCAATTTCATGTCGGAGCGGCTTGGCATCCTGGTCGAGGACATCATGAGGACCAGTCTGCTGGAGCGGGAGCAGGCCTTCAAGGCGATGCAGGCCCAGATCAATCCGCATTTCATTTACAATTCGCTGAGCCTGCTGCGCTGGCGGGCGCTCGATGCCCAGGACGACGAGCAAATCCGCATTATCGATGCGTTAACGACGTTCTATCGGCAGACCCTAAACAATCAGGTCAGCGTCATTCCGATCCGCGAGGAGATCGAACACGTCAAGGCCTACCTCGAGGTCCAGCAGCTGCGTTTCCCGGGGCGGGTGAGGATCGAGTGGGAGATCGACGCGGGGACGCTGGATTTCTACACCATCAAGACGCTGCTGCAGCCGGTCGTGGAAAATTGCTATGCCCACGGGGCGATCACGCGCCAACCGGACGCGGTAATCCGCATCGCCGTAGGGCGGTCGGGGGACAGCATACGGATGTCGGTGTTCGACAACGGTCAAGGGATCACGCCGGAGACGCTAACTGCCATAGAAGCGGGAACCTTTCGGGGCAGCGGGAACGGATTCGGGACGGCGAATATCAAGGAGCGGTTAGCGTTGTATTTCGGCGGCGCGGCGGCGTTCAGGCTAGATAGCGAGGCGGGAGAGTGGACGCGGGTCTCCATCGCTCTTCCGGTATGCACCGCGCCGCCGACGATAAGGAGGGGAGGTTAGCATGCTGAAAGTCTTGATCGTGGATGACGAACCTTCCAACATTCAGGGATTGGTACGCTATATCCGGTGGCAGGAGCTCGGTTATGAGCAGCCGGAAACGCGGGAATCGGGCGAGGAAGCCTTGGAGGCGATCGAAGCGGCGGATTTCGATGTGCTGATCTCGGACGTCGCCATGCCCGGCATGAACGGCATCGAGCTGGTTGCGCGGGCCAAGGAGTTGCTTCCCCAGCTCCAGGTGCTGATGATCAGCGGCTATAACGAATTCGAGTTCGTGCAGGATGCCATTCATGTCGGCGCGCAGGGCTACGTGCTGAAGCCGTTGAAGCTGGAGGAAGTCGCGAGCCGGTTGGCAGCGATGCGGGAGACGCTGGTGAAAGCGCGCCGCTTGGCCGAACAGACCGACGCGCTGAAGAAACAAGTGTCCGGCAGCCTGCGCCTCGTCAAGGAGCGGTTCGTCAACGACCTGCTCGCCGGCATCGTTCCGGACGGGGAGCGGCTCGCTTCCTGGAACGGCTTGATGGAGCTGCCCGCCGCCGTTCGCGAGCTGCGGCTGCTGGTTTTCGGCCTCGATCATTTCTTGTCCATGCAGCAAGGCGCGGAGGAAAGGGTGGTCCTCGGGGCGGCTTTTCGCCAAACGGTCGACGTGGCGATGTCCGACATCGGGTCGGTTTGGCTGGCGCAGACGTCCCCCGATGAAATCGTGGCTTTGCAGGTGAATCCCCCGGTCTGGGAAAAAGCGCGGATCGAAAAACAGCTGCCGTTCGTCCAGGACATGATGGGGCGGCAGCACGGCTCGACCGTCACGATCGGCTGCAGCCCGATGGGCGGAGCGTGGGGCGACGTTCCGGAATTGTATAAGGAACTCAAATTCCGGATGGCCCAGGCCCGTTTGATCGAGGATGGGCAAATCGTGCGGGGCGAGACGCCGGATGCCGGGGAGTTCGACGATTTCCGCCTGCGCGAGGAGTTCATCCCGGACGTCATCCGGCGGATGGAGTCGGGGGACGCCGCGGCGGTGCGGGAAGCGATGAACCGGATGTTCGGGCTGCTGACGTCGCAGAAATCTTTTTCCTATGTGCAGGCGTTTGGCATGAGCTTCCTTAGCGAGCTGATCCGGACGCTGCGGCGCGGCGACGAGGCGAATAAGGAGATGAACATCGTGCTGTGGCGGCGGATGCTGGACTGCAGCAATACCGAGCAAACGCTCGAGTTCCTCATGGAATGCGTGGATCGGTACATGACGGTCGAGGTCAAGGAGCAGATCAACCAGCAACGCAACTTGATCCGCAAGGTGGCCGCTTTCATCGCCGACCGGGTGCAGGAGAACTGGACGGTCAAGCAACTCGGCGAACAGTTCAATCTGAACGCCAGCTACCTCAGCGTGCTGTTCAAGAAGGAAATGGGCAAGACGATTTCCGAATACGTCCAGGAGACGCGCATCCAGCAAGCCAAGGAACTGCTGCGGGACCCGAACATTAAGGTTTACGAGGTGGCGGACCGCGTAGGCATACAAACCTCGGCCTATTTTACCTATCTGTTCAAAAAGACGGTCGGTTGTACGCCGCAGGAATACCGGGATTACCGGTAGCCGAAAAAAACGTCGCTTCCCGCTATAGATCGGAACATCGCTGCATTTCATCCCCGTTGGTTCGTCTTTATAATGGGAGGCAGTTAAGCAAAAAGCGTTCATTTTGGAGGGAGATGGATGACAGTGGGCAGCGAAAATACCGTAACGGTCAATGTGGGGACGGATGCAGGCGCGGGAGAATGGGTGCAAGTGGACAGCGGCCTCGCGAGGCTGACGCTCGATTTGGCCAAAGGTGAATTTGCCTGGAACTGCCGCGGCTTGTTCGCCTGGAAGGGAATCCGCAGCGCGTTCCGGTGGCAGGGACGGGAGTACCACACCGGGATGTACGAGCGCCATGAAATGTTAGGGGCGGCGGACGAGATCGAAGATGGCTTCGGCAAAGGCAAGCATGTGGCGATCCTGCACGAAACGCCGGGTTGCCCGGGAATCGAGCAGCATTTTTACGTGTACGAAAATAAGCCTTTCTTTCTGATCCGGGTGGTCGTGGCATGCGACAGCGAGACGAAACTGAACCGGATTGCCGTGCTGCGCTCCGCGGAGGCGGGTTTTGAAAGGGCCTCCGGTGAAGCCGTATCCGGAGAAGGCGAACTGCACGTGCTGCGTATTCCGTACGACAACGACAAATGGGTGCGTTATGCGGCGCGGCCGCTGCCGCTGGAGACGGAGAGCTACGAGGCGGCCGCGTTGTTTTACCCGGGAAGCCGGCGGGGGTTCGTGACGGGCTCCTTGTCTCACGACGTGTGGAAAACGGGCATCCGCATCAAAGGCGAGCAGGCCGGCAAGTTGGATGAACTGGAGCTGTACGCCGGCACGGCGGGCGAAATGACGCGGGATACCCAGCCGCACGGCTACGTCAAAGGCACGCGGATCGCGTCGCCGCTGGTGTTCGCCGGGTATTACGACGATTACCGCGACGGTCTGGAAGCCTACGGCTGGGCCAACGCGCGGGTCGAAGCCCCGCTGAAATGGGAGGGCGGCGTGCCGTTCGGATGGAACAGCTGGTCGGCGGCGATGAGCACGCTGGATTATGACCTCTACACGTCGACCAGCGATTTTCTGAAGCGCGAGGTGCAGCCGCTGGGATTTGAAAGCGAAGGCACGCTTTATATCAACTTCGATGCGTTTTGGAACAGGCTGACGGCGGAGGAAATGGAGGACGCGCTGCGGCGGGTGCGGCAAAACGGGCATAAACCCGGAACGTACTGGACGCCGTTTGCCTTCTGGGGTAGCCCGGCCCAATTCGCCCAAGCGGTTGAAGGAACGGACGGTCAATACACGTATGCCGACATTTTGCTGCGCGATCAGGAAGGGGAAATCGTCGCGGACATCGCCGGCGGACTGGCGATCGATCCGACCCATCCCGGTGCGCTGCAACGAATCGACTGGTTCACGGAGAAGGCGATCCGCGAAGGCTTCGAATACATCAAGCTGGATTTCATGGCGCATGGCGCGCTCGAAGGGAAGCATTACGATCCGAAGATCACGACGGGGATTGCGGCTTACCATTACGGGTTGTCCTATTTGGCCTCGAAGCTGTCGCCGGAGGCGGCGGGCCGGCCCTTCTTCATCAACCTGTCGATCTCCCCGCTATTCCCGTACGCGTTTGCCCATAGCCGCCGCATATCCTGCGACGTGTTCGGACAAATCGGCGATACGGAATACTTGCTGAATTCGCTGACCTACGGCTGGTGGATGAACGATTGCTTATACCGCTTCAACGACCCGGACCATACGGTTTTGTACAAAAGCTTCAATCAGGAGCCGACGGGCCGGCACGAAGGGCGCAGCCGTCTGACGGCCTCCGTGATCGCCGGGACCTTGCTGCTGCTGGGCGACGATTTCCGCAAGGAGGAGGCGGCGTCCCGGGCCAAGGCATGGCTCGGCAACAAGGCGGTGATGGACGTGGCCCGGTTGGGCCAAACGTTCCAGCCGCTGGATGGAGGCTTCGGCGACCGGGCGGCCGATGTGTTCGTGCTGGCGGATCCGGCGAAAGAGCGCGGCGCTTCGATGTATGTTGCCGTGTTTAACTTCGATCCGGCGGGAGCGGTACGGAAGACGGTTTCGTTGACCCGCGCAGGACTGGATAAGGGCGTACGGTACCGGGTGTCCGACCTGTGGGAAGGCACGGAGAGCGAAGCGATCGGGGAACTGGTCGTGGATCTGGAGCCGGCGGAAGCAAAGATATTCAAGGTATTTTTAACTTAACGGGACGGTGAAGACACATGGCTATCAAAGTGGATGAGCAGCGGAGGTTGTTTGCGCTGCAGACGAGCGGGAGCACTTATTTGTTTGGCCTGAACGAGAAAGGCCATTTACAGCATTTGTATTGGGGGCCGACCGTCGATCCGGCGGATGGAGCGTCATTGCTGGGGTCGCGCGGGCACAGCTCGTTTGATGCCGAAATCGACCGCGAGGCGGAGGAGTACAGCTTTTGGGGCGGCGTGGGCTATGTCGAGCCTTCGCTCAAGGTGACCTGGCCGGACGGGGTGCGCGATTTTTGCCCGAAATACGCCGGTTACGCGACCACCCGGGAGAATGGCAAGGAGACGCTGACCCTGACGTTTCAGGATGAGACGTATCCGTTTGAAGCCCGTTTGAGTTATTCGGTCATTGCCGAGCACGATTTGCTGGAGCGCTCCGTGCGCCTCGTGAATTTGGGGGCCGAGCCGGTGCTGCTGGAGACGATCCAATCGGCGGCCTGGACGATGCCGGTATTGCCGGAATACCGCTTGACCCATGTCACGGGCAAATGGGCGGGCGAATTTCAGCTGCGGCGCACGTTCCTCTCGGAGGGGAAAAAGCAGTTGGAATCGCGGCGCGGCTTTACCGACGGCCATGCCAATCCATGGTTTGCCGTCGACGACGGGCTCGCCACCGAGGAGCGGGGCGAAGTCTGGTTCGGGGCGCTGGCGTGGAGCGGCAACTGGAAAATCGTCGCCGAACAGACCGCGTTCCATCGCGTCCGCGTGACCGGCGGCATTCACGATTTCGACAGTACGTGGCTGCTTGGACCCGGCGAGTCGTTTGCCGCGCCGACGTTCGTGGGCGGCTATAGCGCTGACGGATTCGGCGGGATGAGCCGGCAGTTGCACCGTTACCAGCACGAATGCGTGTTGCCGAGCCGGGAGCCGCGCAAGGTGCTGTACAACTCCTGGGAAGCAACCTACTTCGACGTGCAGGTGAAGAACCAGATGGCGTTGGCCGAACGCGCCGCCCGAATGGGCGTCGAGCTGTTCGTCGTCGACGACGGCTGGTTCGGGGCGCGGAATCACGACCGGGCCGGGCTCGGCGATTGGTACGTGAACCGGGAGAAATTCCCGAACGGGCTCGGCGAGCTGATCGATCGGGTGCACGAGCTCGGCATGGAGTTCGGGATCTGGGTGGAGCCCGAGGCGGTGAACCCGGACAGCGATTTGTACCGCAGCCACCCGGACTGGGTGTACCATTTCCCTACGCGGGGACGGACGGAGCTGCGCAATCAGCTGCTGCTGAACATCTCCAAGCCGGAGATCAAGAACTACATCCTGGAGTTCATGACCGAGCTGCTGAGCAAGCATCAAATCAAGTTCATCAAATGGGACATGAACCGGACGGTGACCGAGCCCGGGATGAAGGACCATCCTTTGCGCCGGCAGAAGGAAATCTGGATCCGCCACGTGCAAAGCCTTTATGAGATCTGGGCCGAGCTGCGCCGCCGCTTCCCCCAGGTGGAATTCGAGACTTGCGCCGGCGGGGGCTCGCGGATCGATCTCGGCATCTTCCGTTATGCCGATCAAGCCTGGCCGAGCGACAATACCGACGCATTTGACCGGCTAAGCATCCAGGAAGGTTTCTCCTACGTGTACGCGCCGAAGATGATGACCTGCTGGGTGACGGAATCGCCGACCGGGATGAACCGCCGCGTTCTGTCGCTGCCGTATCGTTTTCACAGCGCCATGATGGGATCGCTTGGCATCGGCGCGAACCTGAACCATTGGAGCGACGCGGAGATCGAGGAGGCCGCGGGGTTCGTCCGGCAATACAAGGAAATCCGCCCGCTGGTGCAGTTCGGCGACCAGTACCGGCTCGATGCGTTGTATCACCTTGGGGTGACGGCGGTGCAGTACGTGGACGCGGACGGCGGCGATTGCGTGCTGTTTAGCTTCCTGCATGCGCAGCAGTTGGGCGACCGGCTGCCCCGCTTGCGACTGCAAGGCCTGGCGCCGGACAAAACCTACGCGATCGAAGGCCTGCCCGGCATCTGGAGTGGCCGCGGCCTGATGCGGATCGGCGTCGAGCTGCCGCTGCGCGGCGATTTCGACAGCGTGCTGTACCGGATTCGCGAGGCGTAAGCGCAAGCGACGCGGCGGTTCCGCCTTGCTGTCCTTGAGAACCCCAGCCTATTTCCGAATAGGCTGGGGTTTTAGCGCTTTTCGGGAAGCTGCCGGCCTGTTGCCAACTCTTCCTCCCGCACCCGCCCTTGGCGTTGCAATAAAGCTTCCAGGAAACCTGTAGAAGGCGAAATTGCACCAAGCGTTTCAAGGAATTCCTGCAAAAATGGCTTTTCTCGGAAATAAGCCAAACTCTCGCGAATTCCTGCACTTTTGCAGTTTCTCGTTTCCGGTACGCTAAGGAGTGGCTTCAATCATTCGCAATCATTGGACTTGGCGTGGAAGGTTTGCGGTATAGCGTGAGGCGGCGCTTCTAACGGACCGCAGGGACCTTAAATGCTTCAAAACCGAGGTTTCCAAAATGTAACGGACCGGAAGGACCTTATTTCCGGGAATTCTGCAAAAAATGCTCCGTATGAAGCTCAATAAGACCACTGAAGCATAGGCGTTGCATTAAACCCAACAAGATACCCGATGTGCATAAAGGCAGGCCAAGGCGTGGCGGTCAATAGGGTTCGAGTCTTG